>JAFSKF010000050.1 GCA_017449065.1 Bacteroidales bacterium
CTGGATTTTTTGTTGCACAAAAGGCGTGTTTTATAATTTCACACAGAACTCACAGAAAACACAGAAATTATTTTGTTAACAAACACGTATTGAACGGATTCTACTAATTTTCTGTGATTTCCGTGCTTTCTGTGTGCCATTTTATTTCGGGCAAGTGGTCAATTTTTCCGTTCGTCGATAAATACCGACCATTGGTCGATTTTTTTTGGAGGTGTTGAAATAATGCCCTATCTTTGCGCCCAGATAACGTTTTGAAGCGTATCAAAGTATTATTCAATAACAAACTTAACAAACCCGTTCGAGTGAACTATGTCTTGCCTGTCAAGTTCTGATCTGTATGTAAGAAAAGCAGGACGTTGGACGACGCAAAAAACTTTTTTCGGTAAAATGTGAAAAATTACCCGAACTTTTTGTTAGGAGTTTTGGGGATTTTTGCGTACCTTTGCACCGGAATTTAAGAACAATGCCCATGAAACGAAAACTAATGATTGCCGCAGCCGCGATGATGATGGTTGCCGGATGTACGAAAACAGAAAGCAAAAAGAATATGAACACATTGACATTCAACGAACAGCAGGCATCGGCAGTAACCGCCATAGCCTGCAATGAGGCGAGGGGCGACCAGTCGTCGCTGGCCATCGCCCTGAACGAAGGATTTGAGGCAGGACTGACCATCAGCCAGACCAAAGAGATTCTTTCGCATCTGTATGCCTATACGGGTTTCCCGCGTTCGCTCAATGCGCTGGGCACACTTCAGCGCGTGATAGACGAACGTACAGCACAGGGCAAGGCGCCCGAAGAGGGAGAAGAAAGCTCGCCGTTGCCTGCCGGTTACGATGCGCTGAAGCAGGGCACCGAGGTGCAGACTCAGCTCACAGGCGTTCCCTTCAAATATGCGTTCTGTCCCCCAGAGGATTATTATCTGAAAGCACATCTTTTTGGCGACATCTTTGCCCGTGATGTGCTGACCTATGCGGATCGTGAACTCGTGACTGTGAGTGCGCTGAGCGGATTGGAAGGCGTGATGCCACAGCATACGTCGCATGTGCGTGGAGCGCTGAATATGGGCGTCACGCAGCCGCAGTTGCAGGGCATTGTAGCATCGCTGCGAGCCCATCGCTTGGAGGCAGAGGCTTTGCGCTGCGAGGCTGCCATTGCCGGGGCAACGGGTCAACAGGTGCCGGTTATTTCCACCTCAGCTTGGCCCGTCGGTGAACCGAACACCGCCTTCGCACAGTACTTTTCGGGCAACAGCTATCTGGCGGTGTTAGATAAGAGCGGGCTCTGCAACGTGACCTTCGAGCCGGGTTGCCGCAACAACTGGCACATCCATCACGGAGCCGTGCAGATGCTCATTTGCGTGAGCGGTCGCGGATGGTATCAGGAGTGGGGCAAAGAACCCGTTGAACTGAAGCCGGGTGTGATTGTTGCCGTTCCGGAGGGCGTGAAGCACTGGCACGGAGCCGCACGCGACAGCTGGATGCAGCACCTGACCTATCACACCGACGTGAAGCCCGGCAACAGCAACGAATGGCTCGAACCCGTTGGCAATGAAGAATATGAGAAACTTTAACAAACCCAAAACAGAGAATAACTATGGAATACATTAAACTATCGAACGGCATCGAGATGCCGGCGCTGGGATACGGCGTGTTTCTGGTGCCACCACAGGAAGCTGAGCGTTGCGTGAGCGATGCGTTGTCAGTAGGTTATCGTCTTATCGACACCGCGCAGGCCTACCAGAACGAGGAAGGCGTGGGTGCCGCCATCGCAAAATCGGGCATCAAGCGCGAGGATATCTTTCTGGTGACGAAGGTGTGGATTTCGAACAGCGGGGAGGAGAAAGCCGCCAAGAGCATCGACGAAAGTCTCAGGAAACTGCAGACCGACTATGTCGATCTGCTGCTCATCCATCAGGCATACGGCGACGTGTTCGGCACGTGGCGTGCTATGGAACAGGCATATAAGGCCGGCAAGGTTCGTGCCATTGGCGTATCGAATTTCCAGGCAGCCCGTTTCTTCGACTTTGCTCACTACGTGGATGTGAAGCCAATGGTGAACCAATTGCAATGCAACGTGATGATCCAGCAGACAGACATCGAACCTATTTTGGCGGAAACCGGTACCAAAATGATGGCTTGGGGACCTCTGGGCGGACAAGGCGTAGATGGAATCGTGAAGAACGAGGCATTGGCCGCTATTGGCAGCAAGTACGGCAAGAGTGCCGCACAGGTTGCCCTCCGCTGGCTTACCCAACGCGGAATCGTGGCCATCCCGAAATCGAGCCACAAAGAGCGTATGGCGCAGAATTTCGACATCTTCGACTTCGCGCTGGCGACCGACGAGATGCAGCAGATTGCCGCACTCAACCAGCACGACACAGGTACCATCAATTTCGGAGATCCGCAGTTCGTGAAATATCTGATCGAGACGTACGGATAATCGGAATAGACAATAGAAAAAAAAGGTCAGGTTTCTCTCTGCGGAAACCTGACCTTATTATTTATGGGACGATGCTAAGGGAAATTAAGAGGGAGTATAAAGCCCTTAATTGTAGAATACCTTCGTCGCAATACGGTCGAAGAGGGAGGGTTTGTTGCTGGAGGAAAAAGGGAGCCGCTGGATGTCGGCACAAAATTCGCGGAGGCTGTTGGTGCCACGCAGTTTCTCGATGAAGATTTCCTTGCCAAGTTCGAAGTTATATTGGAACACATCCCAGAACTCATCGTAGAAGCGGGGACGACGCAGCACATACATATTTAGGCGAGTACGGTTATTGTTAAATCTGATGCCAATAAATTGCGCCTCTTTAGGAGTGTTTTGCAACGGGAGGTTGTAAACCAGCAGGAGAGAAGATTCGGGATCGTTGAGTGCAAAGGCATTGAACGAGATCCGGTTCCAGTAGAAAGATCCGTCCGCTTTCGGAACGTCGGGGAAGACCTTCTTCCAGAGGTCGAAGTCAACCAGGGCGTGGAAGTCGATCTCTTTGTTCAGATAGAGCTGAGCCAGCTGGGGGAGGAAGTGATTCGTAAATTCAAAGTAAGTCATGTGCTGTAATGTCGTTCTAAAAAATCATTAGCAAAGGTACAATTTTTTACCAGATCTTCCAAATTTTTTAAAACTTATTTTCGCACGCGATTTTTACAATGAGTGACGAAAATGAACCGATTTTAACGGATTTAACATTTGTAAATTCCCGAAAAATTCAAAATAAAAAGATGTGTTTTGCATATAAAATTCAGGAAATGCAAAAAGAATGTATAAAACATAAAACATGAAATATGCAAAATATTTTGAAATTGTAAATTGCATAATTTCAATAAGTTATAGATTGAAATCTTTATGTTTTATTTTGGTTGTCTTTGGAAAACGTTGAAAAATTGCATACGGGCGAAATCCGGTGAGTTTGCAAAATGTTTAACTATCGATATATTAGTAAGTTATAAACGTAATCTGTATGGTAAAAGTGGTGATTTTCGGCGCTTAAAATGTATATTGCGGAATGTGCTTCGGAAATGATGGTTATTCAAAATTGCATATTAACATTTTGGGGTATGCAAGTCGAATTTCAGAAAGTTAAAATGCGTGCAAACCCACCCAGAATCGACGTTCCCCTCTCCGATGAAGGATTTTAGGTCTCACACAATAAAATGCGCATACGCGCGTTATTTTGATAGTAAACTTTTGAACGTATGAAAAAGAGCATAAAAGATTTTTCGGTTGTCGATAATGTTCGACTCACCGATCGGCTGTTTCTCCTGAAGCTGACTCCTGCAGACAAAACCCCGATGGTCGAATGCCGTCCGGGTCAGTTCGTGGAGGTTCGCATTGATGATGAACCTAAGGTGTTCCTTCGCCGTCCGATCTCGATTCACCGCATCCTGAAGGAGCGGAACGAAATGTGGCTTCTTGTACAAAAAGCAGGGAATGGAACAGAAAAACTGTCCTTGCTGAGAGCAGGAAACCGGCTGAATATTGTCTATCCTTTGGGCAATGGCTATACCTTGGGCGCTCCTCAGCAGCATTATTTGCTGATCGGTGGCGGCGTTGGCATCGCTCCTCTGCTCGAAACGGGAGCCGTATTGAAAGAAATGGGCGTGCGTGTGACCTTCCTGTTGGGCGGTCGTTCGGCCAAAGACCTGGTGGAAATCGACGCCTATAAGGCCATCGGTGAGGCTTTGGTGACCACCGAAGACGGCAGTGTGCTGGAAGGATTGGACTGTCAGAAGGGCTTCGTGACTAACCACACCCGCTTGCAGGAAGGCGTATTCGACGCTATACGCGTGTGCGGACCCGGGCCGATGATGAAAGCCGTTGCCAGAACCGTTGCCGGCTGGAAGCAGAATGAGCAGCCCCGATTCTGCGAAGTGAGCCTCGAAAACAGAATGGCTTGCGGCTTGGGCGTGTGTCTGTGCTGCGTGGAAGACACCAAGGACGGTCATAAGTGCGTCTGTTCCGAAGGTCCCGTGTTCGATATCAAGGAGTTGAAATGGTAAAGAATGAGTTGAAAACTTGCGAAACTTGTATTATTAATTATGGCAAATTTAGAGACTAACATAGCAGGCGTATCGTTCAAGAATCCGGTGCTGACCGCCAGCGGAACGTTCGGCTACGGCGTAGAGTTCGCCGACTTCATCGACTTGAATCGTCTGGGCGGCTTCATCGTCAAAGGAACCACCTTACACCCACGACAGGGAAATGCCTATCCGCGTCTGGCAGAAACACCGTCGGGCATGATCAACGCTGTAGGCTTGCAGAATAAAGGCGTGCAGTACTTCATCGACCATATCTATCCGAACCTGAAGGACTTCGACACCAACGTGATCGTGAACCTCTCCGGCTCGTGCGTCGAAGATTACGTGACGGGTGCCGAGATGCTTAATGAACTCGACAAAATCCCGTGTATTGAGCTGAATATCAGTTGTCCGAACGTAAAAGCCGGAGGTATGGGATTCGGCACGCAGCCCGCAATGGCAGCTGAGGTGGTGAGTAAGGTGCGCGAAGCCTATCGGAAGCCCATCATCGTAAAACTGACGCCCAACGTGACCAGCATTGCAGAAATCGCCAAAGCCGTTGAAGGGGCAGGAGCCGACAGCGTGAGCCTGATTAACACCGTGCTGGCGATGGCTGTGGATGCCGAACGGCAGCGTCCTGTGGTGAGCACCATAACGGGCGGATTGAGCGGAGCGGCCGTCAAACCCATTGCCTTGCGATGCGTCTGGCAGGTATATAACGCCGTAAAAATTCCGATTGTGGGCTTAGGCGGCATCATGAACGCCACCGATGCCATCGAGTTTATGCTTTGCGGCGCACGAGCCATCGAAGTCGGAACCGCCAATTTCATCGATCCGAGTGTCACAATGCAAATAATTGACGGAATTGACGACTATTTGGAGCGTCATGGTTGCAAAAATGTGTCAGAAATAGTCGGAGCACTGAAAATTTCTTAAATTTTTGCTATCTTTTGCGCGCGCAAAATAAAAAATATGTATATTTGCCCGCGATTTTAAGAAGAAAACAGACACATTTTACAATTATGGCAAAAATACAAGGAATGGGCATTGCCCTGATTACTCCTTTCAAGTCCGATATGTCGGTTGACTACGATGCGCTGAAGCGGTTGGTGGAATTTCAGGTCACTTCGGGCGCCGATTTTCTGGCCGTGCTTTGCACCACAGCAGAAACACCGACCTTGAGTGCAGCAGAAAGGGCAGAAGTCCGCAAAGTGGTTACAGAGGTCGTAAGAGGCAGAATCCCCATTGTGCTGGGTTGCGGCGGCAATAATACGGCAGCCGTTGTGGAAGAGCTGAAGCAAGGCGACTGGCGCGGAGTGGATGCCATCCTGAGCGTAGTTCCCTACTACAACAAACCCTCGCAGGAAGGTCTTTATCAGCACTTTAAGGCCATCGCCAACGCATCGCCCGTTCCTGTCATTCTTTACAATGTGCCTGGTCGTGTAGGCGTTAACATGTCGGCCGAAACCACCTTGCGTCTTGCCAACGACTGCGAGAACATCATCGCCATCAAAGAGGCATCGGGTAACTTCGACCAGATTGACGACATCATCAAGAACAAGCCTGCCCGCTTCAACGTGCTTTCGGGCGACGATGGCATCACCTTCCCGCTCATCACTTTGGGGGCCACAGGCGTCATTTCGGTGATCGGCAATGCATTGCCGCGTGAATTTAGCCGCATGGTGCGTCTGGCGCTTGAAGGCGACTACGATAACGCCCGCGAGATACACCACCGTTTTAAGGAGCTCTACAGCCTGCTGTTCGTGGACGGTAATCCGGCAGGCGTGAAGGCTATGCTGAGTTCGATGGGCTATTGCGAGAACGTGCTTCGCCTGCCGCTTGTGCCGACGCGAATCACCACTTTCGAGAAGATACAGAAAATTTTGCAGCAACTGCGTTAGCGTGAAGTTCTTAAAGACCATATCGATTGTGCTTTCAATGTCCCTCACGGAGGCGTTGGGGGCACAAAGCGTCTTTACCCATTCGCTCGATCCCAACCTGAAAACCCTACAGGTAATCGCCGACGGCGACTTCCAGAAACTGCCCGTCATCGGTTTGGACGGCAACAGTTCGATTACGGTCAGTTTCGACTATCTTGCCGACGAACAAGCGTGGATTGACTACACCGTAGTGCATTGCAACGCCCGATGGCAGCCCGACGACCTGAGCGAAATGGATTATCTGGAATACAGGACTTTGCCGCTGCATGTGGAAGATATCGAACCCTCGTTCAACACCTTCACCAATTATTTCCATTACGAGGTTAAGTTTCCTAACGATGATGTACAACCCGCGATTTCAGGTAATTACGCAATTATTTTTCATGTGCAGGACGAACCCGATTCCGTGCTGGCGGTAGCAGCATTCAGCGTGACTGAGCAACTGGTTTTCGCCAACGGAACCGTATCTGGAAATACCGACATCGACTTCCAGCAGCTGCATCAGCAGCTTACGCTGGGTTTATCGTGGAGCGAGAGCCATTTGTCGCACATGGATGCCGCATCTGAACTGTTGGTGCACGTGCAGCAGAACCACAGGCGCGACAATGAGCGCTGGATAGCACATCCCACCCGTATGGAAAAGGGAAAGGCCTTCTACGAGCACGAGAAGCAGCTCATCTTCGAGGCAGGCAACCATTGGCGCCGGTTCGAGTTCATCGACGAGCGCTATCCCGGTTTGCACGTCGATCATGTGCGCTACCATGCACCCATCTATTACGCTTACCTGAACCGCGATCTGGCCAGAAATCAGGACAATTACCGCTACGATCAGGATCAGCACGGGAAGTATAAGATTCATGCGCTGCGGGTGGATGACGTAAACATCGAAGCCGAATACTTCATGGCTATGTTCTCACTCGATGCTCCAGCCGGATTGAGCACACGCGGCGTTTATCTGGTGGGCGATCTGACTTCGCAGGTGCTGGACGAAACCACACGCATGGACTACGATCCCAATGCAGGACTCTACTTCAAGGAACTGCTGCTCAAGGAAGGCGCTTACAACTATCAGTATCTGGTGCCTGTGCGTATGCAAGAAACCGAAACGGGTGAGGAGAAGCCCCTGCTTTCCACCTCGTTCGTGGAAGGTAATCACTATGAAACCCCCAACGAATACGAAATATTCGTCTATTATTGTCCTTTCGGACGCCGTTATGACCGTTTGGTAGGTACCGCAAAAATCTATTGAATCGACCAATGAGACAAACAACCGTTTTTCGTCAATCCACCCATTTGGCACCCCAACAGGTGCTGATCGCCAAGATGGTGCAGGCAACCAGCGATGAACTGGATAAGCTCATAGTCGATGAAGCAGAAAAGAATCTGGCGCTCGAACTGACCGACGGAGATCGGGACGAGGAACAGGCGCCGACCGGCAATGAGACATCGGACAACGATACGGATGACTACGGGAATCCGGACAGCGACTATCAGGAAGAACTGAAGGATTTTAATGATAACTACTACGAATATAACGACTTGGAGGTGCCGAACACTCAGAACCAAAGTCCGGATGATCCCACTTATTCGCCGCTGACCAACTATCGCAGCGACCACAGTTTCCGCGAGGAACTGATGCAGCAGCTGGAAGAAATGGATCTGCCCGAAGAGGATCTGTATCTGGCGAAATATCTGGTCGATAGTTTGGAAGAGAATGGTTATCTGACTCGTCCGTTATCCGACTTGGTGGACGATCTGGCATTCAACCAGATGCACGAAACCACCGAAGAGGAACTGGAGCGCGTGCTGGTGGACATCGTGCAAGGCTTGGAGCCTACAGGCATCGGTGCACGCAACTTGCAGGAATGCCTGTTGCTTCAGTTGGAAGAAAAGATTGCAAAGCCGGAGGTACAGTTGGCCTACGATGTGGTCAGTCAGGCTTTCGACGACCTTTCTGCCCGCCGCATCGAACGCTTGTGTAGCCGTTTCAACGTATCTGCAGCCCAGCTCAGGAAGGCGCAGGATGTGATTTCGCGTCTGAATCCCAAGCCCGGCGGACAGAGTGCATCGGCCGAAATGGCCGAAACCAAAGCGAATCACATCAAGCCGGACTTCAGCATTCACAACGAAGACGGCGAACTGGTGGTGATGCTCAACGAAGGCTACTATCATGGCGTGCGGATAAGTCCGGATTACCTGCTGATGCAGGAGCGCATCCAGCAGACCAGGAGCAGAACCGAGGACAGCAAGCGCGGTTTGGCGATGATTCGCGAAAGTATCAATTCCGCTAACCAGTTCATCGATGCCCTGCGTCAGCGACGAGAGACCCTTTCGCGCGTTATCAGCGCTTTGGCCCGTTTGCAAAGAGACTATTTCATGAACGGCGGCAACAGCGAAGAACTGAGGCCGATGGTGCTGCAAGACGTTGCCACTATGACCGGTTACGACGTATCGACCATTTCGCGTGTGAGCAACAGTAAGTTCATCGAAACTGATTTCGGCATCATAGCCGTTAAGGATCTGTTCACCACCGGCATCAAGACAGCATCGGGCGAGAACATATCGAACCAAGCTGTCCAGGAAGCATTGCGCGACCTCATCGAGCAGGAAGACAAAACCGCACCCATGAGTGACGATGCTTTGGCCGCAGCCCTCGAAAAAAGAGGTTATCCGGTGGCTCGACGTACGGTTGCGAAATATCGCGAACAGTTAGGTTTCGCCACCGCACGAATGCGAAGGGAAGCCTGACAAACGTCCCTTCGACTTCCTTTTTACTCCCCTTTAACTCCTCTTAGTAACCCTTATATTTTCCTTCAAGATGAAGATACTGCAATTCATATCGAACCTGTTTCACCCGCTGCTCAGCATGACTTGGGCAACCATATTTCTGGTAACCTGCACACCGTTACGGGTTTTGCCGACAGAGATGCGCTGGTTTCTGGTGGGTGAGGTGTCGTTCTATAGCATGATTGTGCCCTCGTTTATCATCATTATGCTTGCCCATTTCGGCATCGTAAAGAACGGAGTCGCTTTGCGCGACAGGAAAGACCGCATCATTCCGTTGGGCATTCAGATCGGAACCTACTTCATACAGGCATTAGCGTTGCAGAATCAGGGTTTGCCGTCGTGGGCGCTGCAATTCTATTATGGAGCCTTCTTTTTGGCGCTTTTGGCTTTTGTGGTGAGCATCTGGTGGAAGATCAGCGCACATGCAGCCGGAAATGCTGCTTTGGCAACAGCCTGGCTGGTGCTCTACTACCGGTTCCCCTTGCTGATACCAGTCTATATGCCGATTCTCTGGATTGTTCTGACCGGACTTGTATGCTCCATTCGTCTGTATCTGGGGCGCCACACGTTAGGGCAGGTGAGTGCAGGCGCTTTGGCTGGCATTCTTTGCATGCTGTTGGGAGGATGGATAGTATAATCCTTTTTACTCCCCTTAATCTCCCTTTTTACTCCCCTTAGATAACTCTTAAAAAATATTAATATGAAACCGATTGTAAGCATTATTATGGGCAGCACCAGCGACCTGCCGGTAATGAAGAAAGCCGCTGATTTGCTGAACGAATTTCAGGTTCCGTTTGAGATGCACGCCTTATCGGCACATCGCACCCCCAAAGAAGTGGAAGAATTTTCGACCCAAGCAGCCGATCGAGGCATTAAGGTCATCATTGCTGGAGCAGGAATGGCCGCACATTTGGCAGGCGTTGTGGCCGCACAAACCCCAGTGCCCGTGATAGGTGTGCCTCTGACTGGCAGTTTGGAAGGACTTGATGCTATGTTGGCGATGATACAGATGCCTCCCGGAATCCCAGTAGCAACCGTTGCTTTGAACGGAGCCATGAATGCCGGTATTCTGGCCGTACAGATTCTTTCGGTCGGAGATCCCGAATTGGCCCAAAAGTTCGTCGCCTACAAGAAGAATTTGGCACAGAAGATAGTGAAAGCCAATCAGGAACTGGCAGAACTGAAATACGATTATAAGTGCAATTGAAAAATTCACATTGATTATGTACCAACGCAGAAAGAGTTCGGTTTGCCAGGTGGCACAAGTAGGCATCGGAGGCGAGAATCCGATTCGCATCCAGTCGATGACAAACACTAACACGAACGATATAGAAGGATCTGCCGCGCAGATAGAGCGCATTGTGGATGCTGGAGCCGACATCGTACGTCTAACGGCTCAAGGCACCAAAGAAGCATTGAGCCTGAAGGAAATAGAAGCCAGAATCCGAAAAGACGGCTACGATGTACCGCTGGTGGCCGATATCCACTTTAACGCCAACGTGGCTGATGTGGCAGCAGGCATCGTCGAGAAAGTGCGTATCAATCCGGGCAATTATGTGGATCCGGGTCGCACGTTCAAGAAACTGGAATATACCGACGAGGAATATGCCGCCGAAATTGAGAAGATACGCGCACGTCTGGTGCCCTTCCTAAACATCTGCAAAGAGCATCATACCGCTGTCCGCATCGGTGTGAATCACGGCAGTTTGAGCGATCGCATTATGTCGCGCTACGGCGATACACCCGCCGGAATGGTCGAGTCGTGTATGGAGTTCCTCCGCATCTGCCGTTCGGAAAACTTCAACGATGTGGTCATCAGCATCAAAGCCTCGAACTGCGTGGTGATGGTTCGTACGATGCGCCTCTTGGTCGAAAAGATGAATGCCGAAGGAATGGCTTATCCGCTGCATCTGGGCGTAACGGAAGCCGGAGAGGGCGAAGACGGACGCATTAAGAGTGCGGTCGGCATCGGAGCCTTACTTTGTGAGGGCATCGGCGATACCGTGCGAGTTTCGCTTTCCGAAGCCCCTGAACGCGAGATACCTGTTGCCCGGAAACTGGTGGCGATGATTCCGGAATGTGCAGCCTTGCGCGAGAAGTGTCGCCAAACGGTAAAAGACGATACCGTAACGTTGGCGTTGCACGAAACCGATATGGAGTCGTTGCAACTCAAAGCCGCTATGACCGTCGGCGCGTTGTTCATCGACGGAGTGGCGCACAAGCTGGTGATTGAGAACCCGGGCTTCACCGAGCAGCAGCTGGTGGATTTGGCCGACAGCATTCTTCAGGCAGCCCGTGTGAAGTTCACCCGTACGGAGTATATTTCTTGTCCGGGGTGCGGGCGAACGCTCTATAATCTGGAAGAAACCATCGCTCGCATCAAAGCAGCCGTCAACAAAACCGCCAAAACCGACAAACGGTTTGCCACTCTCAAGATCGGCATAATGGGCTGTATCGTAAACGGTCCGGGCGAAATGGCCGATGCCGATTATGGTTACGTCGGCGCTGGTCCTGGAAAAGTCTCGCTCTACAAAGGCAAACAGTGCATCGAGAAAAATATCGCATCTGATTTGGCCGTCGATCGACTGATAACGTTTATCAAAGAGGATCTGAATTGAATATGCAGAGACTGCTTGTCCTTCTCGCTTCACTCTTTTGTTTCCTGACCGCAAGGTCCGAATACGAAGATATCCATGTCACCCATTTTGGAGAGGCCGACGGCTTCGGTCAGGATATCGTTTCGTATGCCATACAGGATTCTGCCGGATTCGTGTGGTTAGGAACCTGGAACGGATTGTGCCGTTACGACGGCTATCGTTTCAGCAATTTCAGAATGCGACTAGGCGATTGCAGTCCTTTGCAAACCAATCGGATTGCCACCATCCGCGAACTGTCGGATCACAATCTGGAGTGTACCACTACCGACAGTCTGACTTTCGTTTTCCATCGGACAACAGGCAGATTCGAGCAGATCGGGAGTGACTACAGCCAGCGTCCGAGAGCCTATAAAGCCGATTCACTTACAGCAGCCCGAGTGCGTAGCTTGCCGGCATTCTCCGACATCTATTTCAACATTATGCTGGTCGATCGTCAGGGAGGCATCTGGGTAGATACGCACAGCGGCTTGTATCGCGTATGGTTCGGCAGTAAACCTTTGCAACCAGTTAAGACCTCCGAGATTGCAGAAGAGGAGATACACGCTTTGTTCATCGATCGGCAAGGGCGCACGTGGGTAGCCGATAAGAACGGATATGTCCGCGTGGGTCAGTCCTATCTCTCATCCGACGGCAGATTATTGGATAAACGGGTTCCGTTCGGACAGAAAGTGTATTGCATTTTCGAAGATTCGCAGGGAAGCATCTGGTTGGGAGCCAAACCGGACGGTTTGACTCGCCTGACATCTCAGGGTGATGGCGGAAGATATGTGGTGAAACACTTTCAGAACGACCCTTCCGACCCTTATAGCCTAAGTTGCAACAATGTTTACGACATCGTCGAAGATGCTCGCGGAAGGCTATGGATTGCAACCTATCACGGAGGTGTGAATATGTACGACCTGCATGCTCCGAATGAGGGATTTGTGCATGCGGGCAATCGGCTGACCGGTTGGCCGACCGATGATGGCAGCAGCAAGGTGCGTTGCCTGTACATCACTCCGCAGCAAGTGCTGATGATCGGTACCTTGAACGGACTTTACACCTGTCCGCTTGAAAATCGACCCGAGGAAATGGCATTCCGGCATCATTATCGGAGGGCAGATGATGCCTCTTCGCTCAGCAACGATTGGGTGCTTGACATCGAACCTGTCAGCGGACACACGGTAGCCGTCGCTACTTGTGGTGGAGGTATTTGTCTGACCGACGATCGTCTTTTGCAAGATTCCAGCATACGTTTCAACACATTCACCACCGAGCAAGGATTACCTTCCGATGTGTGCCAAAGTCTTTATTATCGTCCGGACGATGCGCTCTATGTGGTTTCGCAAGCGTCCATCTGTCGTTTTTCCGTAACTGACACATCGTTTACCAATTATGTGCGAGGTATGTTGGGCGATAACTTCAAATTACTCGACACCAAGCCTGTTGCTGCTGCCGACGGACATCTTCTTTTCGGCACCACGCAAGGTGTGCTCAGCGTAAGTGGGGAAGATCTGGAGAAGAGCCGTTATCAGCCGCCTGTCGTATTCGAAGGACCCGATACCGTCAGTTTGTCATCGGACGAACGTACGCTGACCGTCCGTTTCGCAGCACTCGACTATAACCGCAATGTTCCTATATCGTACGCTTATCGGATAGAAGGAATGACCGATTCCTGGATATACATTACCGATAATCATATTACCTTGCCCGATGTTCCCGCCGGCACTTTTGTGCTGCATCTGCGTTCCACCAATGGTGACGGCGTATGGGCCAGTAACGAACGGACGCTCACCATTCATCGGTGTGCAGCATTTAATGAAACGCCGTATGCGTGGATGCTTTATGGCTTGTTGCTTACGCTATTACTGTTGGGCCTGATTAATTTGGTGCTTTATATCCGCCGTTTGCAAAACGAAATCAAAGACATTCGTTTGACAAGCAACCAGCGTATCGAGGTAATGGGCGAACGCATTCGTGAGTTGCTCTCTATTCACGAGTCGGTAGAGAAGGTAGAACCGGTTGAAACATTCGACAATGAAGAAGACCGCCTGTTTGCCGAACGAGCAAAGGCATTTGTAGCAGAGCATATCGGCGATTCTGATTTGTCGGTTCTGGAATTTGCACAAGCGATGGCTGTCAGTCGCACCTTGCTCTATGCCCGCATGAAGAGCGTCTTCAACACTTCGCCCAACAACTTTTTGCTGAATCAGCGCATCGAACATGCAAAGACAATGCTGCGTCAGCCTAATGTTCTCGTAGCCGACGCAGCATATGGTTGCGGGTTCTCCGACCCGAAGTATTTCAGCAAATGCTTTAAGAAACTGGTAGGGCAGACGCCTACTGATTTTCAGAAGAATTCATCATCAGTTTCCGACCGTTCTTGATGACCAATCCGCGATAGGAGCTGCTAACCCGGCGTCCGTCGATTGCGTAAAGGTCGGAAGAGGGACGGAGTTGCCTCCCATTGCTTTCAATTATACCGATGCCAGTAGCAGCATCCGCATCAATCAGTTGAATCTCTTGTCCGGCAACTGTCGGAATATCGTAGAGATAAGTGACAGGTAGCGTGGTGGACGGAATCTTCGACGCATTTACTACAATCGGTTCAGGCATGATGTAAGGTTGCATCAAGGCATTGCTGTTATTGCCTGTAGCAGTTTCGAGAGTAGCACCGTCAGCCATCTTCAGTGGAGTATTGCTGCGCAAACGCAGGTTTCCGCCAACAGTCGATCTGATCTTCAGCGATACCACCTTTCCGTCGCTCCACTTCAGTTCTGTAACTTCGAAACCTCCGCGAGAGCGCAATCCTTTCACTTCACCCTCCGACCAAGTGGAAGGCAGGGCAGGCAGCACGTGCAAGAAGCCCGCGTGGCTTTGCAGCAACATTTCGGCAATACCCGCACAACATCCGAAGTTACCGTCAATCTGGAACGGTGCATGGGCATCGAACATATTGGCGTATGTTCCGCCGTCGCTGTCGCTCATTGTAGCATTCGGATCCATCAGTCGGAGTTGGTTACGGATGATGCTGAGAGCGTGGTTACCGTCGAGCATACGAGCCCAAAGACACACTTTCCAACCCATCGACCATCCACGGGCGGCATCACCGCGACCCACCAACGACTTGTGCACACCTTGGAAAATTGTCGTATTGGTGTAAGGCGAAACCTGATTGCCCGGATAAGCGCCCCAAAGGTGTGAAAGGTGGCGGTGCGAATTGTTCTCGCGGTCCCAGTCCTCCTGCCATTCCTGAATTTGTCCGTATTTGCCTATTTTGTAAGGCGTCAGTTGGCTGCGTAGTTCATCGAGCTGTGTGGCCAATTCTGTGTCTGTACCCAGAATACGGGCTGCTTCAGCTGTATTTTTCAGCACATCGAACACCATTTGATTGTCCATCGCCACACCACCGAACAGGGCGCAGTTCATCTGTTTGCCGCTATCGTCGGTGTAAGAACCGATGCCGGGATGATTTTCGGGCGAGTTGCTCGGACAAACCACCATGTAGCCCGTATTGGGATCGCGTACCAGGAAATCCTGATAGAATTCGGCACAGCCCTTCAGCACCGGATAGATTTCAGCCAGATAGTATTTGTCGCCCGAGAACAGATACTTCTCCCAGAGATGCGAGCAGAACCAGGCATTGCAGGTTGGCCATACGCCCACTGAACCGTTATCGACAGCGCCTGTAGTACGCCAGATGTCCGTATTGTGATGCAAGGTCCAGCCGCGTGCACCATACATCTTCTGAGCGGTTTCTGCACCTGTCACGCTGACATCCTTCACCATTTCGACAAAAGGATTGTGGCACTCGCTCAGGTTGCAAACCTCAGCAGGCCAGTAGTTCATTTCCACATTGATGTTAGTGGTGTACTTCGAATCCCAAGCCGGGTATTGGCGGGCGTTCGGATTCCAGATTCCTTGCAAGTTTGCAGGTTGTGTACCGGGCTGCGAAGAAGAAATCAGCAGATAGCGTCCGAACTGGAAATAGTTGGCAACCAGCCCTGGGTCGGCGCCCGTCGAACGGAATTCTTTGATACGGGTTTCTGTGTCTTTCTTCTCCTGATCGGCATTATGTCCGAGGTCGAGACTGACGCGATTGAACTGCTCCTGATAGCGTGCTGCGTGATCGGCCAGTGCGGTTTCGTAGTTTTTCTGCTTGTTCAGATAGTCTTCGATATATCCTTTTGCCTTAGCCTCAGCGTTTCCGCTGATGTCGTCGTAACGCACAAAATTGGTAGCTGACGAGATTATGATAGTTGCTGATGTGGCATCCTTCACTTCGATGGTCGGAGCCTGTGTGTTGCCTGCCACCAGGCCGCCTTCCAGCACATGTTGCTTAGTGTTGTTCGTCTGCGAGCCGCCTTCGTTGATGACCTTGATGAACGTAAAGCAGTTCAGTTTGTTGGTTACGTTTTCCGACTGGTCGCGAGCAGGAACAAGCGAAGCCTCAATCATGCCTTCTTCGGTAATTTTGTTGACTCCCAGTTTGGCCATATTGGTCTTGTTTGGAGCTGCGAAGCAGACGTTAAAGTTCAGTTTGCCGGCTTCGGAAGCTTCTATGCGCACAATGGTGACGTCATCTTCGAACGAAGTGAAAACCGTGCGGGTATAGGTGACACCATTTACGATGTAGGTTGTGGTGGCAGTCGCATTCTGTAAGTCGAGTGAGCGCACATATCCTTGTGCATCTGTGGCATCGGCCGTCTGTCCGGCTTCCTCATCGTCAAAACGATGTCCCGGGAATCCAATCAGGAGGCATCCTGCAGCCTGATACTGAGCTCCGTGAGAAGCTTGCGACATCCAGTTCGGAATGGCCAGTTTCTGGGCGGAAGCATAGTCTTTGTTGAAGATGTATTGCTGCACTTTCGAGAGGACGTTTTTGGCGTTGGCGTTATAGTTTGTGTTAGGCGACTGTCCCCAGAATGTATCTTCGTTCAGTTGCAGTGTGTCTTTGGCAACACCTCCGCTCACCATTGCACCCAGACGTCCGTTGCCCAAGGGCAGTTCTTCCTCCCAGTAGAGAGCGGGACGGTGATACCACAGACGGTTGTAGCTGTCGAGCACCGGAGGCGGAACAGGTCGGGTGTTACCGGTTGTGAAAGAAGTGCTGATAGTTTCTTCATAGACATTCCCTGCCAGATCAGACAGCGTTTTGGCAGGCAGTGTCAGCGTGTAGGAAGTAGTAAGATCCAGTTCTTCGTATGGGAACGATACCTTATTTATATTAACTGTAGGCACAAGAGATTGAGTGTTGCCAGAGGTATTGTTCTTCAGCGTTGCAAGGGTGTTTGCTTTCAGTTGGACACCCTCGTTGAACAGCATGATGACTTTACCCGATGGCAGAACATCGGAACTGCCGTCGGCAGGAGAGGTGCTAAGTAGGCGCGGAGCCTGGGTGTCTTCGGCCAGAATGTTGACGTACTTCAGATTATAGTTGCTGGTTTTTGTTGCCGATTGGATGAGCATGCGCACAATCAGGCGCTCTTTGTTGTCGGCATTCAGGTTATAATTAGCATCGACATAGGTGTTCCAGTGCGAACCGGATGTATAGTCGTTGAGCACCGTCCAGGTGTTGCCGCCGTCCGTCGAATAGACCACACCGAACTTTGTAGAAGAACTCGAGCCGTCGCCGATAGAGAAGTTCAGTTTCAGGTTGCTGAGCGACAGAGTCGGCATTGACACTTCGAAATATTGGTCATGCTTCGAACCGTCGATATAGTCTTCTTTGGCAGTAAACTTATCGGTTGAAGCCGTGTTGAGGCGCAGCAGGTAATTAGGGCCGGACCCGCTTGAAGTCACCTGCCATTTGCCGTCGCTGGTATGTACGGTAACAGTACATTCTTCCGGCACCAAGGCACATTCGTTGGGCAGGAAATAAGGTTGCAAAGAGGTCCATTTGGTATTGGCAATCTGCGACCAACCAAAGGTGTTTGGGGTATAGGTAGCCGTAGTGCCGCTCTTTTCCACATCGTAACCCGTAGTAAATACCCATTTTGCCACAGCCGATTGTGCAGCAAAAGCCTGCATTGTACAGGCAGATAGCGCTAACAGAGCCATCGCCATTCGATTTTTTGTTTTGCTTGTCAGTTTCATTTTTGTTTGTTGTTTGGTTGTTTCTGGCTGCAAAGGTACTGCAAAATCAACCGACCGATGGAGAATATCGTACATTCCCGGTGGAAAATCCTTCTTGCAGACTTTTTCAATATCGAAATTGTACGATTCTCCACCTCAAATAGTACGATTATTCACCTTCGGTAGGAAAGTTGGGCGTAATTAAAGAAGAAAAAGATTGAATCCGAGTTTTCGATGTGAATAAAATGATTTCTGTTGTTTTGACAACTATGTTTTGCAAATATAGGCTTTCTGTGGGGTATTTTTAGGGGATAGGATAAAGATTTTGAAGAAAAAGTTGGAAGCCTTGAAAACTTTTGCTATCTTTGCACCCGCAAATCTCAAACGGGGGATTAGCTCAGCTGGCTAGAGCGCTTGCATGGCATGCAAGAGGTCATCGGTTCGATTCCGATATTCTCCACTTTCAGGTTGCCGCTTTAGCTCAGTGGTAGAGCGCATCCTTGGTAAGGATGAGGTCTCGAGTTCAACTCTCGAAAGCGGCTCATCTATTTTTCTTGCTGTATGGTGTAAAGGTAGCACGCGAGATTCTGGTTCTCTCAGTCTGGGTTCGAATCCTGGTACAGCAACAACTAATTTTTTAGAGCGATAAGGCCGGACAGCCTAAGCTGCCGGACAACCATTGAAAGCCATTCGGCTTTCCATAGTAAGGCCGTTATAGCGCAAGGGCTCCACCTCTTACCATTCCGAACAGAGAAGTTAAACCTTGCAACGCCGATGGTACTGCCAACGCGGGAGAGTAGGAAGCGGCCACCTTACGGGACGATTCCAACGTCTAATAGACGAAGGGCGGCCACCTTACAAGCCTCAGGTATTTTGCTTGAGGCTTTTTTTTATTAACTACTTTTATAATATCCATGAGGAGAAGCTTCTTTTCTTGTCTTTTTTTGTTAGGTGCTGTTGCTGCCGCATGGGCACAATCGGAAACTCCTAAACTCACTTGGGGTGATCAGGGAACCGGAACCTATGTCAATCCGATTCTGAATGCCGACTATTCGGACCCGGACGTGATTCGTGTGGGCAAGACCTATTATATGGTAGCCAGCGACTTCCATTATATGGGAATGCAGGTGCTGGCGTCGAAGGATATGGTGAACTTCGAGATTGTCGGACAGATTTATACGCAACTTGATTTCCCAGAATACAACACCAACGGCAGGTATGCCGGAGGTTCGTGGGCGCCCTCTTTACGATACCACGACGGAAAGTTCTGGGTGTTTTTCTGCACGCCGGACGAAGGTCTGTTCATGACCAGTGCCAAGCATCCGCAAGGACCTTGGGCGCCGCTTCATCAGGTGAAGGCCGTGAAAGGCTGGGAAGATCCTTGTCCGCTGTGGGATAAGGACGGACAGGCTTATCTTGGTCGCAGCCAACACGGTGCCGGACCGATCATCGTACATCGGATGACCCCTGACGGCAAGCAGTTGCTCGACGAGGGTCAGACGGTTTATACAGGTCCGGTGGCAGAGGGAACAAAGTTCTTGCAACACAACGGCTATTATTATCTGTCGATTCCAGAAGGAGGCGTAGGCGAAGGCTGGCAAACCGTACTCCGTTCGCGTAGCATCTACGGACCCTACGAGCGGAAAGTGGTGCTCGAACAGGGTTCGACAAAAGTGAACGGCCCTCATCAGGGCGCTTTGGTCGATACCCCGAAGGGCGATTGGTGGTTCTACCATTTTCAGCATACCGGCACCTTGGGACGCGTGGTGCATCTGCAACCCGTACAGTGGAAGGAAGACTGGCCGGAGATTGGCATTGATCAAGACGGAAACGGCATCGGCGAACCTGTGTCTGAATACAAGATGCCGCTGAAAAGCAAAGGCCAGAAACTGCCGCAAACCAGCGATAGCTTCACGGCAGAGAAACTTTCGCCACAATGGCAATGGAACCATAACGCCGATGCAGAAAGCTGGAGCCTGACGGAACAGCCGGGCGCTTTGGTGCTGCAAGCGCTGCCTTCAGCCACCTTTAAGAACGCCAGAAACACCATCACGCAGAAAGTGATAGGTTACGACAGCGAAGTAACCATAGCGATGGACGTTTCCGGGATGCTGAATGGTGATCGGGCGGGACTGGCCGTTTTAGGTAAACCGTCAGAACTGGCAGGCGTATATAAAAAGAATAATAAATATGTGCTGTTTTTCGGGCGTGATGACCTGCAGCAGTTAGGTGAGGAGGTACAGACGATTTACCTGCGCCTGCGGTTAGATGTTTCGGCAAAAAAGTTCCGGTTCTTCTTCAGCGGCGACGGACAGGATTTCAAGCCTATGGGCTGGGAGTTCTTCAGCGAGTTCGTTTACTGGAAGGGCGTACGCTGGGGAATCTTCAACTATAACACCGATCTGCGTGTAGCACAACGGAAGCAGAAGGGCGGTCAGGTGGCTGTCTTGAACGCCGACTATCGCATCTTGAAATAACAAACTGCCCGATGGCTGCTCGTTTTTGCAGTTCATCGGGCATATTTTTTGTCTGTTTCACCGGAGTTATGGAAAATTTAATTATATTTGCGTCCGAATTTTAATGTACTCATTATGAATAGAACCATTATTACTGTGGTAGGTAAGGATACGGTAGGTATCATCGCCTCGGTTTGCACCTATTTGGCAGACAAGCAAGTGAACATTCTCGATATATCGCAGACCATCGTGCAGGAATATTTCAACATGATGATGATTGTGGATACTAAGAACTGCACAGTTCCCTTCGACGAGTTGCGCGAGAGCCTGAATGCCATCGGCGATGACAAAGGGGTGCAGATCAAATGCCAGAAGGAAGAGATTTTCGACAAGATGCATCGAATTTAAAAGGTAGCAGGCTATGATAAATATCTCAGAAGTGCTCGAAACCAATAAGATGATCGAGCAGGAGAACTTGGATGTGCGCACCATTACGATGGGAATATCGTTGCTGGATTGCGCCACAGATAGCGTGCAGCAGACTTGCCAGAACATCTATCAGAAGATATTGCGATTGGCTTCGAACTTGGTGCGAACCGGCGAGGATATTTCGCGTGAGTACGGCATTCCGATTGTGAACAAGCGTATCTCGATCACTCCTGCTGCAATCCTAGGTGCCTCCTGCTGCAAAACACCGCAAGATTTCGTGCAGATAGCCAAGACACTCGACAGAGCCGCACATGAGGTAGGCGTGAACTTCATCGGAGGTTTCAGCGCTACGGTGCAGAAAGGTATGACTCCTGCCGACGAGCTCCTGATCCGCAGCATTCCGCAGGCAATGAAGGAAACGGAACTGATCTGTTCGAGCGTGAACGTGGGTAGCACCAAAACTGGCATCAACATGGATGCAGTGCGTCTGATGGGCGACATCATCAAGCAGACTGCAGAAGCTACCAAGGACAAGGACTCCTTAGGCTGTGCCAAACTGGTGGTGCTTTGCAATGCGCCGGACGACAATCCGTTTATGGCAGGCGCTTTTCATGGAGTGAGTGAGGCCGACGCCATCATCAACGTGGGCGTTTCGGGCCCCGGTGTGGTGAAGTATGTGCTGGAACATCTGCCGGAGGGTACGAATTTCGAGGTGCTTTGCGAGACCATTAAGAAGACAGCATTCAAGATTACTCGTGTGGGTCAGCTGGTGGCACAGGAGGCTTCGCGTCGCTTGGGCGTTCCTTTCGGCATCATCGACCTTTCGTTAGCCCCGACACCAGCCATCGGCGACAGTGTGGCCGACATTCTGCAGTGCATCGGTCTGGAAAGGGCAGGAGCGCCAGGAACCACTGCCGCTTTGGCGTTGCTGAACGACCAAGTGAAGAAGGGCGGCGTGATGGCAAGCTCGTATGTGGGCGGATTGAGCGGAGCGTTCATTCCGGTGAGCGAGGACCAAGGTATGATCGATTCCGTTTTGGCAGGAGCATTGACTATCGAGAAACTGGAAGCGATGACCTGTGTCTGCTCGGTCGGTTTGGATATGATTGCCATTCCGGGCGATACTCCGGCAACCACCATTTCCGGTATCATTGCCGACGAAGCTGCTATCGGTATGGTGAACCAGAAGACAACCGCTGTGCGCGTTATTCCGGTGGTAGGAAAGACGGTCGGCGATACGGTCGAGTTTGGTGGATTGTTGGGCTACGCTCCGATTATGCCGGTCAACAAATTCTCGTGCGAAGTGTTTGTGAACCGAGCCGGTCGTATTCCTGCACCGATTCATAGTTTCAAGAACTAAGTCTTCCCTTAATATATAAAATATGAATAGAGAACAATTATTTGAGCAGATTCGGAAGAAACGCAGTTTCCTGTGCGTAGGCCTTGATACCGATATTAAGAAACTGCCGGCACATTTGCAGAACTTGCCGGCGCAGGATGCAATCTTTACTTTCAATAAGGCGATTATCGATGCTACCGCACCTTATTGCATCGCTTACAAGCCGAACTTAGCTTTCTACGAATGCTTCGGTGTGGAGGGTTGGATTGCGTTTGAGCAAACGGTGAAGTATATCCGGGAAAACTATCCGGAGCAGTTTATTATCGCCGATGCCAAGCGTGGGGATATCGGCAATACGTCGATGCTTTATGCCCGCTCGTTCTTCGAGCATCTGGATCTGGATGCTGTGACTGTGGCTCCCTATATGGGCGAAGACAGCGTGAAACCGTTCTTGGGTTACGAGGGCAAATGGGTGATCTGTCTGGCGCTGACTTCGAACAAAGGCAGTCAGGATTTTCAGCTCACCCGATGTGACGGGACGGAAGAGCGTCTTTTCGAAAAGGTGTTGCGTACGGCACAGACTTGGGGCACACCGGAACAGATGATGTTCGTGGTCGGAGCCACGCAGGGCAAGTTGTTCGAAGATATCCGTAAGGTAGCTCCCGATTCGTTCCTGCTGGTGCCAGGTATCGGCGCACAAGGCGGAAGTTTGCAGGAAGTGGTGAAGTATGGCATGAATTCGCAGTGCGGCCTGATTGTGAACAGTTCGCGTGCTATTATCTATGCAGATAGCACGGAAAACTTCGCAGTTGTGGCAGGACAGAAAGCCGCAGAAGTCGCCCGAGAAATGGACGAGTGCCTTACTTCGAAGGGATTGTAACCCGCAAGCCGACGTTGAGGTCGAAGTTCAGCGGTTTTTGATTGTACAACGTAATGAGTGAGGAATGATCGTCGAAGTGATAGGAAACTCCCGGTTCGACATAGATTCCGACATTTCGTAGCAGATTATATTGGATACCAGCTGAGGCTTGTACTGAAGTCTGCAAAGGAATGTTCTTGATGTTCCTTTGGCTATGGCTGGCATGATGGTCGTTGACGTAATTGTCGATGACCATCTTTCCGTTTATACCAAAAGCGATCTCCGTGCCCGCTGTGGTGTAGAGATTGAAGCGCTTGTTTTGCAGCCAATGATAGCTTACTTGCATGGGAACGCCTAAGTAGTGCAGCGTCTGCTCATTCTGATAGTGGTAGCGGGAATCGCCGGCCGAGAGTTCGGAAACCAGGCAGGTGTAATCGACACCGACACCTACGCTCCATCGGCGGTTGATTGGGTAGTTGCCAATCAGGCCGAATCGGACGGGTTGTCGGTGTTTGACGTTTGTGATCTCCTCATCGTATCGGGGAGCGCTGCGAATAGAACTGACACTCGGTCCATTTGGAGCAAAATACCCATCGCTGGCCAGATAGGGGTGCGCCGATGGCGTTAAGGCCCCAAGTCCCTGCAATGAAGTGCTCGACGATAGGGTGTTACTCGCCATCAGCTGAAGATGGAGAGAATGAGAGGAGCGGGTGCGGTGGTGGTGAGGAATAGCAGTGTGGGTATTGTTATGCTGTGGAGGATTGAAGGTGTGACCAGATTTGTTGGAGGTGCCAGAGTTGCCGGAATATTTGGAAGATCCACTACTCTTGCTGTACTCAGCATTTTCGGAGATCTCCGCGTAATCAGTTTCTTTTTTCTCTTCTGTAGTATTCCCAGTAAATTGTGAAACGGATTGCGATGTTGTTTGTATCCTCTTTTTGTTCTGCTCTTGCTGTTGAGGCAGGTTACTATCAGTATCCTTCTCTTCTGATATCTTCACTGGTTCAGCCACAATCTCTTCTGCAGCATTCCTATCTAGGTCTGCATACATCTCCTGTTCAACCAAAGGCTCTTTTTTTGATAATTGGGTGCCTATTAACCCCAAAAGTGCCAAAAGAATAATGCTTGCAGCAATACGAGAAACAGGTCGCTTCCACCAAGGAACGATGACGGGAGCAACCGGACTCGAGGCAGGCAGTTTTGCCTCAATCGCGGCCCACAATGCTTCGGGATCCGGAGCATCGGCCGGTTCGAACGCCTGCATGCGTTTGCGTAAGTTATCGGTCTGTTGCTTTTTCATCGTTGGTCTTGTTAGAGGGTTTCTTATTTAAAGGATAATTGAGATAATCTTCTATCCATTGTCGGAGGAGCGCTTTGGCATGATAGTATTGCGATGCTGAGGTTTTCTCTTTAATGCCCAGCAGTTGGGCTATTTCCTTGTGGCTTTTCTCTTCGAAAACATAGAGATTCAATACGGTCCGGTAGCCGGGAGGTAGTTTGCGGATGAAGTTGTGCAGCTGTGCGATGGGTATCTGGTCCGTTTCTAACTCGTCTTCGTCGATAATGTCGGGCAATTCATTACGGGTTTCAATCCAATCCCATCGGGCTTTGTGCCGGAGCAATCGTAACGATTCGTTGACAACGATGCGAGTCATCCAGCCGCGAAGTGATCCAGCTTCCTGTGGAGAAAACTGATTGATATGCTCAAAGATGTGAAGGTATCCTTCCTGGAGTACATCCTTGACATCTTCGTTATTATCGACATACCGTTGCGCAACTCCTGCCAGATAACGATAGGTGAGGCGATACAGTTCCTGCATCGCCCGACGGTCGCCATCGGCAATTGGTGCTATCAGTTTCTCTAACGCTTCCACTTAGTTATATTGACGTTCGGCTTGTGCTTCAAAATGAATCAGGTAGGGACGTTCCGGAGAAACCTCAGGGATAGGTGCACCATCGAGTAGGATACTGTCGGCTCGCAGGGATGCACGATAGGTCCAAGAGCCTTTCACTTCATAGCGAATATAATCGTCTGTGGCGCGGAAGCATACATCCACCGTATGCTGAATGCTATCGGCAACCATAAACGACCATGTGTGGGCAGGAATATGCCAGACAATGGAATCTTCACCGCCTAAGAAGGTAGAGCCCCAGTTGGTAGGCAATTCGTCTCGGGTGTAAGTAAATCCATACACGCAGAGCGAAGTGGATCCGCTTCCGTTGAGCGTGCTGCTCATACTGGAATATCGCATATCGGGCAAATAGTGCAGCACTTCATCGATAGGGAAATTATAGAAATCGAACCGATGCGAGTTTGCCAGAATGGTGCCGGGAGTCCAGTAATTGTTACGATGCGGATGTTCCTCATCATTTATAAAATAGTAGATATAGATGTCGGCACTCATTTCGTAGGTGGCATCGTAAGCCGTATCGATTAGGGTGTGACTGCCTGTTCCGTGAGGACCATAGGAATAGTAATCAGACTCTTCGACAGTGCAGCCAGCAAGCGTCAGCGCAATAACCGAAGTCAGAACAAGGTGAGTATCAAACAAAGGTTTCATAGCTGTATGTTATTTTGTATTTGATTCTTCTATATTTGATATTACGGGTCTTCTTTATTTAGCATTCCGATTCCAGCCGATGTTCCAGCCGATGCCCAATCGTAAATTCAGAAAATTACCCATGCTGATGCGTTGGCGCAGTTGACTGATTGGGCTGTACTGTGTCTCATGTCCGCTAACGTAAACGTGTCCGGTTGGAGAATATGGGTCCTCAATCAGATGATTGCCGTAACTATAGTTACTCTGGGATATTTTCGTATATTGGAAATAATGTCCGATGGTTCCTGTCCAAGCCACTTCGGCTGTGAAAAACATGTGTCGGCGAGGGGTGAAGCAACATTTCAAGGTGGTGTTATAGGCGAAAGCCCGGAAGCATTCCTCCGACTCACCTTTGCTATTGCCTGCGTAAAAATACACTTCATGGGAAGAACTCTGTGTCGGCTGGCTTGTTTCGTCGGAGTAATAGACCGGAGAACCGAATGTATAGCAGAAATCGTCTGGCCAAAATTTACGAATACCGGCTCCGACAAGCGTGCGGAAGCTCCAATGTCCGACATCGTAACGATAGACGGCACCACCCAAGAACATACTGTGCTCCATATAACTCGAATTGTAAGCAGAATACCCGATTCCAGATGAGTTCGGATTCACCGACCTGTAGTAGGCGCGCATCTCCGACCTGAGTTCTTCGTCGGTTACGGTGAATTCGGAAAATTCAGCCTGTGCATACATACCCCAGTGCTGACTCAGAAAAATAGAGTAACGGAAGTTGATGTCGATGCCTGCATATTTCGCACCGGCTTGTGTGATGCCTTTGTCAATAAGTTTGCTGTATGAATGGAGGTTGTGGACGCTACCTAAGGAAACATCGATGGTGTGTCGATAAGCGTATGGAAGCGCCGGGTCTTCTTCCTCTTCGTCCTGAGCAAATGCAGGAAGAGCGGAAGTTCCCATCAGCCATAAACCGAAAAAGAAACGGCAAAAAGAATTAAAAGACGGATATTTCATTATGTGAGGTTTTACTTATTAAATGCCGTCTTTGGAAAAATACTGCATGAAAAAGAAAAAAATAATGACAGAACGGAATTTATTTAAAAAGGTCGGAGTAGGAACCCCGACCTTTTTAAATAGAATGCGATTGAAATTACTTCACCAAGATAACCTGACCGTTTACAACCTGAAGGCCGTTAGTCTGGTTGGAACGACGACCTGAGAGATCATAAACCTTGTAGTTTTCAATTTTGGTAGTTTCGATAGCATGAATACCAGTTGTGGTGCTTGCATTGCAAATTTCACCGAAACCGCCACGTCCGTTTGCAACACGGATAGCAGCATCAGCGTTAGCATATTCGAGGGTAGTAGCTGGCAGAATCTCAACAATGTTACCATCCACAACCACAGCGTATGCTGTAGCACCTTCGGTAGCAGTCCAAGTGATCTTACCTTCTTCCTTAGTAACGGTAGTAGTGAGCTGAGCGGCAATAGCATCAGGAGCCCACTCGCCATAGATCTTGGCAACTGTGTATTCGGCAGCTTCATCATCAGTCAGGATGGTTTCCATCTCATTGTTTCCGCTGTTGTGTGTGAAGTTAATCACCTTGCTTTCCGGAGATATGATGTTGCCGTCCTTATCCATCGTCTTGTACTCTTTGAACTTGTATGCAGCAACGTTCATACCGGCAGCAGTCCAACGGCTTGCGTTCAGAGAATTGTCAAGGATGGTGGTGCGGAGGTAAACAGCTGTAGATTTGCCACCCCAAGAACGTGCGAAGGTGAAGTCCTTGCACTTGCTCTCAATGGAGCAGTCGAGGAATACGTAGCCCCACAAGCCTTCTGTGGTGTAAGGAGCAGAAACAACGTCGCTACCATTTCCTGCAGCTGCAGAACGGCTCTCGTTCACGAGTTTCACACGGTTATATACAACGCTACCGTCACCACAGAGGTAATCGACAGTGCCGTGAATCTCAGAATCCTCCCAATAGAAGTTGCTGGCCTTGTTGCTGTAGTATGTATCCTGATAAGAGAGCATCTTCACATTCTTGCAGATGGTGTTAGCACCCTTATCCTGCAAACATACAGCACGTCCGGCTGCACCGGTCTTGTAATAATCCAATGCGTTCTGGAGAGTCAGATCTTGCAAGTAGAGGTTTGTTGAAGTATTCAACAGGGTAGCGGTTGTTCCGATACCTTCATTCTCTGTCGGAGGAGCATTGACGATGATGGTCTTATCCATCGATTCACCTATGATAGAGATGTTCTTGCCAGAGATAGAAGTAAGTACGGTTTCACCGAGATCGTAGGTGCCGTTCTCCAGGAAGATCTTCACGTCACCTGTCGAGTTGGCAGAAGTCAAAGCAATCAGGAAGCTGCTGACATCACCTGACTTGATGTAGAAGTAGCCGGTGTTCTCATTGAATTCGGTGAACTCGACTACATTGAATACGTTAATATAATGGATGTAGGTCGTACCACCGAAGGTAATGGTTAAAGTATCAGCCTTCTCGCTTGCAAACTGGAACGAAACTTCGGTTCCGTCGGTTTCCGCTTTCATTGGAAGAGTTGCAATCTCATTGCCAGCCTTATCGGTAACAACGGCATTGGCTTCTGCGCTATACAAGCAAGTTCCCATGCTGACAATAGCATTGCCGGCTACGGCGATCGTCAAGGTGTTGCCATTACCGAATGAGAAGCCGTGCTGACCGTCGTGGAAAGAACCTCCGTTAGTCCAAATTGCTTCATGATCTTCAATGTAGAAGTTTTGGGCGTTGAGTTGATAACGGAAGATAGTAGAGCTGGTAGGAATCTCAATCTGGCTGGTCTTAGCATAGAGGTCGAGGTTCTTCTGAACAGAAATACCCTCAGCAATTTTTACAGCAGAAGCCTGTGAGGAACTGAACCAGCCGCGGAAGGCATATCCATCAGCCACCGTAACGTCGTCCTTGCCATACTTGTAAACGAGCCCGCTGCCGCCTTGAACCGTCTCAGAACCGATCAGCTTGCCGTCAACATCGAAGTAATTGACTGTACGATTTGGAATCAGATCGCAAGCCTCAGCAAAGATGAATGGACAATAAGACCCCAGAGAGAGGGTCAGTTCATCCGCTGTTTCGCTATTGTAGGTCCAAACAACGGAGTGAGCATAACCGGTCGTGTTGTCGCAACCGGCACCACGGGTATCAAGAGTAGCGATAGTTTCTCCGGCCTTGTTTGTTATAGTAGCCTGATTGCTATATTGACAGCCACCGATAGTGAACTGTATGGGACCGTCAACAGGAACAGTCATTACAACGCCGCTATAGCCATGTTGACTATCGTTGAATGAACCGGCAGTAATAGCAACATCGCTTGGTAAACCTGCCTCAGGTGCAACTACCTTGTATGGATCGTTGCGGAAATCAATCTGGAAATTGGTGAACTTGCGAACTTCTTCTGTACCGCTTACCGTACCATTGATTTTGATGTTACCAACAGCTTGCTCTTTGTTGTTGGCTGTGTTGGAAATGTAAACACGGAAAGCAAAAGTGCGACCGCTGACACCTGAAACTTCAAGCGTGTGATTCAAGGAAGCGCTAGAAGAATTGGCATTATTATTTCGCAGAATGGAAGCAGCAGAAACAGCGGTTACGGTACCTGCAACTTCATCCATAGCATAAGAAACAGAGATGTAAGCGCCATCAGTACCCTGTTTTACAACGTCGTAAGTAACGCTAGTAGGAGTAAAGGTGAGACCTTTCTTCATTTTTACTGTGTATTCGATCATGTCGCCTTCCACAGCCCCGGCGTTGCTGGTAGCTGGTCTATACTTAACCAATGTGCCACCACCATTATTTGTGGCGTCGTAGGTGGATACAGTCAGGTCGGTGCCGACAGAAACAGATGATGAAAGGATAGCAGCGGCGGCATCTCCTGTTGCGGTTGCTTCATCCTCATTACCAACAGCCCAACTGAACGTAGCCGTTTCGCTATTGAAACTGCTTTGTGCTTGGGCTCCACCGAGAGCAGCTAAAGCCACTCCGAGCGAAAGAAGAATTTTCTTCATAAGCTAAAAGGTTAATTGTGAAAAAAAGTTGTTTGTAAGATATAGGTTTAAAAAGATTCAAGCAGGTTACAACGATGGTTCACTTTACCAGAATCGGTGCAAAGTTATAGATTTTTTTTGAAAGTGGACAATATTTTTCAAAAAAAGTCATTTTTTTTTCATTTTCGTAGGTGGATAATGAAAAAAGAATAAAATTTTCGTTGTCCCATAAAACTCAGACCATTTTCTATCGCTGATTCAGCGGGAACGATTTCCTGCCTTCCGGAGTTCCTGCTGACACGGCGGGAACGATTTCCTGCCTTCCGGAGTTCCTGCTGACACGGCGGGAACGGTTTCCTGCGTTCCGGAGTTCCTGCTGACACAGCAGAAACGATTTCCTGCGTTCCGGAGTTCCTGCTGACACAGCGGAAACGATTTCCTGTGTCCCGGAGTTTCTGCTGATTCTGTCGGCGGCACTTCCGGAGTGCGAGAAATGCTTTCCAGAAAATCGACAAAAGCAAAGCGACACTTATCACTCAAAAAGAGATAAGTGCCGCTAAGATTATTTCAGTATTCTGTTTACTTTACCAAAACCTTCTTGCCGTTGATGATGTAGAGGCCGTTGTTTGCCTTTACAACACGCATGCCATTGAGGTTGTAGATAGTCTCAGACGCATTGTTCTGATGAACCTCAGCTTCAGAGATACCCGTTGCGGTTACAGTAACGGTTGCGCTTGCCTCGCTCAGACCGCCCATTTCATTAGCAGCACGCACGCTGTAAGTGCCATCGCCGGTCAGTTCATACATAGGCTCGGTAGTGAAACCAACGACGGTTCCATCCTTCACAATAGCCCAAAGCAGAGCATAGTCACTATTGTCCCAAACGAGGTTACCGCCTTCCTGCTTTACATTAGCTGGGATAGGAGCCTGCTCAGTTGCGAGCGTTGGATCCCAGTCTCCGTACATACGGTGCAGGTCGCTGTTCTCCAGGGCCTCCTCGGCGGTGAGCACAGGATTGTTCTCATGGCCGTCGCCGAAGGTCTTCTTACGACCGCTGAGGTCGATAACGCTGCCGGTGGAAGTCATAGAGTTGTACTCAGCGAATCGTGCAGGCCAGCCGCCGCTCATCTCATTCCAACCGATGGATGAAGGAACAACATTCATCTTGGTGTCGATGAAGAGAGCGATAGGTGTACCGCTACCCCAAGGACGACCGAGGGTGTAGTTGCCGTCCACGCCATTGCCTTCGCCGTTGATAACGCAATCCTTGTAGATCCAACCGTACTTGGCAGGTTTTGAAGGAACAGCGGCATAACCGCCGGCAATCTGGCGCAGTTCAACACGGTTCCAGAAGATATCGCCCTTACCGCACATGTAGTCAGTACGTCCGCGAACAAAACCGTCCTCGAAGTAGTAGAGACCATTGTCGTTGTTCGAGGTCCAGGTATCCTGATAGCCGCTCAAACCTACGTTCTTGTAGATATTCATCGTACCACGATCGTGGATGGCCAGATCGCGGCCTGTAGCATCGTCCATACCGGTTTCAACGGTCAGATCCTGCCAGTAGTAGCCTTGACCACGCAGCTGGAAGACATCGCTATTGCCGATGCCATCGTACTTCGAAGTAGTGCCATATGTGCTGGCGAAGGTTTCATTCTTGTCGATACCATTGGTGATGATGACACCGTCGCGGCTTTCACCGATGAACGAAACGTTGTCGGTGTTGATGAACGTGATACATTCAGGAACTTCGTAGCCGTTGACAGTCTTCATGGTCGAAGAGAGCGGAATGGTGTATTCGCCGTTCTTAATGAAGATGCGGTAGCGTACATTCTTGTCAGTTCGAGCCTGTGCGGCAGCGATAGCAGCCATCAAGTCGTCAACATTCTCAACCACATAGTCGTAGAGACCCTTCGTCACGCTGGGACGCTCCATTGTGGTGAACGTCAGGGTGACGCCATCCTGCATGAAGTTGTCCGTCAGGTCGGCAATCTGGTTGCCTGCCATGAAGAAGGTGTACTCGATGCCGTACTCCAGACCCTTATACTCGAAGGTGACGGTCTTGCCGCTCACGGTCGGGGTGAGGGTGAGGTTGCCCAGCGTAGCCTTGGCACCCTCGGCCACCTTGACGCGTTCGTCGAAGGTGAGCACGATCTTACCGCTGGCCGATGCGCCTACAGCGCCGTTCTCAGGCACGGTCGATACAATCTTAGGAGCCACACCGTCGTTGACGAGTTTCGGCGTGCCGGTGATGAAGAACATAGCCAGCGTGTTGCCGTCGTTAGCCGAAGCAGCGCCATCCACGTTAGAACTCTTATCAGCAATCATGCGGATGTAGAGATCCTTCTGGTTGTTGGCAGCCTCAGGCAACGTCTTGTCGAACGAAGCCTCAGCCTTAGCGCCCGTCATCGTGATGTCGCCGGCATTGGTCCAGTTTTCACCGTCGATAGAGAACTCAACATTATACTTCTGGTAAGCATTGTAGTTGTAGAGCATCTTGAACTGAACGTTGATGTCGGTAAATGCCTCAGCATTGATCTTCGTCTGCCAGTGCCAATTACCTACGTCGCCGTTGCTTGCACCGGTGCGCCAGTTAACAGCAGCACCCTTGAAGCTCTCGTAGCCACCGCCACCGAGTGTCGATTTGTCAAGCCATCCGCTAACATCACCAGTTGTGGTGTTCACCAGATTCAGAGCATCTGCATCATTGTCCTGAGCTGCGAAATCTGCCTTGCGACCATTTGAACCAGCCTTATAGAAGTCCCAGCCTGCAATGATGTCAGCTTCGGCATAAGAAGCAGTGATCTGAACGTTTTCGGTCATGCTGATGAGCTTCGAACTGTTGGTTTCACCGTCGTTCCAGTTGGTGAAGGTCACCAGACCCTCGTACTGGTTGGCGGTGAGCTGAACAGCAGTACCTGCCTCATACATGTTCTTGCCATCCACTACAGTAGGAGCAGGAGAAACCGTTACCATATAGTCATTAGTACCGTCAACCGTCAGTGCCAATTCATAGGTCTCAACCTTCTTGAAGTTAGCAGTCAGTGTAGCGTCACCACTCATCGTATAGGTGAATATAGGCTCCTCGGAAACCACTGCACCAGAAGCATCGGTCCAGTTCTCGAAGTCGTAGCCGAATTTCTCGGTAGCGGTGAGTTTCACCTCGCTGCCAGCCTCGTAGGTGTCAGCCTTCGGATAAACATTGACGCTACCGGCCTCCTCAGGAGCAACAACAGTAGCCAATGTATAAGAAGCGATATCTGCCTTTGTGCCATTGATAAGACCTTCGATAGTCATTTCTGCATAGCCGCCTTCCTTGGTAGAACCGACACCTACCGTACCAAATATCGATAATCCGTCAGCAGAAGCCAAAGCAGTTTGTTGCTCTGTAGTCAGTTCGATAATGAACTGGTTGGTATAGTTGCTGCTTGCACCGAACTTATCGTCAGCCTGTGACTTATTGTTACGAGGAGCAGTAAAGTTACCCAGAGTGACTGTTTCGCCGTTGCCGGCCTTTGCTGTGATCGTGATACCATTCTCGGCATCGGTTCCGAAACGAGCAATGTAAGCACTAATCTTGGTTGGAGTGAAGGTGAGGCCTGCTGCAGGTTTTACCGCCCATTCAACAGCAGTGGTAGAGCCGGCAGGTTTTAATTTGGTAAAGGTGACAGTAGAACCGTCAGCATGTTTGGCCTGACCTGTGCCAGTTCCAGTCAAGGTGATATCGCCGGTGTTGACAGCTACAGTGCTAAATACACCATCTGGAGTAGCAGTGTACGAGGCGATGTTGTTCGGGTCGTTCAGAGGCCAAGTAACGATAGCACTTGCATTGTCGTAGTTCTCACCACCCTGACTCTCTACCACTGGCAATACTACCTGAATGTAGCGATAGTAGCTGCCCTCGTTGCCGATTACAACATCTACATTTTCAGCAGATCCGGCAATAGTGTAGCTGATAGTCTTACCTGGAGTGTAGTCACTTTGACCATCGATCGTCGTGTAGGTCTTGCCGTCACCAGTACCCAATTCGTTGTAGGCTTCTATGCTGATGGTAGCACCCTTGCAAGAAGGAACGGTGAACTTAGTACCTCCGTTCAGCTGTGCCCAGTCACTCCAGTTGGCGTTAGCGAACTTGCCACCGTTGTTGGTGTTGAAGTCTGCCTTAACATCGATCGTTTTGCCACCAACGGTAGCCTGAGCCACCCAAATACCCGTCTGGTTCTGATAACCTACAGTAGGAGCGCCTTCATCGCGGCGGAATGTGTATTTCAAGGTCACAGCCTCTGTGCGATCGGATAGGCTCACTTCATTCTGAGTGAATACCGGTGTCAGGGTAACGTCCTCTGCAGGTAAGGTGAAGGAAGCTCCAGGAGCATAGGTCTTGGTGCCGTCGCTCCAGGCGGTAAGGGTCTTACCCTCCACATACATAGTGAAATTCTTAGGCAGGGTGATGCTGGCTCCGATAGCATCCTTGATAGCAGCTGGGGCCACAGCATCGGTAGCCTCTCCTGTAGTAAAGGTCACAGTACTCTCACTGGGTATCTCCGACGAATCGATAGCCGTAACAGCGATGAACGGACAGTAGCCGTTGTAACTGATGCTGAGAGTCGTTGCCTCTGTACCGGCATAGTAAGCTACAACTACGTTCTCATGAGGAGCATTAGCACTCCAGCACTTCTTCGTAGCGTTGGCCTTGATTTCTGTCGTATTGCCTGCAGCGTCAGTAATGGTGCCGTTCTGACCGCCATACTGGCAGTCGCCCAATTCAATCTTTACAGGTCCCTGTACAGGTACTGTGAATACGCAGTTCACCCAACCGTGCTGAGCATCGTTGAAGCGGGCAGACTTAACGGTGAAGTTGGCGGTGGCGTCGTCAGCAGCGGTAGCGGTGTATGTGCCATCTTCAGCCACCTTCACACCGAAGTTGTTCACATCGGTTGCAAAGATGTTGGCATTTGTCAGCTGTACGGCGAAGTCACGATAGGTAACGCCTCCAGCGGCATAGAAGAATTCCATCTTCTGGATGCGAGCATGACCGCTGGTGCCACCACGGGTGATGGTAAACTCAGAGGCAGAGCCTGTCCATGTGGAAGTTTCGCTGTCGTAGCTTCCTGCATCAACCGTCGGGGTGTTGAGGTCATTGCTCGCACTACTGAACGTGAACACCACCTTTTCGATGGTCTTTGTGCTTGAAGAGATTTTCATGGTGTTTCCACCGTAGAGGCGAACAGCACTTCCCGTGGTATAATACTTCGGGGTGTTGTTGTTAGTACCTTTGTCGAATGTGAGTGTCACATTCGCACCTTGTACGGTCGTTACATCAGTAGCGTTGTCGTAGCCCAGAGTCGAGAAGTCGATGACCTCGTCCTGCGCGTACGCCAATCCTCCGAAAAACATGGCGAGCATGCCCAACAGAGAGAATCGTAGAAATTTGTACTTCATACTGTGTTTGTTAGTTTTTGCAGCACATTCGGTTAACGTTTTTCATATGTTCCTTAGGTATAGAGTTGCCCAGGTTCAGCCATCTCAGACTTTCTGACTTGTTTTGGTGCTGCAATGCAAAGCGAGCGAAATTCGTCGATGACTTGGTAAAGGTAAACATAAAATTTGAAAAATTCATTTCCTTAGGTGAAATTTTTCTATAAATGAGCTAATATTTCTATATAATGAACTATTTTTTTCCTTCGTATGTACGTATATATTTAAAATAATGAGTAAATTTGCGGTCGAAAATGAGAAGAATAGAACTGTTAGCCCCTGCTCGAACTGCTGAAATCGGCAAGGAAGCATTCCGTCATGGCGCCGATGCTGTCTATATCGGTGCCGGTCGTTTCAGTGCACGTAGTGCTGCTGGCAATCCGATTCCCGACATCGAAGATCTGGCTCGCTACGGACATCAGTTCGGGGCGTGTACCATTGTGGCGTTCAATACGATCTTGCGCGATGAAGAATTACCGGAGGCAGAACGACTGACTTGGCAACTCTATGAGGCCGGCGTCGATGCACTTATCGTGCAGGACTTGGGTTTGTTGGGCTTGCATTTGCCGCCCATTCCGTTGCATGCTTCCACTCAAACCGACAATCGCACCCCCGAGAAGGTGCGCTTGCTGAGTCGTCTTGGGTTCAAGCGGGTGGTGCTTGCCCGCGAACTTTCGTTGGACGAGATCCGTGCGATTCACGAAGCTGTGCCCGATACGGAATTAGAATGCTTCGTGCATGGGGCCCTATGCGTCTGCATCAGCGGGCAATGTTACTTGAGTGCAGCACTTACCGGGCGCAGCGCCAATCGGGGAGAATGTGCCCAGCCTTGCCGTTTGCCGATGGATCTGTTGGATGACAAAGGGAATGCCGTTGTGCGGCAGAAGCATTTGCTTTCGTTGCGCGATATGAACAGGAGTCAGTATCTTCAGCAGCTGATGGAAGCAGGTGTGACAAGCCTGAAGATTGAAGGACGACTAAAAGACCTGAACTATGTGAAGAATGTAGTGGCGTATTATCGCAGGCAAATAGACGATATTTTGGGAAAAGACGGCGTTCGCAACCGCTTCGGACGAGTTTCCGAAGGTCGCAGCGTCTATACTTTTACGCCTAATGTGAGCAAGTCGTTCAATCGCGGATTCACCAGCTATGGCATCGACGGGAAACGGGAAGTGATGTGGAATCATGAGAGTCCGAAGTCGATGGGTGAGCTGATCGGAACGGTGAAGGAGGTGGGGCGCGACTGGTTCTCTTTGCAGCTTTTGCCCGAGATTACTCCACTGAATAACGGCGACGGATTGGTGGCAAATCAGACTATCGGTTTCCGCGTGAATTTTTACGACCCAGTTAGAGAAAAAATTTTCCCCTTCGAGGGAGTAAAAATTTGCCAGTTGTTGCGCAAAGGAATGCCGGTTCATCGGAATCTCGATTATGCTTTCGAACAGACCTTGGAGAAAAAGTCGGCAGAACGGCGTATTCCGCTTTGCCTGTTCTTCAAGGCTTCGCCTAACCAGCTGGAACTGAAAGTACAAGTGAAGGATTCTGTCGTCGAAGGTTCGGAAGCGACTGTAACACTTGCAGGAACATTCGAAATTGCCCAGAAACCGCAGGATGAAAATATCAGGAAGCAACTCTCGAAACTGGGCGATACCGTCTATGAGGCAGATCAGTTGGAGGAGCAGGGAGGAGAATGGTTTGTGCCTTCGTCGATGTTGGGGCAATTGCGTCGCGATGCCATCGCCGCACTCGACCAGAAACGAGCCGCTGCATATGAAAAGAAAAGAAGAAGCTTCGTTCCGCCTGCTTACAAAGGGTCGGCAATGGAACTGGATGCGGCGGGTATTCTGCCTTCCGATTTCAAAGCCAACGTGATGAACCGAAGCGCACGGGACATTTTCAGCCGATTGGGAATCGCCGACGTAGAACCCGCTTTCGAGCTGCAAAGAAAACGGGAAGGAGTGGTGATGCAGACACGCTATTGCCTGAAACAGGCCTTCGGTTTCTGCGCCAAATATCCGCTTCCCGAAGGCAAAAAGAAGGAGTTATCAACACTCTTTTCGGGCAACGCTTGCCAACTGAAAATCGGCACTGAAAAATTTTTAATAAAATTTGGCTGTAAAAATTCGTGTATATCAGAAATTATTACTATATTTGCACCCGAAAAATAAATCAGTTGAAAAAATCGGCTTCAAAGTTGAACTTTTAACGAAGGACTAATTACAAAAAATTAACGTAAATATGGATCAGAAGAAAATCAAAACTGCGCTGGTTTCTGTTTTCCACAAGGATGGTTTGGACGAAATCATTAAGAAGTTGCATGCCGAGGGAGTGACTCTTCTCTCTACCGGTGGTACCCAGAATTTTATCGAGAGCCTTGGCATTCCATGTAATGCTGTCGAGGATCTGACTACATATCCCAGCATCCTGGGCGGTCGCGTAAAGACCCTGCATCCGAAAGTATTCGGTGGCATTCTGGGTCGTCGTGACAACGAGGGTGATCAGGAGCAAATGAAAAAATACGAGATTCCGGAAATCGATCTCGTCATTGTCGATCTGTATCCTTTCGAGCAAACCGTTGCCAGCGGAGCCGACTTTCAGAGTATCATCGAGAAGATCGACATTGGTGGTATTTCTCTGATTCGTGCTGCTGCCAAGAACTTCAAGGATGTGATTATTGTGGCCAGCAAGGCCCAGTATCAGCAACTGGCAGATATGCTCAACAAGAAGGGTGCCGTAAGCGACTATGAAGACCGTCTGTCGTTTGCCGAGCAGGCATTCGGTGTTTCTTCTCACTACGATACAGCTATTCATGCCTGGTTTGCCGAGCAGAAGTGATAATCCTGGAAAGATAACTTTTACATTTGTTGCAGCATGAGTTTTTTTAAGTTAACCCAGGATGTAGCCATTGACCTCGGTACCGCTAACACCGTCATCATTCATGGCGGAAAGATTGTTGTCAATGCCCCTTCGATTGTTGCGCTCGAAAGCCGCGACGGCAAACTGATGGCTGTCGGACACAAGGCCCAGCAGATGGAAGGAAAGACGCCGGCAGGAATCCGAACCGTCCGCCCGTTGCGCGACGGAGTCATCGCAGACTTCTATGCCGCCGAGCAGATGATTCGCGGAATGATCAAGATGGCGTTCGGAAGTTCACGTCTGTTCAGTCCGCAGTTGCGTATGGTGGTCGGCATTCCCTCAGGATCTACCGAAGTTGAAATCCGTGCCGTGCGCGACTCCAGCGAACATGCAGGCGGTAAGGATGTATATATGTTGTACGAACCGATGGCCGCAGCTATCGGTATCGGTATCGATGTGTTGGCTCCGGAAGGAAATATGGTGGTCGATATCGGTGGCGGTTCGTCGGAAATTGCTGTTATTTCCTTAGGTGGATTGGTTACCAATAATTCTATCCGTGTGGCTGGTAACGATCTGACGCAGGATATTATGGATTATATGCGTCGTCAGCACAATATCCGCGTCGGTTTGCCTACTGCAGAACAGATCAAGATCAATGTAGGTTCAGCGCTGACCATGCTCGATAATCCACCGGAAGACTATATCGTTCGCGGACCTAACCAGATGACGGCATTACCGATGGAGGTTCCTGTCAGCTATCAGGAGATTGCACACTGTATCGAGAAGAGTATCTCGAAGATCGAGGCAGCTGTACTGAAAGGTTTGGAGGAGACACCTCCGGAACTGTATGCCGATATCGTTCGCAACGGTATCTGGCTGACGGGTGGCGGTGCGCTTCTCCGCGGTCTTGACAAACGCTTGCAGGATAAGATCGGCATCCAGTTCCACATTGCTGACGACCCGCTTCTTTCGGTGGCCAAAGGAACCGGTATTGCCCTCAAGAACATCGAGAATTATCCATTCCTATTGCGATAAACCGGAAAATCAGTCCTCTAAATGCAGAATTTATTCCGCTTTTTTACCCGAAACGGGCCATTCTTTGCATGGCTCGTTTTGGCCGTGCTTAGCCTGGTGCTTCTGTTGCAGCGCAATCCGTATCAGCGGAGCGTGTGGTTCGGAAGCGCCAACAGGGTGTCGGGCGAAGTGTATGCTGCATCGAACATGGTTTCGAGCTACTTTGGTTTGCGGACCATCAACGAGGACCTGCTGCATCGGTTGGGCCAGTTAGAGGAGGAGAATCTGCTATTGCGGCAGCACCTGCGTAATCAGCAGGATATTGACAGCGTTCTGCTGACTCCCAAACCTTATCGGTATGTGGTGGCGCACGTGGTGCAGAATTCCATAACGCAGGCAGAGAATTTCCTGACGCTCGACAAAGGCACAGCCGATGGCATCGGAGTCGGTATGGGAGTAGCGGATCATAACGGAATTGTCGGACAGGTGGCAAAAACCAGCGAGCACTTCTCGTTGGTGATCAGCGTGCTGAATCCGAAACTGAGAATCAGCTCTTGCCTGAAGAATTCCGAATCGATCGGTTCGCTGGTTTGGGACGGAAACAGTCCTGCCTATGCACTCCTCTCGGATGTGCCGCGAAATGTGCCTTTCGAATTAGGCGATACGGTTATCACCACGGGCTACAGTAATACCTTCCCACGAGGCGTGCCGGTGGGCAGGATTTGCGAGGAAATGCAGGCAGAAGACAATAACTTCCTCTGTTTCCGCGTCGAGCTTTTCACGCACTTCGATCGTATTAACAATGTACATGTAATCACCAACACCAATCCATGTCCGTTTTAATTACATTCCTTTGGATTGTCATCTGCATCGCCTTGCAGGTACTGGTATTTAACCACTTGCCGTTGGCAGGAGGGGTAATACTTCTGTACCTGTATGTGGCAATTAAGATGCCGGTCGAGGTGTCGCGTCCGTTACAGATTCTTTCCGGCTTCCTGATCGGGCTGGTCATCGATATATTCTGCAATACATTGGGATTACACGCCTTTGCATTTACCACTACCATGTGGATGCGTCTGCCGCTTTTGCATATGTTTGTGCTTGCTGAAGACATCAAGACCGGAGAACCCACGCTCCAGCGTATCGGATTCCAGAGTTTCTGGCGGTTCCTTCTGTCGATTCTGATTGTTCATTGTCTGGTGCTATACCTGACGGAGGCATTTACTTTGTTTTGTTTTTTGAACCTGTTACTGAAAATCCTGTCCAGTATCGTCATGACTTTTGTCTTCTTGATAGTTCTGGAGCTGGTGATGCGCAGAAAACCTGTCTAAGCAGATTCCCATTCTTCACAGATGCAACACAACTTAGAACTGGAGAACCGAAGATTCGTTGTCATTGCTCTGGTGTTGGTTGTTGTTCTGATCTATATTGCCCGCCTGTTCTACTTGCAGGTGCTGAGCGATGATTACATCAGCAAAGCAAACGACATTGCGTTCCTGACACGAACCATATATCCTTCACGAGGTATCATCTACGATCGTGAGGGACGTGAACTTGTCTATAACCAGCCGGCTTACGACGTGCTGGTGACGATGCGCGAGGTGAAGAATCTTGATACCCTCGATTTCTGCAATGTTCTGGGCATTACACGGGAAATCTTCGATCAGCGAATGAAGGAAATCAAGCAGAGTCGCGGTTATAGCAGCTATACGCAACAGACTTTCGCCACGCAGCTAACTTCGCAGGATTTTGCTAATGTGGAAGAGGCGTTATATCGTTTTAACGGTTTCGACACGCGAATCCGAACCATCCGCCAATACAAATATCCGATTGCGCCGCTCATTTTGGGTAATATCGGAGAAGTAGGCAAGAAGCTGCTCGAGAAGGATTCCTATTACACCCGAGGCGACCTGGTGGGTAACTTGGGTGTGGAAAAGAGTTACGAAAAGATTCTGCGAGGCAAGAAAGGAAAGGAAATCCTGTTGCGCGACAAACACGGACGCATCAAGGGGCATTACGATAATGGATCGATGGACGAGGCTCCTGTAGCAGGTCACGATCTGACACTCACCATCGATGCTGACCTGCAGCAATATGCCGAGAGCCTGATGGTGAACAAAATGGGCGCTTTGGTTGCCATCGAACCCGCCACGGGAGAGATTTTGGCGATGGTATCGAGTCCGACTTTCGATCCGCGTCTGCTCGCAGGTCGAAGTCGGGGAAAAAACTATATCGAACTGACCAAGAATCCCTATAAGCCATTGCTCGATCGCGCGATTCAGGCTTCCTATCCACCCGGTTCGACGTTTAAGCCGGCTCAGGCACTCATCGCTCTGCAAGACGGAGCGCTGACTCCGACCACTGTCTTACCTTGTCACGGAGGTTTCCGTCAGGGAAAGTTCCGTATGGGTTGCCACGATGGAAACACCTCATGGACAATGGTTCCGGCCATTGCCACTTCGTGTAACGGATACTTTGGCTATTGCTTGGTGCGCATTCTCGAAAACCGGAAATACAAATCCGTTCAAGAAGCCTTCGAACAATGGAAGAACTATATGGTTTCGATGGGCTATGGTTATCGGTTGGGTATCGATTTGCCGGGAGAGACGCGCGGCTTCATTCCCAATAATGCCTATTATAATAAAGGCTTCCGGACTTCCAACTGGAAACCCATCAATGTCATTTCCATCTCCATCGGACAAGGTGAGATTCTCGCGACTCCGTTGCAGATTGCCAATCTGGCTTCGACCATCGCCAATAGGGGATATTATTATGTACCCCATGTTTTGAAGGAAGTGCATCCTACCGCAGATGGCGAGATCGAGCAGGTGCCGGACACTTTCTTGCATCCCATTTATACCAAAGTCGGTAAACAGCATTACGAGGTGGTTGCAGAGGGAATGCGGCAGGCGGCGTTGATCGGAACCGTCCGATATGCCGGAAATATGGACCCTGAAGGCATCCAGTTGTGCGGTAAGACCGGAACCGCACAGAATCCGCATGGTCGCGACCACTCTGTGTTTATGGGTTTCGCACCTAAAGACAATCCGAAGATTGCCGTTTGCTGCTTCATCGAGAACGGAGGCTTTGGTGCAACGTATGGTGTCCCTATCGGAACGCTGGTAATCGAGAAATACCTGAACGGAAAGATTTCGGATCGCAGGAAGCCGTTTGAGACGCGCATGCTTACCGAATCGACCTTGCAATACAATAATTCGTACAAAAAATAAAAAATATGCTCAAATCGTTCGATTGGTTCACAGCACTTCTTTATTTGGTTTTGGTAACGATCGGTTGGTTCGCTATCAATGCCGCCACTTATAATTTCGACGATGCGAGCATTTTCGATTTGAGCCGTTTCCCCGGAAAACAGGCAATCTGGTTCGGAATATCGGTCTTAGTTATCTTTGTCCTGATGTTCATCGATGCCAAGACCTACGCTTTCTGGCCACCGGTTCTTTACGTGCTGGTGATGATTCTTCTGGCCGTTACTCCGTATTTGGCATCCGAGAAAGGTGTCAAGGGTTCACATTCGTGGATTCAGTTCGGATCGGTCAGTATTCAGCCTGCAGAGTTCGGAAAGTTCACGACATCCTTGATGTTAGCGTGGCTTTTTAGCCAGTACGGATTTAAGTTAGACAGTTTAAGCAGTTATCTGAAGGTCGGAATCATCATTCTCCTTCCCGTAGCCCTCATTATCCTCCAGAATGAAACCGGTTCCGCGCTTGTCTATTTTTCCTTGATTTTGCTATTGTATCGTCAAGGCCTTCCCGGCACGATTCTGTGGGCAGGATTCAGTTTGGTGCTGGTGGCAGTTCTCGGACTCGTGTATGGAGAGAATATTGTTTTGTTCCTGATTCCTTTCTTGGTGATTGCGATGTATTTCGGTTTTACCGACGACAGCAAATCGGGATGGTGGGCTTTGAAGGTGACAGTTTTCTTTTATGCGGCGTATTTTCTGGTCAAGTGGTTTGTGCCGATTCCTGAAGCAGTTCTTCCTTATTACCGTTTTCGTTGGATTGGATTGGCGATCTCTGTATGGGTCGGATGCTATGCCATTTGGCTGTATCTCTCCAAGCGGGTCGGTAAGTATCTGCTGATTGCGGCTTGTGCACTCGGGTTCGTCGGTTTTCAGTATTCAGTCGATTACGCATTTAATAAAGTATTATTGTCGCATCAGCGTGGCCGTATAGAAGTATTATTAGGTTTGAAGGACGATCCGAAAGGAGTCGGGTATAATGTCAACCAGGCAGAAATTGCAATTGGTTCCGGAGGAATTCTCGGAAAAGGCTATCTTGAAGGTACTCAGACGAAATTGTCGTATGTTCCGGAGCAGCATACCGACTTTATTTTCTGTACGATCGGGGAGGAACAGGGATTCATTGGTTCTTCGCTGATTCTGATACTCTATGCCATCCTGATCATTCGGATTATAATGCTGGCAGAGCGGCAGCAGACTCCTTTTGCGCAAGTATATGCCTATTGTGTCGCTTGCATATTCTTCTTCCATGTGGCGATCAATGTCGGTATGGTAATTGGGTTGGTGCCGGTCATCGGTATTCCGTTGCCCTTCCTCAGTTATGGAGGTTCGTCGATGCTCTCGTTCACTATTCTTTTGTGGATTCTTTTAAAGCTCGATGCCTCGCGGAATGTCCGCTATTGATGTTGCGGCAAAATAAACTAATGTTATAGCAAACAAGTATAATAGATTAAGAGGATATGAATTTTATTGGACTTATCATAGCCGTCGCCACATTTTTCGTAATCGGGATTTTTCATCCGATTGTCATCAAGAGCGAATATTATTTTGGTGTCCGGTGCTGGTGGCTCTTTGCTATATTGGGCGTCGGTTTCATTTTGGGTTCGCTGTTTGTGTCGAGCCAGATCGTTAGCACCCTGTTGGGTGTGGTCGGGTGTTCCTGCCTATGGAGCATTCTCGAATTGTTTGAGCAGCGAGAGCGGGTACGAAAAGGCTGGTTCCCCAAAAATCCGAAGCGTACGGATTATTGAGGAACCACTAAACAATATAAAATCGGATGGAGAACCTTACACCAGGTTCTTGATGATAGCGATGAGAACGAGGTAGAACATCATGGCAGGAGCCGCAAGGAGGAGAGAGTCAAAACGGTCCCACATACCACCGTGACCGGGAAGGATGCGTCCGGAATCTTTCACTCCGACAAAGCGCTTCACGAAACTTTCCACCAAATCTCCGAAAGTTCCGAAAATGGAGATGAAAATGCCTAATCCGATCCAATCGAGACGGGTATAGTGCACCAGTTCGTGCAGATCCTGACCCAACAGCCCCCAGAAGGAAGCCTGATAGAATGCCAGACCTAACAATACGTTGAAACACAGCCCACCGAAGAACCCTTCCCAAGACTTTTTAGGAGAAACGCGCTCGAAGAGACGGTGCCTGCCTAAGGTGACGCCTGTCAGGAATGCACCTGTGTCGTTGCACCACAGGAAGAAGAATAACGCCAGCAACAGGATGCCGTTGTAGTCATCGTGGATATTGCCCAACGGAATAGCAATGCTATGGAAGGCAATGGAATTCAAAAGGGAGAGGGGCAAAGCGATATAAACTTGTCCGAGCAGGATATACGCCAATTCGCGGATAGGGTTGGTTTGTTTACTATACAGGCGACTGATGAACAGCGCCATGCAATAAACCAGATAGAGAACGAAGATGTTGTTGCCCAAGGTCGAAATGTGCGAGGCACTGATGAAAAAGCACCAGAAAAGCAGCACACCTGCCATAGAGTGCATACCGCGGATGATACGCACTTCCTTGCTCTTGTTGATCAGATCGTAGAACTCCCACAGCACCCCGAAAATCAGGAAGGAGAACAGAATGGAATAGGTGTAGGGACCGGCCAGAATGCATCCGATAATGGCTGCCACCAGCAATACTCCCGTTACGGTACGCAACAGCAGAGCGTGATTAAACAATTTATGCGGGTTCATCGGTCTTGTTTTCTGTAGGCTCAGCCTCGGTTATTGTTTCCTCGTCTTCCAACAGTTCTTCGGTGCGCGATGCCCATTGGCGCGGACCGAAGATTTCCTGAACATCATCGGTGAAGATCACCTCGCGCTCCATGAGTCGCTGGGTGAGGCTCGCATGACCTTCTGCATACTGGGTCAGAATCTCTTTGGCACGCTGGTACTGCTGGGCAATCATCGCAGAAACCTCTTCATCGATGGTACGTGCACGTTCATCGCTGTAAGGTTTGGTGAAGCCGTAATCCTGTCCGGTACTGTCGTAGTAGCACACATTCGGAAGTTTGTCGCTCATACCATAGTAAGCCACCATTGCATAAGCCTGTTTGGTGACGCGCTCCAGATCGTTGGCGGCACCGCTCGAAATGCTTCCGATGAAGAGTTCTTCCGCAGCACGTCCGCCCAACAGCGAGCAGAGTTCGTCGAGCATAGCTTCTTTTACGGTAATCTGACGCTCCTCAGGCATATACCAGGCAGCGCCCAAAGCCTTTCCGCGAGGCACAATCGTCACTTTCACCAGTGGAGAACCGTATTTCAGATGCCAAGAGATAGTAGCGTGACCGGCTTCATGCACGGCAATGCTCTTTTTCTCTTCCTGAGTCATGATTTTCGATTTCTTCTCCAAACCGCCTATGATACGATCGACGGCGTTATTGAAATCGGAGGCATCGACCGTTTTTTTGTCGTAACGTGCGGCAATCAGGGCAGCCTCGTTGCAGACATTGGCAATATCGGCACCCGAGAAGCCTGGTGTCTGTCGGGCCAGTTTGCTGATGTCGAGATCCTTCGCCAGCTTCAGTGGGCGCAAATGCACCTTGAAGATTTCGATACGGTCTTTCAGTTCCGGCAGATCGACGTGAATCTGACGGTCGAAGCGTCCGGCACGCAGCAACGCCTTATCGAGAATGTCTGCACGGTTGGTAGCAGCCAGAATAATCACGCCGCTGTTCGTGCCGAAACCATCCATTTCGGTCAGAAGTTGGTTCAAGGTGTTCTCGCGTTCATCGTTGCCTCCGGTCATATTGCGCGATGTACGGGCACGGCCCACAGCATCGATTTCGTCGATGAAGATGATGCACGGAGCCTTTTCCTTAGCCTGACGGAACAGGTCGCGCACGCGGCTTGCTCCTACACCTACGAACATTTCCACAAAGTCGGAACCCGACATCGAGAAGAAAGGAACGTTGGCTTCACCAGCCACTGCCTTTGCGAGCAAGGTCTTACCGGTGCCTGGAGGGCCTACCAGAAGGGCACCCTTCGGAATCTTGCCGCCCAGATCGGTGTAACGTTTCGGATTCTTCAGGAACTCCACAATCTCTTGCACTTCCTGCTTGGCTTCGGAAAGTCCGGCAACGTCCTTGAACGTCACCTGCATCTTGTTGTCACCTTCATAAATAGAAGCTTTGGAGCGACCGACGTTGAAAATTCCGCCCGGTCCGCCGGCTCCGATTTTCGAGAAACCGCGGAAGAAAAAGAAGTACATCAGCAGGATCATCAGGATCAGCGGACCGAAGTTGATGAGAATATCGTGCCAGAAGTCGTCTTTTTCATATTTTACATCCAAGTCCTTGCATTGACTGTTTTCTGCATTCTTCCATTCGTTCACCTCTTGAGCGAAGCGATCGCCGCTTGGAATCACGGTGTTGACCGTAAGTTTACCGCCTTGCTTCTGGCTGTCGTTATACAACTGGCCCAGATTCGGATTCACTTCCGTGGGGTCTTTGGCAAGTTTGCCGGTTGCCTCCACGTTGCGCGGATTGACGTTCACCTGCTCGAAGTAGCCTTCTTTCGCCAAAGTCTGGAATTCGCTATAATCGATTGTCCGGCTGACTGCGCTGTCGCCGCCTTTGAAATACATGAAAGCCAGGAATCCTGCCACCAGCAGGTAGATGTAGAAGAAATTAAAGCGGAATGAGAAGTTATATCCGCCCTTGCCGTTTTCCTTGTTGCCGAACTTGACAAAGCTTTTGGCGTCGCTTGTCTGTTCTGCTTGTTTGTTAATGTCTCTTTCTGCCATTATATAATTGTAGAATTATCAGTTAAAGTTCGTCCTCGATGCGGGTGATGTTGGCATCCTCCCACAACGATTCCAAATTGTAGAACTCGCGTGTTTCCGGCTGGAACACGTGCACCAAGATGTAGCCGTAGTCGATGGCTATCCACATTTTGTTCTGCATACCCACCATTCCCTGATTGCGCTGGCCGATGGTTTCCTGCACGTGCTTCATCAGGTTGTTGGCGATACCATAGACTTGTGTGGACGAGTTTCCGTCGCACACCACAAAATAGCTGAAGGCGGCCTCTTCAAGCCGACTCATATCGATGATCTGAATATTGTGGGCCTTGCAGTTCTGCAACCCCTCGACGATTGTATTTAGTAATTTATCTTTCATTTTACGGCCGCGAAGTTAATAATTATTTATGACATTCGCTATATTTTCAGAAAAAAAGTGTTATTTTAAAGATTTTTTTAGCAAAAAAGTTGCTCGTGTGACAAAAAAGCGCTATATTTGCACGCAATTTCGCGCAAAAAAAATCACACTTTAAATAAATAATATGGAATTAAAAGGTAAAATTACGCAAGTGCTGCCGCTGCAGCAAGGTATCGGCCAGCGTACCGGCAACGCCTGGAAGAAGCAGGAGTATGTTCTCGAAACCTACGACCGTTTTCCACGCAAAGTGCTCTTCAATTTCTTCAACGAGGCTGTTGATACCTATCCGCTGCAGGTGGGCGATGATATCAATCTGAGTTTCGACCTCGAAAGCCGTTCGTATGTAGGTCGCGACGGTGTTGAACGTTGGTCAACAGACGTTCGCGGATGGAAAGCCGAGAAGATCGATCCTGCCACCATTGCCGCTCCTGCCTATGGCGCTCCTGTCGGCCAGCCGGTTCAGCCTGCTCCGATCGGACAACCGGCACCCGTTGTCGGCCAGTTCCCACAGGCTCCGGCACCCGCTGCTCCGAATCCTACAGAGGATCTTCCATTCTGACAAATGATTGCCATTCAGATGATAAGTTAACTTGTCATTTGGTGGCAATTCTTCTTTAATATTAATTAAAAAGTCGCATTCTTTTGGCTGGTTCAAAATAATCGTTTATATTTGCGCGGCTGAATAAAGAAATACAAACTTTATAGTAATTGATTCTAATTCAATAAATCACTTAAAACAACAAGGTATTATGGCAAATTTAGATTTGACTAAGTATGGTATCACAGGTTCTACTGTGATTGCGCACAACCCTTCATACGAGGAGTTGTTTAAGGCAGAAACCGATCCAAGCCTCACCGGCTATGAGAAAGGTCAGGTAACCGAACTCGGTGCCGTTAACGTTATGACCGGTATCTTCACAGGTCGTTCTCCTAAGGATAAGTACATCGTTGATGATGCACAGAGCCACGATAAAGTATGGTGGACTTCTGAGGCTTACAAGAACGATAACCACCCAATGTCTGAGGAGGTTTGGAAAACCGTTAAGACAATTGCTCAGAAGGAGCTCAGCAACAAGAACCTCTATGTAGTTGACGCTTTCTGCGGTGCTAATAAGGCTACCCGTCTGGCTGTCCGCTTCATCGTTGAGGTGGCTTGGCAGGCTCACTTCGTAACCAATATGTTCATCCAGCCTTCTGCTGAGGAACTTGCCAACTTCGAGCCTAACTTCGTTATCTACAACGCCTCGAAGGCAAAGGTTGAGAACTACAAGGAACTCGGTTTGAACTCTGAGACTTGCGTTGCCTTCAACACCACCAGCCACGAGCAGGTTATCATCAACACCTGGTATGGCGGCGAAATGAAGAAGGGTATGTTCTCTATGCAGAACTACTACCTCCCATTGAAGGGTATTGCTTCTATGCACTGCTCTGCCAACACCGACATGAACAAGGAGAACACCGCTATCTTCTTCGGTCTGTCAGGCACAGGTAAGACCACTCTTTCTACCGATCCTAAGCGTCTCCTCATCGGTGACGACGAGCACGGCTGGGACGACGAGGGCGTGTTCAACCTCGAAGGCGGCTGCTACGCTAAGGTTATCAACCTCGATAAGGAGTCAGAGCCAGATATCTACAACGCTATCCGTCGCAACGCTCTCTTGGAGAACGTAACCGTTGACGCTAACGGCAAGATCGACTTCGCCGACAAGAGCGTTACCGAGAATACTCGCGTATCTTACCCAATCAACCACATCGAGAAGGTGGTTAAGCCTGTTTCTGCAGGTCCTGCTGCCAAGAATGTCATCTTCCTTTCTGCTGATGCATTCGGTGTATTGCCACCAGTATCTATCCTGAGCCCTGAGCAGACGAAGTACTACTTCCTCTCTGGTTTCACCGCTAAGCTGGCTGGCACCGAGCGTGGTATCACCGAACCTACTCCAACCTTCTCTGCTTGCTTCGGTCAGGCCTTCCTTGAGCTGCACCCAACCAAGTATGCTGAGGAGCTCGTTAAGAAGATGGAGAAGAGCGGCGCTAAGGCTTACCTCGTTAACACAGGTTGGAACGGTACCGGCAAGCGTATCTCTATCCGCGATACCCGTGGTATCATCGACGGTATCCTGGGCGGCGCTATCCTGAAGGCTCCTACCAAGACCATCCCTGTATTCAACTTCGTTGTTCCTACAGAGTTGGAGGGTGTTGATCCAAATATCCTTGATCCACGCGACACCTACGCTAACAAGGCTGACTGGGATGTTAAGGCTCAGGATCTTGCTGCTCGCTTCATCAAGAACTTCGGCAAGTACACCACCAACGAAGCTGGTAAGGCTTTGGTTGCTGCTGGTCCTCAGCTCTAATGATCATCGCTTGAAGGGCGGCGGAAAACCGCCTTTCTTTCAATACTTAAAAAGGCTCGTAAGCAAATGCTTACGAGCCTTTTTTTTGTTTCTATTGTTTCGTCTTTACTTTGTCTTCATTGCTGCCTTAACGACATAAACTATAATGAGGCAGTAGGCAAGGAGGCTGAGCAGCTGGCCCCAGGTGGAAGAAGCCCAGGCACCGTCGGCAAGGGTCCAATCGATTCCGGCAAAGGTAAGACCGGCGCTGACGACACCCATCAAGGCACCACCGGCAATGAATCCGGAGGCCAAAAGGGTGCCGCGTTCGCCACGGGCGGCATTCACCTGTGCATCCTTACTGTGGTGCGTAACATAGTGCTGCACGGCACCGCCAACCAGCAGCGGGAGGTTGAGCTGCAACGGAATGAACATGCCCAGAGCGAATGCCAACGAAGAAATGCCGAACGCATTGAGGATAAGGGCAATCACGGCACCGATGCCATACAGCAGCCAGGGTGCACCTTGTCCCATCATAAGCGGTTCGATAACGGCAGCCATCGCGCGAGCCTGAGGAGCTGCCATAACGTCGCTGTTATCCGGTGTGAATCCGTATGCCTCATTGAGAATCATGATGACGCCGGCTGCGGTGGCAGCGCTGATTAGGATGCCCAGGAACTTGAAGCTTTGCTGTTTGGCAGGGGTAGAACCGAGCCAGTAACCGATCTTGAGGTCGGTGACGAAAGCTCCGGCACTCGACAAGGCTGTGCAAACCACACCGCCCATCACCAATGCAGCCACCATGCCTTCCGTGCCGCTGAGTCCTACGGTTGCCATGATGAGCGAAGCCAGAATCAGCGTCATCAGCGTCATGCCCGAAACTGGGTTGCTGCCCACAATCGCAATGGCATTGGCAGCCACTGTGGTAAACAGGAAAGCAATCACGAATACGATGAGCAGGGCCACTACGGTGAAGAGTACGGAACCATGCATCACATCCAGATAGAAGAACAGCGTGGTGATCATCAGAGCAATAATCAGTCCCATCACGATTACACGCATCGAAAGATCTCGGTCAGTGCGCGGAACACCGTTACCTTCCACCTCTGCGGCAGACTTGTTGCCGAATGCCGCCTTAATCAGGCCGAACGATCCCATAATGACTTTCCGGCTGTTCCATACACCGATGATGCCCGCCATGGCGATGCCGCCGATACCGATGCTCTTGGCATATTGGAAAATCTGCTGCGGGGTGGCATCCTGTGCCGGCAGTCCGCCGCTCACTTCCAGATCGGGCCAGATGAGGGCGATCAGCGGAACGGCAATCCACCAGATAAGCACGGAACCCGCACACATAATGGCAGCATACTTAAGTCCGACAATGTAGCCCATTCCCAACAGGGCGGCAGAAGTGTTGCAGCTCAGGAAGAGTTTGCTCTTCATGGCGATGGTCGAACCCAAACTGCAGAACGTTGAGGTGAAGTTCTCTGCCCATGCACCGAAGGTAGCCACCAGAAAATCATACAGACCACCAATCACCGATGCGATGATGAGCGGTTTGGCAGCAGAACTTTCGCCCTCGCCCGAAATCAGCACCTGCGTAGAAGCCGTTGCCTCGGGGAAGGGATATTCGCCATGTTTCTCCTTCACGAAATATTTGCGGAAGGGGATGAGGAACAGCACGCCGATAGTGCCACCCAACAGCGAAGCCAGGAATACTTCGAGGAAGCTGACGCTGATTTGGGCATCGGGGAACTTGCTGTCGAGAATATACAGGGCGGGCAGGGTGAAAATGGCTCCTGCCACAATCATACCCGAGCAGGCACCAATCGACTGGATGATGACGTTTTCTCCCAACGGATCTTTGCGTTTCGTGGCACTGGCCAATCCGACGGCAATGATGGTGATAGGGATAGCCGCCTCAAAAACCTGTCCTACCTTGAGTCCGAGGTAAGCGGTAGCGGCACTAAAGATAACCGCCATCAGCAGTCCCCATACCACCGACCAGGCAGTAACTTCGCGAGGATTGGCCTTCGCAGGCATAAGCGGTTCATACGTTTCGCCCGGTTTCAAGGGGCGCATAGCATTTTCAGGTAACTTTGTTTCCATATATTATTTTTTCAAAAGAGTTAGCAGGCATCTTCGTTCTTGTTCCAAACAACCCAAACCTTTGCAATCTTCAATTCTCTCATTGTTTTTGTTTTGATAGCGCAAAGATAGGGATTTTTTTGATATTGAAAATAAAGAAGTGGTGAAAATTGAAAAAAGGGCGCAATAATTCTTGTTTTTCTCCACCTATATATAATATGTAAGCCCCGGATGGACCTGAGAGTAATCGTCAGAGGCGAGAAATCTCACACAATCTCTACAGAATAAATTCGCGATGTCGGCGGGAATTTTTGCGCTATGACTATGTAACAATTTTTTCATAACTATGTAGCAATTTTTCTATGACTATAAAACAAATTCTCTATACATGGAAGATATTTTTGCGCTCCAACTGGGCAGCAAAAATTCTCCAACTGGACCGTAAATTCTCCCCAACTGAGCAGCAAAAAAGCCGCACATTCTTTGTTCCTTCATTTTTCTGTTCGATTATTTGGAAAATACAAACAAATTCCATATATTTGCGGCGTGAAAATACTTTTGAAACGCTGAAATTATGGTAGAAATAAAAAACTCCCACCGAAGCGGGAGTATAGGGATTAACCCTTCGGCCATAACAGCCTTATTGTGATAAGATGTAGAAGAATTTTTATCACGATGCAAAGGTAGTTCTTTTTTCTGTAGTGGCCAAATATATAGATAAAAATATAAGAATATTTAACAGATAAACGATAAATCTTTAATAACATGGAAAAGAAAGTTCTTGGAATTGACACTGGAACCAACAGTTTAGGCTGGGCTATAGTAACTCGAGATGAAGAAGCAGGAACCTGTCATCTTGAAGACCATGGTGTGAATATTTTTCAAGAAGGAGTGAAGCGCGAAAAGGGAGTGGAATCTTCTAAAGCTGCTGAACGGACAGAACATCGTTCGTCACGTAAGCATTATTGGCGGAGAAAAATTAGAAAAATCAACCTGCTTCGTCTTTTGATTGACAATCGGTTTTGTCCTCCGCTTTCGAATGAAACATTGAAAGACTGGCGTTCAAAACGAATATACCCATTGGATGAACTATTTATGCAGTGGCAGCGCACAGATGATAAACGTAATGAGAATCCTTATTACTATCGTTATCTTTGTCTGACCAAGAAACTTGACCTCGAACTTCCTGATCAGCGTTTCATCTTAGGCCGAGCAATCTATCATCTCAACCAGAGGAGAGGCTTTTTGAGTAATCGCAAGAGTCAGGAAAAAGAAGAAGAAACCGGCAAAGTGAAAAGCAGCATCTCTAAACTTTCGGAAGATATGGAAACGGCCGGATGTAAGTATCTGGGAGAATACTTCTATCAATTGTATGAAAAGGGCGAACGCATCCGCAATCATTACACAGCACGCGAGGATCACTATCTGAAAGAGTTCAAAGCAATCTGCGAGAAGCAACAACTGGAAGAATCTTTGGTTCAGAAACTGGAATTAGCCATTTTCTACCAGCGTCCATTGAAGTCTCAGAAGCAAAATGTAGGTCGCTGTCCTTTTGAACCTAAAAAGAGCAGGTGCCCCATTTCACATCCGCTCTTCGAGGAATTCCGGATGTACCAAGTCCTGAATAATATAAAGATGAGAGGCCCCTTGGATAGCGAAATGAGGTTTCTATCAGAGGAAGAGAAAACAAAAATTAAGCCTTTATTCTATCGTAAGAGTAAAAAGGTGTTTGATTTTGGCGATATAGCTAAAACACTTGCAAATGCCAAGAATACCAAGAATTGTGCCTATTATAAGGGCGAACCTAATGGCGCCCAATATTTGTTCAATTATCAACTTGATTTTGGGGTTGCCGGATGTTCCGTTACGGCACAACTCAAAGAAATTTTTGGAGAAGAATGGCTGAATGAGGCTGCTTCATTGTATGTTCTGGCGGCAGGCAAGACGCTGGAGGAAATCATGAATGACATATGGCATGTGCTTTTCAACTTTGAAGATGAGATGCATTTGCGGCAGTTCGCTGCCGAAAAACTGCAACTGAACGGGGATATGGCTGTTAAATTCAGCAAAATTAATGTTCCGCAAGATTACGCATCCCTTAGCTTGTGTGCAATCCGCAAAATTCTTCCTTGGATGAAAGAATTTAGACTCCGTTACGATCAGGCTGTCTTTTTGGCCAATTTGAAGAAGGTTCTGCCATCTTATGTGTGGGAAAATAAAGAAACTAAGCAATCTGCGATTAACATTCTTCTTGAGGTAATTAGCAGCTATGATTCCAATAACTGCGAATCTACATTAGAAGGATCTTTGAAAAATTGCATTTTACGGTATTGGCCAGAGGCAGATTTACAGAAACTCTATCATCCTTCTATGATTGAGCTGTATCCGCAGGCCAAGCCCAATGAGGATGGTTTGTATCAGTTAGGTTCTCCACGCATCAATAGTGTGAAGAATCCGATGGCTATGCACAGTCTTTTCAGGTTGAGACATGTGGTCAATACGTTGTTGAAAGAAGGTAAGATAAATCCTGAAACTATCATCAACATTGAATTTGCTCGCGAACTAAACGATGCCAACCTCCGTAAGGCCATAGAGCACGATCAGCGTGAACGGAAAAAACTTAGGGAAGAATACAGAAAGAAGATAGAAGAATTATTAGGAAGCGGAGCTCAAGTGTCCGATACTGATATTCTAAAGTATCAGCTTTGGGAGGAACAGGGACATCAATGTATCTATACGGGAGATCCCATAGGCTTGGCCGATTTCTTGGGCGATAATCCTAAATATGACATTGAACATACTATTCCAAGAAGCAAAGGTGGAGACAGTACACAGGTCAATCTAACTCTTTGTAGTAATCGCTTCAATAGGGACGTAAAGCGAACGTTCTTGCCAGCGGAATTGAATAATCACGATGCAATACTTCAGCGTATAGCATCGTGGAAAGAAAAATATGAGGATTTTGATGCTAAGGTGAGAACAGCCAAACGTCAGGCTAAAAGTGCTTCGACTAAGAAACAGAAAGATCGGGCTATTGAGAATAAACATTACTACACTCTCCAGCGGGATTATTGGCGAGGCAAATACCAACGGTTCCAGATGTTGACGGTTCCGGAAGGTTTTGCTCGTAGGCAAGGCGTTGATATCAGCGTAATTTCTCGCTATGCCAGACTTTATCTTCAGACCGTATTCAAACATGTATATATTGTCAAAGGTCTTGCAACGTCGGATTTCCGCAAGATATGGGGAATTCAGGAAGAATATACTAAGAAAGAGCGAGTGAACCACGTTCATCATTGTATTGATGCCATTACTATAGCATGTGTTGGGCGTGATGAATACGGCAAATTGGCCCAATACTATCATGAGTTGGAAAACTGGAAATGGTTCCACAGAGAGAAACCTCATTTCCCTCAACCATGGGAAACCTTTGCTTCTGATATCAAGAAGATTGGCGACGACTTGTTGGTCGCTCATACATCGCCTGATCTCATGCCCAAACAAACCAAGAAAAAAGCCGATGATGGGACTTTGATTCAAGGTGATACAGCCAGAGGTGCTCTTCATTCGGATACTTTCTATGGTGCGATAGATTTGGGAGAAGGAGTAAAATATGTGGTAAGGAAACCTCTTGACGGATTGAAAGAAGCAGATATAAAAAATATCGTGGACGATGTTGTTCGAGAAAATGTACAGCAAGCTGTAAGCAAAGCCGGTTCTCTGAAAGCAGCGGTTGCCAAGGGTATATGGATGAATGAAGAAAAGCAGATACCAATCAAAAAAGTGAGAATTTACACGCCTCATATTACTAGGCCTTTGAAAGATTTTAAGAGACAGCGAGACATTTCAGCAAAAGAGTATAAGAGGGAATATCATGTGGCATCTGATCGAAATTACATGATGGCCATCTATGCAGATCCTGAGAATCCTAAGAAAAGAGAGTTCGAGCTTGTCAGCAATCATCAAGCCGCAGCTTTCTTTAAAGCCAGCAATGACATGAAAAAAGAAGGCTATTCTCTCGTACCGGAAAAAAGCAAGAATAAAGAGTATCCTTTGCTTTACCAATTTAAAGTCGGACAGATGGTGTTACTCTATGAGAGTTCACCCGAAGAAATTTGGGAAGGTACAAAGGAAACCATTGCAAGAAGACTTTACAAAATTACTGGCCTTTCTTCAATGACTCTTTCTGTGACCCTATCTTATGGAACGATAGAATTAGTATATCATCAGGAAGCTAGACCTTCAACCGAAGTGACACTAAAGAATGGTGCTTATAAGAATGGTGAGATCCTAAGGTCTGGGATTAAAATGCTCAGCACACAAATTAATGCTCTTGTAGAGGGTGTTGATTTCAAAATCAACGACTTGGGTGAAATAATCCGCCTTATTTGAAAGTTTAAAAGTATCTGGTATGATAAAACAGACATTGGTATTCTGCAACCCAGCATCCCTTTCACTCAAAGACCGCCAATTGGTTATAAAGCGGGAGGGAGAGGTTTGTGTTACCCGTCCCATAGAGGATATCGGATTTATAGTTATAGAAAGCCAGATGGTTCATGTTTCTATCCCATTGTTTAATGCATTGGCAGAGAATAATGTTTCTGTAATTTTGTGTAACGGGAAGATGATGCCATCTTCAATTGTTACACCATTGGTAGGTAATACAACTCAAGGGGAAACATATCGTTATCAGATAGAAGCATCTCTTCCTACCAAAAAGAGTATTTGGAAACAGATTGTTGAAGCTAAGATTTATAATCAGGCACAGCTTTTATACCAATTGGGAAAAGACGGAGATGAGCTGAAACCATATTGGAAGAATGTGAAGTCAGGAGATACCGACAATCGCGAGGGAGCGGCTTCGCGTATCTATTGGCGAATACTTTTCGGGAATGATTTCTTTCGGGAAAGGGGTGCAGAAGACGCGCCAAATTGTTTGTTAAATTATGGATATGCAATACTGAGAGCAGCGGTAGCCAGAGCCCTGGTTGGATCGGGATTATCGCCAGTATTGGGTGTTTTTCATCGCAATCGTTATAATGCTTTTCCGTTGGCCGACGATGTGATGGAACCTTATCGTCCATTTGTTGATCAGTTAGTGTACGAACTGTATCAAAAAGGAGCCCGCAGTTTGACGCCAGAAACTAAGCGGTCATTGTTATCAATTTTGACAGTTGATGTAGGCATGGGAGAAGTGAATAAACCACTATCGTTGGCACTATCCTCCACAACTGCTTCTTTGGTTAGAGTGTTCTCGGGAGAAGAAAAACAGATTCAATGTCCTTTGTTACTATGAGTGAAAACCGCATAAATGCTTATCGAGTAATGTGGCTATTTACAATGTTCGATTTACCGGTCACCACCAAGAAAGAGAGAAAAGCTGCAGCCATTTTCAGAAAAGAGTTGGTGAAAGATGGATTTACAATGCTCCAGTTTTCGGTATATATAAGACATTGTCCATCTGTGCAGAGTCAAGAAGTCCACACGAAACGAGTCAAGGGCTTGCTTCCTGAAACTGGAAAGGTGAGTATTCTGGCAGTTACAGATAAGCAATACAGTATGATCCAAAATTTTGTGGGCTTACAAGTAAAAAAAGTTGGAAAAATTCCGCTGCAATTGGAACTTTTTTAGTATATTTGCACACGAAATACTTCTCTTCATTTCATTTCTATGGCGTAAATCTTTTGATAATATGCTGTATTATAGGAATAAAAGAGCCCATAGTTGTGGTTTGATGTAGAAGAAGAACGATATACAACATATATATTACAAATAAATAAATATAAATAGTTGTGGTTTGATGTAGAAGAAGAACGATATACAACAATAATAAAATATAATTGATAATAATAAAAGTTGTGGTTTGATGTAGAAGAAGAACGATATACAACAATTATTATAAATATAAACAGATATATAAGTTGTGGTTTGATGTAGAAGAAGAACGATATACAACTAATGTATATAATTATTATAACTAGAATAGTTGTGGTTTGATGTAGAAGAAGAACGATATACAACATTGCACACATTCTTACCAAGATAGACAGAGTTGTGGTTTGATGTAGAAGAAGAACGATATACAACTACTGAAAAAGAAAAATAAGGAATCCAGACGTTGTGGTTTGATGTAGAAGAAGAACGATATACAACTATGGGATTCTTTGATAGATACTTTTTTTGTTGTGGTTTGATGTAGAAGAAGAACGATATACAACATATTCAACAGCGAAAGTATTATCATTAGAGTTGTGGTTTGATGTAGAAGAAGAACGATATACAACTAAGTATTATTTTTGCTTTTCAATACTTAAGTTGTGGTTTGATGTAGAAGAAGAACGATATACAACAATAATAAAAAAAATATTATTATAATTATGTTGTGGTTTGATGTAGAAG
>JAFSKF010000051.1 GCA_017449065.1 Bacteroidales bacterium
ATGGCGGATATGTCTCTTACGTCTGCTTTCATTTTTTCTTGTTTTAACTATATGAATAACGTGAAAACAGGTCTTTTAGTATTTAAACTTGAGATTTTTTTTGAACTTTTGGTAGTTTTTTATATTCGCTGAATAGTTACATTTTAAGAGAGGTATCTTGGTTAGTAACGTTTTGATGTGGATCTCCGAACACTATGGAATTCCATTGCTTGACTCATGGAATTACACCGATATTCCAGATGGTTATATCCCTAATTCAAGTACTTACCTTAGCGAATTGAACGAAGCCTATGGGACTTCTTTTAAAAGTGTATATCCTGATAGCGAGGGGAACATCACTTATTTCCAGAAGTTTTGTCCTGATGGCGTTCATCCATTCTCAGACCCGACAGGTGAATCCGACAGAATTCTGAATGATATTACTTCTAATCTGTTAGACTCAATTCTTACTAATACAGCTGCCAAAGAAGTTCCCTCTGATACTATTCAAAACGGCAAGAGTTCCCGCTATTATAATATGGAGGGAATAAGTGTCAATGCTAAGGAAAGAAAAGGATTTTTAATAGAACGTGGAGATAAAGGAACCAGGAAAGTCCTTCGTTAAAAGTACATCAACCTTAACTTCTCCATTACTAAAAGCTGGCTAAAGGCTTTTTCCGAGCCATCGCTTGCGAAAATGACATACTTGACAGATAATAAAAGCCGCTGAGAAAATCCCAGCGGCTCTTGCGTTTGTTAGAACTTCATTAAAGATTCTCGATTTGGTACAATATATTCCAATCGACCTCGATCTCTACGATGTTCTCTCATAAATCAATTTTCTGTCTTTGTTAACATTATCAATAGCCCAAGGACGGAGGGTGCCTTCTTCAACGAGATCGACTTCACAATGAAGCAAGTCTTCAAGATCGACTTTCATACCAGCAATCTTCATGAGACCAATAGGACCGCTTCGGTCATATTGGACAAGGATGTCGATATCACTCCATGGCCTCTGCTCGTTGCGCGAGTAAGAGCCAAAGATCCAAGCTTTCAAGACGGGCTGAGTCTTGAAGTATTCAGCTATAAGTTCTTGCATTGCCTTGGTGTTCATAGGCAGAGAGTCTTTTGTTTTCGGGCACAAAGATATATTTTTTTGTGCAATTAACAAAGAAAAAGAACAAAAAAGGTTGTTTTTTATTTATACAACGCTCCAAAATTCTGGCAAGCGCGGTAGTCGGCACCTTCTTTGTCCATACCGAAGGCATTCCAGCAGGCAGGGCGGAAGATGTCTTTGTCGGCAACGTTGTGCATGCAGACAGGGATGCGGAGCATGGAGCAAAGGGTGATGAGGTCGGCACCGATGTGACCATAAACGATGGCTCCGTGATTAGCACCCCAGTTGTTCATCACGCTATAGACGTCTTTGAAGGCATCCTTCGACGGATCGAGACGCGGTGTGAACCAAGTGGTGGGCCAGGTCGGGTCGGTGCGCTTGTCGAGAATATCGTTGACGGCAGGATCGAGATCAACCGTCCAGCCTTCAGCTAACTGCAAAACAGGACCCAATCCGGCAACGATATTAATGCGCAACATCGTCATCGGCATACCGCCGCGAGTCAGGAAGTGGGACGAATAGCCTCCGCCACGGAAGTAGTCGCGATCGGCAGGCATCCAACTGGTTGCCTTCAGGCAGGCTTCCACATCCTCCTGATTCATTTCCCAAGGCGACTTCATGACAGGATTGCCCTGCGCATCGTTCATGGCACCTGTAGCATCGAGCGTGGTGGCTCCTGAATTGATGAGGTGGATGAATCCGTTGGCGGCCAGTCCTTCAGGACGCTTGCCAGATACACGCTCCACAGAATCCGGACTCCAGTAGGTGCGGATGTCGGAGAACATCACGCCCTTGTTGGTGAGCAGGTGGGCAAACAGCATGGAAAGACCGTTCAGCGAATCGTTCTCGGTGGCCAGGACCATTGCTTCGCGAATGCCGTTCCAGTCGAAACTGGTGCAGAGCATCGACTCCGGGAAATCGAAGTTCGGTTTATAATCGGTCCACTGGCGCTGACCCTGCACGCCTGCCGCAATGGCGTTGTGTCCGATGGCCTCTTCCTTGTAACCCATTTCGAGCAACTTGGACGAACCCTGCATCAGGTCGCGGATAATCATCATTGTTTTGACCGTAAACTCCCAGTCGGCATCCTTTTCCTGCCGGTTCTTGCCCTTGCCTTTGCCGTTGAAGGTCGTCATTGGCGTGCCTGGGAACAATGCCCGGTCTTCGTTGTAGTCGTGCCCTTCGTTCGGTTTGCAGTATTTCTCCACCCAAGCCATTGCCTTGTTGAATTCCTCCGGGTCGTAGATACCGAAATCCACGCGGCGCAGAATCTCGACCAGCGACACATATTCCGTGCGCATACCCAAGTACTGCTGCAAGAAATCAGCGTTGACGATAGAGCCGGCAATGCCCATACAGGTGTTGCCCAGACTTAGGTACGACTTGCCACGCATGGTAGCTACCGCCTGAGCTGCACGGGCGAAACGGAGAATCTTTTCAGCCACATCAGCAGGAATCGAATTGTCCGACAGGTCCTGCACATCGTGACCGTAAATGCCGTAGGCAGGCAACCCTTTCTGTGCGTGGACCGCCAGAACAGCCGCCAGATAGACTGCACCCGGACGTTCGGTGCCGTTGAAGCCCCAGACGGCTTTCGGATGAATCGGATCCATGTCCATCGTTTCCGAACCGTAGCACCAGCAGCTGGTTACGGTGATGGTCGAGCCTACGCCTTCGCGTTCGAACTTCTCGGCGCAAGCCGCACTTTCGCCCACACGTCCGATGGTCGTATCTGCAATTACACACTCAACCGGGCTGCCGTCACCGTTCTTCAGATTCGTGCTGATCAGCGTAGCCACAGCTTTGGCCAATGCCATAGTTTTCTCTTCGAGGCCTTCGCGAATGCCTCCTTGTCGTCCGTCGATGGTGGGACGAATGCCAATTTTAGGATAAGTCATAAGATTTGCGGTTTATGGTTTAAGATGATTTCTTCTGATTAACAACGTCAGCGTGAAGCCAACTACAAAGATAGTAACGGTGCCCAAGACGATGGCCAGATACTCGTGCAAGCCGGGATCGAGCAGACCGAGCCACTTCCAGGCAGAAATCCAGGCAATCACGGCAAAGCCGCACAATACGCCCAGCACCGCGTGGATGTTTTGCACCTTGCGGGAGAGATAGCCCAACAGGAACAGACCCAACATGCCGCCCGAGAAGATGCTGGAGAGCTTCCACCAGGCATCGAGAATGCTATCGACATTCACCAGCGCCAGTGCCACCAGAATGCCCAGCACACCGATAACGACCGAACTCAGCTTCAGAACCAGCAGGTGCTCGCGGTCTCCGATCTCGTCGGGATGTTGCTTGTGGCGGCTATGCACATGCCGTCGCATACGCATCCAGTAGTCGGTGAGGATGATGGTGGAACACGAGGTGACGGAAGTCGCCACCGTGCTCATGCCTGCTGCAAAAACCGAAGCGATGAGCAGACCCGTCAGACCTGTAGGCAGTACGTTCACCATAAAGTAGGGGAAGACGTAATCGGTTTTGCCTGCCGCCTCGAATGCTGCCACCTGAGCGTCGGGGAACACGCGATAGTAGCTGTAGAGGCAAGTGCCGATGAGAAAGAATACGGCTGAAACCGGAATATAGAGCCAGCCACCGAACAGCGCCGCATGTTTGGCTTCCTGCTCGGTCTTGGCGGTGTGATAGCGCTGCACGTAGTTCTGGTCGATGCCGTAGTTCTGCAGGTTGATGAAGATGCCGTAGATGAGGCACACCCAGAAGGTGGAATGCGCCCAGTCGAACACCTCGAACGAACCTAACGAGAACTTGCATCGGTCGGTGGCGGGGTCGATGGTATTCCAGGCAATTTGGAAAGCCTGCTGAGGACCTTCGGGCATTGAGAACAGCAGCACACTCAGGCAGACCAACGCACCCGCAATGAGGATGAATCCCTGCACGGCTTCTGTCCAAATAACCGCCTTCATGCCGCCCAGCATCGAATAGAAAATGATCGCCACCGACGTCACCACGATGACAGTTCGCAGATCCCAGCCCATCAGGATATTCATCGGCATGGCCAGCAGAAACAGAATGGAACCCATGCGGGCAATCTGGGTGAGCAGATAGCAGGCAGAAGCATAGATGCGCGCCCAGGCACCGAAACGTTCCTCCAGAAAAGCGTAGGCAGACACGGAGTTCAGGCTGCGGTAGAAAGGTACGAACCATCGGGCAGCAATCCAGCAGGCAATGGGGATGCTGAGTCCGAAGACGAACGGGTTCCAGTCGCCGGCATACGATTTGCCGGGATTGCCCAAATAGCTGATGCTGCTGACGTAGGTGGAGAAGATGCTCATGCCGACCACCCAACCCGGAATGCTGCGTCCGGCGTTGGTGAACTCCTTCGCGCTGGTGCCTTTCTTATAGAACAGGCTGCCCATCAGGACGATGCCGCCTGTGAAGATCAGGAAAACAATCAGGTCAATAATATTCATGGCAGGGACGGATGGTCGGGATTAAAAGATGTCAAGTTTTCCGTTCCGGATCGGGAGCGCCTCAAGCGCTTGCCGCACTTTGTCGCGTTCGGGCTGGTTGAACTTATAGAAAGGCGATGCCACGAAATCGTCGTCGATGACGCCTAACAGCGAGCAGGCGCATTTCAGGCCTTTCAGGTAGCTGGAGCCGTGCTTTCCGATGTTGTAAATCGACGAAGAGATCTTCATGATGTAGTATTGCAGGCGACGCATTTCTGCGATGTCCTGCTTCAGGGCGGCATTGTACATCGCCACATACAGTTCGGGGAACATATTGGCACCGCCGTTGATGCCTCCGTGTCCGCCCATCAGCACGCATTCGCCCGTGATCTCTTCGGGTCCGCACAACATGGCGAAATCCTGACGACCGCTTTCCTGCACCGCAAACATCACGCTCTGGAAATAGACCGCATTGGCGCTCGAATCCTTCAGTCCCACCACTTGCGGCATCTGGGCCAGACGGGCCACCGTTGCAGGAGCAAAGTTCACCTTCACGTGCGAGGGCATATTATAAAGGAAGACGGGAAGGGGCAGTTGCGGCACGAGTTCCTCGTAGAATTGCGCCAATTCGGGCTGACCGGTGGCAAAATAGTAGGGAGGAGCACTCACCAGACCTGTGGCTCCGCATTCGACGGCAATCCGGGCGAGGTTGATCGATTCGACAATCGAGGTATCGGTGATGCAGACCAGAACCGGCAGGCGTCCGGCATTCAGACGGCAGGTTTCCCGGATCATCTGCTGTCGCACCCGATAGGAAAGCGACTGTTCTTCGCCCGTAGTGCCCAGAATGAAAAGTCCGTGCACGCCACCCTCAGTCAGGTGGTTAATCAGACGTTCCAGAGATTTGACATCGACGTGCTCGTTGTCGATAAGGGGAGTGACGAGCGGGGGAATGATTCCGCAAAGAGGTTGTTCCATTTGTCAAGGTTAGTTAGGGTAGTATTCAATTCCGGCACAAAGGTACAGAAAAAAACATAAAAAACAAGAAGAACGGCATAAAAAAGAATGATTTTCTTCCTAAATTTCAACAAATACTTGCATTTATAAAATATTCGCCTTAACTTTGCGACGCTTTTTGTCTAACTGAAAAACAAAACTTAATCGAGTACAATGAAAGCAAACGAAAGCAGAACCATTTTGCACTATAACGGAGTCAGTTACGTTGTTCCGTTTGTGCTCATCACCAGTCTTTTTGCCCTGTGGGGCTTTGCCAACGATATCACCAACCCGATGGTGGCGGCTTTTCAGACCGTGATGGAACTGTCTGCACGAAAGGCATCGATGGTGCAGTTCGCCTTCTATGGCGGTTATGCCACGATGGCGATTCCGGCAGCCTTGTTTATCCGCAAGTACAGCTACAAGAGCGGTGTGTTATTAGGATTGGCGCTCTATGCCGTAGGTGCTTTCCTGTTCATCCCCGCCGCATCGTTCCAGAACTTCACGTTCTTTTGCTTTTCTTTGTATATCCTGACCTTCGGTTTGGCTTTCCTCGAAACTACCGCCAATCCGTACATCCTCTCATTAGGATCGAAGGCAAGTTCCACCCGGCGCCTCAATATGGCGCAGTCGTTCAACCCGATGGGTTCGCTTTGCGGTATGGCAGTAGCGAGCCAGATTGTGTTGCCCAACCTTTGGAGCGACCGTCGCAACGAGGCCGGAGAAATCATTTTCTATTCGCTGAGCGATGCTGAGAAGGCAGAAATCCGTTTGCACGATCTGGCAGTCATCCGCGATCCTTATGTCTGCATCGGCATCGTCGTCCTGATTGTGCTTGTGATTATCGCCCTTGCCAAGATGCCCGATACGGCAGGCAGTCACGAAAAGGTGTCGGCCAAGAAATCGTTGCAAACCTTGTGGCACAATTCCGTCTATCGGGAAGGCGTGCTGGCTCAGGTGTTCTATGTGGCTGCCCAGATTATGGTTTGGACCTTCATCATCCAGTATGCTGAACGATTGGGCATGAGCAAGGCCACCGCGCAGAACTACAACATTGTGGCCATGTGTTTCTTCCTGTCTGCCCGATTTATTGCCACTTTCCTGATGCGCTATTTCAACGGACGCCTCCTGCTGACCTGCTTCGGTATCGGTGCGGCATGTGCTTCGTTGGGCACTATCCTCATCGATGGCATCAATGGCCTGTATTGCCTGATTGCCATCAGTTTCTTCATGTCGCTGATGTTCCCGACCATCTATGGTATTGCCCTCGAAAACGTGTCGGCAGAAGATTCCACCTTGGGTGCCGCTTTCCTGGTGATGGCGATTGTGGGAGGTTCGATCTTCCCGCCTTTGCAGGGCAGCATCATCGATGCCGGTGGCGCAGAGCATATTATCTGCGGCTTGCCAAGTGTGAATTTCAGCTACATCCTCCCGCTCTTGTGCTTCGTCTTCATCACGTGGTACGGCTGGAGGAGCTATAGAAAAAGAGCAATATAATTCCTGATAAGTATGGTAATAATCGATGCACATTCGCATCTTTGGATGCACCAGAATACAACGGTCGATGGGAAAACCATCCGCACTTGTTCACCCAATGGCAGCCGTTCGGTTTTTATGGGAGAAGTGGTGCAGATGCTACCTCCTTTTATGGTGGAAGGACAAAATACAGCCCGCATTTTTTTGAGCAACATGGATTATGCCCAAGTGGGAGCTGCCGTAGTGGTGCAGGAGATGATCGACGGCTTGCAGAATAACTATTTGCTCGAGGTGCAGCAGGACCATCCCAATCGTTTCTTCTGTTACGGTATGCCGGAGCTTCGGTCGGAAATGCGACGTCCTTTGGGCTTGGGTACGCCGGTCGAACAGACCAAAATGCTGCTCAATATGGGTTTCAAGGGAATTGCCCTGCCTGGGCACCGCTTGTTCGCTCCGGGTTCAAAGCTCTGCATCGACAGCACCGAGATGCTTGAGGTGTATGAGCTTATTGAGGAACGAGACGGCTATCTTTCGATTTGTCTCTATGAGGGCGACTATCATTGTGCTGCGATGGAGCAGATCATCAAGCAGTTCCCGAATCTGAAGATTGTGATCGGTCATTTCGGGATGGTGACCAAGAAAGGCTGGCAGAAGCAGATCGAACTTGCCCGACACAAGAACGTATATGTGGAGAGCGGAGGCATCACATGGCTCTTCAATAGCGAATTTTATCCGTTCAAGGGTGCTGTCCGCGCCATCCGCGAAGCCATCGATCTGGTGGGCGTGAAGAAACTGATGTGGGGCTCCGACTATCCGCGCACCATCACGGCCATTACCTATAAGATGAGCTACGACTTCATTTTGCGCGATCCGGAACAGTTGCTCACCCAAGAGGAGAAGGAAGCCTTCCTCGGGTTGAACGCCAAGCGCCTGTATGGCTTCAAGAATTTGCCTGAATTACCCTATATTAAAAATATGTCTGAATGAAAGCTCTACAAATCACGGGTCTGAAACAGATCCAATGCGTCGATCTTCCCAAGCCGTCGGTCAAGGCAGGAGAGGTGTTACTGAAACTCAGGTATGTGGGTTTCTGTGGAAGTGACCTGAATACGTTCCTGGGTCGGAACACGATGGCGAAACCGAATGTCATTCCCGGTCACGAAATCGGTGCCGAGATTACCCAAGTGGGCGAGGAATGTCCTTCGGATCTACAAGTGGGACAGATCGTGACAGTTAATCCTTATACCAACTGCGGACATTGCGCTTCGTGCCGCAACGGACGCTACAACGCCTGTCAGCACAACGAGACTTTGGGTGTGCAGCGCGACGGAGCGATGTCGGAGTTCGTCGTTGTGCCTTGGGAAAAGGTGATTCCCGTGAAGGATATCTCGGTGCGCGATGCCGCCTTGATTGAACCTATGTCGGTGGGCTTCCATGCGGTGAGTCGCGGACAGGTGTCGGACATCGATGTCGTTCTGGTGCTGGGTTGCGGAATGGTCGGCTTGGGAGCTATCATCCGTTGTGTACAGCGAGGAGCAACTGTGATTGCCGTCGATCTCAGTCAGGAGAAGCTCGATCTCGCCATGAAGGCGGGTGCTGCCTATGGTATCAATTCGACAAAGGAGAATATTCTGGAAAAGGTGATGGAATATACCGATGGCATGGGAGCTGATGTGGTGATCGAGGCGGTAGGTTCGCCCATCACTTACGTTTCGGCCATCGATGCGGTGTCGTTTACGGGCAGAGTGGTTTGCATCGGTTATGCCAAGAGCGACGTTTCGTTCCAGACAAAATATTTTGTGCAGAAGGAACTTGACATCCGTGGTTCGCGCAACGCGATGCCTTCCGATTTCCGCGCAGTTATCCATTATATGCAGAACACCCGCCAGAGCATGGATCCGTTTGTTTCGGGCATCGTCAAGCCGGAACTGGCGCAGCAGACGCTCGAACAATGGGCAGCCAATCCTGGGCAGGTCTTCCGCATTTTGGTGGAATTCTAAAATTCGATTTTCAGGTAAGTGCGGTCATCGTGCGAGCAGTTGCCGGTTTGAATGCCTTTCGTTCCGCACAAGGCACCGATACATAAGGGATCGCTCTCTAACAACTGTTGGAGGGCGGTTTCCGATTCCTGCAGGGTAGGAAGGAGCAACGGGTAGCCGTCGGAAGCAAGAATCAAGACGGAAGCATCTGTGGGAACGGGGAAGACTTCGATGAACCGGTCGGGAATCGCTGAACCATCGAACACCCCGAAGCCCAACGGATCGGTAGGGCGGTTCTGATAGCGCACCTGGCGGCTGATGAAAGGCTGGATGATGCGACGCCCAGGGTCGCTAGCAGCTATCTCTTCCGCAGTCATCAGGCCGCGACTTAGGTAGCTTTTCACGATGCTTGCCCGCCATTGGCTCAAAAGGCGATCGATAGCCTTTTCCGTGTGGTGAACTTCGAGTGTGTGGCGCAGAAAGGCAAACTGACAGTCGCCAACCAGCCAGATCTCGTTTCGGGAAAGGCTGAAAATAACACCCGACGCTTCGGCACGATGACCCTGCAAGGCATTGTGGAGAGACTCGGAGAGCGCATCAACTGCCTCTCGGGCGGAAAGGTGCGGCGAGAGGCGTCTGACAGCATCTGCCAACGTTCGGGCAGCCATTTGTCCGGGTGTGAGAAGGGTGCCGTCGGGCAATGTAAAACGGAAAGCCGTCTTCGGTGTGGCTCCATCGAAAACGGCAATATAATGCGGAGTCATCACGTGGGTATCCTCCATGATTTTTCCTTTAGGCTGGCAGAAAACCTCCGCTATGTGCATAATTATCGGGCGATTTCCTGATTCACGACCTTCTCCGGTCGCTTCATGACGGGTTCGTTCAAGCTCTTGGCGATAACCTCTTGAGAAGAGTAGAGGAGGCGTTCCACGCCGGCATCGTTTCCTTCGGTGCGGGTGACGGCAGGCAGCGGATCGTGGATGGTAAGCTTCATGCGATGCCAATGAATCAGCAAGGAACCTTTCTTCATAATCTTATAAGGTCCTTCGATGGTGATAGGCACCACCGGCATCCGGAGCATGGCAGCCAACGTGAAGGCACCCTTCTTGAACCGACCCAAGTGACCGTTCCGGGTGCGCGTACCTTCCGGGAACACAATGATCGAGGTGCCGCCCTTTAGGGTCTGCATCGCCTGACGGATGGTGTGCATCATGCCCGAAGCACCGCGTTCATCCACCCAGATGTGACCGGCTTTGTCGCACGCAGGACCCACAAACGGCAGTTTGCGAATTCCCTTGCGGAGCATCCAGCGGAAAGGCTGTCCGAGAGCCGCATAGAGCAGGAAGATGTCGAAAGCCCCCTGATGATTGGCCACAAAAACATACGAAGTCTTAGGGTCGAGCTTCTCGCGTCCCTCCACTTTGTAAGGGCAAAGCGCCAGATAGCAGGTGATTTTTGACCAGAACACGCCTGGCCAGAATCCCATGAACTTGCCCAAGCCAACCATACAGCCGACATAAGTGACCAGACTTGTGAGAATGGTCAGAATTAGGAAGATGGGCAGGAAGATGCAGATTTCGTATATAAAATAAAGAATAACCATCGGAATAGGGATTGAACTGTTAAAAATTGGCATTTAAATGCTAAATTCGGGGCAAAGATATGGAAAAAAACATAAAATATCGTTTTTTTTTAGGATTTTTTGCTCAACATATCGAAAAAAACACTTACTTTGCGCAAAAATATTAGCAAATATATCAAAACTTAATTATAAAATCAAGTTACTATGAGAATTCTCAAGTTATACGGCGGTTCCATCCTGATTGTTCTGGCTTCCGTAGTTTTGTTCCTGCTGTTCAAGGTCGTTGATATTGACCGTGGTACATATAACATTGCCTTGATTGTTTGTGCCGTTGTTATTATTATCGGCGTATTGCTGAACATCTTTGGAGGAAAGAGTGCCGATAAGATTGGCGGAAAGTAAATCCGTTTGGAAAAAATACAGGTGGGAAAGCTCTGCGGGTAAGCAGAGTCTTCCTACCCTTTAAATATTCGCGCGCGTTATTGATATAATGGTTAAGAGAACTATACTGGGACTTCTGCTTGCTGTTTGTGTTTTTCCATCTGTTTACGCTCAGAAGTTTACAAAAAAAGAGCAGGCACGCCGGGAGGCTCGCAAAGCAAATTATTTTTACGGGGCAAGTTTTACGTTCACGGGAGGTTACGTCCACAGTTGGATGAACGAAAAATCAGTTGACCTCGATACGGAATATTATGGCAAGAGCGAGAAATGGGGCAACACCCATAACTCCTTCAATGTTGGTTTCCTGTGGGATCAGGCAATCAGCAGGAAGTGGGGTGTGCAAACGGGTCTCTTCTACAACCAGAAAGGTGGCGATCATTTATATTATTACGACAATGGCTTGGGTTACGGCAGTATCTTGAGGGATGAGGAAACCGAGGAAGCCGCTATCCATATGGTAGAGTTGCAATCGCAGATTCGTCTTTTCCTGCCAGTCGGAACCTATAGCCGCTACTCGTTGAACGGAGGAATCTTTATCGACAAGTTTGTCAATTCGCCCAGCAACGTCAGAAACTGGAATTTGGGAGTTCAGGCCGGAATCGGCTACGATTTCAAGCATCTTTCGGTCAATGCGACCTATCAATGCGGCCTGCTACCGTCAGTCGTTGATGACTGCAAAAGCCGTTTGTCGTCTGTTTCAATCAATATCGGATATCGCATTTGGAAAAAATAAGTAATAATTTTCTGTCCTTAACTAAACATTCATGGAGTTAGAATTCAGTCCGCTAACGGCAGTAAGTCCTATTGACGGCCGTTATCATGGCAAGACCGAAGTTTTGAGCAATTATTTTTCGGAATTTGCTCTGATCAAGTACAGGGTTCGTGTCGAGGTCGAGTATTTCATCGCCCTTTGCGAACTTCCGCTCCCGCAGTTAGCCGGCGTTCCTGCCGACGTTTTTCCTAAACTGCGTTCCATCTATCAGAATTTTACCATTGCTGAGGCCCAGCGTGTAAAAGATATTGAAAAAGTTACCAATCACGATGTGAAGGCTGTCGAATACCTTTTGAAGGAGGAATTTGACAAACTCGGATTGGAGGCCTACAAGGAATTCATTCATTTCGGTCTCACCAGTCAGGATATTAACAACACGGCTGTGCCGATGTCGATCAAGGAGGCTGTGTATGACGTCTATGTTCCGGCTTTGCAAGAGGTGATCGACCAGTTGGCTGTCTATGCCGATGAATGGAAAGACATTCCGATGCTGGCCCGCACACACGGACAGCCTGCTTCGCCCACCCGTCTGGGTAAGGAAGTTGAGGTGTTCGTCTATCGCCTGCGCCAGCAGCTCGCGTTGCTCAAGCAGGTGCCCGTGACCGGCAAGTTCGGTGGTGCAACCGGAAATTTCAATGCCCATCACATCGCTTATCCCGATCGGAACTGGCGCGAATTCGGCAACCAGTTCCTGAGCGAAAAACTGGGCATCGAACGCGAGGAATGGACCACACAGATCTCGAATTACGACAATCTGGCCGCTTTGTTCGATGCTTTGCGTCGTATCAATGTGGTGCTTCTGGATGTCGATAAGGATTTCTGGCAGTACATCTCGATGGAATATTTCAAGCAGCAGATCAAGGCCGGAGAGGTCGGTTCGTCGGCGATGCCTCATAAGGTGAATCCGATTGACTACGAGAACTCGGAGGGCAATCTGGGTATTGCCAATGCCATTCTCGATCACCTGGCCATGAAGTTGCCGGTAAGCCGTTTGCAGCGCGACCTGACCGACAGCACCGTATTGCGTAACGTCGGTGTGCCGTTGGGCCACATGCTGATTGCTTTGGCATCGACGCTGAAAGGTCTGCGGAAACTTTTGTTGAACGAACCCGCCATCCGTCGCGATCTGGATAATGCCTGGGCCGTTGTTGCTGAAGGCATCCAGACCATCCTACGTCGTGAAGGCTATCCAAAACCCTACGAAACACTCAAGGCTCTGACCCGTGTGAATACGGGAATGAACCAAGAGACAATATACAACTTTATAGAAACATTAAATGTCTCGGAGTCGGTGAAAGCAGAGTTGCATGCACTTACTCCTTCTAATTATACCGGTATTTAAAAGTAAAATCAAAAAAATCAATTATTCAAAATGGAAGAGAATCAGAATTTATCAGCTGAAACCCCAAAACAGGAGGGTGGAGAACAGCAGCCGCAGCGTCGTCGTCGTATCGGTGAAACACAAGGCCGCTTCAGTTCGGAAGCAGCAGCCTACGAGCGTCAGAACAGTTATCGTGCCGGAGGTTACCAGCCACGAAACAGCTATAATCCGAATTTCCGTCAGGGAGGCTATCAGCCACGTCCTTCGTTCAATCAGGAAGGCGGCTACCAGCAGGGTGGCTATCAGCCGCGTCCGAACAATTACCAGCGTCCGAACTATCAGGGTGCAGGTTACCAGCGTCCGGCTGCCCCGCACACTTCCTACAACCGATATCAGCAGAGTGCCCCACAGACTGAAGGCGCAACCCAAGAGAACAAGGCTGAAGGCACGCAGGAGAACAACTACCAGCAGGAGGGCTATCAGCCACGTCAGCAAGGCGGTTATCGTCAGCAGGGCGGATACGGTCGTCAGCAGGGCGGCTATCAGCCACGTCAGCAAGGCGGCTACCGTCAGCAGGGTGGTTACGGTCGTCCGCAGCAAGGCGGTTACGGTCGTCCGCAGCAGGGCGGTTATGGTCGTCCCCAGCAGGGTGGTTACGGTCGTCCGCAGCAGGGTGGCTACGGTCGTCCGCAGCAGGGCGGTTATGGTCGTCCGCAGCAGGGTGGCTACGGTCGTCCGCAGCAGGGCGGTTACGATCGCAACGGCTATCAGACACGCAAACAGCCTCGCAAGCAGGCCTATAATCCACATCGTCCGGTTGAATACACAGAAGCAATCGTCGATCCAAATGAAGAATTGCGCCTGAACAAGTTCCTTGCCAATGCCGGCATCTGCTCTCGTCGTGAAGCCGATGAGTATATCCAGAACGGTTCGGTCAAGGTGAACGGTGAGGTGGTGACAGAACTCGGCACCAAGGTAACCCGCAAGGATGTTATCCTGTTCAACGATCAGCCGGTAAGCCTGGAGCGTAAGGTTTATGTATTGCTGAACAAACCGAAAGATACCGTAACGACCAGCGACGATCCACAGGGACGTCAGACCGTAATGGATCTGGTTCGCAACGCATCGCAGGAGCGTATCTATCCTGTAGGCCGTCTGGACCGCAACACCACAGGTGTGCTTCTGCTCACCAACGATGGCGATCTGGCTTCGAAGCTGACCCATCCGAAGTATGTGAAGAAGAAGATCTATCACGTTTGGCTCGATAAGGATGTGACCGAAGAGGATTTGGCTAAGATTGCAGCCGGTGTAGAACTGGAAGACGGTATGATTCATGCCGATGCTATTGCCTATGCCAACGACGAGGACAAGAATCAGGTCGGCATTGAGATCCATTCCGGAAAGAACCGCATCGTGCGTCGTATCTTCGAATCACTGGGCTATCGTGTGACGAAGCTCGATCGTGTCTATTTCGCAGGTCTGACCAAGAAGAACCTGCCACGCGGACGCTGGCGTCACCTCACACAGCAGGAGGTGAACATGCTCAAGATGGGCGCGTTCGAGTGAAAAACTGAGAGTAGTGTGTAATATTAAAGATTTCTTATGAAACGCGAAATAATCAAGACCGTCTTGAAAGAAGCCAAGCTGGATCGCGACGTTACCGTTTGCGGTTGGGTGCGTTCCATGCGAGGCAACAAGGTGGTAAAGTTCATCGCTCTGAACGATGGAAGCTGCGTGAGCGGCATTCAGATTGTGGCCGATGTAGAGAAATTCGACGAGGCTTTGCTGAAGCGCATCACCACAGGTGCTTGTATTAAGGTGGAGGGCAGACTCGTAGCCAGCCAGGGCGGAAACCAGTCGTGCGAGGTGCAGGCTGCTACCATCGAGGTGCTGGGCGACTGCGATGCCAACGAGTATCCGTTGCAGAAGAAGGGCCATTCGATGGAGTTCTTGCGCGAGAAAGCACATTTGCGTCCGCGCACCAACCTGTTCGGTGCCATTCTCCGCATCCGTCACAACATGGCAATCGCCATTCACCAGTACTTCCACGAACACGGCTTCTACTACTTCCACACTCCGCTCATCACAGCGAGCGATTGCGAAGGTGCCGGCCAGATGTTCCAGGTGACTACCAAGAACCTCTACGACCTGAAGAAAGACGAGAACGGTTCGATTATCTACGACGATGATTTCTTCGGCAAGATGACTTCGCTGACCGTATCGGGTCAGTTGGAGGGTGAGTTGGGAGCTACGGCTTTGGGCCAGATCTATACGTTCGGTCCGACGTTCCGTGCCGAGAATTCGAACACACCTCGCCATTTGGCAGAGTTCTGGATGGTGGAGCCGGAAGTTGCTTTCTACGACATGGACGACCTGATGGCTTTGGAGGAAGACTTCATCAAGCATTGTGTCCGTTGGGCGCTCGATAACTGCCGCGAAGACCTGGAGTTCCTCAACAAACTCATCGATCCGACGCTGATTGAGCGTCTGGAAGGCGTGCTCAAGGATTCGTTCGTGCACCTGCCATACACCAAGGGTATCGAGATCTTGCAGCAGGCCATCAAGGACGGTCGCAAGTTTGAGTTCCCATGCGAGTGGGGCGACGATCTGGCCTCCGAGCACGAGCGCTTCCTGGTGGAGGAATACTTCAAGAAGCCGGTCATCATGACGAACTATCCGAAGAAGATCAAGTCGTTCTATATGAAGATCGACGAAAAGAAACCGGTCTTCAATGGTCAGGAGATGGAAGAAACCGTGCAGGGTACCGACGTGCTCTTCCCGCAAATCGGCGAGATTATCGGCGGTTCGGTGCGCGAAGAGAACTACGACAAGCTGCTCAACGAAATCCAGACCCGCAACATCCCGATGAAGGATATGTGGTGGTATCTTGACACGCGCCGCTTCGGATCTTGTCCGCATGCCGGTTTCGGTCTGGGCTTCGAGCGTTTGATCCTGTTCGTTACAGGTATGCAGAACATTCGCGACGTGATCCCATTCCCACGCACGCCAAAGTCGGCGGAATTCTAAACAGAACAAAACTGAGGCTGCTGCTCCTTGCAGGGGTGGCAGCCTCAGGCTTTTATAATACTGTCTTAATTATAAACTGTCTTATTCATTATCTTCAAAACCACATTATGAAAACGTCCTTGCTATCTTTATCGGCGGCTCTTCTGCTTACGGGAACGGCTGTTGCGCAATCGGAGATTTATCCCCAGCATTTCGATCTGGAAGAAGTGACCCTCTTGGACGGTCCGCTCAAGACCGCTCAGGATCTCAACATCAAGCTGCTTCTCAGCTATGATGCCGACCGCTTGCTGACACCTTTCGTGCGTCAGGCGGGGCTTTCGGCCACCACCGACACGAAGAGCCGCTATTACCAGTGGGAAAAGAAGCATCCCAACCATGAGAATTGGGGCAGCGGCAGTTTCCGTCTGGACGGACACGTGGGCGGTCACTATCTGACGGCGCTGGCGTTGGCCTATGCAGCCAGCCACGATGCCAAGGAACAGGAGCAACTTCTGGCGAAAATCGATTATGTGCTGCCCGTTCTGAAAGATTGTCAGGACGTGTTCGATGCCGACGAAACCGGTTTGTACGGTTTCATTGGCGGACAGCCTATCAACGATACCTGGCAGGATCTCTATGCAGGCAGCACCAGCAAGTTCCGCAATGTGCGCGGCTGGGTGCCTTTCTATTGCGAACATAAAGTGCTGGCCGGTTTGCGCGATATTGCGCTCTATACCAGCGACGATGCCGCTTATGCACGCGCTTCTGTCGCCCGCGAGCTTTTCCGCAAGCTTTCCGACTGGAGCGTGAACGTGGTGGCCAAACTGAGCGATGCCGACCTGCAGTCGGTTTTGGATACCGAGCACGGCGGCATGAACGAGACACTGATCGATGCCTATCGTCTGTTTGGCGACTCCAAGTATCTGACCGCCGCCAAGCGTTACAGCCACGCTTCGATGGTGAATGGCATGCAGACAGTGAGCACCACCTTTCTGGATGGCAAGCACGCCAACACACAGGTGCCGAAATACATTGGTTTCGCCCGCATTGCCCAAGAGGACAAATCGGCCGTCACATATCAGAAAGCTGCCGACAATTTCTGGACCGATGTTGCCAACAACCGTACGGTTTGCATTGGCGGAAACTCGGTGAACGAACACTTCATCGGAGCGGCTTACGGCAATCGCTACCTGGACGAGACGAACGGCCCGGAAAGCTGCAACTCGAACAATATGCTGAAGCTGAGCGAAGATCTGTTCGATACCTATCATGATGCCAAGTATGCCGATTTCTACGAAGGCACGATGTATAATCATATCTTATCGACCCAGGATCCTGCCACCGGCGGCTATGTTTACTTCACGCCGTTGCGTCCGCAGTCTTACCGCATCTACAGCAAGGTCGATCAGGATATGTGGTGCTGCGTAGGCACCGGAATGGAGAACCACAGCAAGTACGGACATTTCATCTATACGCATCAGGGCGACAGCGTCCTGTATGTGAACCTCTTTACGGCATCGAAGCTGGAGGACGAAACCTTCGCCCTTACCCAATCGACCCAGTTCCCCGAAGAGCAGGGAACCACCATCACCATCAACAAGGCCGGCAGCTACACGTTGGCTATCCGCCGTCCGTCGTGGGTCGATGCCGGATTCTCGGTCTCGCTCAACAATAAGGAGCAGAACGTTGCTGCCACCCGAAACGGCAGTTACTTCCGCCTGAAAGCCGATTTCAAGGCCGGCGATGAGATCCGCGTGAAGTTGCCGATGTCGTTGCGCTATGAGGTTTGTCCGAATCTGACCGATTATGTGGCCTTCAAGTATGGTCCGCTTTTGCTGGCTGCCCGCACCACCAGCGTGAGCCAGAACGATCAGAGCGGTTTGCCTTACGAAGCCCTGTCGCACGAATATGCCTTGGGCGAACGTATGGGTCATGCGCCCGACAGCTATGCTCCCAAACTCTCGCTGGGCACGATGCCGATGCTGATCGGCAACCGTTCGGAAGTGCTGAAGCGCATCCAGCCGACCGACAATAAACTCGAGTTTACGCTCGATGCCAGCCGCAACGATGCCACTTCTGCCAACTACACCTGGAGTAAGCTCACCCTGGTGCCGTTCTATCAGTTGCACCACAGCCGCGTGAATGTCTATTGGTATCAGCAGACTTACGAGAACTATACCCAGAGCACTTGGGCTCAGGCGGAAGCCGAGGCGCAGAAACTCGAAGAGCGCACGCTCGACCGCGTGGATGTCGGCCAACAGCAAGCCGAAGCCGGAGCTGTCACCTATAGCTACGATTCGAGCAACGGAACCTATAACGGCGAGGATTATCGTGACACGAAGGCCAACGGCTGGATTCAGGTGGTGCTCAATAATCCCGATCCCGATGCCAAGAACCTGGGTCTGGTGTTGCGCTACACGACCGCCGACAAAGACCGCCGCTGCTCCATCTATGTGAACGGCACCATGCTGAAAGAATATACCGTTCCGGCATCGAGCCTGATGGCCGACGGAAACGGATTCTTCAACGTGGAGTTCCCGCTGGGCGAGCTGGCGATGTTCATCGACGGACATGCCCTTTCTGTCTTCACGGTGCGAATCGTGGCAAGCGGCTCCACCATGAATCCGGGCCTGTATTACATCCGCCTTACTCGCGATTACCAGCCTTCGCAGTTCGCCTATCAGTTCAAGGCGTCGGACTGGGCCTATACGGGCGACACCGGCCGTGTGCAGCAAAGCAAGATCCTGGCCGATGAGGCCACCAATTCCATCAGCCTGACGCAGAGCGGCACGAACAATATCTGCCTGAAGTACGGCAGCGCTGCGGAATATGAGATCCCCTACGATCAGAAATACCTGGTGATTCGCGGCTCGAACCTCAGCAAGGCTTCCGGCTACAGCTATCTGTGGTGGCTGAACGGAGCCAATGCCGGCACGCAGGTGGCGCCCACCGCTGTTTCCAGCCTCGAAGACCAGCGCACCCAGCTGGTGTGGGACATCACGAAGTCCGGCCTGACCAAAAACTGCTCCACCGATCCCTGGATTCTCTCCACTTCCTACCATGCCAACAGCACGCTTTTCGGCCTGACCGCTCAGGTGAGTTCGCAGCCGGTGGTAATCAGCTATATCGGCTTCCTGAACGAAGCCCAGCTGAACGGAAAGGAAAAAGAACCTGAGGGCGATCTGGCAGTAGGAGAGGTTTCGGTGGCTCCTGCCGCCGATAGCCACTATTATTTTCTGGATGGTCTGCGTTCCGACCGTATCCAGCCGGGCAGCGTGATGGTGCACCAGGGTCAGAAACTGTTGCAGAAATAAGGAGTGCATAAGCCGTTGCAGAAGTAAGAAGCTATGTCATTCCGGCTGCTGCTGTTTTGGATTGCCGGCATTCTTGTTTGCGGTCTGGCATTCAGAAGCGATGCACAGGCAATCACTTCAAACGAAACGTCCCGTCCCTTGCAGTTCTGTATCGACAGGCTGCATCGGGCGGGATTGAAACCTTCCACCGAGCAGTTGGCACTCGGTCTGCTGTTCGGGCAGAAAAGCCAACTCCAAAAGGAAACCAAGGCGGAAATCCGACAGGCCGGCATGAGTCACATGCTGGCCGTTTCCGGTTTGCACATCGGCATCATCTGGGGCGTGTTGCTCCTGCTGTTTCGTCCGGTCGTATGGTTTTCTGTTTGTTTCAATGCCGACGAGGTGCGGGTTCAGAACCTGCTGCGCGTGCTCATCGTCGTGCTCTTGTGGGGATATATTGCATTGGTCGGGTTCCCGGCATCGGCCCAGAGGGCCGGCCTGATGATCACTTTCACGCAGGTGTCGGTCCTGATGCGTCGCAATCCGTGGGGGTGGCACAATCTGTGGCTGTCGGCGCTGGTCATCCTGCTGCTCGATCCGGCGCAGCTCATGCAAGTGGGTTTCCAGCTCAGCATGCTTGCCACGATCGGGATTCTGGCCTTCCGTCCGCTCATCACCGGTTCCGGCTGGGTCGGCTCGATGTTCTGGCTGTCGGTCTCGGCGCAGTTTTTCACCTGGCCTTTGTGTGCCTACCATTTTCATCAGGTGCCCCTATTGGGCTGGGTGCAGGGTTTCCTGGTGGTTCCGATGCTTCCGGTCCTGATCTATGCGCTCGTCTTGCTGTTCTGTTTCCCGATGATGTGGAACGGTGTGGTGGAGGTTCTGTCCTGGTGGCTGCTCAAGGTGGCGCATATCGTCTCGGCGTGCGAACAGGGCATCGCAGGCGGAAGCGTTTACTGGCATCCGTCGGTCGGGGAAGTATGTCTGTTGGAATTGGTAATGGCGGCGTTCTGCCTGCTCATCCGCCGCTATGCATCTCGGGAATCGGAAATGGATTTTAAATCAGCATCAGATAGACCGCGCACAGCACCAGCAGGATGGCCATAATGATTTCGACCTGTTTTTCGTATTTGCTGAAGAATCGCCGCAGGTAAGCGCCGGCATACAGCCACGCCATGTTGGCGCCCGGGCCGGCCAGCAGCAGTAGGGCTGCCACCATGAAGAGCTTCAGGAGCTGCTGCGATTCCGGCAGGTCCTCCGTATAGGGAATCACATAGACCGAAAAGACCGTGAGCTCGAACAAAAGCATTTTGGCGTTGGTGAGCTGCATCAGCAGGCCCGACGTGAACGTGCAGGTATCGGCTTCCGCCTTCTGTTTCCCGATGTTGCGCAGCATTTTCCAAGCCAGCCACAGGATGTAGGCGGCTCCCACATATTTCAGATACACTATGTATTGCCCCATGATTTCGCCCAGAATATGGGTGAGCACCACCATCACGGTGATGTCGATCACGAAGCCGGTGAAGAGTCCGCGCCACATCTTGAGTGCTTTCCGACGGCCGAACTTCAGGCAGCAGGCCAAAGAATAGAGGTTGGCGGGTCCGGGACTGTAGCCCACCACCAGGATGGCAAAAAGCAGAGAGGGCAGAAGCTCTAAAGGCATAGGTTCAAAGGGTGTTTATCTTGATAATATATAATAATGTGTGGTTTTGGTGGCGCAAAGATAATCATTTTCCGGCAATAATAAAAGAGTTTTCCGTCAACAATAGGAGTTTTTAATCTTTTTTGAGGATTGATTACTCTGTTTTGTTGACGGAAAATCCGGATTTCTCGCCCAATGGGGCTCGATGAACTCGCTTCCGGCTTATAGGATGATGTCGCCGCTATTGCCAGTGCCGCCGCCACCTTCGCCGTTGTCGTCACCGCCATCGCCGCCGGTGTTGTCTCCGCCCGAACCAGTGCCCGAACCGGATTCGCTGCCTGTGCCGCTTCCCGTTCCCGTGCCGCTGCCGGAAGTGCTGCCGCCCTCAGTCGTTCCGCCCGTGCTTTCCGAAGAGCCGGAAGAGGAGCCGCCCGACGAAGTGCCGCCCGAGGTGGTTCCGCCCGCTGAAGAGCTGCCCGAGTTGCTGCCGGAAGATGATGAACTTGTGCCGCTCTTGCGGTCGAGCATATCCTGATAGAGCTTCACCGTGCCGTTCCACTGGCGGATGAAGGTCTCGTAGGCCGAAGCATCGTCGGCAGTCACCGCGAATGCCTCGATGAGGGCGGTCAGCTCGTCATAGAGCGCATCGCACGCCTTGCGGGCCGCGGCGAGTGCGCCCAAAACCTTCTCGCTCTTTTCCACGCCCTGGTCCAGGCGGAGCGACTTCACCTGGTCGTGCGCCTGCTTCATCTGCTGGAAGAGGTAGGTGCCGTTGATGGTGGCGATGTGCGCCTGCATGGCGGTGGTCGAGATGTCGGTGATGAGGTTCTCCAGCTGTCCGGTCTCTTCGTCCACCTGCGCATTCACCCTCACCTTATAGAGGTCGAAGGGTCGGAGCAGCGCCGTTGCAGCCTCGTCCAGTTGCGCCATGCCGCTGCCTGCCCACACCTGCACCAGGCGGTGCAGACGGGTGTAGAAGCGGTCGCGCACCAGGTCGGCAGCCTCGCGCTGTGCCACGATCTCCGAGGCGCGTGTGATCATATAGTAGCGGTCCTCCTCCTGGAATGCCGTTTCGAGCTGCGTCTTCTTTGCCGCAATCTTCTGAGCCGAGAAGCCCGCATTGGTGAGTGCCGTGGTGAATGCCTGCATGAACGCGAAGTGCTGGGCGTTCTTCAGCTTGATCTTGTAGTTCAATGGTTGAAATTGTGCCATAGTCTTAAAAAATTTGGTTATTAAAAAAAGTATGGTGTCTTGGAAAACTTTTCGAAGTCAATTTTCGCATGAAACCGAGTTTGGAAAACTTTTCGAAGTCAATTTTCGCACGAAACCGAGTTTGGAAAACTTTTCGAAGTCAATTTTCGCACGAAACCGAGTTTGGAAAACTCATTTCTGTCGGGAAGCTTTCGGAATAAGCCTCCCGGCAGATGGTTTAGGTGTTACTTCACAAGAATCTTCTTGCCGTCCTTCACGTAGATACCCTTCTCAGTCGGCTTCCCGCTCATGCGGCGGCCGCTGAGGTCGTAGTAAGCGGCGGCTTCGGTCTCGTTGGCCTTGACGGAAGTGATGTCGGTCGGTTCGGAGCCAGAGTATTTTGTTGCGTGTAACAATACAGTCGGCTTGCTCTTCGACAGCAGAACGATGCTGAGTGGCATCTTCGTAGTCTTTCCAGCCGCTTTCGAGCATATCAACCACGTTTTGCCCACGCAAATCGACCACCTCGACGAAATCTGCAATCATTCGGAGTTTGGACATGATCTCTTCCGCCGGGAACTTGTATTTCTTTCCCAAATAGACGGTATTGACGAAAGATAAAGCTGAAACCATCAGTTGTGCATCGCCCGCATAGCCCAAGGCAAATATGCGCTGAGCGTCTTGCAAGAAATCCTCTAGTGAAAGCACAAGATCGAAAAGTATGTTCGTGTCAATGTAGGCTCGCATCATCAGTCGTATTTCTCGGAGACAAGGGCATCAATCCCCAGCTCATCGGCCGGCACTGGCTGACCGCCGCGAACGGAAAGATTCTTTACAAACAGCATGGCAGCCTCGCGTTTACGCTGGGTTGCATTGGCCTGAAGTCGGACACTTTTTGTGCGACGCAGCCGTTTCACGTAGTTCGAAACACTTTCCAGCATCTCAACGCTCATCTGGTCAAGGTCGGCTGTAATGGATGTTCTGAGTTCAAGGGTGGTCATGATTCCTATTGTTGAATTATTCGGGTGCAAATATACATCTTTTTTCCGAAACGGCGAACCAATCGGGGGAAAAATGTGGGGAAAAGGGGAGATTATTTTGCATTTCCCGCAAAATCGGGCGGAAAAAAGGGGCAGAGCAGGTTCGGAATCAAAAAAAAGAGAACCTCGAAGGAAGTTCTCTTTTTTATTGCACCCTAATTAAAACTGTCTTAAAACTTTTGACGGTGCAAAGTTAGGATAAATTCCGAATCTTTCCAAATTTTATCGACCAATGGTCGAAAAAAATCGACGAATGGCATGCGGGACTGAATTTCGGCGGAATTTACAGCTCCAAATCTCCGTCGTGGATCTCATGCCAGGGCAGACCCTGCTGGTTCAGCTGCTCCATGAACGGATCGGGATCGAACTCCTCGACGTTGTGAACGCCCGGGGTGCTCCATTTGCCGGTCAGGAACATCATGGCACCGATCATGGCGGGCACACCGGTGGTGTAGCTTACGCCCTGCATGCCGGTCTCGAGATAGGCATCGTGGTGCGAGCAGTTGTTATAAACGTAGTAGGTGTGTTCCTTGCCGTCGTTGCCGATGCCGCGGATGCGGCAGCCGATGGAAGTCTGGCCCTCGTAGTTGGAACCCAGATCCTGCGGATTAGGAAGCACGGCCTTCAGGAACTGCAGCGGAACGATCTTCACGACGGCATCGCCGGAACCGTCGGCCAGGGGTGCCTTGTATTCCACTTCGTCGATGCGAGCCATGCCGATATTCTGAATGACGTCGAGGTAATTGAGGTACTGCTGTCCGAAAGTCATCCAGAAGCGTGCGCGCTTGATGGTCGGATAGTTGATGACCAGGCTCTCAATCTCCTCGTGGTGCAGCAGGTATGATTCCTTAGGTCCGATGCCGGGATAGGTGAGAGGCTGGTGAATCTCCATGGGTTCGGTTTCGATATACTTGCCGTTCTCGTAGTACAGGCCTTTCTGGGTGATTTCGCGGATATTGATTTCCGGATTGAAGTTGGTGGCGAAGGCCTTGTGGTGATTGCCGGCATTGCAATCCACGATGTCCAGATAGTGAATCTCCTTGAAGTGGTGCTTTGCGGCATAGGCCGTAAATACGGAAGTGACGCCAGGATCGAAGCCGCATCCCAGAATGGCGGTGAGACCGGCTTTCTCGAAGCGCTCGCGATAGGCCCATTGCCAACTGTACTCGAAATGAGCTTCGTCTTTGGGCTCGTAGTTGGCGGTGTCGAGGTAGTTCACGTGTGCTTCCAGGCAGGCATCCATGATGGTCAGATCCTGATAGGGCAGTGCCAGGTTGATGCAGAGTTCCGGTTTGAACTCTTTCATCAGGCGAACCAGTGCCGGAACGTCGTCGGCATCCACGCTGGCTGTGGTGATGTTGGCGCTTTTGCCGTTCTTTGTGTAGAGGCGTTTGCGAATGGCATCGGCCAGGGCATCGCATTTCTTTTTGGTGCGCGATGCAATGCAGATGTCGGTGAAAATGTCGGCGTTTTGTGCCAATTTGTGTGCTGCAACGGTGCCTACACCGCCGCAGCCGATCAGAAGTACTCTTGCCATTATTTATGTTTTATTTTTCAAATATTAGTCGCGTTCCAGATAGGTGTATCCGTACAGGCCGTTACGGTAGTTGCCTAAAAACTCTTTGCCTTCTTCGAGGGTGATGCGTCCGGCCTTCACGTTCTTGGTGACCCAGGCTTCCAGGGTGCGCACCATCTTCTTGGTGTCGTATTCTACCCAGCGGAGCACATCCTGGACGGTTTCTCCGTCGATGGTCTGGTCGATGCGATAGCCGTTATCGTCCACGCTGATATGCACGGCATTGGTATCGCCGAACAGATTGTGCAGGTCGCCCAGAATCTCCTGATAGGCACCGACAAGGAAGACACCCAAATAGTATTTCTCGCCACGCTTCAGGCTGTGGATCGGCATCGCGTTCACGATCTGGTTTTCGGCGATGTAGCTCACCACTTTGCCGTCGCTGTCGCAGGTGATGTCCTGCAGTGTGGCCTTGCGGTCGGGGCGTTCATCCAAACGCTGGATGGGCATGATGGGGAAGATCTGGTCGATGCTCCACATGTCCGGCAGACTCTGGAAGAGCGAGAAGTTGCAGTAATACTTGTCGGCCAGCAGTTTGTTGATCTTGTGCAGTTCGTCGGGGACGCGTTTCATGCCTTGCACGAGTTCGTTGATTTCGCGGGTGACGCTCCAGTATAGTTTCTCGATCTGGGCGCGCGTTTTGAGGTCGATGATGCCGTGACTGAACAACTGCAACACCTCGTCGCGGATCTGCTGCGCATCGTGCCAGCTTTCGAGTGCCGAACGCTGGGTCAGGTTGTCCCAGATTTCGTAAAGCTCCTTCACCAGTTCGTGGTCGTCGTCGCTCACCACCCATTCTTCCGGCATTTCGGGCAGGAATGCGGTTTCGAGCACTTCCATGATGAGCAGACTGTGGTGAGCCGACAGACTGCGTCCGCTTTCGGTGATTACATTCGGATGAGGCAGGCTGTTCTTGTCGGCAGCTTCCATCAGCTGATAGAGAATATCGTTGATGTATTCCTGAATTGAATAGTTGACCGAAGAACCGTTGCTGGCAGAGCGGGTGCCGTCGTAATCGACTCCTAAGCCGCCGCCTGCATCCACGAATTCCACTTCGAAGCCCAGTTTGTGCAACTGGACATAGAATTGCGAGGCCTCACGGATGGCGGTTTTCACGTGACGGATGTTGGTGACCTGACTGCCGATGTGGAAATGAATCAGCTTGAGGCAGTCTTTCAGGTTGTGAGCATCCAGATATTCGAGCGCTTCGAGCAGTTCCGACGAAGTGAGTCCGAATTTCGAGGCATCGCCGCCCGATTCTTCCCACTTGCCGCTTCCGCTCGATGCCAGTTTGATGCGGATACCGATATTGGGCTTCACATTGAGGCGCTTGGCCATTTTGTAGATCAGCTCCAGTTCGTTCTGCTTTTCGGCAACAATGAAGATGCGCTTGCCCATCTTCTGGGCCAGAAGCGCCAACTCGATGTAGCTTTCGTCCTTGTAGCCGTTGCAGATGATGATGGTATCATAGTCGGCAGCCGAAGCGATGACGGCATGAAGTTCCGGCTTGGAGCCGGCTTCAAGGCCCAGATTGAATTTCTTGCCGTGAGAAACCATTTCGCTCACCACCGGCTGCATTTGGTTGACTTTGATAGGATAGACAGTGAAGCATTCGCCCTTGAAGCCGTATTCCTCGCTGGCTTTGCGGAAACACTGGGACATGCGCTCGATGCGGTTGTCGAGGATATCGGGAAAACGCAACAAAACCGGCGCCGAGATATCTCTCAATGCCAGTTCATCCATCACTTCGCGCAGATCGACTGCGACACCGTCTTTTTTGGGAGTCACTACGACGTGTCCTTTCTCGTTAATGTCGAAATAGTTGACACCCCAGCCATGAATATTGTAGAGTTCCGCAGAATCCTCAATATGCCACTTTTTCATTATTTACTTCTTTTACAATTTTAATTCGTTAATCAACCCCGCAACCCTTAGCGAGGAAAAGGCAAATATGAAATGAATTTCTATTTTGCGGGTGCAAAGTTATATATATATTTTAAAAGGAGTGTATTTTTTAGGCGAAAACTTTGTTTTTATTCCCAAAATTGTTACCTTTGCCCCGTCAAAGCGACAAAAATATAAGTTTTATGTTCAGAAACTACTTTGTGAAATACCCGTTTACTTGGGTTGTTGTGTTGGTTATCGTGTATTTGTCGTTAAGTAAAATTCCACCCACCCCGATGGACGACATTCCCAGTATAGACAAGTTTGTCCATACCGGGATGTACGGTTTCCTTTGTGTGGTAATCTGGTTTGAACGATGGCGTCAGCACCGGCCGGTAAAGTTCAAGCACGCATTTATAGGCGCTTTCCTGCTGCCGGTTCTGATGGGCGGAACCCTTGAACTGCTGCAGGAATACGCAACGGATTGCCGGCAGGGAAGTTGGTGGGACTTAGCCGCCAATTCGTTAGGCGTATTGATTATTTGGCTTGTAGTTTGGCCTCAACGGAAGCGTATTTCTCTCTGAATTCGGCATCGGATTCCAGCAGATCATCAACGTTTTTCAGGGCGTGCAGAACTGTGGCATGATCGCGGTTGCCAACCACCTGACCAATGCGACTGACAGACTGTGTGGTATATTTCTTGCACAGCGACATTGCTGCCTGACGGGCCCAGACGATTTCCCTTTTGCGGCTCTTGCTGTTGATACTCTTCATATCGACACCGAAACTTCCGACCACATGCTGTAGGATGGCCTCGCAGGTAATGACTTTCTGCTCGATTTTGACAATCATGCGCAGCACACGTCCTGCCAGCTCCTGATCGATAGGACGATTGAAGGCAATGGAGTGGGCCAGAATCGAGTTGATGATTCCTTCCAGATCACGTACGTTGTCGGTTGCATTGCGGGCAATGAAGTCAAGAACGTCGGCATTGATTTTAAGTCCTTCCTTCTGGCACTTGCCTTGGAGGATGCTTCTGCGCAGTTCATAGTCGGGATGCTCAATTTCTCCAATGAATCCCCACTTGAAACGGGTGAGCAGACGCGGAATCAGGTCTTCGGCCAATTCGACAGGAGGACGATCGCAGGTCATAACGAGCTGTTTGCCTGCACTGTGCAGGTAATTAAATATGTGGAAGAACGTATTCTGCGTGGCAACAAGATTCTTGCCAGAGAATTCCTGAATATCGTCAACGATTAGTACGTCGATGGTACGATAGAAGTTAATGAAATCGTTCAGTTGGTTTTTGCGTACAGCGTCGGTATATTGTATCTTAAACAGATGTGCGGGAACATATAGTACGCGAGCCTTCGGATTATGCTCAAGTACATATACGCCAATGGCTTGCGCCAGGTGGGTCTTGCCAACACCGGAGGCTCCGAAAATAAAGAACGGATTGAAGGCATTGTTGCCGGGTTTGCCAGCCACAGTAAGGGCTGCGCTGAGGGCCAGTTCGTTGCTTTTGCCTGCACAGAATGACTGAAAGGTACAGTTAAGGTTGAGATGCGAATCGAATTCAGGCTCCTGTGGCTGCTCCGGACGAGCCAGCGCTTCCACATTCATGTCCTCTTGCTTGGTTACTTTAATCTGGTATTCCAGGCGTACGCCCTGACCATAGACGCGTTGCAGGGCTTTCTTGAGCAAGTCGAAGTATTCGCTTTCCAGACGCTCGTACACAAAATGGGAAGGAATCTCAAGAACCAACTTGTCGTCCACATAGCTGATTGCCCTGTTTTGGGCAAAGAAGGCTTTGTAGGCTTCTTCGTTGCTGAGATTGTCCTTGATGAAAGCAAGGCACTGTTCCCATTGTGTTACGAATTGAGGTTGCATAAAAAATATATACTGTAGTTTGGATAAAGTCCGATTGATAAATATGATTTTTGCAAAATTTGCGAGTGCAAAGATAAAATCATTTTTTCGGATTTCCAAATGTAAATATTTGCAACTGGAAATGACAGTTTTTCGTAAGTCTCTGATTTTTAGTAAAAAATTCTCTTCAAAGTCGGGTCGTCTTCTTTTTTGGCGCTAATAAATGATGACGCTGTTGAAAAATAAGAAGTTACGGATGAAATGGCCTTTTCCGACAAAAGTTATCAACATTTTTTTTTGTCTTTTCTGAAATTCCGTTTCTCGTTGAATAATCGTAATTTAGATTGTTGAAAAGTCGATAATAATTTTTTTAATCCGATTTAAATTATCGAATTTTTCGGGGTAAAAACAAATTCGCACCCAATTCGATAATTTTTGACGAAAAAGGGTGCGAAAAACTGTTGATAACTGTAGAAAAACGGGCGAAACTTATATTGGTTCCCACCCTCTCAACATAGCGAACCAGTCAAGGCTGGCAGTGCCTGTTCTTCTTATTCACATTCAGTGGCGTGCTCTTCGGGAAAGCGATGCTGTAGGCGCTGTCGAGGGCTTTCAGGTCGATTTTGTAGTAGCTGATGCCTAACTTCACCGACACGATGGCACGGAGCAGTTCGCGGTGTTTGCGAGGGTACAAAGACGGCAGCGGAAGCTCGTCCCAGCCTGCCTGATTACAGCGGCTACATACTTCCCAGATAAAGTCATCGTTGGCCTCAATGCCGAACCACGACTTCAATACGCGACGGATGCAGAAGCGCTTATACTGACCTCCGAGGAGGCACCTTGTGCGCTCCAGCCGAAGCCAGAGCTGCACAAAGCATTCTTGGTTGTTCTCTGTACGAATCATAGTTTCAAGTTTTAGATTTCAGGTTTCAAATCGATTTTGACCAAAATGACCATGACCAAATGACCACAACCTGAAACATGAACCATCATTTTATTACTTTCCTGTACCTTCCCCCGTCGGCGAGAACGACCAGCCCCTGTTTGCGCCAGTTTTTCAGCATCTGCCTTACGGTGTTGTGGGTGGCCTTTGCGCCCTTGACGGTCATCGCGTGCTGCATAGCCTGCTCGAAGGTGAACTGCACGTCCAGCCGCTCGTAGATGGTGTCGTTCTTGCCGCGCTTCAGCCGCTCGCTACCGGGATAGCCGGCATAGTCGCGACTGTTGAAGGCTGCCTCGATGCGGTCGCGGAAGAAGTAGAGCGCGGTTTCCAGAAGATAGTCGGCAAGCAGGTCGTAGGTTTCAAGCAGTTGCGGCGTCTGCACTTTCAGAAGCATCTCTTTCCACAGGTCGGGATGCTGTTTCAGTTGCGCCTCTGCGCCGCTCAGGCCATGCTTCTGAATCAATCCCTCGCACACCCGGCAGAGCATCAGGCAGCACGTCATCCTTTGTGCTGTCACACAGACGCGCATACGCTGGCGGGCTCGCGTCTTGTCGTCGTTCTTCATCGTTTCCAGGCGGATTCTCTCCACCCACTCGCGGCCTTTCTGTTCGAGCTTCGGCAGCACCACTTCGCCCTGCATCAGCGGCAGCAAGTGGGCCACCTGTTGGATGCGTTCCGCCTGTCGCTCGGTCAACACGTATGGCTTGTCCACCAAGGGTGCAAACGTATTGTCGGGTGTACGCGCCACGGCTATGCGGCTCTGAAAGCCGTCGGTATAGTTGCTTACGACGCGATAGAGTGCATCGGGTGTGCCGCACATGGTGACGTTCCACAGCAGCTTGTCGATATGCACGTTCACGGCATCGGCCGAGCGTGCCTCGCGGTCGTAGCGGGTGCCGTCGTAGCTCTGGCGCAGCATCACCGAAAAGTCGCTCATCGCCGACTTCCACTTCTGCGCCACCGTATCGGCCTCGGGCGTGAACGAGAAGGCGTGCTTGCCCTCGGTGTTGGCCAGACGTTCCGCCAGGTTCGCCACCGTGTTGTTCAGGGTCAGGAAGCGCACGGGCAGTTTGGGTTCCTCGGGCTGTTCCTTCTTGTTCTTCGCCGCCCGCTTCTTGGCGCGCCACTCGTCCTCCTGCTGCTGGTACATCTTGTCCAGCGCCTTCACTTCGCTCATCCAGGCATCCACCACGGGGTCGATGCTTCCCTTGCCCGAGGCGAAGTCGCCCGCAATGTAGCTGATGAGGTTGAGGCCCTTCTTCTGTCCGTGCACATCGAGCACCACGCCCGTTGCCAAAGCGCCGATGGCGGGACAGATGGCGGTCACCACGGGCATCGAAAGCTGCGGACCTGCGGCATCGATGGAATCGCGGATGCCCTGCGGCAGTTTGTGCGCCGAGAGCCGGGCGTTGAAGGCCGAGAACATTTCCTCTTGCGTGTCGGACGGTTCGCAGCCTTCGGCTTTCGTTCCCTTGCGTTGCAGTTCGCCGAGCACGTCCCTGAGCCGCTTGGGCATCTGCGTGCGCTTCTCGCTGAGTGCCGAATCGATGCACTTCATCTTCTGCGTTTCCGAAAATCCGTCGTAGCAGGGGATGACCTGATTCATCAGTTCGCGGTCGAAGCCGCAGATGTGGCGCAGGTTCACCGCCAGTTCGAAGGTCAGCACGTCGCGGTTCGTCTTCACCGGTTCCTTGCCTTCGTTATAGAGTTCCCACCATTTGCGGATAATGTCCGAATAGGGGATGCCGTTGTAATCTTTTTCTGAACACAGGTTTTCTTCTTTTTTCGGACACGGACTACTCGGATTTGACGGTTTTTCTTTTGAGCACCCTCCAGTCTTATCCGTTGAATCTGAGTTCGTTTCGCTCTCGGTAATATCGAAGATGGAATCATCGAGGTAAATCAGATCCTCCTCGCTGGCTGTCGTGGTGAAAAACACGCGGGTGATGTCCTTGGCTCCGTCGTCATACTTCACGCCGAGCACTTCCGACGCCCATTGCAGGTTCTCTTCCTGCGAAAGTTCCGGCCTTCTGCGGAACACCAGATGATAGCCTTTCGAAGCCGAACGTTCGAGCAGGAGCAGCCCCAGTTCCTCTTTCTTTTGGAGCACAATCTGCGGCACACCGGCCATTTTTTCGGCCTTCCACCGGTTCTTTTCCTCGTCCGACAGATTCTTGGGCGCCACGAAATCGATGTCCATACCCACCGAGGTGCTCCTTCGGGCAGAGCCTTTCAGCGTGCCGTCTTCGTTGGGCAGGCACGAATAGTTCATCTGCACCAGTCGGTTTTTCAGTTGGGCACCTTTCTCGCGTATGGATTTCACGATGTTCTGCTGCTGCTTCGAATCGCGCAGCGCCACATATTCCTCTCTCGTGAGGACGGGGCGCATCATCTTCGCCCCATCCTTATAGTATATTACATGGACACTCATAAGTAATTCTTACTTAATTACAAATTACAGATTACAAATTACTAATTACTAATTACCTTACAAATTACGGATTACCTTGGTTGTCAAACACTTCGTGAAGGAATTTCCTTCCGGCTTCAGTCCACACCAGGTAGGTTTCGGTGTGCACCCTGCCAAGACGGTTCCTGCGGTGCCACGTCCGGCCTTTGCCATATCCTGCGCGGGCATAGTCGGCATAGAGCATATACTGGCCGCTTTGCCAATAGACGATGCGCAGAGCTACGAGCCAGCGATAGAGTTCCGAGGCAGTCATCGACATCTCTTTGGCCACCTGCGTCGTTGTCAGGCAATCCACGCTCAGCAGCACCTCGTCGGCATATTCGGCCTTCGCGCCCAGCAGTTTCAGCCCTTTCGGTGCCAGCTCGTAGCAGCCCGTCTGCCTGATGGCCGGCAGCACCTCCGACGTCACCCAGCGCTTGAAGGCTTTCGCCTGCTCCAGCTTCGAAGAGAGGATGAGCGAGTAGAGCCCCGACTCGTTGATGAGGATCATCGTCTGATTTCTGCCGATGGCGTCACGAATCGTTACCCCATCCGTCTTATCCTCTGCCTCCACATGGTCTTGTATTGCCTTGCGTGTGTTAGCATATCCCAGCGCCTGTGCCACGTCTTTGCCTACGAAGAATGTTTCACCCGTCATGTTGGTCATCGTGCGGATTTCTCCGAAAATTTCGTTTCTGAAAATTTGAATGTCTGTTTTCATTGTTCTGAATTGTTTTGCGAGAAGAAGGTCAGATTCTTTGCGCATTTACCCGGGAACATCCTCCTCACTTCAACTCAGGTTAAAAAATCTTTGTCGGATTGACGGTGCAAAGATAGGGCAAATAAAACACAAAAATCCCCTATATAGGGCCTATCATAGGGGCTATATAGGGGAAAGAAACGCTGGTTATCAGCGGGTTATGTTAATCCTCGAATATCTTATCTATTTCCTTCGAACGCGATGGAGTACTGCCGGTTTCTTGCATATCCCATTTCTCTTGGGCAAGATTGCTGATACCCCATTGCTGCTCGAATGTTTTCCATTTTGATTTGATGCCGAGTCGGTCGGCAAACAGCTCGGCAATATACATCGCCTGCTTGCGTGTTGTGTCTGGCATCAGGGCGCATTTGGCATCTACGAATCCAGCTTTCTCCAATCGTAGCCAATACTTCCTGGCTTCGTCTGCTTCCAGTTTCGTATTCTTTGTCGTGGTCATCAACCGTTCCATCCACTCCATCGACAGCATGCCAATGACCTGAATCTTCAGTTTGGGCAGCGACAGCTCGGCTATCTCCCAGACCTCTGTGACCACAGGTTCCACCTGATGCTGGTATATCTCCCAGTATTCGTATGTCTCACCATTCCCGATTCTTCGCAGGGCTTCGTCGCGATGGGTACTCACATCTGCCGCCGATGCTTCCTGTAGCTGCTGCCGCTGAGAGAGCCAGGCCTCGTCTTGCTTCAGAATCGAAAGCCATTCCAAGGGAGAGCCATAATCCTTGCGATTACTGCTCATCATAGGGCTTCGTCCTCCTCGCGCCACCAGCCTCGACCGCACAGTTCGGCATGGGCCATCAGATAGCTGAACTCCAGCGAATCGTCACTCACCCAGCCCGTGGCCAGATACTGCGAGCGCACCTCGCGCACTTTCTCGGCAAAACGCCCCAACACCTCCTTCGCCTTGCGGCGCACCGACTCCGGCTGCTGGCTCCACAGAGAGGAATCCGGGTCAAAGCCCTTGAGCATCAGTCTCCTATATACATTCGCGTCCATATACTCATAAAGCGCCTGCGCGGCTGCGAGCACCCCCTTGTCAAACTGTCGGGGCACCACGCCGTAGATCTCGTCGTGCAGTTTCACCAGGTCGGGCCTCAACTTCAACCTGCGTCCCCGCTGCCAGTGCCGCTCTATCTGGAGCAGCGCGTCGAGGATGATGCGCACATAGTTGCGAGGCGGTATTTGGGTGTCCGTCGGCCGGCGCACCAGTTCGCCATACTCCATCGAGAACAGCTCAGCCAACCCGTCCTGTGCCGGCATATAGTGCCAACCTTCATACACCCCGATGGCACGTTTCTTCACAATGTAAGCCGTGTGCATCGCTATGTGGTCATGCGGCGTTGTGGTGAGCCATTCCACCAGTTGCTTGTTCGACACCCACAGGTCGTTCTTCCTGATGCCCAGGGCCTCCTTCACATCGAACATAAAGTGCAGGCTCAGGTCGTGGCACAGCCCTGCAATTTCCAGAATCAGCCGCAGTCGGCTCATCTCCCTGTCTGTCAGCGTCTGCTGTCCAGCCGGCGACAGCAGCGGGTCATCCTCATACATCGGATTCCTGCCCTCGTCTGCCGTCCAAAACTCATCCGACAGATACATCCCAAGCATCTCCGACCCAATCTCCTGGGTCAGCAGCCGCTCCACCTGTGCAAGCCTGAACGTCCTGCGCTCGTCACCCTCCAGCCGGCTTGCCTTATCGAGACCAGCTTCACGGAAGTATTTTCTTTCTATCAATGCCAGTAGCTCCCTGGCGGTCTTTTTCTGCGTCATAGTTCGTATTGAAAAACAATATACTGCTATAAATCCTGTCTGCTACTACTCTCCTGTGTCCAATAGCTTCAGCACTTCCAATCCTAACTCTGTCAGATAGTATTTCTGCTGGGGATGGCGAGGATTGTCTGGATGGGTCATAGAAACCAAGCCTGCTTCTATAGACGGATATATGAACTGTTTCCTGAACAGTTGTAAACTTTTGGGTGACAAGCTAGTGACAAGCTGAAGTTCCGAAGCAGTCTTTTTCTTTTCTTTAATACTCAGCATCAATGATTTAACTTGTGGTGACAAGTTAGTGACAAGTTCAGTGACAAGTTGGTGACCTGTTGGAGAACAGTTCGTCTCTTCTTCGTCCTTCACAACCACGCTGAAAGCTGTCAGATAACTGACGTTGAACACGGCCTCAGGGTTCTCATTTGAACGCAGCAAATCTTGCACTTCGCCGATGCCGTGATTGAACATATTCACATAGTTCAGCGTCTTCATCATCCCCGCCACTACGCTGTTGCGATAGTCGTTCACGTGCGGGAAGTTCTCGGGTCTTGCCTGTCCGTAGAGGCCGCCTGGGTTCATTATCTCGATGTGATTGTCGTACTGATACAGTCGTGTGGGCATGTTCGCCTGATAGTCGCGATGCATCACAGCGTTCATCATCAGTTCGCGCAATGCCTTGTAGGGGTAGTTCAGCACATCCTTTTCCCTCAGGATGCTAATGGGTACAGGTCGCTTCGTGATGATACCGTCGCGGATGAAGTTCTCGAGTTCCGGGAGAATCTTGTACAGGCAGCCCTCGAAACGCCGCTCGTTCAGTATTGCGCCGCCGTTGGTGCTACCCTTGAAGTGCACATACTGAATGTATGCTCCCGGCATGAAATACTTCGGATTGCGTCCGAACATGATGAGTGCCGCGTAGGTCGGACAATCCCACTGTATGTTGAACAGGTGCAGCGACGCCAACTGCTCTTTCAGCGGTCGCTTGTCGCCAGCCAGCGTCTCCTCATCGATGGCCTTAGGCATATATTCCTTAACGATGGTATCCACGTCTATATCATCCAATCGCGCTTCCCGACAGGGACGGGTGTCGAATGTGGGAAGGCTTGCCGCACAACGTTCTGCCAAAATACGTTCCTCTTCTGCACTGGCGATGTCCCTACGTGGTCCTATGCGGATGAACGTTCGACCACGGTAGCGCACAGGCGTATCAAACGACGGCGTTACTTCTACCACCAGCACATCACCTTCCTCCGTCACAACCTTCTCTGTGCTCATCACTGGCAGAGGCAGGATGTTGCCATCAGAGCGAATACCGCTGATTTTCTTCATCAGCGCATCGTCCACCTTCAAGCCGCCTATCTGTCCGTTGTTCTTCACGCCAATCAGCAGATAGCCTTTCTTCCGCGAGCCTGTCATATCGTTAGCAAAAGCACAGATGGCTTCCTGAAACTTATCCATGTCGCCCGTCGAAACGGTCAACTCGATACGGGAGTTCTCATCGATGGCTATTATCTCACGTAGTTCTTCTTGCGTCATATCTATTATAACGTTTTATTCAGTTCTTTTTTCTTTAGTCATATACTTTATCTTTGGCTTATTCTAAATTGCAATATCCGTCACCGACATTGTTATTGCAGTTCAGAAAATAGATAATCCCGCCGCAAAGATACGAACCAATTTGCGAAATTCCAAATTTTCTTTCCGAAATCGCCGTTTCAGGTGCAAATAACGGAGATTTCGGGATGTTTCTTGATAAACGCCACGAAGTGGCAACCGCTATGGGCGCCCATAGCCCAAGGCACCGCCCTGGGTACAGATACGGTTAGGAGGTACGTCCTGAAGGGGCAAAAGCGTCAAGCTAAGGTCGAAAACAAGAGATAACAAATGGTTTTGTACTCGTCATTCAAGAACTATAGAAATAACATTCCTTGTGCCTTCTAAAGTGGTAGATATATATAAATCACATATTTAATAGATAAAAAATAGGATTCTATCTGTCAGGACTAACAATTTTCACTCTCCATCCCATATTAAGCGCACTGCTGATTCTATCTAGCATAATTTTCTTGTCCTTAGTATTACTGTGTGTCAGAATGTAAAGCCCATTCTCAACTTCACGCTGAGCCGAACCATACTTCTGGTCTTTCACGTTCGAAACAATATTGATATGACAATAGTAGATACCCAGTTGGCGAACGCGTATCGGCCCGGCTTCTATTATAGCTGCGGCAAAAGTGGTAGCGGCATCTTGCTTCTGAAGAATGGAACCATCCTTACGATATATGCAAAGACAAGTTCGGGGTGCTTTTTTCACTCTTGATTGTTGTTGAACTTCCTGATTTTTCTCGCCATCATATAAATCCATATTATTGGGAGCAAATGAACTATTCGTCTTGAAATCAGCATAATAACCACAATTATCATACCATATATCATCTACGCGAATAATATATGCTTCTGTTTTATTGTCAAAAAGTACGCCATTTATCTGATTTAGATAATTCCGCTCATTTAATGCAATATATAAAGGTGTGCTATGATGTGCATTAAGTATTCTATTTCCTAAAATGAATGTTCCATCTTCATTTTTAATAATTAAGTTCATTGATACGGAAGAATAGGTATAGTTAATCCTACAATAATTTCCTTCAATTAATTTCAGTTTCCCATTTGAATTGAAAACTTTCTCACCTCGATTATTAACAATACAACAACGGTTCCCCTGTTGTTCAATAAACAAATTCTCTTCGCTGTTTTTTCTCGATTCATTGTTTTTCCAGAATTGGGGCATAGTTTTCTTTTCATAACTCTCTTCCTTTTTCGTTTCCCGTTCTTCATCTGCAGTATTAGCCACAGGATACTCTTCCATTTTCTCCTTAATAGCATATTCAAGGATAGGACTCAATGGAAGATTGTATTTCTTCATGAGATTCAGTATAAGTTCAAGTTCTTCTCTCTCTTTCATAGTTCCTTCGTTTATCAATGCTGTTTAATCCTATAAGCAGGTATAGGTTTCGAGAATGATGCTTCTGCATCTATGTTACTACATTGTTGGCGTACTATATCACGGCGACGGATGGCCGGTTGTAAGCAGAGCGCATTAAAGTCATCCCAATCTAACTGTTCTATAGAGGTAACATGGGGAAACAACAATTTCATATATGCCGTAGCTACTTTCTTAACGGCTTTCGTATGTCTCATGTCAGCCCCGCTAGGAACTTCAACAGCTTCATCTACGATATGCGAATAAACTGACTCAGTACGCATCTGATGAAGCACTTCAGAGAAGAATTCAACGTTTAGAGTCCAGTCATGAAGGGCCATATCGACATTCACTCGTGGCAATAACCAACCCTCAATCATACCATGAAAACGGTCCAACAAAGCAGACTCCCTGAACACCTCTGGTAAGGCAGAGAAATACTTGTAGCTCAGAGGCTCGTTGTTTTCTGACAAAAGTATATTGCCCAAAAGCATTAAGCCACACTCAGACATAAACTCATAGTTATCGATAGTGGCTTTGCCAAATTCCAGGTAGTTCTTTAAGAACGACTGCATCTCCGTGTTGTCAGAGAAAGTAATGGTCTGTATCTCATCGAAAGCTACCATATCGTAAAACCGCATAATACCTGGTGCTTTGGTTGATTTGTCGTAAACCAGTTTGGCGCGAGAAACCTTACCACCGCTCACGAGCCAGACAAATTTCGATAGATTGCCAAACACATAGCTTTTTCCGGTTCCTTTTGGCGCCAACTCTATCAGATTCAGACGCGGCTCAATAAATGGTAGAAGTCGACTTAGGAACTCCAGCTTCTGGGTCATATTCTTAAAAGCAGAAGGGGTGTATTCCATCGCTGAGATTAAAACATCTACCCATTCCTCTAATGTGAATTGAGCGCGGCATTGCCGGAAATAATTGATGTCCAGTTTCTGCATGGGGCGGAACGGCTTAAACTTCACCATCTCCACGTGTCCAGCCTCCTTATCCTGTGGTTGGATATAGACAATCTTCATGATACCCCATTTCTCACCGTCAATCAAGTCATCTGGGTATTCTTCAATCAGGTAGTCAGGTATCAGCGTATCTGAAGCCTTAATACCCATATCGGGAATCTGAAAACTGGTTTTATTTTGAGCCAAGCTGGTAGTTACAACAAAGCGAGTTAATAGCGTCAAGGTTTCGCCTCTACGGAGTCTTGCCCTAATTGCACTATTATCACTTGGTATATGTGCATCTAAAAATCTGGCCAGTTCTGTACGCTTAAAAAAACCATCTGGTGCGATATGCGCAGAAATCAGATAGTCTTTTACAAACGAGGGAAGATTTCTTCCGCTAAATATGTCATAATTGGCAGGGTTCTTATACACGGCAGCAGAGCCAAATACTTGCCTGATTTTTTCTCCTATTGCATTCATAGTTATAGTTCAAACTCTTTGTTAATATCAGAATTGCCGCCAATACCGACAACTTTTATCTGTATTTTAGTACCATTTGCTCCCTGTGGGGCTATGCATATAGTGTGCGTTCCCTCTGTAATGTTTTGCAAAAGTACCGTCCATTGTGTACCTGTTCTATCCATCTTGTAAGTTCTTTCATTGTAGATTAAATCCACACTTTCTGGTTGTGGAATAACTGTAATATTTACTACAGGGTTAGACAGCATAATATCCTCGTTCGTACATTTAATCTGGTATCTGACACTATTGGTCACATTCTTATTTGACAAAAGTACAAATGGAACAAGTACCTCTTCCGGAGTACACCCTCCATGAACCTGATGTGTCGGAACCTTTGAGAGGGAAGAGTGTGTCAATGCAATTTTGTATTTTTGTCCTTCTTCCTCATTCTCGTGAACCAGATAATCAGGATCAGTCAAAGCGTCATTTCCGGTTTTGATATAACGTCCTTCATGTTCAAATTTGCCATCATATTTTTTAGAAGGAACCTTTCGTGACAAACAACTTAATCCATGATCTGAAACAATTGCTACCGTACATTTCTGATTCTTGCAGTTTGCAAGTATATCTTGTATGATTTTTTTTATCAACTTAAGCTCTTCTTTGAGCGTGTCAAAATGTTTGTAACCATGTGAGTCATGTCCCAGTTCATCCAACGCTCCATATTTCTTTACTATTGACCCTTCAAAACGGTTGTGATGAGTTGAAGATGGAAGATAAGAACGTGTAATCTGAGAACGAACCACTTTCATATTGGTATTTTCCTGATCAACTAGATATAAAATGTATGAAAGAAATTCTGTACCAAGGCCGTCTATCCAATAAATTCTATCTGGGCGATACGCCACGTTAGAGTTAACCTCCTCCAATACGCTATGCGTTTCGTCAAATTCAAAGTACCATTTGTAGAAATTTGCCGCCGTATTATTATGCTTTTTTATGAAGTTTCCAATCTCATCAAGATACCTATCCTCGATCTTGGCACGCTTATATACCTCAATATAATCGATAACCCAATTGTTTTCAACCTTGAAATGCGAAGGCTTCGTAGATGTAATATATGCATCAAACTCAGGATAGAGTTTGCCAACAACTTCGGCTAACTTTTTATGGTTAGGATTGTAAACGAACCATCCCATAAGAAGTTTCTTCTCAAAGTCAAATACACCTGTACATAATTCTATTACTGAGTTCAGGTTGCCCTGCTCTTGGTAGATTCCTCTGATTTGTTCGAAAAGCCAGTTTTGGTCTTGGTCAGAAACCTTCTGCTCGAATAGATCCCGATTCTCCACTATGATATTACGACGTTCTGTTGCATATTCTGAAAAAAAGGAAGCTGGTACATCATTGTACAGTATGCGAGTTGCGACCATACTTATCAGCTGATTGTCGTCCGAAAGAGATTGTGCAGAATCAATACAAATACATATGTATGGATAATGCTTGGCAATTCCTGTATATTTAACATAGTTTTTAAGCAACCAACGATCATAAGCAGAGGCTGTTGGATCTGCCCATTCTCTTATAACATCAGAAGCACTAAACTTTACCCTGTTGAAAGAAGAACGCACAAATACCTCAAAGGAGAAACTGTCAAGCTTGCTTTTGTCAATTCTCTTTAGCACCTCTTCCCAAAACGGTTTCTCTTCTTCATCATATTCAAATGGGAAACGAAGTTCAAGGAATTGAGTCATAAAATCATAAGCATTGGCAATCCGAGTAAAATTAAAAATATTGTCAGGCTTTGAGTATTTATATTTGGCTGCAATAGGCATTGATGTGCAAACAATTCTCTCTTGTGGGGCTTGTTTCTTCCAGAACATCAGCCAATCTCGAAGCGAATCGAGTTGGCATTGTACAGATTCGTTTGGCAGAACAAAATCTTTGTATTTTGCAAAGAAAACCTCTACCGACTGAGTTTCTGAGTCGTATCTCCAAATTGGTGCACTTTCTTCTATGCGTGCAAAGTGATTGAGGAAATCAGTAAACCGATTTTGTAAACCAATTAAAGGGATATAGATACGCTTGTCAGGGTTATGAATGTCTTCCATAAGCATGATTTCATTGAAGAATCCTCTGAAATCATCATCGTTGTAAAAACGAACAACCTCAGAAAATGGAGTTACAAAGGTTGATAATTTGCACGCCTTAATAGCATTTTTCAAATCGTCATTTGTAATCCATTCGTCCGGGTCGTCTTTAAGCGTTTCCAAATCAAGGGTCTCAACACCAATGTTGGTCATGAATTTGGCAAGTTCCTTGAACTCATTGAAATTGTTGAGCATGATGAAACGGATAGCATAGCGCTGTGCCAGCATATCACGAGTATCTCTGTCTCTTATAATTTCCTGAGTCAGCTCTTTAAAGGAACTGAATATCTTAACCTTTTCTGACGTATCCATCGCTATGTTTTTTTATTAACTGCCTAAATAACCGGTAATGAACTTTGAAATTTCAGGATGTTCTTCGATAATTTCAAGGACGAACATTTTCCACATCGAGGTAGGCATATTTGATTCCTTTACCAAGTTCTTTGCTTCTTTGATGTCTGTATCTGACGTAGTTGTCGAATCATTCCGACTTTGATTATTCGTATCGTTTTGCCGACTTTCAGAGTTGCCTCCTTCTTGCTTTTCTTTGATCTTGGAAATGTAGAATGACATCACACGAGCTTTTACATCTTCTTCTCTTCGGAATGCAATCTCCGACTGCATGTGAGACAATTCTTCTTCCAATTCACCCCACCATTCTGGCTTTAGCTCAACTTCTTTGATATTGTTGATAAAATTGACAAATCCCTCATTATAGTTAGCTGCTTTAGCCAAAAGCTTATAGAGGTCAATCTGGTCGTTTCTGATCTCGGTTAGCAACTCTTTTATTTTTGGCAATTGATAGCTATCCTGATTAAAGAGGTTGATGAGGTCTTCAATTGCTTTCTTACAATTCGGTTTTGACTTGATTTCTTCACAATAAAGTAATGACCACAATGGATATTTGGCAATCTGTTTGCAGAACTCTGTAATACTCCACTTGGCATAGTTGAGACTCTTGAGGTCTGACATACTAACACCTTTCACACTGCTTAGATTGAACACTTCACCAAGAATGCTTGTAAGGTTTCGTTCTTCCACAGAGCCAAAACGAAGCAGGAGTTTGTTGCTTGGCTCATTAACTCCTTCACCCCACATCTTCAGAAGAGCTTCAATCATGTCATTAAGTTTTTCTTCACCAACAGGTTGTGAGGTGCTTGGATTAAATAAGTCATCCTTATGCTTCCTTAATGCGTAACCCATTACTACGTAATTAGGCTGATTATTAAATAAACCAAATGGTGGACGCATTAAAGGTGCTAATATATCGCTAAGAGAGAATCTATCAGCATACTTTTTCTTTGCTGTTTCTATGAGGTGATCAACCTCATTGCAAATCTGATTCAACCATGAATTACCAGCCTTAGCAGCTTCTGTCATTTCACAAACATCATTAACAAGATTATTTTCACCTTCCAAGAATATTTGTTTGGCTGGAGCTGCAGAACTACTAAAAGAAATCATTTCGTCTCTTGTTCTTTTTTGGAGTGTTTGAAGTGACAACTTTGGGTAATTCTTGTTTGCAAAAAACGTTGTTGTTATGGAACTCCATGCCTTGACGCTTTCCATGCCTGCTGGAAAAATTTGTGCGCTAAACTTCTTGTTGATTACGTTGTATATATTGCTGAAGATTCCTTCGCTTGAACGCTTGCCATTGAAATACATCGCATAAGTGCCTCCGTTCATACGGTTCTTCCATTTTACTACATACTCTTTGGCCGCATTTTCAAACTGACTTGCATCGTCCATATTGAAATGCGAACGGCTGACGTTAGCTTGCGCCACAGCATCGATAAACTGGTTTTGCGAAGCTGGTGAAAAAACTTCGGTAGGTATTATAAACATCGTATTTTCAAATTCCTCGGAGAATTCCTTAACGCGATTCTCTATGATGTCACGTGACTCATCTGTTATAGAGAAAAATAGTGCGACATGCAAAAAGTTCGGCTTTTCACGGGTGTATTTACTGAGTTTACTGCGTAGTACAGCTTCTGCCTCTTCGCATGAATAGAACTGCGGTTCACATTTACGCATCAGGCGTTCCCCGACAAGGAAAAACCTTTCAATTTCCTGTTTACATTTTTCGTTATATTTCAGATAATCAACAGCAGCCTTGAACTGAGTGCGAACGGCAATCTTCTCTTTAGTTATTTCTGCGGGATTGTATGAAGATACCGAAATTTTGAACTCTCCAAAGATGTCCCGATTAATGATTTTGTTTTCATCGAGCCAGTTCAGTATGATGTCCATTTTATTTGAACAACGGTCACCAGAGAATATGTATTTCAGATTCCTGTCGTTTGGAGCATACTTTTCCGGCGAGCTTTTGAACTTCACGCTAAGCGCATTTAGCAGGAGAATGACCTTGAAAACACGCATGTAATCATCGCCCATATTCTGCACTCGTCCACAATTTGAAACATATACATTTGTGAAAGCGGCGCAAAGGGGTTCATTGATGAACTCTGAATAGAAGAAATCCCAAAGCCAATCGGCAGTTAGCATCATCTTCTGGTCGTAGTTCGTTGGTTCGTTGATAAACTGCTTGAAGCCATTCTGTTCGTCGTTCATAAACTTCAGTACACTTCGGTTGGCAGAACCCATGATATTCGACATCTTCGAACATAGAAATGCTGTGTAAGGGTGAAGAGGGAATAGGTTTTGAATGTGCTCTTTCTCTTCTGCAACATTGCTTTCACACAAATAGTCATAGAGAGTCTTATCTATCTTCTCCCTTATGCCCCATGAGGCGATAGTCAGTTTCTGTGCATCCGGAATGTTGAAAGTATGGCGAAGAATCAGATAGGTTGAGATTTCGTCCATCTGATAATCTACGCTGTCGTAGCGGTCACTCATCTTACTTATGTCTTTGCCCTTAGCACCAAGGCTTGAACTCTCTGTGCGATGTGATATAAGATATAAGAACACATTGTTGTTTCGCGACTTCTCTGCTATATTTTGAAGTACATTAATACGGTCGCTCTTCAAGGTGTCCATTACGCTGGTAAACTCATCCCAAAAGATAATCAATCCATCAGCAATTCCTTCTGCCTCGATGGCCTTCTCAACCTCTACAAGCCAGTCACTGATACTGTCACTCGTCAGATAGGTCTTATCAGCTGCAAGTGCCTCTTCCAAGTGCATAAACACATCGATGTCATTACTCTTCAGTTTCGCAAGTAACTTGTCGTAGTTTGGAGCCTCCGAAGCTAGCTCATCATTGTTTTCTAAAAGTTCTGGAACCCTCGACTTATGACTTTCCACCCACTTAATTGCTTCGTCAAAATCTGAACGTACTATAAGATCAGAATGCCCGGCTGCAACAAGTGATTTCTTTGTTTCGCGCTGAATAGAAAGGGAGAAACGAGGAATATTGTAAGCACCTTCTACTCCTTTCAGCACCACAGGGAAAAACTTCTTCTGCTTACGAATAGCGGAAAGCTGCGAACGTGTCACATCATTAGGAATGTTCTGAATGTACGATTCAATTTCAGTCGCATTGTCGCACAGAAGATGGCGAACCACACTACTTGCGTGACTCTTTCCTGTACCGAATGTGCCTCTAATCCACATAGAGCGTCGCTTGCTGATTTCTGTAGATGTAATGGCCGTAATACTGCGTTGAAGAAGGTCGCAGAACTGTTTGGTAGGGATGAACGTCCGCCACATGTCGGGGGCTTCATCGGTCATATCATAAACTGGCAGGAAATCCTGCATTTTGATATAGTCGGAATATTTTGTTGCCATAGTTATATTGTTAAAGCATCATTTTAAGTATGTCTATCGATTTGAGGTCATCTCGAAGGATAATGTTGTCCAAGCCCATGTTCAATTCTGCTCGGAGTACATGGTTGCTTTCTTCCTGAAGTGAAAGGAGAAAGCGCTCGAAGGTGTCTTTACTAATACCGAACTGGCGATAAATTCCTTCTTTCTGATTCTCATCATAAAACTCCGATACGGTCAGAGAGTATCGATTCTGGCGCTCCGCATATCGATATAGCGAAAAAGCCAAGGCAACTAAAGAAATGTTTTCGTGAGGTTTTCTGGTAAAAAACACTTTATTACCTTCTTTTTTTAATACTCCTACAGGGATAGTAGAGCCTAATGGACTCTCTTTAAATGTATTTTGAAAAGCTTTCATCGCATTATCCCTAATAGCAGAAGTATATTGTGGAAATGTATCTCCGAGTAAGGAATCCATTTCATTTCGGCTATAAGATCTTCCATATCCAAAATTGTTTATATACCATGCAAACAACTCTGAATCATTACATAAATTTATCCATACAACTTCCCATATTCGAATAGATCCATTTAAGTATTTTTTCGCAAATAGCTTACCAATCTCTGTAATAGAATCCGTTCCCCGTTGAAGGATTCCAGCATCTACTAGCCATTTCTTAAAAACTGGTAGTTGTTTTACCAAATTCAATCCATGCGCATTTTCATCGAAATAGGTTTCATAGTTTTCCAAATAATATGAAAGCCATCTTTCTCTTAAACCAAAAGTATTGTACTTATTTAATGATGTTTGACTTGGATTATTACTCTTCATATTTGAAACTCCAATTGTCTTTCTTATTGAATTAGCAGCCTCACAACCATTATCTATAAAGTTTAAACAACGATGACATTTGATGCACTTACTTCCATCAATTTTCACTATTGGCACAACAGATAATGCGCCAGTTGGGCATTCAACTTCACATACCTCACAATGGACGCAATGAGTAGACTTTTGTAAAACCTTGCGTAAAAGGCTTATGAATTCTATGTCATGTCCAGCATTCTTTACCTCAATGATAAATTTATTAGCTGATACCTCTATTATTAGAGAAAGCTGATAAACTGTACTTCTAAACTTTATTTCACCATGGGAAATACTATTATCCCTATTTATATTCAAATGGCCTATTGTTTTTAACCACTCAAAAATATTTTCTTTTGGATTAGTAATAATTGCTTTGAAATCTGGAGATGTATTTTTTATTTCAACTTTCGAGTGAGTGTTGTGACGATCACCTCCTGCTCTAACTTTCCATTTACGCTGCTTTATATATTCATCAACATTGTGAATTCCTGCTTTTATCGTATTTTCTTTTAACTTATCTAGAAATGGTTTAGCTGTCTCTGGAAAAAGTAAATTGTCCATACAATCACCAATTTCTGAACTAAGGGGGCAAACGACACATCCAACTCGGCTCAAACCTTTTCTATATGCTTTATTAATTGGAAGATTATAAAGAAAAATATATATCCAAACTTCTGTTGTGTTCCAATCAAAAATAGGTCTAACATTTAATACATTTCCATGTTTTACTCCTTTTCCTATTCTTGCATAGGCAGCCCTCTTTTCACTCTCTTCTGAACGAACTCCTTCAAATGCCATAACATAAGGCTGCTTGCCTGTGCCATTCAATTTTTTTAGCAAACGATATAAAGGAGCCGTTTTCATCACGGCACAGCACCAACGATGGATTCTGCTTGGAGAATCCATTTCATCCCAATAATATAAAACCTCTTGATGATTTTTAGCTGTATAAAATCTTAGATTTGGATATTTTTCCTTATATAGCGAGGATACTTTTTTAAACAACTCTAATGATGTAGGCAATTCATATCCTGTATCACTATATGTCACTATAAAATCTTCGCTAGGAATAACTCTTGATACTAAATCAAGAACTACCTGAGAATCCTTTCCTCCAGAAAAAGAGGAAATGAACATCTCAATTCTATTAGTTAAAATCGGGACTTTGCCTAGTTCTTCTGCTTTGCTCAATGGCATAACATCGAAGCTATCGCAATCTTCTTTGATAACGACATGCTCTTCCTTTGTTTTCTTTTCAAGGTTGCTTGCTAAACGTTGGAAGTCAAGGTCAGGGTTCTTTTCCGATACTTTTCGGATATTCTTATAACGCCGGTAGGTCTGATTGATAAATTCCATTGCTTCGTGCTCGATAATGAACATTGTATCTTCATTTCGAGAACGTAAACGCTCCATATCAACAGGTTGTAAGGTCAACGTCTCAAAGCCTTCTTGCTGAATAACCTCAGGTACATCAAAAACGTTACCGCCTTTCACTTCAAGTACAAACTCACCTTTGTAAAAATAACGTCGGTCGCAAGCCCATAGCAAAGGTTCTTCAACGTGGGGATAAATCCAACCACGTTTATTCAATCCCAACAAATCAAGTTCTTCCCAGAATATAGGTCGGGGTGACACATTAAGCGCTTCACCTTTACTCGACATTGTTAGTTTTACACTATTGTACTCTTTATCCCAAACAACTTTGAACATAAACTTACTGGTTATTATTTAAATAATGATCGTTCAAACCGATTGTTATTGCACTTGAATATACACGACTTCGCCCTGCCGACATGGGGATGAGCCATGTGCAGCAGGGCGTTATGCTTTGCTGAAAATAAAGTTGTCTCGCTATTTACGGAACCCGGAATGGGGGGGGGTAAAAGTGCCCTCCGGATTGAGGTTTTATGTATTTCGGTTGCTGTAGTCATAACTTGTCAATAGATTGGCTTTACCACTTCGACCCTCATGCCGAGGGCGGCAAGTTGGCCTGCGACACCTTCGCTTCACGACGGGCATCCAAAATGACGGCTCCGTATTTCTCGTCGAGCACGGCACTATAGTCTCTCGTCTGATGGTCGCTTGTCTGCATGTCTGCATTCTATGCCAACTTGATTAGTTCGATGTTTTCTTTCACGCCGCAAAGATAATGCGTTTTCCGGTATTCTCCAAATATTTTGCCGGAAAAATAAGGTTATCTGGAAGAGTGAGTGTCTTTCCCCAAGTTACCCTTCTCGGTTACATCGTTTACTCTATTCTCGAATTGAGCGCAAGCACGTGCCAGCTGCCATCATCGCGGCGGTCCAGATAGCCCTTTTTGCGGAAGCCCTCTATCTGCTTCTGTACTGCAGAGCGGTTGACGGACAGCTGTTCTGCCATTTCTGAGAAGGTCGTAAGGGGTTTGTCACATAGGAGAGCAAGCAACCGGGCGCCATTCTCGCTGCGGAAATTGATGCGCTGGCCGTCGTACCACCATGTATCCTTGTCGGCATTGCGAACGATGTCTATCTCGCATTGCATCTCCTCGCACACCGTCTGGCGGAAGAACGCCAGGAAGGAAGCGATTTTCCCTATCTGTGCATGTGCCCCATCGGAAGGCACCTTGCCTATCTTCTGGTCAGAACGATGCAACGCCTCCAGATAGGCAGCCTTCTTGCGATTGCGGATAACTATCATGGGCCATCCGTGACGGGCCAGGATGTAGTTCGCCATCAGTCGCGCAATGCGACCGTTGCCGTCCTCGAAGGGGTGAATGCGTATGTAGCGGTAATGGAAAAGGGCGGCCAGCTCAACGGGCGACAGACGGCCTTCCTGCTCGGCAGCGTTGTACCAGTCCACCAGGTCGCTCATCAGCGAAGGGGTCTCTTCCGGTGAGGCATACTCAAAGCGGTCGCCATAACGGGTGAGAACGCTATTGGGGCGCGTCTTGTACTGTCCGGCATGGACGGTATAGCTCGTCTGTCCGCCTCCAGGCAGCTCGCGCCAGACAGTATAGTCCTCGCGCAGAAGAACCCGGTGCAACTGACGGATGAAGTTCTGTGTCAGCGGCATCGTGCGGTCACGAACGGCTTCCATCACCATCTCCACGCCCACCTGACTGGCCTTCATGTCAACGAAGTCCTTCAGGTCGCCCTCTCCGCTCACCTTGCCGAAGAGCAGCAAAAGCTCGGTCTGTCCGTAGGTCAGCGTATTGCCCTCGATGTGGTTGCTGTTGAAGTTGTATTCTGTTGTGAATTTCTTGCGCAGCAACGCTGTCTGCTCCTCCGATAGCGGAAAGAGCGACTTCCATTCGTTGTATATTTCTTCTGGTTTCATAAGCGTACCACCTTTTTAACTGGGTTGCATACCACCTTAATTAACGGGAAACAATCTGTTTTATTGTGTATACCACCCAAATAAGTGGGGTGTGTACCACCTTTTTAGCCAACTGCCCATCTGTTTCCTGTTTCACGCCGCAAAGATAATGCGTTTTCCGGTATTCTCCAAATTTTCGGGCAAGAAACAGCAGAAAACTGGGCTGCTTTTTACTTTATGTTTTTGGAAAAGAATCCTGGCTCACTATATGAAACATGTTTTCTGAAGTCAACTTTTCCCGTACGAAGTCAACCTTTTCAGGAAAAGACAGTTAATCGCCTGAGGCATGGTGGTCAAAGTGGTCATGGTCAAATGGTCATTTTCATTTTCGGATTCGGTCATTTTGCTCACTATAAATATAAATTTATTTATATTATATAGTGGCGGATTTTGACAACGCTGAAACGATTTTGACCAAATGACAAATGACCAAATGACCGCCCCATGGTTTTCCAGGTGCAGGGTGTCTGTGCTTGAATCTTGAAACCTGAAACAAAAATTTATTTTTTTTGCGTCGGCATTCGAGAACCGCAATGACCTCGCTGTATCTTTGCACCGTCGAAATTGAGATGCAGAATTTGCGCTCCCACGAAAAAATATTTACGGGCCCACGGGGAAGCCAAAAATCGCTCGAGATGAAGACACGATTGTTGAACTAAAAAAAATTGATTATGGCACTGAAAGTAAAAGCAAAAGAACAGTATCAGAACATTGGAAAGTATGCGGGCACGTTCCGCTACGTGATGATGCCGGAGCTCTACACGGCACTGGCTCAGGACAAGGTAATCAAGGAGGCAGCCCTGCGTTCGGGTGTGAGCCGAGGCGTGATGCAGGCATGCTGGGATGCAGCCGGCGAGGTGATCAAGGCGTGGGCAACGGAAGGCCACTCGGTGGCGCTGCCCGGATTGGGCACCATGCGTTTCGGATTGCGAGCCAAGAGTGTGGCTGATGTGAACGATGTGAAAGCCGGGCTGATTTCGAGCCGCCGCATCATCTTCACGCCCAATAGCGAACTGAAGGAGGAACTGGCCAAGACTGCCGTTCAGATCTCCTGCTACGACCGCAACGGCAACGAGGTGAAGCGCGTCAATTCGACCGACGAGGGCATCGTGGAGGACAACGAG
>JAFSKF010000052.1 GCA_017449065.1 Bacteroidales bacterium
CTCCAGCTGCTGAATAAACAATTGCTGCTGAAGACCAAGAACCATTTGTTACGGTAAACAACGGAGTTGTGCCATCATCACCATAGACGGAAAGAACCGATTGATTTGAATTACTGCTGTACATGCCCCAATCAAAATCCAACTTCCATTCTTCTGCAGCAAGGAATTTCTCATTGGTAAAGGTGTACTTGTTGTCACGATCACCTTTCATGTTTTCCTTCACGTTCATGAAATGGGTGCCGTCACCTTTGTCGTTCTGATAGATGGTTACATTACCTCCAAGAACCCAACCCGATGAAAAGCCTTCGGCATCTTCAAAATCGAGGATTGCAACTTGCGTATAGGATGCATCATCTGCCAATACGGGCGAGATAAAACTTCCTGCAAGTAACATCGTACCCACTAAAGAAAGTACTTTCTTCATGTTTGTTTGTGTTTAATAGGTTAGTAATACTATGAAAAAAATATATATACATTATTAATATACGCGCACGCGAGAGAAAATTTGCGCCCTCGTTGGGAAAATATTTTTTCCCAGTTAGAGAAATATTTTTCTTTAGTTAGAAAAAAATTTGCTGAGTTAGGGAAATTTTGCGTGCACGTTAAAGCGCAAATAAACCTCCTCCAAAGGAGAAGGAATAAAATGCACGAAGAGCAACCCGAACTCATACGTTTTCAGGTTACTCTCCGTTGATCATTTATTTTGCAAAGAATACCTTCTTGGTCTCAATCGTACCATCGGTATATCTTGTGGTAACGATATTCACACCGCGCTGGTAAGCGTTCACACGACGACCATCAAGTGTACGGATAACGCGTGAAGCCACTGCGTGAGTCTCCTTCAAAGCAGTCTTGATATCCGAAGGATCGTTGTTAGTAGGATTCTGTTCCTCCTCTACCGTACCATCGGCCTTATGAACCTGAGCACAGAGAGCGATGTTACCAGAAATGAAGAGATTCTTGAAGTCGAACCAGTAGTGAATAGTATCACCATTTGTCTGTGGAACGATGATTGGAGAGAACTTAGTTGACCAATCGATATACGATCCCAAGGTATCAATGCTGATTGTATCGCCTTCCTCAGATACATTTACCTGTCGGTTGTAACGAGTTTGAGGCCAAGTATAGTCAGTCATACCATAAACAGGAACCTCAGCCTCCTTGTCGGTAGTTCCCTTATAGGTTATCTGGAATGTTGAACCGTTCGGAGCGGTGAATGCATCGGCGCCAATGCAAGTGAAGCCATTCAACTTAATCTGATTGTCCGACCAGTAGTAGTAAGGATAAGTGATTGCACCTACGTATGAAGCATCATCGTTGAATGAACCGAAGCTACTACCATGAATACAACCCAGATTTGGCTTATAATACATAACAGAATCACCGGTACCAGGAACAATTTCACGAGCCTCCAAAGAATCAACTGCATTGTAGAACCAATCATCAGGATCATCAGTCAAATACTGCTTGGCACCTCCCAATGGCCAAGGGTGAGCCGGGATATAGTTTTCAGGAGAAGTCGTATTCTGATAGGTATCATCGTAAGCGTCAGAGCCATCAGCGTAAGTACCACGAGGCCATACACGGAGTGAATCCATCTCTCGGTTATTCACTTCAAGAACCTGTGCATTCGGGTGAGCCTTCAACAAGGTAGAAGGATAAGTATAATTGGTAGTGTCACCTTCGGCGCTGACTTCATAATAACCAGAAGGATTCAGGAAGAAGAAACCGATGGTATCAAGCAAATATTTCATATCAGCATCGTAAGTTACGGCATCAATCACCTTGTAGTTCTTCACCTGAGGATTCAGGAAGAAATCAGAAGGCAGACGAAGCGTGAAGTCGTTACGACCTGAGAAGAAGTGCATCGTTCCAGGAATTACCAGACGGTCAGCATTACCGGCGTTGTCGAAGTCAACGTCGATTACACTACCCTGATACATATACAAATCGCGGATAGTGAGAGTACCAACGCTACCAACAGCGCTATCGCCCGCAGAATAGTGACCCGTACGGCCACTGTTAGTGGACAAATTCGTGTCAATATAACCGTTACCACAAGTCAGTGAAGCACCACGCATACTGATGTTGTTAACGTTCGAGAAGCTTGGCTCCTTCGAGTTGATGATTACAGCTGACGAACCAGAACGGTTGTAGAAGTAATCGTAAGTGGCATCGAAACGAGAACCCTCGTTCATAATAAGCGTACCACCTGTCATGTGACAGTAACGTCCAGCAGTTGAAGTACCGCCCTCGATGACAGCATCATAACCGTTAGAAACACCAGCAGCAGCCAAAACGGTGTAGCTACCAGGAATACGAAGCGTACAAGCACCCTCAATCTGAGGAACGATGCCAGGAGCACATACAATAACAGGATTATTCAAAGCAGAAACATCCAAGATTGTAGTTGTTGCAGCATAGATATCCATGCGGTTGGCTGCAAAGGAGAAAGCACCAGCACCATCGGCGTTCGTATAACCAGGACGGAAAGCATCACCTAAGCGCAATGAATCTACCTCATAGCCATCCAAAGCCTTGAAATAAATGGTACCCTCGAATGCAGGGAAATCAGTATTGGCAGCATATGCACAAACACTATTGATAACTGTATTGCGGGATACATAGATAGTCAAAGTACCACTACCGGAAATCGTACCGCCCATGGTGCAATATGAATCCAGGTAAATCTCGTTATCATCACCGTCAATCACCCAATTGAAAGGCATGGCTGTGATATTCTGACCGGCAGCATCCTGAAAATTCGACCAGTCACCATCTTCCGGCTCAGGATAAGCCGTTTCGGGAGAATCGAAAAACTTCACCTTACCACCCTCAGACAGAGTGATTGTCTCACCCGACAGGAAAGGAAGAGCGGTGGTGTTACCCTGCTCGAAACCAATCGTAACTGTACAGTTGGCAATTACAACGTCGCCGTCGTAATTATCGCTGTAATTGGAATCCAGCGTAACGTCAGAGTTGAACTCCTGCTGAGCAAAAGCCAGAGAAGCGCAAGCTGAAAGAAGTGCAAAAGCGTAAATCTTTTTCATGCTGATGTTTTTTTAAGTTAGAAATATTAGTTAATAATCGTTTTTTCGAAAGAAGGCATTTTATGGTGCAAAGATAAAGGAATAAATGGATAATGGCAAATTTTTTGTTCAAAAAAACGCCATTATCCATAATTTTACAATAAATCTTCCATATTTTTCATTTCAAAAAGGAGGAATTTATCGTTTGATGTACTTTTTCTGAGCCATACCCTGAGCCGATTTCAGCAGGACGATATAGACGCCCTTCGGCAGATTACTGTCGGCCGACAAGCGGCTGTAAACCAAACCGACCTGTGTATCGTAGTTTGCCACTACAGTACCATCCACCGCATAGACAGTTGCCTGAACCGGCGAATCATACTGCAACTGATTCACAGCTGTTGAAGCCTTTACGGTAAGCTTACCATTCGTAGAAAGCAGTTCGCTGGTGTCCCACACCAGACCTTCGGGCAGTTCGGGCAGCGTAACAACGGCCAACGATGTGTTGCTGCTATACTTGGTGCAGGAGTACAGGTCGTAGGTATCGCCCTCTTTGAAGGTTACACCTTCGTTGGCAAAGATCTCCAGATTACCCTTCAGGAGCAGAGCGCTGTTGATAGTCAGCTTGGCTACAGGTGTTGCTGCACTTACGCCATTCAGACGGAACTGCAAAGTGCCACCCGACTGAATTTCCACTTGTCCGTTCACGGTAAGTTTCGAAGCGAAACTATTACCCGGTGCAAATACACCACCCGACTTCACGACAATCTTATTGCCCATAAAACCGCGACCCGTAACGGTACCGCCTTTATTCACAGTAATCAAACCGGTACCTGTGCCCGTTGATGTGGCAGAAGCAGAGTTATAGCTTCGAACGGCACCCTCGTTGATATTGATCGGGCCGGAACCTGTATTCTTGGTCATCGACATCGTACCTGTACCCACCTTATTGATGGTTGCATTCGAAATACCGGCAAATGTGAAATCGGTATTCAACGAACCTACATTGAAACTGTTCGAAGACGAAGCGCCTGCCTGCAATGTGCCGGAACCGGTCAAAGCGCCAATGGTGAACGAACCGGTCGTATTCACATTATCGCCACCCAACTGAACCACGCTCGCTGCCTCGATATTCATCGTAGCCTTCGGCATACCATAGGTATTATTCAGCGAGAACGGACGATCAGCCGTACCGCACTTGAAGTTCACGGTTCCTTCGAATCCTGACCAGTCACCTCGGAAGGTGGTACGCGGACAGCTGGTATCGTTCGGGAGATTGAGTGTCAAAGTTCCACTTCCCTTCAGCGTATTGTAATAGTCGCATCGACGATCCAAACTTACCGTTGCCGAGCATCCTTCCGGCACAATCCAAGGAGACTCCTGGGTGCCATACGAGTAAGAACTGTCATCGAAATGCAGGGTTCCGCCACGCAGAATCACCGAATCGCCCAAGCAGTTGTTGACCGTAGAATTCGTATTAAAGGTACCTGCCTGAATCTCGACGATCTTTGCTGTCGGAGTCGTCTCGAAACTCATTGCACCGTTACCCTGCTTGACGAGCTTGCCTCCGCTGAGAGCAGCTTGCTGGTTCCAGGAACCTGCTGTATAGATAATCGAAGAATCGCCCAAAACAATCGCATTCGGATTGGTGATATTGGAAAGACCCCACAAACGGGCTCCGGTTTCAATCACAATCTTGGCTTCGTCTGGAGAATAGGCTCCCAAAGCACCATCGTTCTGAAGATCGGCAATCGAAGAAATCTTCACCGTACCCTCCTGAATGAGCGTGCCTCCTGTATAATTGTTCACGTTGGCAATTGTAAGCGTACCGCTACCCTTCTTGATGAGCTTGCAGGCGCCGCCAATCTTGCCATCACCCTTGATGTTAACATTATAGGTACCCAAGATGGTCAAGCTGCCCGGTTCTACATCCTCAGCCACATTGATGGTGACTGCACCTGCAGAAGCATCGATGGTCACAAAATCGCCCGTTACGAACGAAACCTTCTGGTCGTCGATCATGAACGATTCGGTCTTATTCAGATCCCAGTCGCCGGAACCGCTATAGACGATTTCGGTAGCCACGCGCATACTTTCTACCACCAAGACAATCTTATTGCCGTCCTGCTTCAAAGAGGCCGATAGACCTTTCAAGCCATCAACCGTAATCTTCGAAACATCGCCCTTGATGCCCTTGTTGGCTGTAATAAGCGTATATTCACCAGCAGTCAAAGTACCGGCACCAGTTCGACGGATATAGAAGGTAGGAGTTGCGCCGATACAGTTAGCATCGCCCAAAATCAGAGAATCGACAACCAACTGGTCAACGGCAGAACCGTCATTCTGAATATCAAATTCAATAATGGCACCACCCTGCATATCAACCGTCTTGGCTGTAAGGTTGCCGATGGTGGCAGAATTGCCTGGATAAAGAGTTGCGCCATATTCCATCGTAACACCTCCCAAGGTGGCATTGCTGTTCACCTTCGAGAATCGCTTCATCATCAAAGGAGATGTCGTATAGGCATTGCTGAGATTCAGCGTACCATACCAAACTTCCGTATTGCCTGTATGGTTGTAAGTACCGCCCGAAAGCGTCAAAGTTCCCTGACCTTGTTTCAGAATAGAGGTATTACCGGTGAAAGAACCGCCGGTAATCGTATAGTCGGCAGGAGAATTGATCTGCAGATAAGAAGGAGAAACCGAACCGGAAGCGGTTACCGTCGTATTGGTAGTTTCACAACCCAGAACGAACTGGTTATTGGTTGCCGATGTCAGAGAAGTACCCAACATCTGCTTGCCATTCGTTACCGATGGTGGCGGAGGCAGCAAGATGCCTTCCAGGTTACCCAAGAAGTAACTTACATGAGGCGGCTGGTTGTAACCAGAAGGCTGCCAATAGATAGCCTGACGATACTGCGGATCGTGCATCAATGTATAGATGCGGAAATCAGTCGGATCGACCGTCGTATAGATGCGGACAGAGCGGTTGTTAACGGTCGGCAGAATAAACTCTTCACGCCAATCACCGAAAATATCTGCCTGCACACAAGGATTACCCTTAGTGGAATTGATGGTCAGACAGCCGGAAGTAGCAAAAAGCACCTTGCCTCCAGCCTTATTGTACTTACGCACACTCATGTCGTAACCCTGATAGTTCGACACTGAAACATAATCCATCGATTCCTCCAAGATATCGCCATCCCAATAGATGCGGGCATTCATGGTAACACCAGGAGCCGAAGAAGCAACCGTTGCATCGGCATCACGAGAAAGCGAAGCCGACCAAAGCTTTCCATCGGTGGTCCAAAGCTCAGCGCCAGGGAAATCGTCCGTAAAGTTTCCGGCAAGACAACGTCCGTTATCAGTAGCACGTTTCCAGCGGAACAGGATCTCGTTCGTATTGGCATCTACAAAGACAGCACCCGGATTATCTTCCAAGCAACGGAAACCTTCCACACCATCGCGGAACGGATCCAAATCGCCGTAATGCTGGGCATCACCGTGTCCGAGGTCAGCACTTGAATGGAACTTACCGAACTCATCGACTACCATATTTCCGTGACAGATCTCATCGCGTCCGTCCATATCCACATCGGCAATCGTGAAGTTGTGGTAACCCTGTCCGTAGAACACAGAAGAAGGATCATCGACCGCACAAGCCCAACGGAGCTTCAGTTTCTTGTTGACCACATCCCAAGCAGCGGCATGATAGTTCGTATAGCATCCGCGACCCAAGAAAACCGACGGGTGACGTCCGTCCAGATAAGGCGCACCAAAATGGAACTTGGTGGCACGGTGACCGCCATCGCTCTTCGTGCTTCCTCCATACCAGAAAGAAAAAGATCGGCGAGCCAAGTTGTTGCCCGGAGCAGCCGAACCCGGCTCATACACACCAGACGGAGGCGTCTTGTTGTTCGTCGTCTTGTTGTAACCGCCGTCGTTAGCATCGAAAATCTGATAGTCGAGTGTCTTACCCGTATAACCGTCGAGCATCACGATAAACTCATCGCCCTCCACCATATAGGCCTGGGAACCTGTCTGTCCGTCTCGATAGTTAACGGTAGCATTACCCAACACAGTGCCGTCAGGCAAAATAGTACCATCTGCACCGCGGAAAATCACTTCTGCCCGACCATCCTCATCGAAGTCGAAAGCAAAACAGCCGTTCTCCGAGCCGTTACCGTCGCGCATGTTAGGACCGAGATTGATTTCCCACAACTTGGTTCCATCAAATTCGTAAGCCTCAAAGCGGGAATAAGCCGAATCGTTACCGATAGTGAAGTCGAGATTCTGACGCTCAATAATCAACTCATACTGTCCGTCACCATCCAAGTCGGCAACCGTACCGTCGGTGATATCCATTACCGAGGTAATATCGCGACCCGTCTTAGGATTATATACCGGCTGCAAGTCGATCTGGAAATACTGGTCTTTCCAAACCGATACGGCAGCACACTTCTCTCCTACGGTTCCATTCACAACCGGAGCGACGGTATAAGTGCTCGTCAATGAACCACCTGCATCCACATAGTTGGATACGTTCAAGTTAGTAGCAACCAAGGCACCATCACGATAAAGATTATACTTCACGTCATAGTACTCTTCGCCAGGAATACGCCAGGAAGTATAGACACCGTTCGAAACCTTGATAGCGACCAGGCCTCGATCGAGCGTCTCCATCTGACGCTGTGCCCATGCTGAACCCAAACCTAACAGGAACAGGGAGGCAAGAACTAAGCTTTTCTTCATAAGGTTGATTATGTGTTAGTAATTGAATGCGGTTAGAAATTTGTATTTACGGTGCAAAGTTAGGCACAATTAAGGAAGCAGACAAGTTTTTTTATAAAAAAAGAAACATTGTCCATGTTTTTACGACAAATCTTCCATTCTTTTTTGACAATTTGCAGGTCGTTTTTAACTTTTGAAACATAAAATTTGGAATCCCAAGAAAAATAAGCTACCTTTGCGGCATGGAGAAAGAACCAATAACACGTCGGGAAGCTATTACCAGATTGGGCTTAGGGATACTAAGCTTAGGGGTATTGTCATCCCTGCCGATTGCATGCAAGCCGACATCGCAGAACAAGCACACTGACCAGTCGAATCTTCGTATTCCCTGCGACGATTGCACGACGTGTATCCCTTGTCCATACGGGATTGACATCCGACAGAACATTCGGGTATATAATCAGGCTTGCGACGATGGCATCCTTCCTGTTCCGCGACAGAAAGGCAGCAAACAATATGCACGCGAAGGAGAAGCACTTATCAAAGCCTTGAACCGGCAAGTGCCACGCTTGGCGCAAGCAGACCGATGTATCGGATGTAACAAATGTGCCGACCAATGCCAGCATCATCTGCCGATTCCGCAAACCATGCGCCAGATAGAAAACCTGACAAGCCGCGTTCAGGAAGATCTGTTCGACCAACTCTGCAAGAACGGCATTTTCAAGATTTAAGCCATGAAAGAGATTAAAGACACGATACGTTCATCAGACGGTTCCCTACAGGTGCTGACACAAGGCGGTGCCGAATTGGAACGGAAGTTCCGCACCATCATGCCCGACGGAAGTCCTGCTGCGGCACGCTATACAGGCATCATGCCTCCTTGTACGGTCGATCGCGATCCCTATTTAGATAAATGCAACCGCTGCGGCAAATGTATTGAAGTCTGCCCTCAGCACATCCTGCATCCGGCAGAGAAAGACGAACTGGGCCCGAAAGGAGAAGGTGCTCCGGCTGTCAGTTTCGAAAACGGCTGGTGTCTGCGCTATTGCAACCGATGTGCCGAAGTGTGTCCGACGGGAGCGATCAACTTGAAACCCTTAGCCGAAAAAGCCGATGACCGATTGGGTTGGGCGACTTTTAACCGAATGACCTGCGTAACGCAAACCGACGATGTGGATTGCAACACCTGCGTACGCCATTGCCCGACCCATGCCATATCCGTCCAAGAATTCAACGGACACAAGATTCCGAAAGTCAGAATCTCGCAATGTATCGGCTGCGGAGCCTGCGAGTTCTACTGTCCTGCCCGTCCGAAAGCCATTCACATCGAAGGATTGAAATACTAACCCGGATTTCTTTTCAAATCTTCCGGAGTTCGTGCCGACTTTCGGGAAAGCATTTCAAAAGTTCCGGAGTTCGTGCCGACGCAGCAGATTTCATTTCAAATCTTCCAGAGTTGCCGCCGACAACGTCAGCACGAACTCCGGAACGCGAGAAATGAAAAAAAATTTGTCGGCAGCAATTCCGGACGCCGACAAACCGTTTCCGAAAAATCAGAAAAGAGAATCATCAGAAAAACTAAAAGCGCCGGCAGTTTTGCCAGCGCTCTTAGTTTTTATCTTAATGCCACTTCAAGAACCAATTGTCGGATGAAGTATAATTTGCATTGCCCAACACATTGTTGCGGCCTTGATTCTTTCTGTCAATCAGCGCTTGCAGATAAGCACCGCCGGACATACCGTCATTGCCTTTAGCATCCATACGGCGGGCCACACGAATCAGATCCGGGAAACGATTACCTTCGTGAGCTAACTCTCGGGACGTTTCATCGAGAATCAGTTTCTCTACCAAGTAGATGGAATCATTCAAGGTAGCACAATCAGCCAGGTCGGAATAGTTTCCTGCCAAATCGGCATCCAGTGTCTGATAATAGCTCATGCACTGACGACCTACACGCAAACCGTAGTTCTCACGCCAGCCGCCTCGAACAGAATAACCATCGTACGGATTAGAGGAAGCGGAAGAATAGAAACGGGAATCGAAGTAGAGCAATACAGAATCCTGCGGATCTTTGGCGAGACCCATTGTAACCGGGTACAACACATCCAGAATCTGGCCATTTCCACGGAAATAGGCAGGATCAGATGTAGGAAGCGGATTTCCTGCCTCGTCGGTCTTTCCGTTCAATGTGATGCCGGAAGGATAAGTCAGGCCATAGGTGCCGGCAATACCCTTCGTCACAAAGTTCCAGGCAAATCCGGGATAACCCAGACGATTCATACACTCGGCAAAGCGAAGCTGCACCATCGCGGCACGATACAACCACCAACGGCCCTCCTGAACATACGACTGTGAAGGATCGAACAGACCCAGATACTTGGCACATACGGTATCTCCGCTGGCATTATCCTCGTTGAAGGTAGCGCCTTCTCCGCGAGGATCGTAAGGAGCATCGTTGGTGCGAAGCAAGTCCTGACGGTTGTAGTTATAGACACAAGCCGAAGACGGACGCAACTGATAGCTACCACCCTCTGAAGCAGAAGCAAAGAGATCGACAAACGGATAGGCAGGTTCGTCTCCGGATGGGAACGTAATGGTCCAGATCCATTCATACTGAGCCGAGCGCGTAGTCATCTGATCGACAAACATATTCGGCCAGGAAGTGAAGTTGGCATTCACATTCGCATCGTTGTAGCGAAGGAAATATGCCTGATAGTAATTGCCGTATGCACCTTCGGTTGAGATCGTACCTGACGATGTACACTTATAGCGCATATAGTTGTTCGTCTCTGCCAGTTTTGAATCCTGATCCAGGAACTCCTTATACAAAAGGGCAGCCTTGCGGTAATCGTTGTTCCACAGATAGAGGTCGGCCAACAGCAGCTTCTTATGAATGAAATAGTACGACAAGAGCTGACCGTCAACAGTCGTGCTGGAAGCGGTTGTCGAAACCGTATTCACTACCAATGGAGATTCCTCATAAGGATTCATGAAAGGAAGAGACTCCATCGTGGCAATCAGGTGCGGCAACAACTCATCGATCGTGTAGCGAGGAGCCGTCGCATAAGCCTTCTCCATATCGTTCACCGTAACGATAGGCTCGGTGATGTAAGGAATCTTTCCGAACTGGACAGCAGCCTGCAAATACACATAGGTACGGAGAGCCGCAATATCGGAATAACGCTCAGCATACTCGTCATCGGTCAGATCGTGACGTTTTAACATCTTGTCGAAGTTGTCAAGGCAATCGTTACATTCGTTGATCACAGCATAATACTGCGTAGGCTGCAGATAAGGATTGTCAGCATCATCGACATTCGCATCGACCTCTTGCAGATAGGTGTTCGAATTATTGGTGATGGTCATAAGGTCCCCTCGCAACTCATTCAGAACCACCATCTGCTCAGCCAATTCCATGAACTTGCTATACACACCCAGAATATGCTTATCAGCATCTTCCATATTGGTGTAGGTGTCATCGTAGTCGAGCGCATCATCGATGTCGGCATCCACACAGCTGTTCAACGCAAACAGACCGGCAATCAAAAATAAAATACTATACTTTTTCATAATTACAAGCCAAGTTTAAGTCCAATATAGAAGGTGCGGGAAGTTGGTGTCGTAAAGGCATCAACACCCTGATACAACGGATTATTCGAAGAAGAGCAGACAACCTCAGGATCGTAACCTTTATATTTGGTCAACGTGAAAAGGTTCTCGCAGGTGCCGAATACGGTCAGACCTGTAATGTAAGCACTCTTGATGTTGAAATCGTACGAAAGAGAAAGCTCCTTCAGTTTCAAATAAGAACCATCTTCAATCCAGCGATCTGAGAATCGACTGTTGCCCAACGGATCTCCGTAAGTGGCACGTGGCATGGAAGCCTTGTCGCCTTCCGTACGCCAACGGGTCAGCACATTCTTCGTCTGGTTGGTATAGCTCGACATATTCTCCAGTTGAGAACGGGTGTAGTTGTAAATATCGTTCCCAATCGAGAAGTTGAACTGAGCGGTAAGAGTAAATCGGTTGTAGCGCATGATGGAGGTCAGGCCACCGAAAAGATCCGGATTAGGATCACCGATCTGCACCATATCGTTCTCGTCAATGAGGTTGTTGTTATCCTGGTTGACAAAGCGGACATCTCCACCTTCGAAAGGTTTGCGAACCGAACCTACCATGGTGCCCAGACCTTCAGCAGTTGCCTCAGCTGTGGTGCTATACACACCATTCGTCTTATAGCCGTAGAACACACCGATCGGAGAACCTACAGAAGTCAGGACAGTACCCTCACCTATCGAAGAACGGATGCTGCCGCAATCGAGTTTCTGCACCTCGTTCTTGTTGTGAGCCAAGGTCAGATTCAGATCCCATGCAAAAGTGTTCTTGAGTGACTTCTTATTCAGCACTCGTCCGCCCAAAGCGACTTCCACACCGGTATTGGTCAATTCGCCGCCATTGCTGACATACGAACCGAAACCGCTCAAGGAATAGGCATTGCTGTAAATCAGCAGATCTTTGGTTTGGCTATAATAACCATCGACAGAAAGCGTGAGGCGTTCGTTGAAGAAAGCGGCATCAATGCCGATATTTGCCTTCGAAACACGCTCCGGTTTGATTTTCTGGTTCTTCAATCCGCCACGAACCAAACCGTTATTGTTCAGGAAGGATTGAGTGATGTAGTAACGGAGCGAAACATAGTTGCCGATATCATCGTTACCAGACATATTATAACCTGCACGCAACTTCAGATAAGAGTTCCAGCTGGCATCCTTCATCCACTCTTCACTCGAAATCAGCCAGGCAGCATTGACGCCCGGATAAATCTGAATGTTCGCGGTTTTCTCGCCATAGCGGCTGGAAGCGTCGTTAGACATCGTTACATCGACGAAATAACGGTTCTTGAATGCATATTCGGCATTCAAATAGAATGAAAGCCAGTTCCAGTTACCCAAAGCACCACCGTTCTGATAAAGTTCGCTATCACCGGCACCGATGGTCTGGTAATAGTTGCTGGCAGAGTTATAGCCATGTCCGAAGTCATCTTCAGCCATGTTATGATAGTAACGGAAGCCTAAAGCACCATCGAGCTTATGATTACCCCACGTATTGCTATACGACAAACGGGTTTCATCGCTAATCGAGAAGAGACGCTCCACGCGGTGCATCTGCTGGTTGGTGACTTCAGCATTCGGCAGATTCGGATAAGGAATGCCCGAAGTAGGATAGAAAATCACTTCACGCTCCTTGTTGTAGTCAAGACCGAAGATAGTAGCAATCTTCCAGTTCTTCCACAAATCGGCCTCCAAGGTATAGCTACCCATGAAGCGATAGAAAGAATTTTCGCTCACCACATCGTCGGTTACGACAGCCGGGTTGGCGGCACCCAAGGCATCGACAGCCTCGAAAGCCGGTGAGAACACATTGTATTCGTCAACGCTGTGAACAGCCGTGAATGGAGCTTTCACCAAAGCCGTGTAAATTGGATTCACCTTGCTGGCAGAACCTTCATTCGACAAGTTCTTAGAACCATAGATGAAGCTCATGCTGGTGTTGAAACGAATGCGGTTGGTGAACTTGATAGCGGCATTCAGACGAGCGTTGAAACGCTGGAAGTCGGAACCCTTTACCAAACCGTCCTTGTTCTGGAATCCCAAAGAAACGCCATAAATAGCCGTTTCGTCACCACCGCTCACACTGAGCGAATATTGCTGCTTGAAACCTGTCTGGAAGATCTCATCCTGCCAATCCGTGTTCTGGTTGTACTTGTAGTAGTCACCGTATTTCCAGCTACCATCCGGATTCTGCTGCGGCTTGGTTGCATTCACCCAACTCAGCGCATTCACCTCCTTGGCCGACAAACCGGAAGTCTGTGCCAGATCGGTCAGGTAACGCTTGGAATCGGCAGCACCCAGCATCGGGTACTTCTTGGGTTGCATATTCAAGCCCCAGAAGGCCGACACATCGACATGCGTGGAAATATCTTCCGTACGCTTGGTTTGAATGAGAATGGCACCATTGGCACCCTTCACGCCATAGATGCTCGAAGCATCCTTCATGACAACAATCTGGTCGATATCCTTTACGTCAATACAACCTAACGGTGTGGAAATCTGACCTTCAACCATCGAAACGCCGAACTCCTGATTCTCGATAATCAAACCATCAATCACCAAAAGCGGATTGTTGTTGGTATAAATGGAATTATAACCGCGAAGCACCAGATTAGCGCCGCTCCAGTCGGTACCGGAACGGAACAAGGTATTCAAACCGGCAGCCTGTCCCTGCAGAACAGCTTCCGGACTTCCCTTCACCGACAGGGAGTTATCGATGCCAATCACGGAAACAGCAGAGGTATTCGTCGTAAGTTCCTTCTGACCCAACGGAGAGGCAATCTTCTTGTTGGTGATTGAATTATATCCCTTATACATCAAGCGGATATTCAGCTGATCCAGATTGCGGACCGGAACCATAATATCCTCTGTGGTAGGACCACTCACGGCAATTACCGAAAGTGCTTTGCCCTTTGCATCCACCGGAACCTTGATAGAGAAAGTACCGTCTTCACCGGTCATTGCCGAGAAACGGGCTCCCACCACTTGCAATGAGATACCGGCAAGAGGCTCTCCACTTGCATCGAGTACAACTTTACCAGTCACAGTTTTCGAAGGCACCTCCGCAGCCTTCGAAGCAGCCACACGCACAGGTTCTGTCTGTGCCAAAGATACCGAAGAACAGGTCAGACCTGCTAACAAAAACAATAAATATGCTTTTTTCATAATTAGAAGTGTCTTAAAGTTTATTCTTCATCATCTTCTTCAATGACTGGCTCGAAATGGATATAATCCAAATAAATCGAGCCATGAGGCTGAATCGAGCCGATGCTCGGGTTTGCCGTATTCGAAACATTGAACACACCGCTTGTAACAAACAAGCTGGCATCGCCCTGATAGAAGCAGCGGAACACGTCTTTCTTAATGTATTGCGGACGACCGTTTGCCAGGAAGGTATTATTGTTATTCGGGCAAATACCGGTCACACCACTATAATAGTATGCACCTGCCGTACGCACATCCTGCGTCATAACTGCCTGATTAGGCGTCTGACACCAGATAAGCGGGAACTCGCAGTTCGGATCATCAACGCCATAACCGGCATTGATACCGAGATGCTTGAAATTGTTCGTTTCGCCTAACAACTCTTCCAGACGGGTGGCCGAAACCGTTTCAAACTCACCTTCGTCAAACACGGTCGGATCGTATGGAACCATGCAGCAGAATGCACGCTGGTTCGGCTGGAAATAGTTGCTGTAGCTATAGTTAATCAGGAAGTCGCTCTTGGTATAGTCGTCCAGATAAGAAATCTGGTTATCACCCGGCTGAGACAGATAGAGTTTCTGATAGTTACGAATCACACCACCGCAAGGATAGTTGGCATCTGCCAGATACTTCTCGTAGTCAACGCAAAGCGTATCAGGATTGACGTGCGTCGGACGGTCATCGACCGAACGCATGTAAATCTTGTAGTCGCAGGAATACAACGGAGCGGTGTAACTCAGGTAAGAGCCGCCACGCGTCTGGTTCACCTGCGGATAGGTATTGCTGGCAAATGAAGTGCCATAATAACCGAAACGGGTAGAACTCCGATATACCTTTTCGGTTTCAGAAGTTACGTTACCGACCGAATCAAGCAAGTATCTCATATACGGACGAAGCGTATCGGTACCGCACAGAACCACATCGCGCTGACCACGTGCATGGATATTCACACGGGTAAAGATATACTCGCTCGAGTGTTTGATATAATCTTCACCTTCAATGTAAACCGGCTTGATCTTGTTGCCTGCCATGTGAATATGAACGTCTCCAGCCACCAAGACATTACCGTTACAAGCAGGAATGGCTGTGGCTACTCCGCTCTTCATCTTCACCTTCACGTCTGTTGTTGAAACAAAATATTTCGAAGGTGGCAAGAATCCTTCTGCATCGTCCACTGGATGGAACACCAAATCGGAAACCAAAGCTGTCTTAGCAGCAATGGTGGTTGCGGCTGAGTCAATCTTCCAACCTACATAATTAGGCTCCGGATGCAAGCCGTCGTTCTGCTTGAAATAATTCCAGTACAATGCTGTCAGACGTTCGAAGGTGGTATCGGCCAACAATACCAGATTCACCATCGAGTCGTTGTTGTTGATGGGGATTGCATCCAGAATCGGATTCGAATAAACCATCACCGTATCGTAAACCGGATTATTATTTGCATCGATAGCAATCTGAATACTCTGATCCATATCCATCACGGAATCGCCCTGATCGATAATGAACTGCGCCATCTGATACTGGTCCTTCAGCTGATTCAGATGCTCGAAGATATTCAGACGGTGTCCGACAGCAGCATTGGCAAAACGCAGGATACCGTTGCGGCAAATAATCTCTTCGCTCTGCAACAACACCTCTGACACAGAGGTCTGCTTCCCATTGTAGGCAACAATGGTTGACATCGTATCAAGTGTCGATTTGTTATATTCCAACAAAATGATATGAGCACCTGGAACCGATTCCCTATCGGCACCAAACACAGCACTCATGGCCGTATTGGTGGGAGCCAAAACCGTATAAAGGCCATCCGATTGAAGAAGTTCGTCGTAGCCCCCCTCTTTCAATACTTTAGCAAATTCGCTCAACTCCTGCTTCTGCGAAATAACCGTCCACAAATCTTTCGACTTGTCGCCCGGCACGCTGTCGGCTTCCCAGGTATCATCGCACGAAGCCAGGCCGGCCAATGCGATCATACCCCAAGCGATGCTTTTGAATTGTTTCATAAATATTTTCATAGTTGTAATTTAATTATTGCGAAATAAGGTTACCGCTCGCATCGAACTTATCAGCATCGTGATTGATACACCATGACTGAGGGCATTCACCTGGATTAGCCGTACCAGCCACCACCGGACATTGTCCGCCCGGGAAGATATGGCTACGATAGTTGGCGTTGAAACCAGTAATATCAATATACTTGGTCTCATCCTTCTTGAGCACACCGTTTTCATCTCGGTCGTAACGGTAGATACGGGCATCGTTGCCATCCACCATGACGCGCGGATTCACCTGATCGTCGGCTACCGGGATGAAATAAAGCATATCGAACCACTGAGCACGAGCACCCGAACCTGCGTTGTTGTCGTCCAATGCCTCCAGACGAAGCACGTGACTACCCTCCGACTTCACATCGATGGTGGCCAGCAGCAGACAGTTCATGAACTTCATGGACGGCAGATAAGCCTGTGGCTGATAATAACCCTTGGCCGACTGCTGCTCGTCATCGTTCTTGCTCGATGAACCGGCACCCATCTGCGAAAGAACGGCAGTACCGAACACCTGATCTTCCTGACCGGCCTGCAAGAAGGAAACCTTAACAGAACCTTCACCGGTCGAGTTCTTGTAAGTCGGACGCCAACGCAGCCATACCTTATACTTTCCTTCCACCAAAGTAGGTGTCTGGATTTCGAGGTACTGCATTACGTGCGTAGCCATACGGAAGTTCAGCTTGTCGCCATATACGAATTCCGGAGTATTGTGACCGTCAAAGTTCAAATCGCCCAACTTAGGCACGAACGAGCAGTTATACTCGACGTTCGGAGAGTTCTTGCCCGACCAGCTCATCATAGAAAGATCGGTTGGAACATAACCGGCACTGTTGCCCGTAGGAATCATGTAGGAAGCGTCAGCCGACAAAGTTGAATAGAAGTACAAAGTGGTACCTGCCTTCTGATAGCCCTTGTTGGCTCGAATTTCCGGCTGATCGGCCATATCCCAATTGATACGGGTGGCTGCACGTTCGATGACTTCCAATTCTCCGTTCAACGACTGGATCACACCATTGGAGCAAGTGAAATCGACCATGTTACCGGTGGTAGAAACCTCGATACCGTCTTCGCCCAACGACTCAAAACGGTTCAGGAAGATCCGTTCACCGATTGACGTAATGGTAATCACCTTTGCCACATTATAGATGGTATCCTGTCCGGCATCGGTCTTATCGGCTTTCGGGAAGGAAGTGCAGGTGTTCATCTGACCCTTGGTTAAGTCGGCTTTGAAGTAACGGCCGTTAACGAAATGATAACCGATCCAGTTCTTCAGCAAAGTCTCCATCGTGTAGTTCTTTGTATTATAGAACTCCAGACGTTCCTTCACTTTTTCGAGATTATCGATATTCTCAGCTCTCATCACAGAATCCGGCTGAGCCATGAAGGTCAGTTTGCCGGTATTGCCGACAATGTCTTCGAGGCTCCAGTTTAGGGAATCCAGAATCTGCTGCATGATACCGGTCATGATGGAGTAACCCATTCCCTCCGTATCGTACTGATCGATATTCATAAACACATCCTTCACGCTGTATGTCGGACGATGCAATACGTTATCGACCACATGAAGAATACCGTTACCCGTCGAAATATCGCCGTGAACGATGTTGGCATTACGATTGATTACGTAGCTACCCGTTGCATAGGAAGAAGTCAGATAATCCTGCGACATATTCGGATAGTTCAGACGTGTATCGATCATATCGGTCGTATGCAACGTATCTTCGAGCATGTGATAGCAGACGATGTTACGAGCACTATCTGCAGTCAGGTTCGAAATAGCCGTTTCTGCATCCTGCACGGAAGAGGCTCCCAAATAACCGCACACAGCATCGTTGGTTGGCACAAACAGGGTATAATGTCCGTAAGCATGCACCATTCCTCGCAAATCCGCACGATCGACAATATCCAGGAAAAGACCCAGCGTCGAGTCGTTGGCTGCCATATATTCATCGAGCTGCAATGCGCTGTTTGCCACCCAATCCGTGCCATCCATATTGTCTTCGCACGCAACGAAGCCCAATGCGGAAGTGGCAACGGTGGCACACATGATATATTTTATGAAATTCTTTTTCATCGCTGTAAGAGTTTTTGATTTCATTTCTTTCATACATTCAAGCTCTTAACTTATTCAGCCATTTCCCAATCGACCTTCTGATCGAGGAGCGAGTTCATCTGAACATCGTTCTTCGGATAAGGCAGATAATGGCACTCATAATAGTTACTATAGCGCGAGCGGACACTTGAAGCCTTGGTGATGGTGGTTGCCGAAGTGACAATGTTCAGCAGATAGCCGATACCGCCACCGGTACATTCGCCCGTACCGTAAGAATTGCGGGCAGCCGTACGCAGCACATCGAACCAGCGACGACCTTCGAACGCCATTTCACGTCCTTCCTCGTCGAGCACGAACTGCTCCATTGCCTGACAGCTCAGGGTGTTGGATGCAAGCGTGAAGTCCTGATTGTTACGCAACTCATCCCAATAAATATCCTGGAAGGCGTATGAACCGACGGTAACATCGGTGGTTTCGACAGCCGAAGCGCGGTTGCGAACCTTATATAATGCCTTGTAAGCCTCGAGAAGCATGGCCTGATCCTGATCGTTTGCCCAAGCCAACTGAACCAAGGCTTCTGCCTTCATCAGATAAATCTCGGCCAGACGATACACCAGAATGTTCTTCTCGAACTCGTCCGAAGATGCGTAGTAGTTTCCGTTCATATCCATACCGGCATACTTCCAGCAGAAGCCGCCGATACCCATGCAATTGATCAGATAGCGGACATCCTCATAACCGGCGCCACGACCCAGCAATTTCTCGGTGCTTGGGAAAACGTTATCGCTCATCAGATCCATATTCGGAATGTACGGACGGTTGGATGCAACCAGCATTCCATAGAACGGAGTGGCGGTATAGGTATCAATCTGCAACTCGAAGATACTCTCGCTGCTATTGCCCTTTACATAAACGGCATCGAACATTTCCTGAATAGCATTCAGCGTGTTCACGTAGAAGTGATCTTCGTAGAGCATGCTGCTTACGTCCTCCAAATCGACACCGGCCTCGGTCGGTAACTGCTTGGTGATCGGAATCAGCGTAAATTGACCGCTTTCGATGATGGTATTACACTCATCGACGCACTTCTGATAAGCCGCCTGCGACTTTGCCAGATCGGTTTCCAAAGCACCCTGCCAACGATACATATCGGCCAAGAGAGCCTTGAGGAAGTACATCGTCACCTGACCCTTATTGGCTGCCACATTGGTGCTGCTATAAGAGAATGGAAGGGTTCCTTCCCGTTCAATGGTCTCCAACTGCGAGATCAGGTCGTCAAGAAGATCTTTCTGCTTGGTGACTGCGCAGTCGCGCTCCGTCTCGTCGCTGAAGTATGCCCAGGTAACGTAGGGAACATCCTTATAGACACGAATCAGATAGAAATACATCAAAGCGCGAACTGTGGTAGCAGCGGCCTTGTATTGCGCACACGAAGTAGCGCTGAACGAAGCATCGGCTGCCAAAGCCTCATCGGCTTTTTCGAGCAAGAGGTTACAGTTGTTGATAACCGTATAATATGGTTGCCATCCCACCCAAGTATTTGTACTGGCGATGTTGCACTCACGGATGTTGGTATAAGCATCGTTGTTGGTAAACGGAGCCAGATAATCGCCGCGCATCTCACCGTGCATGAACATACGGTTCGTTACGTTGATCCACGAGCAGTAGATACCCGTCATAGCACTTTCCACATCCGATTCCGTCTTCCAATAGTCGGTAGCAGTAACGCTGCTTTCCGGCGAGAGGCCCAACCAGTCGTTGCAAGAGGTGGACATCAACATCGAACTGCCCAGAAGGGCAACAGAAGCTATTTTATATATTGTAGATTTCATAATGCTTAGAATTTGACGTTGATACCAAGAGTGTATTCATGAGGACGTGGAGTGTTGGAAGTATCGTAGCCCGGATTCTGCGGCTTCGAGATAGATACCTCTGGATCCATACCTGTATATTTTGTCCAGCAATAGATATTCTGCATCTGAACATAAATCTTGGCATCGCTCAAGAAGGTGCCTTTCAGCAGGTTCTTCGGGAACGAGTAGCTCAAAGTCGCTGTCTTGAAACGCAGGAAGGAACCATCCTCAACATAGCGGCTGGAAGCCAATGAGTTGTATGTGGCATTGGATCCGAAGTAGGCACGAGGCAGCAATCCGCTTGGAACTTCTCCGTTAGCAATCTGCTCATTCGTATATTCATGACGCCAGCGACGCAACACAGAGGTCGATTGGTTGTTGAACGAATGCATCGACTCCATCGAAGCACGGGCAATATTCACGACATCGTTGCCGTAGCGGAAGTTGAAGAAGGTATTCAATGTCCATTGCTTGTACTTCACATTGATGCCGAAACCACCGGTGAACAAAGGCATACCGTTGCCCAGATAAACAACGTCCTGCTCATTGATGTTACCGTCGTGGTTCACATCCTTATACTTGGCGTCACCAGCTTTGAAGGTATAGCTGTCGTCGTTGGTATAGTTGAAACGCATGTGCACATACTGCAACTGACCGTCCTTGTAAGTCATGATCTTGTTGCCGTTAGCATCGCGGGCAATCGTCTGCTCGTCGTTCAGATAAACGCCTTCGTAGATGTAACCGTAGAATGAACCCAACGGCTGACCCTTCACCAAGAGCGTAGGATAATAGCCGGAGATGGTGTTCGAGGTCCACGAACCTGAGGTCTCCAGGTCATCCTTCAGTTTGTTCTCGTTGCGGGCGAAGTTGGCCGACACCTTGATGTTCCAGTCTTTGGTGCGATAAGGAATGAAATCGAAGTCAAGTTCCCAACCTCGGTTCTCCATACCGGCATAGTTCAGATAAGCAGCGCTGGCAAAACCTGTGGAGGTAGGAATGGCACGCGACTTAACCACCAGATCTGCAGAACTCTTGTAGTACCATTCAAAAGTTGCCCTGATGCGGTTATCAATAAAGCCCATATCCACACCGGCATTAAACGACTTCGTTTTCTCCCACTTCAACTGGCTCAACTCCAAACCTGTCTGATAGGTACCTTGCTGATTCAGATAGGTGAATCCGTAGGTGCTGTAAGTGGCTTGCGAAGCATAGTTACCCAAAGAACGCGAAGAACCTGATTCACCGTAGCTGAAACGCAAAGAGAATTCGGAGAGCTTCACCTTCTCGGCCATATCCTGAATGAACGGTTCACCTGAAATACGCCAACGACCGGAAACAGAGGGGAACAATGCCCAACGGTTACCATCACCAAACTTCGAAGAACCTTCGTAGCTCAACGCTGCACCGAAGATGTAACGATCGTACAAAGAGTACTGCACCTGTCCGAAGGTATTCACCGAACGGACTTCGCTTGAAGAAGAACCGAAAGTTGAAGAATTGGCAACCGTACCACCGTTCGAAGGATCGGTCAACTCGACTGAAGCCGTGTTGCTCGTTCCTACAGCAAAGTTCTTGGTACGCGAATCAGAAGTATTCAAGCCCAAAACCACCTGAAGGCTCTGGTTCTCACCCAAATCAGGGGTAAAGAACAACTTGTTATATGTCTGGAAAGAGAACGATTCGTTATCCTTATCGAGAGCGACATTTACGCTCGATTCGGTCCAAGGACGACCGGTTGCCGACTGAGGCACGAAAGCGTTCTGTTTCTCATTGTTGATGTCGAGACCGACTTCCAACTGGTAGCGCAACCACGACAATGGACGATACTGCAAAGAAAGGTTCGGAATTACACGGTTACCGCGAGTCTTATAGAAACCTTCTTTAGCCATTGCTACCGGGTTATATGGATTAGTAACTGCTCCGCTCCAATAACCGCCGGAAAGATCAGCAGCTGGTGTGAAATAGTTATCGGTCAGATTTCCGACTTCGTCATATTCATATACGCCCATGTTCGGTGCACGATTAAATGCCTGAGAAAGGACATTATAATTCTTATTAAGTGCAGTCACATAGTTACGATCGGTATTGCTGTTCGTATAGGACATAGAAGCCGAGAACTTCAACTTCTCAGAAATATTGTAATCGACGTTCACACGGCTGGAGAGTCGGCGATAGCCCTCACCTATCGTCGTACCCTTGCTGTCGTAGTAGTTGAACGAAGCACGATACATTGCCTTCTGCGAACCGCCGGAGATGGAAATAGAGTGATCCTGCACGAAACCGGTTTGCGTCAGTTCCTTGTACCAGTTGGTATTCTGACCGTAGTTATAGTAATTGTAAAGATTGTTACCGTCGTTGGCCAACTGAGGATAGGTCTGCGGGTTGAATACTCGACCTGCATTGAAAAGTTCCTCCATAATCAGGTTGGTATATTCCTCACCGTTTAGCATCGGAATACCATCGCCTGGCTTGGTGATGGAACCCTTGAACGAATAGGCAACCGTCGGTTTGCTCACGGCACCACGCTTGGTGGTGATGAGGAGCACGCCGTTGGCACCCTTCGAACCGTAGATAGCCGTAGCGGCAGCATCCTTCAAGACGGTAATTTCCTTGATGTCGTCAGGAGCGATATTCAGCATGGTAGCGTAATCGTCCTCATCGGCAGTCGAGAAATCGAAGTCATCGTCGATTGTGGTTTCGTATGGGAAACCATCGACAACTACCAAAGGCTCCGAAGAACCGTTAATAGAAGTAGTACCACGCACGCGAATAGACATACCCGAACCAGGGGCACCGGAAGTGGCCACCATATCGACACCGGCCACACGTCCCTGAAGAGCATCGGTAGCATCGGCCACCGCCAAGTCTTCAAGTTCCGTCATATCAATCTTCTTGGCAGAGGTAGTGAGATCGCGCTCGGCAATCGACATCATGCCGGAATTCTGACGGCGAACCGCAGTAACTTCTACGTCCTGCAGCTGCACATTCTCCTCCACAAGCGTAACGTTATACACCGTCTGCGATGCGGTAATCGGAATTGTCTGCTTCTTATAACCCGTGAACGAAATGATCAGGACATCGCCCGGTCGCACCATTTCGGCCATTGAGAAGTTACCGTTGAAGTCGGTTTGCGAACCGGTCAGGGTTCGTCCATCCTTATTCTGCCATACAACGTTGGCACCAGCCATTGGTTCGTCGAAGGTGCCGTCCATAATGGTACCTCGAATCATTGTCTTCTGTGCCATTGCCGACAGAGACAAAGTGCTCAAAAGTATGAACAGTAAGATTCTGGTGAATGTTTTCATTGTTTTTCCTGTTTTAATCGTTACTGTTGTGACTCTTTACTAACAAACTTATAGAAGATGTATCCGTTCAAACTGTGAATGATACCTCTTCGACAGATGATGTTACTTTGACCCAAGCCTCGAACCACCTGATTGTCGAACGGATGTTCTTCTGTTGCTTCATCAGCAGCATTAATGGCGCGGTATGCCGTATATTGGCCAGTCTCATAATCTCGTCCAAGGAAGCGAAGATTGTGGTTGTCACCAGTCTTCGAAACGCGGATATACAAACGCTGTGTTCCCGACATGAAATCTTCATAGTCGTCGGAAACCGGCTGGTAAGATGTACCGATCTGATATTCGTTCACCAGATTGACGGATGGGCAATCCCAGGTGTTTGTGCTGTAGAAATAGGCAGCACCGTCATCCGGATAGGTATCGGTAACGGTCAGATATGCCTTCAGGAAAGCACAAATCGTATCACGATAATTCAGGTTTCGGTTGGAACGGTTTAAGGTAGCCATCTCGTTACAGGTCTTCAGATAGCCCTTATCGATGGCAACCTGCAAAGCTTCGTCGGTCGGAACCAGAATGGTGTAGCGGTTGGTGCCGAACTCAGGCAAAGTGGTGGCAGGAGAAACATTACGCCAACGGGCCAAGGCATTCGTATAGGTACCCCGGTTGTAGGCAAAGTCCCAATATTCTTTAAATAATGTGTGACGCATATTGGCAGGAAGTGAAGGATTCTGGGCATAGCGGGCAGAATCGCAACGCAGATACCATTCCAGATAAGACTGGATGCCATAGTAGTCGTCGTCCAGATAAGACTTGCCGTTGATGCCGTTGTAGGTTCCGGCAATGGCTCCATAGGAAAGTGGAACACTTCCCTCTTCCACACGATACACCTTTCCGTTCACGTAGCCGGCATATTCGTCTTCAACGACGGTTGTATAATAATCCGGAGTTGGCGCAGAAGCCTGCATACCGGCTGGAACAGCGCTATTGTCTGCGGTATTCCACAAAGGAGCTTCCGTCGGATCGTTCAGAATCGACCAGATGGACTGCACCATAATCTTGTCGGTTCCGTCAATCTTCTTATAACGAAGTACGTCGCCAAAATAGTTGGTGGTGAAGCCCCAACCTCCGTATGCGCCGTTCATGACATCGGTGCTCAGATCAAGGGCATCGGTGGCATCTCGCTCGATGAAGCTTCGCTGTGCCATCTCGTTGATGGCCGTGTTGGCAGTAGTCGAACTGGTGCTGACGGTTGCATCATAGCGGTCGCTGTAGGCAGAGTTGGCAGAGTTGTAGTTGACGCCTGACCAATCCTCGAGGTTCTTATCGCTATTCAGAATCAAAGTAAAGTTCACCTGAGGATAACCAGACAAACGGGAATAGAGCATGTGGTTATACATGGAATTAGCGTAGGTCTCGGAATAGGTCAGGTTGGCAACACCGTATTTCGGATCGAGCACGAAACGACTGCCTACGCCTTCGAAAGCTCCGGTTTGCGGCACATAATCAATAATGTGGTACATACCATTGGAAGCAAAGCCGGAAGACAGGACATTGTTATAATTGAATTTCGTAGAGTCGTTACTGTCAATAAACTCATTATAACCGAGAGAATTGTGAGCCGTAGCAAAATGAGACGGCCAGATGATGCCGTTTGCCTGCAAATCGCCCCACAAGGTCGGAAGCACGTTTTCTGCCACCTGATTGAAAGCACGGTCGAAAGAAGCCTGGCTGGCATCCCATCCGGAATGATCGACATACGAGAGCACGCGGTTCTCGATATAGTCTTTCAGTTTGCTTTCTGTCGGGACGAAGAAAGTGACACCAGAGTTATAGGTATCGTCACCATCCACACTTCCGGTATAAGCTTCGAGATTCAAGGCGAACGGATTGGTCGATGTCTTATACATACGCATCTGCAGATTATCGAGATTCTGCTCCGGATACATCTTCTCGAAGTAGTGAGTAGCAGCGGTCGATTCCTCATAAGACAGGAACTGGTATTCACCCGAACCCATGCGGTGGTTCAAAATCTTCTTCAAAGTGGACCAAGAACCGTTCTGTGCGGAAGCCGGAATCGACGAAGCCTCAGGATAATCTGAAATCATATCATCGAGATTCTTGAGCGGAAGAACCACCTTATTGATGAGGTGTACGACACCGTTCTCGCAATACAAATCGGCAGAGCCGTTGCTTGATGCCAGAATCTGGGCATCGACCACGTTACCGTAAGCGGAGAATGTGCGACCCGGGAAAACTTTGCTGTAATCGGATTCGCTCAAGTTAGACCGACGGTAAGAATCGGCAATCGTAGGAAGATAACGGTAATTGTGCCAGGTCTCTGTCCATGCGCCCGGATAATCGTAGGCATAAATGGAATCTCCGTTGTAACTTTCGCGAGAAAGGACCTGATAAGAAGGAGTCTGGTGCTTCAAAGCACTTCCTTCCGGGTGTTCACTCGTGGTAGGATGGTAATTTCCCAGTGAATCGCAAACATACTGATTGTAGAGCATCAGATACGAAACGATGTTTGCCGCTTCTTCTTCGGGGATGTCGTCAACCGACCTCCATCCATACTCATTCTCGTTGAAGAACTCCTCGAACGCCTCGTCGGTAGGAACAAAGAAGGTGTAACTTCCTGAACCTTGCAACTGCTTCGAATAAAGGGTCTTCTCAACAAGCTTCATGTACTGCTCGCAGTCGTCGCGAGAGGAGAGCACTTCTGAAGCCGGTTTTTCCAGCCAACTTGGGCGCTCGTAGTACGAATCGAAATCATCGGAACAACTGCTCGCCCCTATGAGAAGCAAAGCCGCTGCCGGTACTGACTTCAGGAACATACTGCGAAGATTCGCCTTTCCTTCAAGTTTCATGTGTTCTAATTTGGTTTTATTGTGTTAGTAATTGTTGTGCTTTGTGTCTTAAACGCTCTGTTCATGGAATACGTCCAAAAAAACGAATGGGTTCTTTCATTTCTTTAAAGAATGTTTTCAAAAGTATAACTTTCGCCTGCAAAATTAATATAAATTAATAAGCTGTCCAAATTTTTGCTTCTCTTTTTATGAAAAAAACTGAAAAATCCATATAAATTGCTTAAAATATCCATGATTTAACAATGGCTCTTTGGCTCTTTCTGCAAAATGTATTATCTTTGCATCCGCTAAAACGACGAAAGCATGAAACCATTTATTTTCAAGTGCGAAATGAAAACCCGCGATTACGAATGTGATGTGCAGGGTGTAGTGAATAACGCCAACTACCAGCATTATCTGGAAGTGACGCGACATGAGTTTATCCAGAGTATCGGAGAAAGTTTTGAAGGCTGGCATCGCCGGGGCATTGACGTGATGGTATCGAAGGTGGTGATTAACTACAAGGCTTCCCTGCACGGAGGCGAGGAGTTTATTTCCTGCCTGAACCTGAAGCGCCAGGGTGTGCGATATATCTTCAATCAGGAGATCTATCGCAAAAGCGACGAGAAACTCTGTATTTCCGCTGAAGTGCATTGTGTCTGCGTAGTGGATGGGGTGTTGAGCCGGGGCGAGGAAATTGCCGACAGTTTCAAACAGTTTTTCACCAACGAGGAATAATATCGGATTGCCGTAACTTGCTTTGTCAGAATCTCCATGGAGGAAGCATTGAAATATACCATCGCCCTGATGAATATCCGGGGTGTCGGGTCGGCTGTCGCACGCCATCTGATTGAGGCTTTCGGATCGGCCAAAGCCGTGTATGAAACCGACAGCAAACTTTTACGGGATTTGCCCCGCGTCGGGCAGACGCTGATCGAACAACGCTCGAATCCTGCCAACATCGAAAAAGCGGAAAGGGAAATAGAGTTCATTCGCGAACATCACATCAAACCGCTGATCTACGGACAAAAGGACTATCCTTCGCGACTGCTCGACTGCCCGGATGCTCCTACCCTGTTGTTCTACTTAGGCAGTGCGAATCTGGAAAGCAAGCATATTCTCAGCATCGTCGGCACCCGCAACTGCACACAATACGGCCGGGATATGGTGAACCGTCTGGTGGGCGAACTGAAGGAAGCGGTTCCCGATCTGATTGTCGTCAGCGGCCTCGCTTTGGGCATCGACGTAACCTCGCATAAGGCAGCCCTCGAGCATCAGGTTCCGACGATCGGTGTCATCGCTCACGGCCTGGATCGCATTTATCCGGCCAGCCATCGGAACGTCGCATCGCAGATGATTCAGGCAGGAGGCGGCCTCATCACGGAATATTGCAGCGGAACGACGCCCGAACGCGGCAATTTCCTGGCCCGAAACCGCATCATTGCCGGTTTGGCTGATTGCATTCTGGTGGCAGAAAGCCGGGAAGTGGGAGGAAGTCTGGTAACAGCCTCCATCGCTCTTGACTATGGCCGGGATGTCTTTGCCTTTCCGGGGCGCATCTCCGACGACCGCTCCAAAGGCTGCAACCGTCTTATCCGACTGAATCGCGCCGGCCTTATCACCAATGCTGCCGATTTGCTGGAATCGATGAACTGGGAATCGGAAAGCAAGAACCCGCGTGCCTTCCAGCAGAGCATTCACTTCGAAGAGGAGAACCTTTCGCCTTTGGGCCGGCAGATTATGGATCTCCTGCAAGATCAAGGCGATCTGCGTCTCACCCAAATTTGCGATTTTCTTCCGCAAGCCGACCGCTCCGCCATCATCGAAGAACTGTTGGACCTGGAAATGAACGGAAAAATCCGAAACTGTCCTGGTGGCGTATATCAGCGCAGATAAGTAAAAAGTGGTCAAGGCCAAAGTGGTCAAACTCAAAAAAAGGGTGTAACGATTCGTTACTCCCTTTTCTCTGTTTTCTTATGGATAAAGAAAATTCTGCATTCTTTTAGCTGCTGGTTCATCTCCTTCACATTCGGGAAACCGCATTCCATTGCAATGGTTGCCTGAGGCTCATTGGGATGAAGTTTCCGATAACGACGATAATATTCCACGCGTTGAACCATCACATATTCCTCGTAGGTGATATGATACAATAAGCGCACCAACCGATCGACGGCGCTTCGCTTCACTTCGAGTGCTCTACTCACCACGTAGCGGTTCATGCCTTGCATCAGATAGCATTGCTGCTCGCGCATCAATTCCTTAAACTCATCGCGCAAGTTCAGCGTCCTGTAACTGTCTGCCTCCACATCGTCTGCTTCTGTCAGTTCGCGACGATAAACATACGCCTCATACACTTCTGCCGGCATATCTACGAAATATTCGTGGTTGTGGCTGCGGTTCCAATACATGCATGGCAGACGCAACTTCAAACCCAAAAGGCCAAATGCCATGAACAGGATTCCCTGCACACAGAACATAGCGGAAATGGTGATCATGTGCGAACGGACATACGCAGGGGAAACGCCTAAACGGAATGCAGAAATACCGACCAAAAGTACAATAACTACCATTAAGAGATGAATGGGGCGAATCGGTCCTTTGTGAAACAGGAAGTTACCGACGACCGAGGGTGTGAAGTCGGTGACAAACGCCAGATAGATGATATAGGCAAAGAGAAAGCACACCGACAAAGCCACAACAAACGTATAGACATCGAAAGCCACGAAACGGAACAGGCCATACAGCCATTTATCCATATCGCTGGCTCCGAAAGGAATCGTATATTCGCTTTCTATGTAATCGGCAGCCGCCTCGAATCCTAACATGCTATAGACCACCAGCATGGCAAAGCCCATGGTGGCGGGAATCAGCAAGAAGAACAGATTCGCCCGATAATATCTTTGTCTGTGCGTATGCAGCGACCATAGCAAAAAAGCCAGAAGTATGGGAAGAATCGGGGCGCAAAAACCACAGCACACACGTGCCCAGACGTAGGTATAAGCATCGGTGTACGGGAAACTTTCCAAGGCATCGCACAAAAAATACAAGGCCCCCACCAATGAGGTCCATACGATGATTCTCTGTGACAGATTCCGGTTCTTCTGTGTGGCATTGATGCCGCATACTAAGATCCCGACGAGACATGGTATAAAGAGCAGAATGATTTCCATCGACGAAAATAAAAATAAAAAAAAGTGACTCCCGCGATTAATTATCAACCTTGCGGGAAATCACAAAGTTTTGTGACTCCCGCGGGATTCAAACCCACAACCTTCTGATCCGTAGTCAGATGCTCTATTCAGTTGAGCTAGGGAGCCAATTTTTATTTTTTGCGGTGCGAAGTTAACGCTATTTTCCGAGAAAACAAAAAACGGGGAATATTTTTGTCCATTTATCCGACAGAATGCTCCAAAATTCCGAAAATTCGACAACTGAAGTTGTCATCTGGGGCTCTTGTCCGAGCATCAATGCAGGTCGAAGAATTGCTCAACAATCCCGTCAAAACGTTCAGCCAACTCGCTCATACTGCCAAGCACAAGGTCAGCTCCCGCCTCTTTGAGCACCTGAGGATCAAGCGGTCCTGTGTTGACACCAATGGTGAAGACGCCAGCTGCATGACCGGCCTGAACACCCATGGGCGCATTTTCCACCACGATTGCTTCCGTAGGCAGAATATTACCGGCTTTCTTCAATCCCATCAGATAAGGGTAAGGATGCGGCTTGCCCTGACCTATCGGACAATCCTTGGCAGAAACAATATGATCGGGCGTGAACACACCCGGATAGGCCAACGACAACTTATTGATCAGCGTTGCCTGTCCGCTGCCGGTCACCAGCACGCGCGTCAGCCTCTTCTCTCCCACTTTACGCAGCACATCGCCAGCTCCCGGCATCGGTTCTGCCGGACCCAACTGCGTAAAGCAGTTCGATTTCTCTGCATAGATGGTTTCTATCTCATAATCCGTCGCGTGACGTCCTCTTTGTTCGCGAAACAAAGCATCGATGGTCTGCGCACCGGTCGAACCCTCATACAAATAGAAATGGATCCTATCGCACACAAAACCATAATGCTCACACAAGGTCTGATACCACGCCTCTGCGTGATTCTTCATGGAATCGAACAAGACTCCATCCATATCGAACAAGACTGCCTTCAGCATATCGTTACTTTCTGTATATTTTGTGACCTGCCGAGAACAGCAGACCTTTCGTTACCTCGTTAGTGGGACGTCCATACAAATCGAAAAAATGTTCGTCCGGGAACTGCCCGTCGCTCAGTATGGCGCCCAGATCCGTTGTCGGAAGCGTTACGTGCTTGCCCAAAAAATCGTACATTTTCCGCAAATTCTCAACGTCTTGCGGCACCGAATGTCCCGTGCCGTAATCTTTTATCAATGCGGTTTCGACCCCCAGATTCTCGAGCAATCCCTTCAGATATGCGGCTTGGGTCGCATAATTCACATCGTCGCTGCTGTTGTAGAAGAACAATACCGGTGCCGACTCTTTGGTTTCAATGGTCGCATGGGCACCTTGCATCTGCCATCCATAGGCAGGAAAAGCAGCCACATAATCCGCCATTTTCTTATATTCGTTGGTCGATGCCTCCATCCACTGATAATTGAAAACACCCGGCCCCAAGACCGCTGCAGAGATCCGGCTGCTTTCTTCTGCGAACCGCCCCCGACGGGCATCCTCCAGCTCCGTCACGTTTTTATCCCCGACAAGCAGCGATGCAGCCGTTGAACCTCGCGAAAAGCCGGTAACTGCCACTTCGCCATTCAATCCGAATGATTTTCCGATGCCCCGCACCGTACGGACAGCTGACTTTACCTTTCTGCAGGCATCGGGGTTCACCTCAACCGATGCCAAGCTCTTGTTGGCACCGCCTGTATATTTTCCATTGCCCCAAGCGCAATACTTCGGATGGTCGCAAATGGCCCAAGCCATTCCCACCGCCGCTGCTCCTTCCAGAAAAGAATCCTTGAAGGCACCGAAGGTATATCCCAGATACATTCGCTTGTTGGGGTTGTTGTGCTCGCTATTGCTGTAGGAGAAACTAATAAGAACCGGCACCGTCTGCACCGGGTTGGACGGATAAACCAGATCCAGATAGAGGGAATCGCCCACAGTGGTCTTATAGTCATCGGGCAGGTTGTAAACCGTCGGATCATCCAAATAGTAGCTCACATTCCGCTGCAATCGGTAGCCCTCCATCAGGATGTATGCCCTATCTGCTGAAATGCTGTTAGTGCTGCAGAAGGAACCTGTCTGCAAAGCGGAGTTGATCAACTGGATATCCAGATTCAGATAAGGAGACACGGCCTTCTCGTGATGGGCATAATCTATTTCAATCACCCGATAGCCTTCAGCACGCAGCCAAGCCACATCTTCTGCATTCGAGTTCTGTCCGATTTTCCGGAAACCCAGGTTTTCCAGATAAACGACGGTCATAAATTTCCCCTCTGCATCCTTGGCCGCCGTCCCGACCGCCTCCGATGTCGTGTATTTCAGGGCTGTACCCGTTGCAGGGCTTGTCCAGGTCCCCGTACCGGCCCAAAGCAGAACCGGCAAACAGAAGATGACAGAAAACAAAAGACGCAAAGATTTCATAATAGCATTGGCTGAAAAAAGAATTCCGAGGACGCCCTCCGACGCCTCGGAATCACATATCATTTTACTTGCCCAAGCGAGCCTTGATGGCCTTGGTTGCCTCTTCGTAACCAGGCTTCTCAAGCAGGGCGAACATATTCTTCTTATAAGCCTCGACACCCGGCTGGTTGAATGGGTTCACGCCCAACAGATAGCCGGAGATACCGCAAGCACGCTCGAAGAAGTAGATCAGCTGACCCAAGTTATATTCATCGAGCTTGTCGATTTCCACCTTCATGTTAGGCACGCCGCCATCCACGTGAGCTATCTGGGTTCCGAGTTCTGCCATCTTGTTCACCTGATCGACACGCTTGCCAGCCAGGAAGTTCAAACCGTCGAGGTTCTCTTCATCGGTGGGCACAACCACTTCGCGATTCGGAGTCTTCACACTGATGACGGTTTCGAAAATGGTGCGCTCGCCTTCCTGAATCCACTGGCCCATCGAGTGCAGATCGGTGGTAAAGTCAACCGATGCCGGGAAGATGCCCTTGTGGTCTTTTCCTTCGCTCTCACCGAAGAGCTGCTTCCACCACTCCGACATATAGTGCAGTTTAGGCTGATAGTTCACCAGAATCTCAGTCTTCTTGCCATACTGGTACAAAGCGTTGCGCATGGCAGCATATTGTGCAGCCGGGTTCTGCTCGTAAGGAACATCCACACCGGTAGCCTTTTCCATATCCTGAGCGCCCTTCACCAGCGCCTTGATGTCGTTTCCGGCACAGGCGATTGCAATCAGGCCCACTGGAGTAAGCACCGAGAAACGTCCGCCCACATTATCCGGAATGACATACTTCTTGTAACCCTCTTTGGTAGCCAAGGTGCAGAGAGCACCACGCTTGGCATCGGTAACAGCCACAATGCGCTTCTGAGCCTCAGCCTTACCGACCTTCTCTTCCAGCAAAGTCTTCAAAAGACGGAAAGCCAAAGCCGTTTCTGTGGTTGTGCCCGACTTACTGATATTGATAATACCGAACTGTTTGTCTTTCAAGAGGTCGAACAGGTCTGCCAGATAATCCTCACCGATATTGTTGCCGGCATAAACCACAATCGGATTCTTGCGTGTTGTCTGATAGGCATCGAAAGCGCTTGCCAGAGCCTCGTTCACGGCACGCGGACCCAAATAGGAACCACCGATACCGGCCACCACGATCACCTCGCACTTCTCGCGAAGCAGGTTGGCGGTTGCCTGCACGTCGTTCAAAAACTCGTCGGTAATGCTCGATGGCAGATGCACCCATCCCAAAAAGTCGTTACCGGCACCTTTGCCCGACTCCAAAAGTTCGTTACATGACTGGGTAGCAGCCGCCACCGTTGCCAAAGAACCAGCAGGAACAAAAGCCTGCGCTTTCTCAAGACTTAGTTTCATAAATATTAAAATTTAAAGATGTTGTTTGGTATAATAAAAATTCAAGTTTTGTAGGGGAGTTAAAGGGGAGATTAAGGGGTGTAAAAAGGACGTTTGTTCCTTTTGTCGGAAGTTTTAGGGACTTTTCTATCGTCCCTTTTACTCCCCTATTACTCCCTTTCTTTGCCCTTACTGAAGCAAATCGCTCAGGAGTTTGATTTCTACGAACGGGCTCATGCGCTTGTACAGAATATTGTACATAGCATCGACGATCGGAATCTGGATCTGGTACTTCTGGTTGATTTCCTTGATACACTTGGTGCCGTAATAACCCTCAGCAATCATTTCCATTTCCAGTTGTGCCGACTTCACGCTATAGCCCTTGCCAATCATATTTCCGAACATATGGTTGCGGCTGAACCGGCTGTAGGAAGTCACCAGCAGGTCGCCGGTATAGACGCTTTCGCTCACATGGCGGTCCTTCTTATAGCTCGGATCGTAGCCATTGATGAAGCGCTTCATTTCGCGAATAGCGTTGGCCACCAGCACCGCCTGGAAGTTGTCGCCGCACTTCAATCCTTCGCAAATGCCCGAAGCGATCGCGTAGATATTCTTCAATACGCCTGCCAGCTGCACACCTACGATGTCTTTCGAGATGGTGGTATGCACGTAATGGTTCTGGAAGAAATCGGCAATTTCCCGAGCAACGTCCAGATTCTTGCAGCCAACCGTCAGATAAGTCAGACGCTCGTAGGCAACCTCCTCCGCATGGCTCGGACCGCTCAAAGTTGCCACTTGGCTGTCCGACAGATGCAGACGCTGCTTCAAATAATCTGAAATCAGGATATTGTCTTCCTGCACGATACCTTTGATGACCGAAATGACAATCTTACGGTCGCACGAAACCGTCACTTGCTCCACATGCTGTTTCAGGTAAGGCGACGGCATCGCAAAAATCACCATTTCGCAATTCTTGATGGCTTCGTTGATGTCGGTGGTGAAGCGAATCTTCTCGATGTCGAACTTCACGCTCGACAGATATGCCGTATTATGGCTCTGCGCCTTAAACGCATCAATACGATCCTGACGGCGAATGTACCAATACATCTGCGCGCCGTTCTGCTGCACGATTTTGGCAATGGCAGTTGCCCAACTGCCGCTACCCAAGATAGCTACTTTCTCCGGAAAATTCATGACCGCCATTATTTACTTGCATTCTCGATCCACGCTGCCACATCCTGCTGGCTTGGGTTGACCAGATCTGCCAAATATTCCTTGTATTTCTTCTTGAGGTCGATCATCTCCTGGAAGAGTTTGCCCGGCTTCACGTCCATCAGCTGTGCTACTGTCGTATAACCGGCTTTCTGAATCACAGGCACCCATCCCTCCGGAATGCCCAGAGCCACATACTTTTCGACGGCATCCTTAGGTGTCACCTTCTCCGGTTTCATGGTCGGGAAGAGCAGCACTTCCTGAATGGTAGGCTGACCGGTCATCAGAATGCAAAGGCGGTCGATACCGATACCGATGCCCGATGTCGGAGGCATACCATACTCCAAAGCACGCACGAAATCGTGATCGATCACCATGGCCTCATCATCGCCCTTATCGGCCAGCTTCATCTGATCGACGAAGCGGTTATACTGATCGATAGGATCGTTCAGCTCCGAATAGGCATTCGCCAGCTCCTTACCGTTCACCATCAGCTCGAAGCGTTCGGTCAGGCCCGGCTTGCTGCGGTGCATCTTGGTCAGCGGCGACATTTCCACCGGATAGTCGATGATGAAGGTCGGCTGGATGAAGCTGCCCTCGCAAGTTTCGCCAAAGATCTCGTCGATCAGCTTACCCTTGCCCATCACTTCGGTATCTTCCACACCATACTTCTTGGCTACCTCGCGCATCTCGTCTTCGGTCATTGCCGACAGATCGTAGCCGGTCTTCTCCTTGATGGCATCGAGGATAGGCAGACGACGGAACGGAGCCTTGAAGCTGACAATATTGTCTCCGATCTTCACTTCGGTGGTACCGTTCACGGCCACACAGATCTTCTCGAGAAGGTTCTCGGTGAAGGTCATCATCCAGTTGTAATCCTTGTACGAAACATAGAGCTCCATACAGGTAAACTCCGGATTGTGGCTGCGATCCATACCTTCGTTGCGGAAATTTCGTCCGATTTCATAGACACCTTCGAAACCGCCCACAATCAGACGCTTCAGATAAAGCTCGGTAGCGATACGCAGATACAGATCGACATCCAAGGCATTGTGGTGTGTGATAAACGGACGGGCGGATGCACCGCCTGCAATCTGCTGCAGAATCGGAGTTTCCACTTCTGTGTATCCTGCCTCATCGAACACCTGGCGCATGGTGCGCAGAATCGTGGCACGTTTCTCGAAAATCTGCTTCACGCCATCGTTTACCACCAAATCGAGATAGCGCTGGCGATAGCGGAGTTCAGGATCATTAAATCCGTCGTAGGCAACGCCATCCTTATATTTCACAATCGGCAGCGGACGGATGCTCTTCGAAAGCACCGTCAGCGTGGCAGCATGTACGGAAATTTCGCCGGTTTGGGTACGGAACACATATCCCGTCACGCCCACAAAATCGCCGATATCGAGCAATTTCTTGAAAACTACATTGTAGAGGTCGGTATGTTCGGGATCTGGACAAAGGCTGTCGCGGCTCACATACACCTGAATACGGCCTTTCGAATCCTGCAACTCCATGAACGCAGCCTTACCCATGATACGACGGCTCATGATGCGTCCGGCAATCGAGACGTTCCGGCTGTTCTCGGCATTGGCTACACCGGGCACTTCCTCCCCGGCTTCGTTCTTTTGTGTAGGAAGATCTACAAAGGAAGACTTGATTTCGTTGCTATACCCCGTTACTACATACTCGGCTGCAGGATAAGGCTCTATGCCCATACGGCGCAATTCATCCAACGAATTACGACGGATAATCTCCTGCTCACTTAAATCCAGAATTGACATGTCAATATTTTGAAATTATTTGTTTATCTGTTTGTGTGGTACTAAAAAAGCCCGCCAGTATTACTGACGAGTGCAAAAGTAACCAATAATCGGAGATTTTCAAAATTATTTCCTCAAAATTTGGATTTATTGCCTTGAATTGGCATTTACGAAGTGCTTTAAGGCATATCTATCTGTCAATTTCAGACATCCCTCACACTCTTCGACACAGCCCTTTCCCTCTAAAACCGCCACGCTTCGCCAAAGGTCGCTGCTCTGCATTCGCAGCATATCCAGCAGGTCCTGACTTTCTGCCTCGACCGTCATGCTCAGCGCCTTGTGGTGCGATACGGAAAGCATCCAAGCTGCCAGACGCACTTCCATCTGTTTTTCCACCAAGAAATCGAGCGCGCAGCGACGGCGTTGCGCCAATGTCGAAAGCATATTCAGCACATGCAGCAAGATGATCCGATTGCCCTGCACCATATCGAGGAAAGCGCTCTTTTCCAGACGCATCACGCCTGTGTCGCTAACGGCTTCCAACTGGATGGCCGACTTGTTCTGCACTCCGAAAAGATAATGGAAAGGAGCCGTGAAAGGGGCTTCGAAATCCTGCATTACCCCGATTTTTCCCTGAAAGACCGGCGTCCGCAATCGCACCTTGCCGCTCAAGACAAAGGTAACATGCTCCTGATCTTCGTCCGACCGGACAATCACCTCACCCGCCGGATATTGCTCGAAAGAGAATGGAATCTTTTCGATGATTCCTGTAAACTGTTCAACGCTCAACCCCTGAAAAAGAGGCAGTTCCAACATCACGTCGTAGATACTTTTCTTCATCTTCTACGATATTACGTTGTCCTCTTTCTCTGTCATTATGCGCAATATCATGCTGTCGTTTTCAAGGATGGCGTCACGTCCGATGTTTGCCAGATTGTCTATGCTCCGATCGACGCTGTCTTCAATAATACCATCGGTCGATGACACGCAAATGCCCTCTTTGGCCATCATGGCCGACTGCATGGCGCTGCTTACGCCCGTACTCAGCTTCAAGGTACAGCTTGGCTTGGCTCCATCGCACACCATACCCACCAACGAAGCAATCTGATTCTTGATGGCGGCACAAACCTTGTCGTAATCGCAGCCCACCAGATAGGCTAACGCACAGGCGCTTCCGGTGGAGGAAATCACGCAACTGCAATGCGAAGACATCTGTCCCAGCAGTTGCCTAATGTAAATAATCACCAGATTACTGAGAGCCAAGGCACGCAGCAGCTTAGCGTTCGAACAGCAGTTTCCTTCGGCAAATACCAGGACGGGTAATGTGGCCGCAATGCCCTGGTTTCCGCTGCCGCAAATGCTCGATACAGGAACCCGTGTACCGCTCATCCGCACATCGCACGCCGCACAGGTATAGGAGACCAGTCGGGGCATGACATCCTGGCCCACAATACGTTCCTCAAAGCTTCCTTTCAGCATTTTTCCGAGATTCAGGCCATAATCGCCCTGAAATCCCATTTCCGCCACTTTCCGGTTCTGAAGTGCTCCGTCCAAGAGGAACTGGATCTGCTCCAACGGCACTTCGGTCGAAAAATCCCAGATCAGTTGCATGTTCAGTTCCGTTTCGTGGCAGCGATTGTAGTCTTGCGCCAAAGTATAGCGTTCATCCACCAGCACCTTATTGTCGATTTTCAGGCAAATAAAACGGGTGCATTCCTTGGCAATAATCACACGGGCGGTATGTTCTCCCAACGATGCCTCTACTTCGATATAGATCAATTCGAAAGAATGGGAAGGACGCATCGAATAACGGCGCTCGGCAATGAACTGTCTGGCTTTCCCAAGGTCCTCATCCGTCAGGTTCTCCAGACATTCCAAACCCTTGGAGGCATCGCCTGCCACAGCTCCTAACGCAATGGCAGAAGGAATACCGACCATCCCCTCAATGCCACGCACAAGTACGCTCGCTGAATTCTTGATGATTCTCGGACTCAGTTTGGCCACCACTTTTTCCGGCACATCACCCAACAATTCTTTGGCTTTGGCCACCGCCAAGGCTATTGCCAGCGGTTCGGTCCCCCCTACTGTCGGAGTGACCGATTCGCGCAACAATCGCAGAATTTTATTGATTTGTATCTTCGATATCATGCCGCAAAGATAAGCAATTTTTTATTCAATTGTGAAACAAACTTAATTTTTTTGTTTTTTAGGCTAAAAAATGGCGTATTTTAAACATTTTTTAAGCAGAGTTGCCTATTTTAGCACCAATCGGAATGCTTCTTCTACCCTTTTGACAGGACAAACTTCGATGTGCAGTTTCTTCAAGTCGATGCTCTTCAAGCTGTAGTCGGGAATCAGAATCCGGTTGAAGCCCAATTTTTCAGCTTCCAGAATGCGCTGCTCCAATCGCGACACCGGACGTATCTCTCCGCTCAGGCCCACTTCTCCGGTGAGGCAGGTGCGCGAATCGACGGGCATATCCATATTGCTCGACAGTACTGCCGTTATGACGGCCAGATCCATCGCCGGATCGGACACTCTCAATCCGCCGGCAATATTCAGGAACACGTCTTTCTGTCCCAACTTAAAACCGACTTTCTTTTCCAGCACCGCCAACAGCATATTCAGGCGTCGTCCGTCGAAGCCTGTCGTGCTTCGCATCGGAGTGGCGTATGCGGAACTTGAAACCAGACTCTGGGTCTCAATCAGGAACGGTCGCAAGCCCTCGATGGCTGCTGCAATCGTGATGCCGCTCAGCCCTTCGTGCTGCGACGACAGCAAGAGTTCCGAAGGATTCGACACCTGACGCAACCCCGTGCCTAACATCTCATAGATACCCAACTCGGACGTGCTTCCGAATCGGTTCTTCGTGGCACGCAAGATACGGTACATATAGTGCTGATCGCCCTCAAACTGGAGCACGGTATCGACAATGTGCTCCAGCACTTTGGGACCTGCCAGACTTCCTTCTTTGGTAATATGTCCGACGAGTATCACCGGCGTTCCGCTCTCTTTGGCGAACTTCAGCAATCGCGCGGCACACTCGCGGATCTGTCCCACGCTGCCTGCCGACGATTCCAGTTCATCGGTGGCAATGGTCTGAATGGAATCGACAATCAGAATGTCGGGATTCAGGTTGGCCACATGCACGAAAATCTGGTCCAGATTGGTCTCACAGGCCACATAGCACTCTTCGGGCATCTGTTGGGTTTGCGAAAGACGGACCGCCCGCAGTTTGAGCTGATAGGCACTCTCCTCTCCCGAACAGTATAGGATTTTCCTGTCGTGCAGATTCATGACCGTCTGCAGCAGGAGCGTCGATTTTCCGATGCCCGGATCGCCTCCCAAAAGCACCATCGAACCCTTTACGAGCCCCCCGCCCAGCACGCGGTTCAGCTCGGCATCGCACATGTCGATGCGAGTATCCTCCGTTGCTTCGATCTCTTTCAGTTTGTGTGGTTTTTCATTCTGTCCGGGCAAGCCCAATGCTCCGGAATGGGTCCATTGTATGCCGCCCGACGATTTCCTCTTTTTCCCGATGGTACCGTCAGCTGAAACAATCTCTTCCACGCAGGTTCCCCACTCGCCACACGAGGGGCACTTACCGAACCACTTGGGTTCCTCGCATCCGCAGGAATTGCAAAAATAGGCAGTCTTCTGTTTTGCCATTGCGCTGTAAATTGGGTGTTTTATCGGTTTTGTCCGTAGATTTTTTGTGCAAAAGTAGGGTAAAAAATGTACAAATCCAAATTTTTGATTCTTTTTTGTTGCGACTGTCAATAAAATTGCTTACTTTTGCGCTGAATTCTTTTAACAAAACAACATTCTCAAGCTTCAGGGAAGAGTAGAAAAAAAGTTGAGAAAGGGAGTAAAAGGGGAGTAAAAGGGACGATAGAAACGTCCTTAAAAACTTCCGACAAAAGTAGCAAACGTCCTTTTTACTCCTCTTAATCTCCCTTTTTACTCCCCTTCCGAACTTGAATTAAACTAAACTATAATACTTTTATGTTCATGAAGCACTCTTTCTTAACTACCGTTGCCGGTGCTGCGGCCTTGTTGTTCGGAGTTACTTCTGCTTTGGCACAGACCCCAAGCAAAACGTGGAACCCGAATCTGAAGAACGGCTACTATCAGAACCCCATCATCGATGCCGATTACTCCGACCCTGACGTGTGTCGCGTTGGTAACGACTACTACATGACGGCATCTTCGTTTGCCTGCTTCCCCGGACTGCAGATCCTGCATTCCACCGATCTGGTCAATTGGGAGATTATCGGTCAGGCGCTGACCGACGACTACGACGTGTTGCCGGAGTTCCGAGGCACAGAGCTCGACTGGCATAAGCAGATTCAGCACGGCAACTACGTGTGGGCTCCTGCCATCCGCTATCACGACGGCTGGTTATACATCTATTGCGGCGATCCCGACCAAGGTCTGTTCATGACCAAAACACAGGATCCTGCCGGCACCTGGGAGCCTATCGTCTGGGTGAAGAAAGGCAAAGGTCTGATTGACTGCTGCCCGTTGTGGGACGAAGACGGCAAGGCTTACCTCAGTCACGGTTGTGCCGGTTCGCGTGCCGGTGTGAAGTCGGTACTGTTTGTGGCTCCGATGTCTGCCGATGGCACGAAGGTGATCGGTCCGTCTCGCATTGTTTACGACGGACACGAGGATCAGCCCACCATCGAGGGCACTAAGTTCTACAAGCGTAACGGCTATTATTATATAATGTCTCCTGCCGGCGGCGTGAAGTACGGTTGGCAAGTGGAACTCCGCAGCAAGAATCCTTTCGGTCCCTACGAGGAGTATGTCGGTTTGGCACAGGGCAAATCGAAGGTGAACGGACCACACCAAGGGGCTTGGGTGGATACGCAGAACGGGGAAGACTGGTTCATCCACTTCCAGGACAAGCATGCCTACGGCCGTGTGGTTCATTTGCAGCCTGCCCGTTGGATAAACGACTGGTTAGTGATCGGAGAAGATAAGGACGGTGACGGTTGCGGCGATGCTGTCGCCAAGTGGAAGAAACCGAATCTGCCGTCATCGGGCGACTTCCAGCCCAACGAAAGCGATGAGTTCGACAGCAACGAACTGGGTAAGCAGTGGCAGTTCGAAGGTCCCTACAGCCACTATTGGTATTTTGCCGACGCCAACAAGTCGAAACTCCGTCTGTATGGTGTCCAGGCGCCCGAAGGATTCAAGAATCTCTCGGATCTGCAGAATGCTGTTTTGCAGAAGCTCCCGACCGAGAACTTCACCGCTACTGCCAAACTGCAGTTTATTCCGAACCCCAGCTACAAGCCCAAGGGCGAAGAAGCCGGATTGATTCTGAAAGGTCAGGATTATGCTGCCATCAAACTGGTTTCCACCGCCAATGGCTGCGTGTTGCGCTACGTCACTTGCAAGGATGCCATGAAGGGAAAAGCGGAACAAGTGGTTTTCGAAACGCCCGTCGAACTGAAGCAGTTACCCGCCCCCTACACCGTCAAATATGCGGTTGATGATATTCCCCAGGCCCGTTTTGCCACCCCCGACATCTACGTCCGCGTAAAGGTTCACAGCGAGGGTACTGGCAATGCCATCAAGGCCTACGCTGATTTCTCCTACAGCCTGGACGGCAAGAAGTTCGAGAAGCTGGGATCGCGATTCACCATCAAGGAAGGACGCTGGATTGGTGCCAAACTCGGTTTCTACAATGCCCGTCCGTCTGTTTCCAACGATGGTGCCTTCCTCGACATCGATTGGATACGTTTCGAAAAATAAACTTTAACGGTAAGGAAACATTTTACATAGTTAGAGAACATTGGCCGCCCTACAGGAGAATCAATTTTTTCCTTGTAGGACGGTCTCGTTGTCCTTATAGTATAGCCAAGCACTTCCCATATCATTGCCTCGTCTTTCCCCCTACCGATGCTCGGCATATGCACGCTATTTGTTCGGTACATGTTCGGTATATGTTCGGTGTTTTACCGAACATATACCGAACAAATGCCGTACCTGTACCGCATAATTACCGGCCAAGGATGGGTGCTAATTCTTGGCATCACTATGGCTATGGCGAGACAAAGACTTGCTTGCGGTGCTATCTAATATAATCGAGGATAAACAGATCTGGTACTCAAAGAAATTCTGAGTGTTGAGAGAAAGCGATTGCTACACTGACTTGATTCTGTTGTTTTCGTCAATAACAAACTTAAAACTCCTTAGGAGAGATTTAAAACACGAAACCGCCCAATTGGTTGGACGATTTCGTGTTTCCTATTTGGATAGTCTGCTTAACAAAACAAACTATTTTGTTTATGAACTATATTTAAAATGCTATAAATGAACAGCTGAATCAAATATTTTTCTTATCTTTGTCCGAAATTTAAATCTCTCCTAAGGAGATATAAACAAAATGTACAATTATTCAGGCGAAATAAACGACAAAAAGAGTATTGTCACAAAAGTCGGCATTCTGATTAAGCGTCTTACTGGAATTCGCAATTTAACCGAATTCCGAAAGAAACTAAAGAAGGAATGTGGAAAACTCATTTGGCTCCGCAGCTATACCGCAGATGAACTCGTAAATCTCATGCAAGAAATGGGAATGAAAGAAGGAAGTATCGTTTGTATCCATTCTTCAATGAGAGAATTCTACAATTACAAAGGGTCTGCTCAAGAACTTATTGAGAAAATCATGCAAGTCATTACCCCTAATGGAACATTACTTATGCCTGCATATTCTTTTCAAGGCCGCGAACAACTTATGAATCCGGATTTGATTTTTGATCCTCAAAAAGATAAAACAATCGCAGGTTATCTTGCTGAAACATTCCGGAAAATGGAAGGTGTTAGGCGAAGCATAAATGTCAGACATTCTGTCTGTGCATGGGGAAGGTATGCTAATTACCTTATTTGTGATCATCATAAAGGACGTAACTGTTGGGATGAGTATTCACCATGGTATCGCCTATGCGAATTAGGAGGTCTTGTTTTTACTTTAGGATTACCGCGTTCTTTCATGGGAACATTTAACCATTGTGTTGAAGGGCTGTTAGCTCGCGAGCACCCCTATTGGGCACAATTTTTCAACAAGCGCATGACTTATCGCTATAGAGACGAGCATGGTCAAATTCAATCTTATACCTCTGATGAAAGTTTCATTGAAAGACGCACTCATAAACGAGTAATCACACGTCATTTTGGTTCAGATATATATAAAATAAGACGTATCTCAAATCTTGAGATTAAACTTTTTCAAGCCCAACCATGCTTAAATATTATGCTTGAACTTGGTCGGAAAGGCATCAGTATGTATTACGTCCCCAAACCTTTGAAAAGTAAATAGTTAATATTATGTTTGACAATCCACTTTTCAAAAATACGCTCAAGATGTCATTAAGCAATGTACTGATGTACTTTGTTCCGATTGTTGTTACCCCTATACTATCCCGCATGTACTCACAAGAAGCATTTGGCGAATGGGGGGTGTTCTCCAGCACAATCGCTATACTTAGTGTGGGAATGTTCTGGGGATATGAACACGCAATTGTTAAGGCATCGTCTGAATCAGACGCACAACACGTCGGCATTATTTGCCTCATAAACAGTTTAATAACTATTTTATTTACAGTTCTCGCATTTGAAGTAGGAAGTACTACAAACGTTTCATTCTTTCAATCATTTCCTGAAAAATATCTTCTTATTATATACCTCTTTATATATGCCCTTTATTTGATTCTATACAATTTCTGCAACCGACAAGAAAAATATAATGTACTTGCCATCTCCCATGTGGTATTAGGAGGAAGCCAAGCTATATTCCGCATCTCTTTTGGACTAATTGTTCTCGTCACGGTCAATGGCCTCATATTGGGAACCACTTTGGCTCAAGCACTAAACGTTCTTTTCATTTTAGTATGTCTAAAAGGGTTACTAAATAATATGAGATGGACTAGTTTTAGTATAGAAAAAGTCAAAGAATTATATCTTCAGAATCGTCGGTTTCCTTTGTACGATGCTCCAGCAAGTATAATGTCTTTTGCAGCATTCCAATCTCCCACTATCATACTTAGCCAATTCTTTACGAAAGCAGAAATTGGCTGCTTTTCTATTATCATACAACTTCTCCTCATGCCAATGTCCTTCATTGGGACAGCAATGGGGAAAGTTTATTATCAACAATTATGCAGGACACAAGGAGATTACGATGCCATAAGAGAAGTAAGTAAAAAAGTTGTAAACACGGTGTGTCTTATTTCAATTATGCCGTTGCTTTTTTTGTCTGTTGGCGGAGATCAACTTCTCGTTATTTTCCTTGGTGAAAAATGGACAGCATCAAGTGAAATTGCACTATGTCTAGCACTTTGGTCTTTTCCTACTATCTTGTCGCAACCTTTAATACCTTTGTATCGGAAATTGGATCGTCAAAAAAACCTACTTCTTTTCAATGCTCTTTATTTCATTGGCGGCGTAGGATCTATCACGTATGGTTGTCTATCGGGAAGACCCCTGAGTCTCATTTTGCTAATCTTTTCTTTAGTGACAGCTCTCTGTAAATTCTGCATGTTTACGAATTTGCTTAAACTCTGCGGTCTGGGATATAAACAATTAAACAAATACATTGTCTTTCTTTGGCTAATAAGCATTATGCTCTTGGCGATTCGCATAAAAGACATTGTAACGGTTTCCATTTGATGTCTCATTAAATAACACAATAGCGATATGTTATCCGACAGAGTTTATTCAACGCTTAACCTTTTTTTTGCGATTATAGGCTATCAATTTGCTACTTGCTTAGCAATGCCTATATATGGAGGAGACATTATGGGAGCGACCAATAAAGTTACCATTCCATATCGTCTATTTACGATGTTACTTGCCACAATCGTTATTGTACGAAGTTTTATTTTGCAGAAGAACTTAACTTTTAATTTGAATCGGACAATCAAACTCCTAACCTTCTTTTGGGCTTTATGGATTCTTAGACTATTTTACGATTTGGAAATCAGGTTTGATTTCGACATTCTACCAGATGAAACTTCCCGTGTATGGATGTACGTTTTTTTGCTTTGTCTTTACAGTGCCTTCTCGATTGCTGTCAGTTTTGATAAAATTGATCTGCATTTAGCATTTCGCCTTACTGCCTTTGCTATCACCATTTGTTTATTAATCTCGCTTATTTACAACCCGCTTCTTCTGGCTAATACAGAAGAAATCATGATGAGGGTGGATGGCAATGCTGCCTTAGGAACCATTGCCTTTGGACAAATGGGGTTAACTGCAATAATCATAGGAGCATGCATGATGCGTACAGAACATCATACGTTTTTGAAATATATCATTCCTGTTTTTTTAATCTCTGTTGGCTCTCTTATCACTTTGCGAGCTGGAAGTAGAGGTCCTTTGTTAAGTCTTTGTTGTGTAGTTGCATTCGTTATTATAACAAGCAATAAAAAACCACTGCTGGGATTCTTTTTAGCTTTCCTTTTTATCAGTTTTTTGAACTTTTTTTTGCGAGATATCATTATGATGATTGCAAATGTCGCTCCCGTTCTTGCTGAGCGACTAATAAACACTTCTTCCGATGATGGCAGAACCATTCTATACCAAGAAGCTATAAAATCATTCTTGCAACATCCATTTTTCGGTGATCGATTTGCCATAATTTACTCTGACAAAACATTTATATATTCCCATAATATGATTCTTGATGCATTTATGGGTACAGGAATACTAGGTGGAATAATCTTTATCGCCATGTATGTTTCAGTAATTATGGACGGATACAAGTTGATAAAATCCGATCGAAAAAAATATATGTGGATTGTATTGATTTTAATACAACAGATGGCTGCTGGCATGACCTCTAGCGCCTTTTACCTAAAACCCATTCTCACCATTCTTATCATATTTTTAGCTTTGTCTTCCATAGATGACAGACTCAAGAAAAAAACAATCAAAAAGAAATACAAATATGAAACAGAAAGTCTACCTTTATAATCAGTTTACAAATTCATCTCAAAAGTTACTGGCATACTATGTGGCAGTAATAATCTGGACTTGCGCATGTGTTACAGCCAATGCTGAAAACAACGTCTTGCAAAAGCCCAATCTGAAAGTCCTTGACATCGGTAACAGCTACACTAACGATGCAACTGCCCTACTGCCAAAGATTGTTGCTGCCAGCGGTTCCGACATCAGCGATTTATGTCTTTACAAGGCAACACGCGGAAGCGGGAGTTTCAAGAGCTGGTATGACCTTTACAACGACAATGACAACACAACCTATACCATAGCAAAGGTTATGGGTGGCATCAATGCCAATATCACCACCGGCAACGGGGAGGCCGGCGACGGCACTCACTGCGAAGTAGGTTTGTGCAGATATACGGCGGCCTGTTGCTACTACGAATCACTGATAGCGCCGCGCAGCGGAATCTCCGCTCTTGGTAACACATTCAGATATGATGCTTCAAAAACTGAAACGACCTATCCGAATGTCAGCGTTACCGACGAAAATGCGCTCATTGCACAGACAGCCGCTATCCTTGCAACCGAGAACTGGTACGAATGCATCAACCCAGAGACAAGGATTACAGGTATTCATCCTATAAACAATAGTTCAATGGGTGGAAATATAACCATTTACGACTTAAATGGAATCAGGGCATCATCAGCGACCAGAGGCATCAAAATTATCCGTGGAGCGGATGGAACCACAAAAAAAATATTGCACTAAAGACAATGCAACATAAAGTCTGCTTTTTCAATCAAAGTTCTGTGCACTATCGCAAGAACATCTTTATGCTTATGGACCAAGAGGGCATAGACTTCTATTTTGGTGACTCGCGAAAGCAAGGAGCCATTAAGGAGCTTGACACAACTTGCCTCAAAAACTTCAAAGGATATTTTCATAATATCGGTTTTGGATCTGTCTATTGGCAAAATGGAGCTATCAAGTTGTTATGGAGCGATTACACCGACCTCTTTACCACTGCAACTCATTACTGTCTTTCTGCTTGGGTCATCCTACTGTTAGCGCCCCTCTTTGGCAAACGCGTATATCTGTGGTCGCACGGAGCATACGGGGACGAGCGGGGACTAAAAAAATGGCTTACAAAATGGAAAATGAAACGCGCCACAGGTTCTCTCCTCTATGGAAACTACGCAAAAAGAATTCTATTGGAATGGGGCGTACCTGATGAAAAACTGCATGTATTCTACAACTCATTGGCTTACGATGAAGAAATAGAGATTCGTAAGGGGCTTGCTCTTTCTGCCTTTTATCAGGATCATTTTGGCAACAACCGACTCAACTTAGTCTTTATCGGAAGACTTACTCCAGTCAAGAAGCTGGACATGATTGTTCAGGCTATGGCAATACTTCGAGATCGTGGCATTGAGACAAACTTGACTTATGTGGGTGACGGACCTAAAAGACATGAACTCGAAAGCCTCGTTACTGAACTGGGGTTGGACAATAACGTATGGTTCTTCGGTTCATGTTATGATGAAAGACAGATAGCTCAAATTATCTATAATGCAGACCTCTGTGTTTCCCCAGGCGATGTAGGGCTGACTGCCATGCACGCTATGACATTCGGCACTCCAGTCATCAGTCACGACAACTTCTGTCACCAGATGCCAGAATTTGAAGCAATAGAAGAAGGTAGAACTGGCAGTTTCTTCCACGAAAACGATGTGGAAAGTTTGGCTGATTGTATTCAATCGTGGCTCTCCAACGGATTGAACAGAGAACAGATAAGGCAAAACTGCTACGATGTCATCGACCATAAATACAATCCTCATCTCCAGATGGAAATGATACGCAAGGTAATATTTAAAGACTGATAATTATGCTACAATACCTATCTTCTATTATCTCGCCAAAAAAGTTATTATATAAGGACATTTCTTTACTATCCTATTGGGATAGAAGGAGCACCTTTACCCCTTACACTTCTCTGCAACGATACTCCAAGCTACTCAATTCACACGTCGGAAAGTACTCAAGAATCTGCATCAATACACACTTGCTCAATACAACGGTGGGCAACTTCAGTCTTATCTCTCGAGACACTTTAGTGGGATTGGGCGCACATCCGACCAACTTACTTAGCCCACACTCCATTTTCTATAGAAAAGGACGATGGAAATGGCATCCTGAATGGAGTGACGGCGCGATTTTTCAGGAAGAGGACTATCCTATAACAATAGGAAATGGAGTATGGGTGGCGCGAGGTTGCATTATCATGGACGGAGTCACTATTGGAGACGGAGCCATTATCGCAGCTGGTGCTGTGGTCACAAAAGATGTTCCTCCGTTTGCTGTTGTTGGCGGTGTGCCAGCCCGTGTATTAAAATATAGGTTTCCCGAGGAAACAATTAACAGGTTGCTGAAAATTCAGTGGTGGAATCTGCCCGATGATGAAATTACACGTGTTAAGAATCTTTTCCACATACCTAATCCGACAATAGAGGACATAGATACTTTTTTCCCTGGTTTTGAATAATTACAGAGCAATGGCATACAAAGGCATACAGCAATGAGAATATCGATTATAACGGCGACCTACAACAGCGAAAAGACAGTGCGAGATACGCTCGAAAGTATTTTGGCACAAACCTATCAGGACATCGAAAGTATCATCGTGGACGGTGCATCCAAGGATGGCACCATGGATATTGTTCGTGAATACGAACCACGTTTTCAAGGCAGAATGCATTGGATCTGTGAACCAGACAAAGGTCTCTATGATGCTATGAATAAAGGCATACAGATGGCAAGTGGCGATATAATCGGACTACTGAATTCCGATGATTTCTATACATCTCACAATGTATTAGAAACTGTTGTAAGATCATTTAAAAACAATGATATAGATGCCTGTTATGGAGATGTTCATTATGTAGCAGACAACAATCTTGGCAAATGCATCCGCTATTACTCGTCAGCGAAATTCACACCAGAACGGATGATGTATGGCTACATGCCCGCTCACCCTTCGTTCTACTGCAGTAGGGAAATATATCATAAGTACGGACTCTTTGATATCTCTTTCAAAATAGCTGCGGATTTCGAACAACTGCTACGGCTTATATATATTGAAAGAATTAGGATTAAATACATTCCAATGGATTTTGTAACGATGCGAATGGGTGGGGCATCAACCTCAGGTATTCGAGTCCGGATAAAAATTATGAAAGAGCATTTAAGGGGTTTCCGTAAGAATGGAATCCGCAATAATTTCTTTAGACTTTCATTAAGATATTTTGGTAAAATTTTAGAATATATACACTAATAATTATGGCGCATGATATTTATCCTGTAGTAGTCATTTTTGGGGTATCGCTACTTGTCGCAATACTGCTATACCGTCCCATCTTGAGTGTTTCCAGAAAACTGAACATCTATGACAATCCAGAGGCACGGAAACTCCAAAAGGTTCCTGTCCCTGTAATGGGAGGCTTCGTAGGTTTCACAGGAACGATTGCCGGATCTCTTTGTCTTGGTGCCATTTACGACTACAAGACCATCATCCCCCTTATAGTGGCCATGCTGATAATGTTGGCCGCAGGAGCGTGGGATGATATCCGAAATCTATCTCCATACACGAAGTTCATCATAGAAATCATTGTGGTTCTATCGCTGGCTTATGTCAACGAAAGTCCTTTGAATGACTTCCACGGTCTATGGGGCGTTCATGAGATATCGCCATGGATAGCGTGGCCGCTGACAGTTGTAGCATGTGTGGGAATCATCAACGCTATCAATATGGCTGACGGAATCGACGGTCTCTCGTCGGGTTTCTGCATCATGATCTTCACTTTCTTTTCCTGGCAGTTATTCAGATCTCATGACTTTGTCCGTGCGGCTTTTGGTCTGACGATAGTTGGAAGTCTTATCCCATTCTTTATCATGAACGTATTCAGTCGGAAAGCAAAAATGTTCATTGGAGATGCAGGCACGATGATGCTTGGCATTGCTATATGCGACTTCGTAATGGCCATTCTGACCAAAGACTCGCCATCAGCCTTGTTTTTCGACAAAAAAGATGTCTGCCTTATTGCCTTTGTTCTGGCCGTGCTGGGCATTCCTGTTTTCGACACACTCAGAGTAATGTTTGGTCGCATCATGCACGGCTGCTCTCCTTTCCGTCCAGACAAGACCCACCTTCACCACGCCTTTCTCGATTACGGATTCCACCATCTGGAAATAACTCTTATGGAGATTCTTCTCAACATGCTCATCATCTTCTTCTGGATGGCATTAGACAGTTCTCACTTTTCCATAGAGTGGCAGTTGTATGGAGTAATCGCGGCAAACATAGCATGTACCTTTGGACTTTATTGGATATTACTCCACCTTAAAAAATAATACTACTGCCCATTGTAAAACTGCAAAATCCGTAGCCGCATCAGGAACTCGTACTTGGCTTGCAGTTCATCGTGCTGCGCTTTCTGGCGGTTCGTGCTTGCCTGCTGCAAGTCGTAGTTAGTTCCCTTGCCGGAAGCATAGCGTTCTGCTTCATACTGGTAGGCCAAGGAGGTCGATTGGTGGGCTTTCTGTGCCGACGCATAGTTTTCGCGTGCCTTCACAGCATTCCAATAGGCTTGCTGAATTTCCTTGCGCAGATTCTGCTGGGCTTCGGTTAAGGCAAGATGCTGGCTCTCGATGTTGAGTTTCGCCTGACGCACGTTGTTGCGAGTTGAGAAGCGATCGAAGATAGGAATGTTGAGCGACAAACCCAGATATTCCGACCCGTTCAGATCGAGCTGCTTGTGCAACGACATATTCTGACTGTTGTACAGATGATAATAGCTGTTGCTGTAGGAAGCATTGAACGAAAGAGTTGGCATATATCCGCTCTTTGTGGCCTTGAGCTGATATTTGCTACTCTCCAGATTGTATTTTGCAGCCATGATGGACGGATGGTTTTCCAAAGCAGCATGAAAAACCTGGTCGGCAGGCTCAATCTCCGCTCCCATCTTCTTCGTATCGATGTCCTGAATGGAGAATTGTTCGACATTGCCCTCCAAGTTCAGCATCTGCATTAGGTCGAGGCGGGCTAATATCTCGTTGCCTTGTGCCTCAGTCAGGTTATGCCGGCTCATCGCCAGTTGCGCTTCTGCCGCAGCCACCTCCGACTCCGGACGCTTTCCTGCCTCGAACAACGCTTTGGCATTCTCACAATTGACGCTATCGAGTTCAAGCTGACGTTGCTGCACCAGAGTCATTCCTTTGTAGTAAAGGGCATTCAGATAATACGTAGCCACCTGTATGCCGATGTCGCGACGTGCTTTCTCGAGCGTTGCAGATGCTGCCTCCAAAGAATACCGGTTCGACTTGATCTGGTTCGGAATGCGGAACCCTGTGAACAAGGGCACCGAAGCACCGATGCTGAAACTGGTTTGCGAAGAGGTCTGATCGACGGTCGATCCGTCGCGACCTGTGCTTCGACCGAAGCCCCAACCCTGCCCCACGGATGCATTCACGTCAGGCAGACGGTTCATCTTAGAGGAATTGAGGGTAATCTCCTGATTCTGACGGGAAAGTTCCTGCTGTTGAATGGAAACATTGTGCCCGATTGCATAGTCGATACAGTTCTGCAGGCTCATGCTCTGAGCCGACAACGTTGAGCCGGAAAGCGACAGACAAAGGAGAGCCGCCAGGCTTATTCCCCGAACATTATTCTTCAGTCTTTTCATTGCCTCGCAGTTTCATATCGTTGGTAACTCCGTTCAGAATCTCAATGTAGATGCCATCGCTCTGTCCCACTTCGACCGGAACCTTCCGGAAGGTCTGCGGAACAACGGCCTCATCGGAAGTGAGCTGATAGACAAAAGTGGAATCCTCGACGAACTCGACTGCCGTTTCCTTAACAGCCAGCACCTGATTGCGACGCACCAATTCGATTTCGCTGTTGGCACTATATCCGGCACGAATCACAATCGTATCGGGAATCTGTGCCGCAGCCTTGATTTCGAACATCACAGCGCCGTTGCTCTCCGTACCCTTAGGAGAAATATATTCAAGGGTGGCCGGTAACTTCACGCCCTGAATGGCACCGATGCTGAGGTTTACACCCATACCGACCTGCATCTTCCCGACTTCGGTCTCATCGATGCTGCCCCTGAAAATAATATCGTTCATGTCGGCAACGGTGGCTACGGTCGTACCTTCGTTGTACGAGTTGGCATTGATGACCGATGTACCGATCTTAACGGGAACATCGAGCACCATACCGGTAATGGTGCTGCGCACAATCGTGGTATTGATCTTGCCGGAACGCTTGCTGATGCCATCGGTCACAATATCGAGGGCATCCTGTGCCGCCTGCGCATTTTCGCGGGCTTTCTCCAGATTGTTCTGGCTCTGTTCGAACTCTTCTTTGCTCACCACCCCTTTCCGGTAAAGCCCTTCCACACGGGCGTGTTCACGCTCCATCTCTTCGAGAGTCAGATTCGTGGTTCGCACCTGACTCTGGGCACTGGCCAACGCCTGAATGTCGGGAATGACGGCCACTTTGGCGATAGCGTCGCCTGTCTTGACACGATCGCCGGCTTCGACATATAGTTCGGTAATGATTCCCTGGATCTGTGGCTTGATATTCACCTCGTCGCGTGGTTCGACCTTACCGCTTGCCACCGAAGTCTTCACGATGTCGCGCACCTCGGGCACTATCAGTTCATAGACGATCTCTTTGGGTTGCGACTGCTTCCAGAGGAAGTAGAAGGTGTAAAGCACAAAAGCACCTACAAGACACCACAATACAATTTTTACATACTTTTTCATAGTGATATATTTTTATTTTTTGATTCTAATTCATGTTTCGCAAGTTTTCAACTCGCTCGTTATTAAGGGGAGTAAAAGGGGAGTTATTCTTCCCGCAAGGCATCGATTGCCTTGATTTTCATCGCCCGATGTGCCGGCATCCAGCCGGCCAGCAATCCTCCGAGCACTATCACGAAGAAAGCCGCGATGGCTACCGAGAACGAGATGTGCGGGTTGGACATACTGAACTCCCCATCGGGTGCCGGATTCGCTTTCAGAATGGAATCGGCAATGTGGAGAATCCAAATGCCCAACATCAGGCCCGATATACCGGCAGCTGACGTGAGCACCAGACTTTCTGCCAAGATTTGCGAAAGAATGGTGAAAGGCTTGGCACCCAAAGCACGCCGCACGCCAATCTCCTGCGTGCGTTCCTTCACGGTGACCAGCATGATGTTGGAGATACCAATCAAACCGGCCAGCAACGAACCGCACCCGACAATCCACAGCAGGATATTGATGCCCAAAAACAGCATCTTGAAACTATCGAAGATCTCTTGCAGATTGAATGACCAGAAGGCGGCCTTGTCATCGGGATGCACAAAATGATGCTCTTTTGGCTTGCTCAGAATACGGTCTTCCCACTCCGAAATCGGGTACTTTTCCTTCAGCGTAACCACAATCAGATCAATGTGATCGCCCTGATTGTAAGTCAGCTGCGCGGTTGTTAGCGGAAGCAGAATGGAACGATCGATGTCCGCTCCCAGATTGATCATGCCGGACAGTTTCTTCACCACACCTACCACGGTGTAATAGATGCCTCCCGTTTTGATCAGCTTGCCGCATGGATCACCTCCGGCCGGGAAAAGCGTTTCATACACCTCAAGGCCTAACACACAAACCTTCCGATGCTCATGTAAGTCGATATCGTTAATATACCGACCATAGAGCACCTGTTGCGGTATGACGTGATAGTAACTGCCATAGGTGCCTACCATCGTGGCGCTGTATTTCTGGTCCTGATAGGTAGCCTCGTTGCCTCGCACGAAATTGAGCGGCGTAAGATATTCCATCTGTTTGGCCAGATCCTCTTTCAGCAGCACCAGATCGTCGTTATCGGTCTGAATCGTACGGTTGATGCCAAAACCTTTGTAGGTCATTGAGGTGTGGTCGCCCCCGAAGAACATACTGTTGCTCGGAATGGACGACAAACTGCCCACAATACCTCCAAAAATACCTTCACCGAAACCGACCAACAGAATCAGCATCAGCAGGCCCCAGAAGACACCGAAAGCCGTCATGATCGAACGCCACTTGTTGCGGCGTATCGTTTGCCATATTTCTACCCAAAGTTCTGTCATGATGCTGCCAATGCTTCTACAGGTTTAACACTCACCGCACGCTTGGCCGGCACATAGCCGGCAATCATTCCGGCCACAACCATCACCAAAGTGGCAGCAACAACAATAGGCATATCGACGGTCGGATGTTGGAACGGGAACGACGATTCGGAGGTCTGCGCTGCCATCGTGAGAATGAAATCGACCAACTGCGTGAGTCCGATTCCGAAAAACAGTCCCATATAACCGAAAACCAACGTAATGGCTACCGATTCCAACAGCACCAACGTGATGATCTGTCGAGGACGTGCCCCCAATGCCTTGCGGATACCGAACTCGTGGGTTCGCTCGCGCACCGTGATGAGCATGATGTTCGAAATACCCGTCACGCCGGCAATCAACGTTGCAATACCGATCAGCCAGATGAAAAGCTGCAATCCGGCAAAGATGGATTGTGCGGTCACGTAATCCTCATAGGAATTCCAGATATACATGGCAGAACGGTCGTCTGGATCAAAGTAATGCCGCTTGGACATTACCCGACGCAGCGCTCTGTTGAACTCTTCGTTGGCTTCATTAGTTTCCAGATTCCCTACAATCATGCGCAACTCGGAATAATAGCCATCAGGCTCATAGATGGTGCCAACGGTAGTGATGGGTGCTGATATCGGTGTCTGCTGATATTGATTAGAGGAATGGAAGATGCCTATCAGCTGAAACGGGATATTATTCAGTTTGATCCAGGTGCCAATAACGGCATCCGACGAACTGCCAAACAGTTTTTCCACATCCTTATCGACCATGAGACACACTTTACGCTGTTCGCGCACATCCATCTCGTTCAAAGAGCGGCCTGCCACAATCTTGTAGCCGCTGCTTTTCACATACGACGGATAGACACCTTCGAGCGTGGTGCTCTGATATTGGGTTCCGTAACTGACCTGCACGCTGGTTTCGAACACCGGCTGAATCTCGTCGATAATCTCGGGAAAATTCTCTTGCAAATAATCCAGATCACTTGCCGTGAAATGCGTATTCCGGTATTTGGGCAATCCATTGTAGGATTTGGAAGCCCATCCTGGCCAAAGCGTAACGCGATTGACCGACTGCTTTCCGAACTGCTCCATCATGCCGTTCATCAGGCCATTACCGGCACCCAGCAGCACAATGAGCATAAAGATGCCCCAGGCGATGCTGAAACCGGTTAAGGCGATGCGCAGCTTGTTGCGGCTCATCGAAACATAAACTTCCGAAAAACTATCGAAAATCATAAGCTTTTTCCCTATTATTCGACAATCAGCCCGTCCTTGATATGAATCAGGCGGTCGGTCTGATCAGCAATGTCTTTTTCGTGGGTGACGATAATCACCGTCTTACGCTGTTCGCGGTTCACCTTCTTCAAGAGGTCCATCACCTCTTGCGTCGTCTTGCTGTCGAGGGCTCCTGTCGGTTCGTCAGCGAGGATGATTTTAGGCTGTGCAATCAGGGCTCTGGCGATTGCCACTCGCTGTTTTTGTCCGCCCGACATTTCGCTCGGATAATGATCAGCCCAATCTTTCAGGCCCATCATGTCGAGGTACTCCAACGCCAGTTCGTTGCGTTTGCGGCGACCCACGCCCTGATAGTAGAGCGGCAACGCTACGTTCTCCATCGCGTTCTTGAACGTAATCAGATTAAACGACTGGAACACGAAACCGATCAGACGGTTACGGAGTTCAGCCGCACGCGTTTCGCTCAAATGGCGGATCAGCGTACCGTTCAGGTGATAGGTTCCCTCGTCGTAGTCGTCGAGGATGCCCAGAATGTTGAGCAAGGTGGATTTTCCTGAGCCGGAAGCACCCATGATGCTCACCAGCTCGCCTTCACCGATGTGAAGGTCGATACCTTTCAGCACATGCAAAGGCGTGGCCGACTGGTAAGTCTTCTGAATTCCTTTCAATTCAATCATTGTGGTTTAGAGTTAATAGTTATAAAAAAGCCAGACGCTATAAAAATACTTCTTCAGTTAGGAAAAACTTTTTCCCCAGTTAGAAAAAAATTTTTCTCCAGTTAGGGAGCAAAAATCCCTTATTCTTTCAGGCGAATTCCCGTTGCTTCAAGTTCGATTCTCTGTTGCTTGTAAAGAGCACCGACTGCTTTCTTGAAATTCTTCTTCGACATTTGCAAAATTTCGCTGATTTCTTCCGGATCGCTCTTGTCGGTAAGACCCAGGAAACCGCCATGCAGATGCAAGGCTCGCAACAGAACCGCTTCGGTCGATTCGATGACATTACGATACCCCATCGGTTGCAAGGAAAGGTCGATCTTCTCGTCGTCCCTCACTTCCCTGACCCAAGCCCGCAAGCGTTCACCGACATGAATGGGCCGGAAAATCTGATTCTTGTAGATCAAGCCGGTGTGAGCATGATTGATAATAACCTTATATCCCAACGGCGTAGGTTTCCACACCAGAATCTCCACTTCCTCATTGGGTTCGTAGGGGGCAGGCACATTGTCGAGATACTTGTCCAAGCGTGCGGTTCCGGCAATACGGCCCGATACTTCATCTACATATATATAAACAATGTATCGGTGCCCCTCCTCCAGCTCCTTGGGTTGCTCGCGATGCGGAATAAGCAGGTCCTTCGAAGTGCCCCAGTCGGCAAAGGCTCCCACCTGATTGACTGCTCTCACTTCGAGCGATGCAAACTCGCCCACTTGGGCATAGGGGTGTTCCGTTGTGGCTATCAGACGCGCTTCGCTGTCCTGATAAACGAAGCATCGGATCTTGCTTCCCACTTCCGTACCGGCCGGCACATACTTGGCGGGCATCAGAATATCGACACCTTCGCCATCGGTGACATAAATGCCGAAATCGACCTCACGAGCCACCTTCAGTTCGTTATATTTGCCTAATTGAATCATAGATTTTCCTGTGGTATCACCAGTTTATCGACTTTTAACTCCGGAACGACCCCGAAAATCGATTTGCGCAAGCAGAAGTTCAAGTCGCTGCGGAAACCGTGATCGATCAGACGCTTGGCATGTTCACTCTGTATCAGAAAGCGTGAGAAATCGCGGTTGGCTTGATGCAAAAGCGACTCGGCAATGCGGGCAACGTCGCTGGCCGACTCGAAGCCTTCTTCAGCAATCAAGGTTGAAACCAAAGCTCCGGCAAAAAGCGAATCTTCCAGACAAATGCGACCGTTCGAGCCGGAACATACCACCAGCACATCGCGATCCAGCTGCTGAATGCGCTTCACCAATGCCTGCAAGTTGACAAACGCTCCGATCAGCAACCGATAGCAGTTCTGTGCTCCCTTGATGGCTTTGGTTCCGTTGCTGGTAAGCATCACCAGCGACTGCTTGTTCACTCTTTTCACCGTATATTCGGAAGGCGAATTTCCGAAGTCGGCAAACTCATATTTCTCAGTATCGTGCTCAGCGCCCGTCAGATACCCCATCGCCTTATAGCTGATGGCTTCAGCTTCGGTAGCTACAGGAATAATAGAAACGGCACCATTGGCAAAAGCCGTACACATGGTGGTTGTGGCACGAAACACGTCGGTCACCACTACTATACTGTCGCTAAATTCGTACTGATTTAGCAAGGCAGGCGTCAAGCAAATCTCTATTTTGTGCATTCTGATTTTCGATTTAGCGCTGCGAAGATAGCAATTTAATGTCAAATATCCAAATAAAACTGAAAAAAAACATTTTATGTCCGAAAAAATTACCGCTCTTATTTATTTTTGTCTATCTTTGCAAAGAAATCAACCAAACAACTGTTTTATTATGGCAATGAAAATTACCGATCAGAATGCGCCTGAGTTGATCGCAGGTGAAAAGCTTGTAGTTATTGATTTCTGGGCACCTTGGTGCGGTCCTTGCCAGAGCCTCGCTCCTACCATCGAAGCTTTGGCTGAAAAGTACGAAGGCAAGGCTGTCATCGGAAAGTATAACGTCGATGAGGAAGAAAACCTTGCTATGGAATTCAGTATCCGAAACATCCCTACCCTGATTTTCCTGAAGAAGGGTCAGCCAGTGGGCAAGATTGTCGGTGCTGCCACGCAATCGACTATCGAAGCTGAAATCGAAAAGAATCTGTAAATTTACAAACTTATATACAGTTAAAATAACAAACTAAGCATTATGGAAATTAAGAATTATGACTTCAAAGGTAAGAAGGCCATCGTTCGTGTGGACTTCAATGTACCTCTTCAAGATGGTAAAATTACCGATGACACCCGTATTAGGGGCGCTCTGCCAACCCTCAAACTGATTTTGGAGAAGGGTGGCGCTCTCATCATCATGAGCCACATGGGCAAGCCAAAGGGCAAAGTGAAGGCTGAATTGAGCCTGAGCCAGATTGTAGATGCTGTCAGCGCTGCTCTGGGTGTTCCGGTGAAGTTCGCTAAGGACTGTGCCAATGCTGATGCCGAGGTAGCTGCCTTGAAGCCAGGTGAGGCTCTGTTGCTCGAGAACCTCCGCTTCTATCCTGAAGAGGAAGGCAAGCCAGTAGGCATCGAGAAAGAGGATCCTGCATACGATGCTGCCAAGAAGGAAATGAAGGCTAAGCAGAAGGACTTCGCCAAGAAGCTTGCTTCCTACGCTGACTGCTACGTTATGGATGCCTTCGGTACCGCTCACCGCAAGCACGCATCAACCGCCGTTATTGCTGATTACTTTGGTGCTGACGACAAGATGCTGGGTCTCTTGATGGAGAAAGAGGTGGCTGCCGTTGATGCTGTGCTCAACAACATCCAGCGTCCATTCGTCGCCATCATGGGTGGATCGAAGGTTTCTTCGAAGATCGGCATCATCGAGAACCTGCTCGGCAAAGTGGATCGCCTCATCCTTTGCGGCGGTATGACCTATACCTTCGCTGCTGCTCACGGCGGTAAGGTCGGTAAATCTATTTGCGAAACCGATAAGTTCGATGTGGCTCTTGGCGTTGAGGAACTGGCTAAGAAGAACGGCGTTGAACTCGTTATGGCTCCTGACGCTATCTGCGCAGAGGACTTCAACAACGATGCTCCTCAGAAGGTATTCCCAGCCAATGCTATTCCTGATTCTTGGGAAGGTCTGGATGCAGGTCCTGAGGCCCAGAAGAAATTCGCTGCTGCCATCAAGGGTGCCAAGACCATCCTCTGGAACGGTCCTGCCGGCGTATTCGAGTTCGACAACTTCTGCAGTGGTTCACGTGCTATCGGTAATGCTGTAGCTGAGGCTACTGCTGAAGGCGCTTTCTCTCTGATTGGTGGTGGTGACTCTGTAGCTTGTGTCAACAAGTTCGGTTTGGCCGATAAGGTCAGCTACATCTCTACCGGTGGTGGCGCTCTGCTCGAAGCCATCGAAGGCAAGGTTCTCCCAGGCGTTGCTGCCATCAAGGGCGAATAAGATATAAGTCTTTAATACAAAAAAGCTGTGGCAACCTTGTCACAGCTTTTTTGTATTTATCTCTCATGATTGTGGCAAACACATGCCGCCCGATGCCCATTGACCGTTTTGTGAGCACAACCGGCACAAACACCTTGTATAATATAAGTAATGTGCTGCACTTCGAAACCTTCGGGAACATGAACCTCCGGAATCACTTCGTCTTCGAGACAAATGGTTTTGCCACAGACGGTGCACGACAGATGAACATGCTGGTTCTGGTGAATACAATATTTCTGCTGTCCGCTCCCATCGTCAAGAACGTGCAGCAAATCATTTTCGACAAAAAGCGACAAAGCACGGAATAAGGTGCTGCGATCGACGGTTGGTAGCAAGCCCTCCAAATCGGAAAGGGCAAAGGCAAAGTCCAGTTTCGACAAAGTGCGCCACACCAAAACACGAATAGCCGTGGGTCGGACCCCATGCTGACGGAAAAGAAGTTCTATGCTATCGTTCATCGATCCATTTATTTTTTCGTGAGCAAAGTTAACATTTTTCCCTAATAATTCCAAATGATAACGGAAGAAAACCTACATTTCGAGTATAAAATTTGGAGAAATGCGAAAAAGAGAGTAACTTTGCGGCCGTTATGGGTAAAAAAATTGCGATTATTAACGATATTTCCGGCTATGGGCGATGCAGCACATCGGTCATTCTTCCCATTGTCAGCTATTTAGGCATACAAGGTTGTGCGCTGCCTACCGCTATTTTTTCGAACCACACCGGATTCCCCTCTTTCTTTTGCAAGGATTTTACCCAGTACATGACTGCCTACATGGCAGAATGGAAGAAACTGGATCTGCAGTTTGACGGTATTCTGACCGGTTTCTTAGGTTCGGAAAAACAGATTGCCATCGTAGAAGACTTCATCCGGCAGTTCCGGAACGAACACACGAAAGTGATCATCGACCCCGTGATGGGCGATAACGGCAAAATCTATTCTACCTACACAGACAAACTCTGTCAGAAGATGCGCAGGCTGGTAGCTTATGCTGACATCGTCACCCCGAACCTGACAGAAGCCTGTATTCTGACCAATACCCCCTACAAAACTTACGGATGGACCCATGCTGAACTGAACCAGATGGTGCAGAAACTGCATGACATGGGTGCCAAGCAGCTGGTGATTACCGGCATCCTAATGGGCAAGGATTCGGTAGGAAATGCAGTATCGGAAGAAGGTAAAATGACCATTTTCCAACGTCAGCGCGTAGTGGAGGAAACACGTTCGGGCACAGGCGACGTTTTTGCCGGCATTATCGGTGCTGATGCCATAAACGGCGTTGATTTTGCCACTTCGGTAAAAAGAGCAAGCCGCTTCGTTCGCCTGAGTCTGATTGAAACCCTAAAAAGCGGAGAAACAGCTCGCAATACCGGTATCGATTTCGAAATGACGCTTTACAAGCTTAAAAGAAAATAGAGAGGAATGAAGACACGTTCGACAGCCTCCTAAAACTGATTCAGGAGGCTGCTGACAAGGGTGAAGAAATCTGGATAGAGATTGGGTGACCCATGCAAGGTAACACAAAAAAGCACTCTCCGCTTGGAGAGTGCTTAATCGTGATTGCTGTAAAAGCAATTTATTTGTTGCAAGCAGCAGAATCAGCACAGCATGCAGCGCAAGAATCGCAAGCAGCAGAATCAGCGCAACAAGCGGCAGAATCAGCACAACAAGCAGCGGTGTCGTTAGCAGCGCAGCAATTTTCAACAGCCTCAGCAGGAGCCTCAGTATTCTTTGAACCACACAAGCTACCATGCAAACACTAACCATTGCTGTCATCATTACGACAGCCATAATACGAAGAGCCTTCATAACACAAAAAGTATAAATTGTTAATAATAATGTTTTTATTTCGGGCGCAAAGTTACGAAGTTTCGCAATCGATAAAACAAATTAAAACAATTTTCTTAAAAATACTTAAATATGCAGGACTTTATGCCTATAAAATGCATTGCGCAGTTGACAAATTTGCACCGGCTTAATAGCGGACATCCGGAATTTTCCGCATCGTTCCGCGGGGAACAATCTTAATCTGATCCTCCTTGATGGTGAGAGCAACCGCCAGATTGTCAGTGAGTCGCAACTGGAACAAGGCATTGCCTCTATCCCGAACTACTTCGCCTACAAATCCCTCGTAAGGACCGCTGAGAATCTGTACCGTATCTCCTACTGAAGGTGTCACCAACGAGATGTCGGTTTCATGCTCGACAATCGTCCGGAACTGCACCATGACCTCATCATCGATGGCAGCCGGTTCCTTTTTGTCCTTATTATAAAGGAAAGCATTCACATAGTCGGCAATATACAAGCGACGGCGTTCCTCCAGACGGATGCGGACAAAAATAATGCCCGGAGTCAGCACAACCGGAACAATACGCGTTCTGTCCGACCATTTGTGCTTCTCTTCGCGAATAGGCACATAGGCTTCGATGGGAGGATCGAGTTTGGCTAAAGCCCGGTTGGCCCTTCCCCGTTGCGTCCGGGCGTATGGATCGGGCACGCCGGTATAGGCCTCCAACAACTGACGTTCGTGCAAAGGCGTGACATATATGGCATACCAATGCAGTTCCTTCTGCCGCCTTTCGCGCAAGATCCGTGCCTTTTCACTATCCGGCAACTCACTGATTGTTTTCATGCTTCTCCGTTTTATTGTATCAGCGATATAATGGCATGGGCCATCGTATCCCAACCGTACTTCTTCTTCTCTTCTTTGATTCCTGCCGCAAATACTTCCTTATGGGGATCTTTTGCAAAATCAGCAAGAGCAGCAGCTATGGCATCCACATGGGGTTCGACGGCATAGCCCACTTTCCCATCCGGGACAATCTCGGGCAATCCGCCCACGCGGGTCACCAGCATCGGTTTCTCGAAATGATAGGCAATCTGCGATACGCCCGATTGGGTGGCACTCTTGTAGGTCTGCATAATGAGTTCTGCTGCTGAGAAATAGTAGCGAACCTCATGGTCGGGCACAAACTGCGTCTTCCAGATGATTGCCTCCTCAACGCCCAATTCCTGCGCTAAGGCATGATAGCGTTCCCGGCCGCTATAGAACTCGCCGGCTACTATCAGCTTGCATCCGTGTGCATCGAGGACATCCTTTGCCTTGGCATAGGCTTCGATCAGCCAATCCAGACCTTTGTAATCGCGAATCAGACCGAAAAACATCAGGTAGCGATATTGCGGATCGAGCCCTAAGTAGCGGCAGGCTTCCTCATGGCTGACCGGTTCCCCGAAACTGTCGTACAACGGATGGGGCGACGCGACGGTTGGCATCCCGGGCACGAACTTATGCACATCGTCGCACACATTCTGCGAAAGCGCCGTCACGCCATCCACCGAATGGACCAGATACTTCGACAGGAACATATCGCCCAAACGCTTTTCGTGCGGAATGAAATTGTGGCAGAGCACCACCACTTTCGTCTTCCCGTTGCGACGGGCAATGCGAGCCGTCGTTCCCATACAAGGTGCCATGAAAGGAATCCAATAGGCAAATACCACCAGATCGGGCGCTTCTTTGCGGATGCGTCGTCCCAAACTGAACCAGGTGAACGGATTGACCGACGACAGTTTCCGTTCGATCTGCAAATCTGCCGGAGCAGGCTCTGAACTGTATTGGGTCTCGCCCGGGAACAGCAGGCTCGGATACTGAAGCGTGAACGTATAGAGTTTGACCTGATGACCCTGTGCCATAAACTCCCGTGCCAGACGCTCCGAAAGACGGCAATTCCGCCGCGATAGGGCCAGGCGGTACCCACAATGGTTATATTCATGATTGCAGATCGGAATTAGCAGGACGTTTCACCCAATCGTAAATACCCTTTATGAGACAGCCTAAAATGGTGGCATACATGATAATGATGAAAATCATGGCCAGATTGCTGCCTTTACGTACACTGTCCGGGTCGAACACAAAGCGCACCTGATGCTGTCCGGCGGGCACATTCAATGCCCTCAGCATATAGTTCACCCGATAGTGCTCCGCTTCCTTTCCGTCGATGCTGGCTTTCCAGCCGTAAGGATAATAGATCTCGGAGAAAACCAATGTGCCCGGATACTGGTTGCTGCAGGTATAGTTCAGCTCCTTGGGCGAATAAGAGTCGAGACGAACGGTAGCTGCCGAATCATGCTGATTGACGATATGATCTTCTGCATATTGGGCAAAATCCTTGCCGACAATGGCTGTCTGATGCAAATCAACCTCCATCAGGCCGTCGCTTTCTTCATTCGGAGTCTCAACAACCTTCAGATTATCGACAAACCAGGCATTGCCCATGGCACCCGGATTATACTGAACAACCGGAGCATTGTTGTTATTCCGGTCGGGCACGATGAAATAGCGGGTATTGAGCATATCGATGACCGGCTGGTGCATCTTCGAAAGATGCTCGTCGATGAGGTCCTGATAGCGGCGCAACTTGGCGGCAGAATAGCCACCGATGCTCTTCAAGCGGTAAGAAGTTCGGGCATCATTGAAAGGACTCACCGTCAGGTTGAACACACGATAGCTGGGATCGGTGTCGCGCAAGATCTGCTTTTCCCAAGCGGTTTCGCGGAAATGCCGGTCGATGTAAGTAGGGCTGACGAAATGGCTGCCGTTCATGAAACGTTTATCGACCGGCCACATATCGAGCAACACCAATGCGCCCAATGCAACAGCCAGCAAAGCGGTGCTGTTAAACTTCTTGCTTTGGGTATAGAAATACAGGAGTGCCGTACCTGCCAGCACGAAGCCCATGCTGCGCCAAAGGTCGGAGCGGAACATATCTTTGCGAGTGTCTTGCAAAAGGGCTGCCAACCATTCCGGCAACTGCTGATCGACGGCTCCGCTAAAGCCCGACGTTGTTGCCAAAGCCACGAACAAAAGTACAACCGTAACACCTCCCGCCATCAGGATCTCTTTGGCACAAGACAGTCCGTTCTTCTTGGCATCGACAATACGTTGCAGCGCCAGGAAGCCCATCAGCGGCATGGTGATCTCTGCAATGACCAGAATGCTCGACACGGCACGGAACTTGTTGTACATAGGCATATACTCGAAGAAGAACCGCGTCGGTGCCATCCAATTATGTCCCCAGCTCAATATAATGCTAAGCAGGGTAACGGCAAGCAACGCCCATTTGTAGGGGCCTTTCACCACAAAGAGGCTCAAGATGAAAAGCAGACAAACCAAGGCGCCCATATAGACCGGTCCTGCCGTAAAGGGCTGATCACCCCAATAGGTAGGCGCAGAGGCACTGATCTGCTGAGCCTGCGAACGAGGCACGCCTTTTCGGATAAGTGTCTTACAGAATTCGCTGTCACTCCCCAAGTTATAATTGCTTGAACCGCCCATATAATTCGGAATCAGGAAGGTCCAGCACTCATCGATACCATAACTCCAGGCTGTGGCATAATCCAAATCAAGGCCCTCGGTCTTGTTGTCTGTATCAGACGTTTTCTCTAAATCAGAGTGTCCTCCGCGCATGGTTTCTTTGGCATATTCCAGATTACTGAAGGTCTTTCCGATGCCTGTTCCTACGCCTGTACCTAAACCGATCAAAACGAGAAGTGCATTTAGGAAGAAGGTCTTCATTTCTTTTTTCTTCCATGCTATACATAGCTCTGCAATTCCAAAGGCGGCAAAGATGAAAAAGAGGTAGTAGGCCATCTGCGGATGCGGATAAAAGCCTGCCATTGTCCCAAGCATCGTCAAAATAATGCCAGTTTTGCGATGTCCGTGGAAAATCAGATAGAAGCCGGCCAATGCCATTGAGATCAATGCCAGCGTGGATGTCTTGGTGTGATGGTTTGCAGCAATAATGATAAAGAAGTAACTGCTGAAAGTAATTGCTAATGCACCCACGATGGCCAACCACTTATCAACTTTCATGCTTCGGACCAAAGCAAAAAATCCGATGCAGTAGATCAGTACGATGGCGAAAACATTGCGATGACCAGTCACCAGAATAAGACGGATGGGATTAATAAGAATATCGGATGGGATTAGTCCACCACCAATCTGATAGTTGGGCATTCCCGAGAACATCGAACCTGTCCAAAATGAATAATCTCCGGTGTTTGCAGAATACTCTTCTGCTTCGTGTACGGCACCTCGCCATTGCAAGCCATCATTGGCTGCAATCAGTTTCCCTTCAAGTGAGGGATACATGTAGATGCCAGCAACTAAAACGAAACACGCCAAGGCCAGCAAATAGGGCCAGATTTTCTTAAATAAATTCATTATTATGTAGTATTTTTATTATTCTTGGAAAAGCATCTTGAATTTCTCGAGCGATGACGCATTCGAATACTTGTCGAGGAACAACTGCCGGGAATAGGTATTAAACCTCGGGCGTGGGTGACTAGTGAAATTTTGCAGCACTTCAATAAACTCTTCTGCGGTGTTGCACTTTCCTCCTATCCTACTGTACTCTCCTTCGTATCCTTCGAAGGCCTCCTGTGTTCCTACGATGTTTTTTCCATACATCAGACTCTCGCAAGTCTTAATTTTCATGCCGGAACCGCTAAAGATGGGGAGCACCATGATATCTGCCTCTTCAAAATAGGGACGTAAATCCGGAGCATCTCCAATAACCTCAATATCTTTAAGCTCGTGAGCTTCGGCTTTCAGTTTCGACATACCCTTTCCCACGATGATCATCTCTATATCAACGAAAGGCTTGACATTCCTGACAAACCAGAGTATGCCCTTATTGTTAGGAGGGAAATAGGCTCCCAAAAACAAACACTGCGGGCGCTTTCGCGTTTGGACTTCTGTAAGAGAATCAGCAGGAACCAATCGGTCTGCCAAAGACACCGGAATGACATTCTCGAATTTCCGGCCATACATTGATTCTAATAAATCAGCGTCTCGTTGATTTATTGCAATGGGATTGTCTGCATACAAGCACGAATAGGCATCATTATTTGCCACACAACGAAGAAAAACCTGTTTGCCTGGCACCAAGCCTAATTTGGCATTGAAATAGATGGTCTCAACATTGTGAAAAAACACCATGATACGACCTTTGTAGCCTGCCTGTTTCAGTTGCTTTGCAATAATGCCGAACAAACTACGATCGATGAACACATAGTCGTAGGTGTGGGCAGATTGGGTGGAAGCTAAAGGCTGTTCTCCTAAGGCAATGCGGACAATCTCTTTGACTCTTCCTGGTGTAAGGCCGTAGTAGTAGTTGAAAAGAGTAAAGTACAAACCTTTTACGTAACCCCAAAGAGTTTTCTTCCTATATTCATCATGAACATAGAAAGAATCCACATTCTCTTCTCCCAGAACCTGGCATATCTGAGTGTAGTTCCGGTAACTACCTTGTCCGCCTCCTTCCAGGATACCCTTACTTCGCTTATACCATATATATAATAGTTTTGCCATAGGATTTTCTTTTTTACTCCGTTCCGACTTTTACTTAACGCCTAAATACTTTTACGTACACGAACCGAGCAAATGTATCTACATAATGATTAATCTTTTCGAACCAAACAGGCCAACGTTTATGGAATCTGTGCCAATACTTTATATAATCGAAGCGCAGCAATTTGTTCTCAGGCCAAAGAACAAAATGAAATTGCAGGTCTTGACAAATGGGCCAAAAATGCTGATCCATCCGTTCCATTGCCTCGATATCAAAGTTTTCTCTGGGCGTATCCAAGAGATAAAGTTTGTATAACAACCGCATTCGGTTCTCAAAATACTGCTTCATCCATGATTTTCTAATATCAGACACTTCTCTGATATGTGCCTTGTAATAGGCAAGCATATTGTCCGAAAGCACTGTTTGCTGATTTAAAGTTCTGACAATTACTTTCGGATCCATGGTCTGTCCTGGACGATCAAGATTATACTGATACAGGTTCAAATTAAGGAATAATATGCTTTTTGCATAGAAAACAGGATAGCATGACCATTCGGTATCGGTGTATGAAATGCCTTCTGTTTGCTTATATTCAATCTTTCTTAGTAAGTCTGTTCTGTATGTCAACCCATGCATCAGAAAAAAACGAATATAACCATCTTTCAAAACATCGTCCAGTTCATAAATACGTCCGTACTCATAAGGTTGCCGCCCCATTGTATTGTAACGAACCACTTCTCGCAAATCTTTAGGTCCCAGATTCGTAAACGGAGTTTGAATAATATCAGTCTCTTTTGCTTTATCTTCCAAATCGTTCAGCTTCGACAAGAACTGAGACAAAACCAAAGTATCAAAGTAATCATCGGAATCAAGAATCTTCACATACTTTCCGGTCGCAACTGGTAACGCAGCATTAATAGTAGATCCATAGTTGCCGTTAGGTTTATCGATTACCCTAATTACTGCGCTGTGCACAGACGCCCATTGACGAGCAACTTCAAGAGAATGATCCTTGGAGCCATCGTTAACCACAAGTGCTTCTAACCACGGTTCTGCACCTTGTGCTTTCACTAACGACTCCAAGCAACGTGGCAGCAATGCTTCCATGTTGTATGTCGGGATGATTATGGAAAGAAGTTTTTTCATAACTGTTATTTATATTCCGGCTCACACTCACTTTTGTCTAATACAGCAAAAAGCAGGTGTAACCGACGTTTCTCGGGAGCAGGCAATTTCATAAAATCTCCATATTCATTGGTCAGATAGCCTTCGGGATCAGCAGGTCCCATATACATCTTACCTTCAAACTCTATAGGCTTTAGGGGGAAAAGCTGTCCTTTTTTAGCTGAAAAGCCGTATGTTGTACGCTCGGGAGTCGGTCCATAGTAGGCTGTCCCGAACCATTTGAAGAACTCGAACAACCCCTTATGGAAGACATAAGATAATGGATATGCAAAATAGCTGATGATATTCTTGAAATTCAGCAACGGCTGGAAATGAAAGAAGCCATAGGCGAACGAGATGCGTTTTGCCAAATAATTGACAGCACTTTTCGGTAAGGCCGGATACTCGACACACTTGAACACATCGATAAAAATGCCCCGGTTATACTGATTCCGGAAACTTTCATAGTTTTGGAAGTAAAGCGACCGATTGTCCCGGATTTTACAGATGCCCTGCCCCATACCCGAGGCCGGCTCCGTCTTTTCGTTCTGCAGACTCAGATTATCGGGCAAAGACTGTATGCACACAGACTGGAATTTATCCCAATCTTCATGCCACACAAAAATATCTATATCGTCGTCCCAAGGAATGAAACCTCCATGACGTACGGCTCCTAACAAAGTTCCTTCGGTCAGCCAATATCGGATGCCATTCTTTTGGCAAATATCGACAACAACATCCAGCATTTCGAGCATCCGAAGCTGTACTTCCCGCAATCTTCCCTGCGCCAAAGGTAATTCAACTCTCATAACTTGTAACTATTGCAAACAATTTGTTATTTCTACTTACTTTTATCGTATCTCAGAAATCAGCCTTCGAAACTTAATTTATAATACTCTCATAAAGTTGCCGGATGGTTACTTCGTCAAGTTTAATAGGGTTGTTGCGTAACCTTACGGGGTTGACCGAAGTAGTAAGAAGCGTAAGTTCTGACGAACGAAGATCTGGTTCTGCGGTCGGACCTAAAATATCCAAGTCTTTCAGCATCCTACGGAAGGTGTTGATGGCTTGAATAGGGGAAGACTTGCACATAGCTTGTGCAATCTCCGAAAAAACGGAAGACAGATATTCGAAACCACGAGGTTCGTTGATTTTCGACATCTCTTCATTTTGTCCGCTTTGGGGAAGCACAGAAAGCATATACTCCCAAATTTCCGGAAGGCAAATGGCAACGGCATGGCCATGAGGCAACTTATACAATGAGGTAATCTTGTAGCTCATGGCATGAGCGGCAGTGGTAGCTGTAATATTGATGGCCCGACCGCTGTAGTTAGCGGCAAGCATTATCTTTGCCGCAGCCTCTTCGTCATTCTCAAAGATGTACTTCCGCCAGTTAGCCATAACGAGTTCAATCGCCTTACGACTATATTCATAGCTCTCTTCCGTAGAGTTCACGCTCCACCAGGATTCAATGCCCTGACACAATGCATCCATCATCGTGCACTTCTTCTGATAGAGCGGCAGGGTCTTCAGTACTTCCGGTGCCAGCAGGGCATAATCCGGCAATATTCCGTCATTGGTAACCGTCTGCTTGGATCCCTCATAGTACATCACGGCATTATGAGTGGATTCACTACCGGTTCCGGCTGTCGTCGGGATGGCAATGAAAGGTATCTTAGTGCCGTCTATTGGTAGTCGCTGCGATACCAAAGGAGGAATGATTGCTGCATTGCCTTCCTGTGCCAGCACAGCCAGCTTGATACACTTCGCCACATCGATGGCACTGCCTCCTCCCACGGCCAGAATCGTATCGCATTTGGAGGTTTTCAGCAGTTCTACGCCTTTGCACACTTGTTCATAAAGAGGATTAGGCGTGAAGTCGGAGAACTTCACTTTCTCCTCTGCCGGTAACGCCTCTATCGCATCCTTGATATTCAGGAAAGGATAGGAGGAATCGACAACCAGGAACAGCTTCCGGCATCCCACTTCTTGCAGGATGCCAGAAAGCCTCTCTATTCCATTTACTATTTGCTGGTTCATATGCGCACAGAAATCACAGATAACACAGAAATCACTTTTTCAGGAATGCCATCAGAGCTTCCTTGTTTTGGACAGGTGTGGTAGTAGGTCTTCCCAAATCTTTACGGTTACCCTTCTTCACCTTCACCTCCACAAGAACCGGTCCTTCTGAGAGATTCTTCAATGCCTCGACCAGTTCTTCCTTATTTTCTACTGAGACTGTTGCCTTGTAACCCACTGCCTTTGCCACCGCAGGCAAATCAATCTTCAAGCCAACGGTAGGCTGACCGCCTACGCTGTCGTGTGCTCCGTTGTTGAACACTACGTGCACGTAGTTCTTAGGCTCCTTGCTGGCCACGATAGCCATGCTTCCCATGTGCATAATGGCAGCACCGTCTCCGTCAAAGCACCAGACACGGCGGTCGGGCTGTGCCATCGCAATACCCAGGGCAATCTGAGAGGCGTGCCCCATACTGCCTACGGTCAGGAAATCCCGTTCGTGACTCTGGTTCATGGCAGCACGGTATTCGAACAGCTCGCGGCTGATCATACCGGTGGTGCTCACGATGCAGTCCTTCTCGCCAAGGGCAGCGGCTACGGTCCGGATGGCCTCTTCTCTTGAAAGGTTAAGGGTTATTGGTGATAGGTTATTGACGAGTTTATAGTCCTCGAAAGTATCTTTCTCTATCACCAGGGCATAGACTTCCTTATTCCGGAGGGCCTTGACGGCTTTGGCTATCTGCTTTTCTGCCTTGTCTTCTTCCTTGCTCAATACGTCGAAGTTGATACCCATCGTATTCAAGAGGCCGGTGGTTACCTTTCCCTGCTTGACGTGCTGCGGTTCGTCGTGTACCCCCGGGCGACCGCGCCACCCGATGAGCAACAGGACTGGGATGTTATATACCTCCGGATCGGTAAGCGAGGCTATCGGGTTGATGATATTTCCCTCTCCGCTGTTCTGCATATACACGCAGGCGGGCTGTCCCGTTGCCAGATAGTGACCGGCAGCAATGCCAACGGCTGCACCCTCGTTGGCGGCAATGATGTTATGCCGTGCATCGCAATGGTCTGTGATGTAGGCACAGATGTTCTTCAGCAGGCTATCGGGAACACCTGCAAAGCAGTCAATACCGTTCTCTCTCAGTTTCTCAATAAAATATTCCGGACGTATCATTATTGCTCGGGGATTAAGGTGATGATTTCTTTAATAGACATGCACTTGTCATCACACTCCTTGGCACGGTGGTTCTCCAGAATGGTGCGTGCGGCATTCTGCATGGCGGGGAAGCCTGTACGGGTAAGCTGGTTGGCGTAGATAACCACGTTCACGCCCCTGTCCTTGAACTCCTGTTCTGTTACCGTATTGAAGGAAGTAGGAACAACAACTATTGGCGTAGCGCTGTTCTTCTCTCGGAACTTCTCAACAAATTCGAAAATCTCAGCAGGATCTTTCTTGCGGCTGTGGATCATGATGGCATCAGCTCCTGCCTCGCTGAAAGCAAAGGCACGCTTCAGGGCATCTTCCATTCCCTGTTCCAGAATCAGAGACTCGATGCGGGCACAGATCATGAACTCCTTGGTCTTCTGGGCTTTCTTTCCGGCACGGATCTTCTCGCAGAAGTCAGGAATGGCTGCCTGTGTCTGTTTCACCTCGGTTCCAAAGAGGCTGTTTTTCTTGAGTCCCGTCTTGTCCTCGATGATTACCATCGACACGCCCATACGCTCCAGCGAGCGGACGGTATAGACGAAATGTTCGGTCAGGCCGCCTGTATCTCCGTCGAAGATGATAGGCTTGGTTGTCACCTCCATGATGTCATCAATCGTACGGAAGCGGCTGGTCATATCCACCAGTTCAATATCGGGCTTGCCCTTGGCGGTGGAGTCGCAGAGCGAGCTAATCCACATGGCGTCGAACTGGTAGGTCTTGCCCTCCTGCAGCACCTTGGTATTCTCTACAATCAGGCCGGTAATGCCGCTATGGGCCTCCATGGCAGTCACCAGTCCCTTCATATTGATAAGCTTGCGCAGGCGTCCGCGACGGACATCCGGCATGCTGGCTTCTGCACGGTGGCTGGCATCCAGTTCCTTATACACCGGATTGTTGCTGTAAGGATACTCGACCAGCTTGCCTCCGTATTCTGCAAGGATCTCACATACCTCCTGCCGGATCGGTTTCTGGAAGCCCTCGCACCAGTCGTTGCCGTGTACTACATAGTCGGGACGCAGGGCCTCAAGGTTCTCCTTATAAGAGAGTGTCTTCTGTTCCACCACACGCTCCACTCCGGCCAGGTTTTCGAACAGAGCCTTGCGTTCGGTAAAGGGTATCAGCGGATAGCGCTTGTAGCTGCTCACTGCTTCGTCGCTCAGCACGCCCACCGTCAGGCGACCCAAGCGGCGGGCTTTGTTGATAATCGCGATGTGTCCGCTGTGGATGTACTCTGTGCTGAAGCACATATAGACCGTGCGCTCGTTGATTTCTGCCACCTTCTTGCTGACAACCTCCAGGTCTTCAGGAGTGTCAATCTCTGCGCAGAGCATGTTCTTGACGTCGCAAGGACAGATCTTGCACCGGTCGCTGACCTCGTTGAAGGCGTTCTCTGCATAGCACTTGCGGTTGTCGCTCTCGCAGAACTTCTCAATATGCTGGAGCCATACCAGCCAGTCTTCTTTAAGTATCTTGTAGAGGGGCTGGGCGGCCATGGCATTGTCGAAGAACTCAATGCCCACCTTCTCGATCCTGCCGTCCTTGATAACTGCCTTGAAGTCTTTCTCCGGCAGGGGCAAAGTGCTGCTTACTGCCATGCAGCTCACGGGGCTGTCGATGACGGCTTCCATCACGAGGCTCTCGAAGACCAGGTCGCCGTGCATCAGGATGATGTCGTCATCCTTCAGCTGCTCTTTCGCGCAATAGATGCTGTAGATGTAGTTGGTCTTGTCGTAGAGCGGGTTATTGACAAAGGTGAACTTGAGAGGCAGATGCAGGGCATCGCAATAGTCCACCAGGACTTTGTCGTAATAGCCCGTGGTCATTACAACCTCATTGATTCCAAAAGACACCAGCAACTGCAGTTGGCGGCTTAATATCGTATTGTGAGTGGAAATCTCCGTCATACACTTCGGATGCTCGGAGGTGAGTACCCCCATCCGATGACCCAGACCACTGTTAAGAATTAACGCTTTCATATTTCATCAAAACTGAAAGTTGCTACTCAAAAATAAAAGTAGTTACAGTTTTTACGTATTTTATGGATTCAGTAATTGTCCGACCAGACCTGCAAGGTCATTCAGCTGCAACATATTCGGACCATCGCTCAATGCCTGATCCGGATCGGGATGCACCTCGAAGAAATAGCCCGTTGCACCGAAGGCTTTAGCTGCGAGCGCCATCGAAGGAACAAACTCCCGATTGCCTCCGGTCTTGCCTCCTGCTGCTCCGGGGCGTTGCACGGAATGTGTGCAATCCATAATCACCGTAGGAACCAGCTTCAGCATATCCGGAATGTTGCGGAAATCGACCACCAGGTTATTATATCCGAAAGTGTTGCCCCGTTCCGTAAGCCAGACATTCGGATTTCCGCTCTCCTTCACTTTCTGCACCGGATATTGCATATCCTGTCCGGAAAGGAACTGCGCCTTCTTGATGTTGACGGTCTTTCCGGTCTTTGCTGCCGCTACCAGCAGGTCGGTCTGACGGCACAAGAATGCCGGAATCTGCAAGACATCCACCACCTCAGCCGCAGGAGCCGCCTGCCAAGCCTCGTGAATATCGGTCAGCAGTCGCAAGCCATATTTGCTCTTGATGTCCGCCAGCATCTGCAAGCCCTTGTCCAAACCGGGACCGCGATACGATGAGATGGAAGTGCGGTTGGCCTTATCGAACGACGATTTGAAAATTATGTCGGTGCCCAATGTCCGATTGATTCGGACCAACTCGGAAGCCACGCTTTCCAGACATTCCATCGATTCGATGACGCACGGACCGGCGATAAATACAGGTGTCATATTTCTTTTCTGCTGTTAATGTTTATTTAAGCACAGGCAAACCAGTCGATAATGCCGCAGAACTGTTCCTGTTCATCGAGCACAATCAGCGCATGAATGAAGTTCTTCTGCATCAGATCGCCCGCGTAGGAAATTTTATCGTTCACATGAATCAGTTTCGGATGACGGCTCATAATGTCCCCCACCTTCAATTTGAAGAAATCTTCGCGATACTTCTGCATGGCACGACGCACATCGCCATCGGTAATGATGCCTGCCACTTGAGACTTTGCAGGATCGTCCGGATCGGGAACCAACGCCACCACCAGACCTTTCTTGCCTTCGCTGATTTTGATAATCACATCGGAAAGCATATCCAGCGGAGACACTTTCCAGGTTTCGAGCATCTCGGAATCCATAAAATCGCGTACTCGTCCCAACAAGCGCTTGCCCAAACTGCCACCCGGATGGAACTGGGCGAAGTCACTCTCTTTGAAATTACGGGAACAGATCAGGGCACTTGCCAAAGCATCGCCCATGGCCAACGTGGCGGCTGTGCTCGATGTGGGCGCCAGGTTCAACGGATCAGCTTCACGCGCTACCGAAATATTCAGATGGACCTTCGAATAGCGGGCCAGCAGCGACTCCGAATTTCCGGAAATACCGATAATCGGAATATGCCGTTCCAAAATGAGCGGAATAAAACGGAGCAGTTCGTCGGTATTGCCGCTATAGGAAATCGCCATCACGACATCGCCCGAAGCAATCATGCCCAAATCGCCATGATAGGCATCCAGGGGGTTCAAATAGAACGAAGGGGTACCTGTCGAAGCCAATGTGGCTGCAATCTTACTACCGATATGGCCCGATTTACCAACACCGGTTACGATTACTTTGCCAGAACAATTCCGGATGAGCGCTACCGCCTCCTCGAACTCTTTTCCCATGCGGGGAATCAAATCGAGAATCGCCTGTGCCTCAATCTCCAGGCATCTGATACCGGTTTCAAGAATCTGATTCATCGTTCATTCTTCTATATTAAGGTTCCCGATATTAAAGATCCACAGACAGGGCCTTTTCTATGACAGGAGCCATGTCGTAATACTTGTATTCAGCCAACCGACCTCCGAACAGCACGTTTCCTTCACGAGCTGCCAACGCACGATATTCGTCAGCCAAACGGTTGTTACGCTCGTCGTTCACCGGATAATAGGGTTCCATCCTCTCTTTGTATTCGGTGCTATACTCGCGAGAAATCACCGTCTTCGGACAATCATAGACCTGCTGCCCGAACATCTCGAAATGCTTGTGCTCGATGATGCGGGTATAAGGGACGTCTCTTTCGGTATAATTGATGACGGCATTACCCTGATAGTTCGGTACATCGAGCGTTTCCGTCTCGAAACGGACCGTACGCCAGTCAAGTTTTCCTAACCGATAATCGAAATATTCATCAAGGGCTCCGGTATAAACCAGTTTGTCGGCCACCTCCTGCCAGTTCTGCTTGTACTCCTTGAAGAAATCGCAAGCCGTGCGTGTCTCCACTCCTTGCAGCAAAGCGTCAATCAGCACGTTGTAGCCTCCCTTGGGGATGCCTTGATACAAATCGTTGAAATAGTTGTTATCGAAAACCAAGCGGACCGGCAGGCGCTTGATGATGAAAGCCGGCAATTCGGAACAAGGCCTTCCCCACTGCTTTTCGGTATAGCCCTTAATCAGTGCCTCGTAAATATCTTTTCCGATGAGCACTTGTGCCTGTTCCTCCAGGTTGCGAGGTTCCAAGGCTCCTTCTGCCTTCATTTTCGCCAAAGCCTCGGATTTTTGTTCCTCAATCTTCGCAGTAGCCTCTGCCGGGGTCGTCACTCCCCACATCTGATAGAACGTGTTCATATTGAACGGCAGATTGTATAACTTGTCCTTATAATTGGCAACCGGACAATTGGTGTATCGGTTAAACTCGACAAACGAATTGACAAAATCCCAGACTTCCTTGTTCGAAGTGTGAAAGATATGCGCACCGTATTTGTGGACGTGAATACCTTCCTGGTCCTCACAATACACATTACCGCCCAAATGGCTGCGACGATCGATAACCAGGCAACGCTTTCCCAACTGAGTGGCCCGGTAAGCGATTACGGCACCGAACAACCCGGCACCTACAATCAGATAGTCATATCGTTTCATTTGCGTAACAGTTTTTCGTCAACAATCCGATTGATTGGCTCAGAAATCCGAAGCTTGTACATCAGGAACAAGGCGGCAACAGCCAACAGAATGCTTCGTACAGCACCATCAGCAATGGCGGAATACCAAGACTGCGATTCATCGAGCAACGTCGGAATCAGGAAGTTCAAACCATACAAAAGTGCAATCAGTATCACTACACGCAAATGCGCCCAGGAAACCGGATGCACTTTCAAGGTTAACTGAACCAGACATTGCTGGAAACTATAGATCAGGATGCTGGCAATCAGCGTAGCCAAGGCTGCACCCGTCAGACCCAATATCGGAATGAAATAAAGATTGGTGCCGTAGGTGATAAACGTCATCACGATGGTTATGATCAATGTCAGGTAATAGTATTTGGAGAAACTCATGATCACATTGCCAAAATTGAAGACACCGAACACGACCTTCGAAAGACCTAAGAAAAGCACAGCCCAACGTATCTGCGAATAAATCTCGCCATGAGGAATCAGGGCAAATATATTATCGAGATTCACCCAGACAAAAAGCAGGATTACCGAAGCCGCCAGCATCTGATGGACACTCACCTGCCGGTACAAATCCTTCACTTTAAGCATATCATTGTCTTTCATGGCCTGTGCCGCCAAAGGCGACGCAATGGGCGAAATATTGCGCAAAGGCATATTGGTCACTTCAGCAATATTCAGCGCAATGACATACACACCCACGTCGTACAGACCTTTCAGATTCGTCAGCTGGAAAACGTCCATCTGAGCCATCAGGTTGCCGCTGATAGCGGAAATCATCAGGAACCCGGTGTACCAACCGACTTTTTTCCGCAGTTCCGGAGTAACATACGACCAATCATGGCGCATCTCCGCTCCTCCGATCCGGATGGAATAGAAGCCTGTCACCAGCATGCAGATTCCATAGGCTATGATATAGGAAAGAATCAGTCCTGTTACGTCGATGAGCCTGAAGCCGTATGCCAGATACATACCCAATATAAACACTCGCATTCCCACTTCACGAACCAGTTTGGGAATGGCGATTCGCATATTGATGTTGGCGTATGCTTCGAAGAACTGCCAAAAGGCCAGAACAACGAAGAGGGGAATGACGTAATAGAAGAAATCTCCAAACTGGGCATCTTTTTTACCGAAGTACTCGATTAAAGGTGTCTTGAAAATCAAATACAGCACCCCGAACACCAGACATCCGACAATCGGCAATAGCAGATAATAGTAGAAGAAACCATGATTGCCCGTTTTTTCATCCTTGAAATACGGGAAAAACCGCATGCCGCTGCTGGGTGCTCCTAACATTGCCAGCAGACTGATGATATAAGCCACCTCGTAGAGCACACGCGTCAGACCGATCACATCCGGATCGAGATATTTGGTCATGATGCAGAAAGTCGTGAAGATGCCTAACAAGACACCCACGTAGTTGACCGAAGTTGCTTTCACCGCCTGACGGATGACAATACCCATGTTTCTTCTACCGTTTATGCTTTATATTTTCTGAGACTTATATCGCGCCCAAATTCTTCAGACAGGTTTTCAAAGAGTCTGTCCAATAGGGAACCTTGATGCCGTAAACCTCCTTGATCTTGGTTTTATCGAACACAGAATAGGATGGACGCACCACCGGTGACGGGAACTCGTTGGAGTGGCATGGCTGCACGTCGCAGGCGGTTTGTCCGCTATATTCAGCAATCATCTTGGTGAAATCGTACCAGGAACAAACGCCCTCGTTCGAGAAATGATAAACACCGGCCTTGCTATAAGCGTCAGCTGACGACTCCTGCCGGTAATCAGCCAAAACCGTCATGATGGCATTGGCCAGATCAAGGGCGTATGTGGGCGTACCCACCTGATCGAACACGACCTTCAAAGCGGGCTTGGTTGCTGTCAGATTCAGCATGGTTTTGCAGAAATTCTTTCCGAATTCGCTATAGAGCCAGGCGGTACGAATGATGACGTGCTTGCAGCCTGTTGCCTTGATTTTCTGTTCGCCGTGAAGTTTGGTCAGGCCATAGACACCGGAAGGAGTTCCCTGCTGATCTTCCTTGCAAGGAACATTGTAGGGATCTTTACCGAAAACGTAGTCGGTAGAAATCTGAATCAGCAGACCGTTTACCTCTTTCATAGCTTTGGCCAGGTTCTCCGGAGCCTCAGCATTCAGCTTCTCGCAAAGTTCCTGATTGGTTTCAGCGGCATCGACATTCGTCCACGCTGCACAATTGACAATAGCACCAACCCCCTGTTCCTTCACCATCCGGCGAATGGCTTCCAGGTCGGTAATATCAAGGTAAGTGGTTTCGCAACCCTCCACTTGATTCACATCCGTAAAAATATACTCGTCAACCGACTGTTTGCTGACAATTCGCATCTCATTGCCCAACTGGCCGTTGGCACCTGTCACTAAGATTTTCATAGTTTTCCTGCTTAATAAAGTTTGTCATTGATATCGAAATCGAAACTTGTCAGATCTTTCAGACACGAATGCCTCAGATCCTTATCACTCAAAATGGCATCCTGCACCGGAATGCGCCAATCGATGCCCAACGAGGCATCCTGAATACTGATTCCGGCATCAGCTTCCGGATGATAGAACTCATCGCACTTATATTGGAAAACCGCCGTCTCACTCAATACAGCAAAACCGTGAGCAAAGCCGCGCGGAACCAAAAACTGCAGATGATTCTCTTCGGTAAGTTCAACGGCCACATGCTGACCGAACGTGGGACTTCCCTTTCGAATATCGACTGCCACATCGAGCACGGCACCTTTCACACAGCGTACCAACTTGGTTTGCGTGTAAGGCATGCGCTGGTAATGAAGACCGCGCATGACTCCATAGGACGACATAGATTCATTGTCTTGCACGAAATTGATTCTGTGTCCGATAAGGGGAACGACCTTTTCATCGAATTCCCTTTGCGAAAACGACTCGAAGAAATAGCCGCGTGCATCCTTGAAAACTCGGGGCTCTAAAACCAATACGCCAGGAATGGAAGTTTCAATTACGTTCATATCAATAAATTTGTTTGTTTCGTGGGATTCTGATCCGATGATGGAACCACAATGCCATCACAATCTGTACGGTGTTGTTTCGCGATGTCTCGAATACATCAGCCTTGGTATCGGGGAAAATGTTTCCCAAACCGAAATAATAACGACCCTGTAATTGCAGGCTTAACTGGTTCGAAAACTTGAACTCATAGCCCAAGCCTGCCTGAATGCCATAGTCGAACTTATATTCAACGCCCATGTCATGGTGAGCATATCCGTGATTGGAAGATGCGGCAATCGTTGGAAAATTAGCATCGAGGGTGGCAGAAGTCTTGTCTGCTAAGAAATATCCTAATTTCGGACCGACATCGAATGAGATCTCATTACGTTTGCCGGCATTGAAATAGACATGTGCCATCAAAGGCACTTCCAGATAAGTCAGGTCTCGCTGAAAACTGTATTGCGGATAACTGTCGAAACGGTCCTTGATGCCTCGACGCGTCAGCAGGACTTCCGCCTGCAAACCGAAAAACTTTTCCTCGATATAGCGGACAGCCACACCTGCCGTATAACCCCGTGCCATGCTGGTGGTGACCGACGGATCGAACTCGTAGTCACTAAGTGCCACACCGCCCAATGCCGCAAACTGAAATTCTCTTGGCACCTTGGGCTGTGCCCAGACGGACGTTGCAAACAAGGCAAACAGCAGAAGAATAATCGGACGTATATGTTTCATCGGATAAACAGATAACAAAAACAAGATTACCTGATTTCAAATTTCTCGATTGTGGTAGAGGGCTTGAAATGAACCAGACAGAAACCGGTATTCTGTAAGCACTGGCCCTCGTTCTGTTCGAAATTCAGCACACTCTGCAAGGTCTCGACAGGCATATCCGAATGATCTGCCTCCATGACACGCCGGCTACCCAATTTGGCAAAAGCGTATGTTGCCACATCGTAACCTAACATTCCATATTTCGGATAAAGCGGAAGCAAGTCGCTACCGAACCAATAGCGGTAATCTTCATAAAACGCCTGCACCTGGGAATCGAACGGATTGGCATAGAACTTGGTGAACATCCAAACGTTCAGGTCGTAGAAGAATTCCATAAAATCGTTGGTATATTTCTGCCATTCCGGATAACCCAACACAGCAATCTGCCGGGAATTGTCGGAGCGCAGAGCATTATCCGACCGAAGGGTATCGCCTGTCAGTTGCACCCCATCCGGAATCACAACTTCTTCCATGCCGGGATTGGCATCGAGGAACAACTTGTTCTTCAGACTGGGGAAGAACCGGCGTAACATAGCAGTCGCCTGAATTTCGCTGTTTGGAGTTTCGAGCACATAGAAGACGTTGGTACCCGACAGATTCAGCGCGGAATCCATACTGACCACCGAATACGGGTCATTGAATGTGTAATCGCTATAATCGATTCCCCTGCTCCGCAATTCGGTTCTCAGCAGATTTGGGAACGGATCCAAATCGACCGTGAACAATGTATCTTTCACAAAGACGAACTGGTAATCGTGGAAACGCTCGATAAGTTCGGTTTGCAAGCGAGCGTAAAACGAGGTCTTAGGTGCGTTCAGCTGGAATAAATGGGTATAACCTTCCACCAATTCTTTCCGGTAAGAGAAAGGACTGATAACCGGAATCTGATGACTTTCTCCGAACAAAGCCACCTGATCGACGTCTGCCGGATTCATCGGAGCCACAATCATCTGGGCCTGGAGCAAAGCTTCATCGGTCAGGATATCGCTCAAAGGACGCGTTGTCAGGTCGTAAGCCAGCACCCGCACATGCTTCCCCTCCTGCTGTGCCTGATTAACTGCCAACAGGAATCCCTTGTAGAACTCCACCATGCGCATTTGCATTTCGTCCTGCTTGGTGTTCTCCGATGCCAGATAGAACGGAAGAATCACAGCTACGACGATTTCATTAGCCGGACGCCGCTGCACCGTCACAGGCTGGGTGACCTCCGGCTTTGTCTGTTCCGGTTCCGGCGTCGGTTCAACCACTGGCGAAGGTTCCACTGGAGCCGGTTCTACGCCTACTCTCTTTGCCAGCGTGTCGGCATGGATGGTAGGCTCATTTGTTTTTTTCTTTCCCCGCTTTCTGAACTTCAACGCGTTTTTACCGTTCTGTTCGGTTTGTTCGAAGGAAACCGTTTCCTGCTTTTCCTCCTTGGCCTTCACGGCCGCATCCAGCTTGGCATCGCGTTTTCCCTTTAATGGAGTGAATGTTAAGGACTGTGCCTGCAGTCCGTCTGCCAAGACGAAAGCCAGCACGAGCGTCATCAGTATGTTCAACAATTTCTTCATGTGCGTATATACGTGAAAATCGGTCGCAAAGGTAGTTCTTTTTACCGAATTCTCCAAACAATATTGAAAAAAAGTACACACACGCGATATTTTTTCATTTTTTCCTTGTCGGTTTCGTTTTTTTATTGTATCTTCGCGGCGCCCAAGTATGGACCCGCGTGCCCACATCCCATCTTTCGGGCAAAATAAAATGATCAGATAAGTTATTTCAAACGTATTTTTGTATTCAATGAGTACAATTATTTTAGGCATAGAATCTTCGTGCGACGACACTTCTGCAGCTGTCCTTAAAGACGGTGTTTTGCTTTCGAACGTAATTGCCAGCCAATCGGTGCACGAGGCATACGGCGGCGTGGTTCCGGAACTCGCCTCCCGTGCACACCAACAGAATATTGTCCCGGTAGTCAGCGAAGCCATCAAACGCGCCGGCATCACTTCAGCAGATCTCTCTGCCATCGCCTTTACCCGAGGCCCGGGCCTGATGGGTTCTCTGCTGGTCGGTTTATCGTTTGCCAAAGGACTTGCTTCTGCTTTGAATATTCCAATGATTGACGTCAACCATCTTCAGGGACACGTGATGGCACATTTTGTCATGGAGAAGGACGTCCCAAAGGATGTTCCGACCTATCCGTTTCTCTGTCTCCTGGTTTCGGGCGGCAACAGCCAGATTATCCGTGTCAACAGTTACAAAGACATGGAGGTGATCGGTCAGACCATCGACGATGCTGCCGGAGAAGCCTTCGACAAATGTGCCAAAGTGATGGGCCTGGGCTATCCGGGCGGACCAGTCATCAACCGGCTGGCCAACGAAGGCGATCCGAAAAAGTTCAAATTCGCTAAACCGCACATCGAGGGCCTGAACTATTCTTTCTCCGGATTGAAGACCTCGTTCCTCTACACGTTGCGCGACGAACTGAAAAAAGACCCGGACTTCATCGAAAAGAACAAGGCAGACCTTTGCGCGTCGTTGCAGGCAACCATCGTCGATATCCTGATGGATAAGGTAAAAAAAGCCGTAAAACAGACAGGTATCAAGCAGGTGGCTGTCAGCGGCGGCGTCTCAGCCAACAGCGGTGTTCGCGACGGACTCTCTGCATTGGGTGAAAAATACGGATGGAAAGTCTTCCTTCCCCCGTTCAAATTCACCACCGACAATGCAGCCATGATTGCCATCGTCGGGCAGCATAAGTTCCTCGATCGGGATTTCTGCCCCTTCGATGCACCGTCGTTTGCCCGCGTCACCGACAAATTCTAAAGCATTTCGCCTATGATATTGCCATTGCTTGCTATCACCATAGCCACAACCCTCCCCTGGGACACTGCCTACATTGACGAGCAGACCTATATCGACAACTTGGCTGACACGGTCCAAAGTGCCAGCCGGTCGTTCATCGGTCCGGGACCGATTCTGGTTCATTTTGAAGCGGAAATCGACCCGACTACGATGACTTATTTCGCCTGGGAAATTGCAAGCGATACGCAGTTCAACGATATCGAATACCGGTTCTACGAAACCGACGTCGATTACACATTCTCAGAATCCGGCACCTATTATGCCCGTTTCGTGACCGACAACGCTGACAATACAGCGGCAACGGAATCGGAGCCTTATTCCATCCAAGTGACAGAATCATTATTACAGATTCCGAACCTGATTACCCCGGATTCGCCATCGGGCACCAATCAGGTATTCAAGGTGAAATATCAGTCGCTGACAAGTTTCGAGATGTGGGTCTATAACCGTTGGGGGCAACAGCTGTTCCACACCAAGGATCCGGCAGAAGGCTGGGACGGAACGCAAGGAGGAAAAGCCGTACCGACAGGTGCCTACTATTACATGGTGAAAGCCACCGGCACAGACGGAATCAAATATCGTCGCAAGGGTGACATCAACGTGCTACGTGTCAAAAAAGTGGATAATAGCACTACAGGCAGTTACTAATTCCATTTGTATATTGTGAAAAAGAATCTTCTTCTTTGTTTAACGCTCATCGCTTTGGCAGGAGCCGGTTTCTCTTTTCTGGCGTTCCGCTCATCCAGGAACCTGAAGCCGGAATTACCGATGATGCTGTCTTATTCAGCGACACCTCGCTTTGAACCGGAGTTCGATATTTACGGACAGAAAGTCGATTTGCGACGTTTCGACATGCACGAACGCTTTGAACGTGAGCTGACCAATATGTGCTACTCGCATACCAACACTTTGCTCACCCTGAAACGTGCCAACCGCCTCTTTCCCATCATTATCCCGATTCTGAAAGAGGAAAATATTCCCGCAGACTTCATCTTCCTATGCTGCATCGAGAGCAACCTGAACATACGTGCCGTTTCACCGGTCAAGGCTGCAGGCCTGTGGCAGTTTATGGCAGAAACCGGACGTCGTTACGGTTTACAGATCGATTCGGAAGTCGATGAACGCTACAACACGGAGAAAGCGACTCGTGCGGCTTGCAAATATTTCCGCGAAGCCTACGAGAAGTATCATGACTGGAATACGGTAGCCGCATCCTACAATGCCGGACAGAATGGTATTTCCCGACGTCTGGAATCTCAGCAACAGACAACCGCCCTTGACCTCCTTCTGGCAGAAGAGACCTCTCGGTATATGTTCCGCATCATGGCCATGAAAGAGATTTTCCGGGATCCGTACCATTATGGTTTCGTGCTTTACAGCGACCAGCTCTACCGTCCTATAGGCACAAAAGCGGTAAAGGTTTCACACACGATTCAGAACCTGACAGAATGGGCGGAAAAACAAGGATGCAGCTATTATCATCTGAAAGAGTTTAATCCGTGGCTTCGCGACAATAAGCTCACCGTCCGCTCCGGCAAGGAATACACCATCCTGATTCCGAATCCCGACGATATGCAATACGACGGCAAAACCTTCCCGATTTACAATCCCGACTGGGTGGTCGATAAGTAACCGAAATTGCCATGATCGAATATCTTGACAACCTCGACAAAGAGCTGATTCTGTGGCTCAACTATGACGGCGGACCCTGGTTTGACCAGTTGTGGTACTTTGTGGCTGGGAAATTCACCTGGTTGCCTTTGTACCTCTTCCTGCTGTGGCTGCTGTACCGGCAGTGCAAACCGCTGAAGTTTCATGGCAAGCATTTTGTCTTAATTCTGCTGATCACAGTACTGGTAGTCGTGTTATGCGACCAGATTGCTTCGGGATTGATCAAACACTGGGTGGAACGGCCTCGTCCCTCGCGTTCCGATTCAGGGATTTCCGACATGATCCATATTGTCAACCATTACCGTGGCGGACATTACGGCTTTGTGTCCAGCCACGCCTCCAACACCTGGGGAATCGCCCTTTGGTTCATGCTGCTTTGGCGCAAAGGCGGACAATTCCGTCCGCTTAAGCAAGGCATGGGCATTATTTTTACCGTCCTTATTGCCTACTCCATCTTGAATTGTTACAGTCGCATTTATCTCGGAGTTCACTATCCCGGCGACATCCTCGGAGGACTGGTTGTCGGCACTATCGTGGCACTTTTTTGCTACTTTGTGGTATATCGATATACCAAAAAATGGCTTAAAATTGACAATTCTTCGTCCAACTAATCATTTTCTCTGAAAAACATTTGGACGTTACAAAGTTTTTTTCTATCTTTGCACCCGCAATTAAAAACAGCTTTGGCCTATTGAAAGCGTACAAGAAAGGTTTTACCTTTGCCAATCGGAGCCGCTCAAGGTAGGGTCTCAGCATAAAAAACAATAATATGAAAAAAGGTATTCATCCCGAAAACTATCGTCCTGTTGTATTCAAGGACATGTCTAATGAAGTGACATTCATCTCACGTTCTACAGTTAACACAAAAGAGACCATCGAGATTGATGGCGTAGAGTATCCTTTGGTAAAGCTTGAAATCACTTCAGCCAGCCACCCATTCTACACTGGCAAGCACAAGCTCGTCGATACTGCAGGTCGTGTTGATAAGTTCTTGAACCGCTACAAAAAGATCAGCAAGTAATTGCTAATCCTATCATAAAAAACTAAAGAGGCAGACACGCTATGTGTTTGCCTCTTTTTTGTGCTCCCACCCTTTTTGCTGAGCCTATGCTCTCACATTACTGCCAAAATGTCGTATCTTTATATTGGCATGATTTTTGCTACGTTATACGTACACGGTACAGAAAATATAAATAGCAACGAATGAAAAAGAGAATCAGCACTTCGACAGAGACTATCGCACGCAAAGACCTGAAAGCGGTGGAATACTATACTACGCAGGTGGAGCGCAACAGCTTGCTTACGGAAGAGGAAGAAAAAGAGATTGCCAGCAAGGCACATCAAGGAGATCAGGACGCCATCGACAAGCTGGTGACCGGAAACCTGCGCTTTGCCTTCCAGATTGCCAAAAACTACATCGGTATGGGCATTCCGTTCGAAGACCTGATTCAGGAAGCCAACTTCGGACTGACCCGTGCTGCCCGCGATTTCGACCCTGCACAAGGTGTCCGATTTATTAGCTATGCCGTCTATCGTATCCAGGAAGCCTGCACGTATGCCATCAACAAATATAGCCGTACCATTCATGTGCCTCGTGAAAAGTCGGAATTAATTGGCAAAATCAACCGCACTATTCAGGAGATGAAGATGGAATCGTCGAGTGAAGAAGTAGATTATGAAAATGTTGCAAAACTGCTCGATCTGAAAGAAGCGGATGTGAAGGAAGCCCTCTCGTGGGACAAGCCCATCAGTTCCATCGACAATGCCTTCGACGAGGACGGAGACCTCACAATAGGAGGCACGTTGGCTGGTGACGACTTTGCTGATGCCAACCTGATGAAGCAAGCAGACCAACAGCAATTGTGCCGCTTCCTGCATGCCACCCTCAACGAAAACCAGCTTTATGTCATTAAGCACTATTACGGCATCGGAAGCAAAGCACGCACCTTTGCCGAGATTGCCGCAGAGATGTCACTTTCCAGCGAGCGCGTCCGACAGATCCGCAACGAAAGCCTGAAAGCCATGCGCAGCAAGGGAAGGCTTTTTAAACTCTCGGAATAATCGCACTCTGATTACTCGGAATACTTAGACTCTCTAATAAATCGCCTCAATCGTAGCACCCGGGAAATAATGGTTCAATATTTCCCGGTATTTTTTTCCCTGTTGGCTCATGTTGGCAGCACCGATCTGGCACAAACCGACACCGTGTCCCCAACCTTTACCTTTCAGCGCAAAGACCGGTTCGCCTGTAGCCGCATCCGTCTGCTTCTCTACATCAAAAGCAGAACTGTAGAGGTGCGTTTCCGACAAAGCCTTTCGAATCAGCAACTCCTTACCGATACGGACAGAGCCTCCCTCGCCCACCACTTCCAGCAAATAGATTCTACCCGAAGATCCCCGTTTCAGCGGCTTCAGGTCGATAATGCTTCCCAACTGCAATACCTGCCGGTGTTCGTCCGACTCTTCATCGGGGAATTCTGCCAACAGGCGACGCTTCAAGAGTTCCGAAAGCTCGCTTTGCCGGTAACGAACGACCCAGTCGTGGAAGTCGAGGGTGCGCTGGTCGTAGTCATTCAACACCAGTTTCAGCACCTTCTCGTCGTGGGTATCGCACCAAGGGTCATCCACACAAGTCAGATAATCGTAGTCACGATCCTGCCAGCAGGTGCTGAACAGTTCCGTCTTTCCGCCACAGCACTTGCTGAAGCGGGCATCACAGATCTCATGATTCTTATCAAGCAGCACCATGCCGCGTGTCTCTTCTACCGCTTGAGCCACCAACGGTGAATGCTGGCGCGTAATGCCCTGATAGCGCTGGCAGTGGTCGTCAGCACAGACATCGTAAAGCCGGTGGTCGTCGTGGTCCCAGATTCTGGCAATCAGATTCGGTGCCGCTTCATGGGCAAGCACGCCATTGCAAGCACCTGTGTTCTTCCGGTCTTCCACCTCCGACTTGAGCTGACGTAGCACCCAACTGCGCGAAATAATGGCATGTGTTTTCAGGAGTTCCAGATTGTTTGTGGCGCTCATCTCCGACGAAATCACGCTTTTCAGATATTCCTCCACTGGCACAATATTGATGGCATGCAGTTCTCCCTCTCGGGCAATGATACGCAAGGCCCCCATAAAAGACTGGTCTTCCTGCTGCTGCCAGTGGAACTGCTTACCGATGGTCACCCCTTCCAAAGTGAACGGTGAAGACGTAGTGTGGTATTCTTCAATCTCGTGCTTCTCCGCCCGGTTCGAACCGTAATCCATCACGTGCAGCATCCGATTCTCTCCCAGATAATTCACAGCATGCGTACGTTCCTCAGCAGAAAAACAGATCTGCTGTCCTTCCATGACACCCACATGAAGCATCGGTTCCTGCCAGCGGCATTGACGGAAGATATCGTTCAACAACGGAGCGTCCATTTTCTCGAAGTCCTCGCGACGTGCCAACGGCACCAAGCCACAGAACTCAAGGGCAGCCGGACTTATCAGCACCTGTTCTTCTCCTTCCTGAAAATATTGCTTTGGTCGATGGCACTTACGGTCGATCACCAGCCAGTGGCAATCCGCACCATCCGTCCAGCAAATGATGTTTTTACTGTCCGATTCCTCCTCGCTCGCCACTTGCGGCATTTTCGAAGTCACTCCGATGTCCTGCCATTGGTCCCAGGTCCATCGCGTAACCGGCACCAATTCCTTCGGAACCGCCTGAAAGTGCATATGATCGGGAGCTGATGCGCCACTGTTGGCACCGTTGAAGAAAATCAGGTAGTCGGGGAACATGTCCGCCAGGAAGGCCATATCCCAGGCACGACCGACAAAACTCTGCCGTTCGTGCTTTTGGCTCACCAAAGTGAAATGCCGGTCGGTGATCGGGTACGGATTCACCATCAGATTGTAGATTCTTCCCGATGGCAATACCTTGATTTCCACCTTCTGCTGTTCAGGCGGCAAAGCGGCATCGCACAGGAAACACGGACGCTCTACTTTTCCATCGACCACCTTGGCAGCCGCACTTTTCATGCGTGCGGGGTTGAACATCACATCGTAACACCTTCCGCCTATTGTCACCTCCTTATGCTGTGCAGATGCTAATTCCTCGTAACGACGACGGGCATCGGGCCATACAGCCAACTGTCCGGCAAAGAAACGTTCTATCTCAATCATCCTGTTTATCGTTGTTTAAGCGCATCCGGGCCTGCAGTTCGATGGTTCGGATGCGGTCTTTGTATAAATTGTTACGGTTAATCTTTTCGCGCGAAAGAGCCGCGTCGGAATTGCCACTCCAGCGTCTGCAATTATAGAGCGAATGGTAGATTCTTCCGATACGGTACTGACGGGAAATGCGCAACATGGCGGCATAATCCTCTCCGTAACTGGTATTAGGCAACGGATGTCGCCGCAACAAATCGCGACGGAAAGCACGAGGTGCCCCCAAGCCGTTGATGCGAAGTGCATTGTTCATACCGTTCTCCGGAGTCCACTCCCGATGGTCAATCAGTCCTGGTGGCAACGGATTCAGATCGAAATCCGTCAGGCTGTAACTGCCTACCACCGCCATAGCATCCTGTTCCTCAAATGTCTTCACGATTTGCATCAGGGTGTCCGGACCGCTATACATATCGTCGGAATCGAGCTGCATCACAAACTTTCCGCACGCTTCGCTGTTGACTGCCTTGTTCCAGCATCCTCCGATCTTCAGCGTAGTCTCTTCCGGAACGATGTGCACCACACGGGCATCCCCATTAGCCAAGTCACGGATTACTTCGGTGGTTCCATCGGTGGAATGGTTATCAACAACAATCACATTGAAATCGAATGCAGTTTGCTGATCGAGTGCAGAACGGATAGCATCTCCGATGGTCTTCACACGATTATAGACAGGTATGACCACAGAAACCAAGCACGCAGACTTCTCCCTTTCGCTTTCTGACGACAGAAGGTCATTGGCATCAATTAGGGCATCCAGATCCTGCAAGTGCCGCGTCACGACTTTTTCATATTCCAGTTGCACCTCCCGATTCCGCGGATTCACATAATCGAACTGCGAGGAGGCATCGACTGCTGCGGGTGTAAAACGATAGCCCACCTCGTTCAAGTGGAACGGTAGGGCACGGAGCGAGAGAATCAATCGCCACTGGTACCAAGCCGCAAACTTCAGGTGAGCATCGTAGCTGACATCATCCTCTTCATCGACCCAATCGCCATGAATGAATCCGTCTGCCTCCAGCACCGCCTGGCTTCGCAACAGCACCAGAGGTCCGAAGTCGAAGTCATCGCGCAAAGATCCGAACTGATAATCGATGCAAGCCAGTTCCTCGCCTTGCTGACGGAAGTCTGTATATAACATCGTCGCATCAGCATCGGTCAGCACATTCTGCATCCGTCGGAGTTCCGCATCGGTCATCTCATATTCGCCTTCTTGCAGTTGCAGCAACAGAAACTCACAACCCGATGCTTCTACTTGCCGCGCCACATCGTGCAGTTGTCCAGACGAGGCCAATGTGCCGTGCAGATTATAATAAAAGGTGTTTTGCATAAGGGATTTTTCGATTAACACATTGGCAAAGGTATGAAATATTTCACATCGAACCAAACCTTTCAGACTCTTTTTATTCTTTTTCTGCAACCGACCGCTGATTTCCTGCCATTTTGTTCATTTTTCAAAGAATTTCTTGCACAACTCAAAAATAATTGCGAACTTTGCAACGCTAAAACCATCATCATGAAAGCAGTTCTTATACCTATTATATTATTGTTCCTGTCCGGCACATCGGTGATTGCACCCGCACAAACAGCTCATCACGACTGGGAAGACCAATACGTGCTGCAACGCTACCGCCTGCCCGCCCGGGCTTCCTACGTTCCCTATGTCAGTCAGCCTGCAGACAGCTACATGTCGCTCAACGGTCCTTGGCAGTTCCGGTGGACGCCTACGCCCGATGAACGTGCCATCGGTTTCGAACAACCGGGATTCGATGTCGCTGCTGACTCCTCGTGGACAACGCTGCAAGTGCCTGCCACCTGGGAGACATCCGGCTTCGGTACTCCCATCTACGTTTCTGCAGGCTATCCGTTCCGTATCGATCCGCCACGTGTGACGAGTGAACCGAAAGCAGATTGGACCACCTACGTGGAGCGCAACCCTACCGGACAATATCGCAGAACGTTTTCACTGCCTGCCGCGTGGGCGTCCGACGGCGGCTCCACCCGCATCCGTTTTGAGGGCGTGGCATCTGCTTTCTATGTCTGGGTGGATGGTTTGCTTGTGGGCTATAGTCAGGGGTCGTTCGAACCGGCGGAATTTGTCATTCCCGAAAGCCTGATTGCTGCTAAGGCAGAGCACACCTTAGCGGTCGAAGTCTATAAGTATTGCGATGGCAGTTATTTGGAAGATCAGGACTTCTGGCGTCTGGCGGGCATTCATCGCGATGTCTATCTTTACCACACACCGGCTCTTTGCATCAGCGATGTCGCCGTGCGCACACTTCCTGCTGACGACAAGTTGGAAAACTGGCAGTTGCTGATTGAACCAGAACTTTCCTCCACCCATATCAATGGCGAAGGCTTCCGGCTGGTGGCCCGTTTGTCCGATGTCAAGGGTCATATCCTTACAGCAATGTCGTGCGATGCGGCAGAGGTGCTCGATGCTGAACACAAGGCTACACGCATGAACCAGTGGTTCCCGCAGCGCGGTCCCCGTTTGTGGGGACGTATGCAGGCAGATATCCCTCATCCGCTGCTGTGGGACGCTGAGCATCCGAACCTCTACCGGCTGAATGTGCAGCTTGTCGATTCGATGAACCAAGTTACCCAGCAACTTGATCTGAAGGTCGGATTCCGGCAAGTGGAAACCCGCGACGGACAGTTATTGGTGAATGGCAAACCGATAAAGATTCAGGGAGTGAACCGGCACGAGCATGATCCGCTATTGGGTCGCGTGATGACGGAGGAACGTATGCTGCAGGATATCCGCCTGATGAAGGAAGCCGGCATCAACGCGGTGCGTACCAGTCATTATCCGAACACGCCCCGTTGGTACGAATTGTGCGACAGCCTGGGACTCTTTGTGATGGATGAAGCAGATATCGAAACCCACGGTTTGCGGGGCACGCTGGCTTCCGATCCCGACTGGGCCGGCGCCTTCATGGACCGGACCGTACGCATGGCTGAACGCGACAAGAACCATCCGTGCATTCTCTTCTGGAGTTTAGGCAACGAAAGCGGCTTCGGTCCGAATTTTGTGGCTACAGCTGCTTGGCTGAAGGATTTCGACCCGACCCGTCTGATTCATTACGAGGGTGCACAGAAGGGCTCCGCCTTCCCTACCGACCCTGCCTGCGTCGATGTGGTTTCGCGTTTCTATCCGCGCACAATGGATACATACTATAATCCCGGTCTTCCCGACGACAGCCAGGAGGAACGGGCTGAAAATGCCCGCTGGGAACGTCTCGTGGAACTGGCAGATGCAGAAGACCGTCCGGTAATGACAGCAGAATATGCGCACGCGATGGGGAATGCAATGGGCAACTTCGACCGTTACTGGAAGGAGTTCCGCAGCCGCGACGACCTGATTGGCGGTTTCATCTGGGATTGGTGCGATCAGGGCATCTACGCCAACCAGACGGGCACTCCGCTCCCCTACAATCCGGCTACCGGTGCTCCAAAGGTTTGCTATGGCGGCGATTTCGGAGACAAACCGAACCTCAAGGCTTTCTGCCTGAACGGCGTGGTGATGGCTGACCGGACAATTACGCCTAAATATAATACGGTGAAAGCGGTATTCACCCAAACGCAGCCGGACGATCATCCGTACCGGAAACTTTCGTCTGCCCGACGGGTACTGCTCGAAAAACAGCCGGATCTCTATAAGATTCTCCTCCTGATGGAGCCGCGTTTTTTCCGTGCAGAAACCGACAACGACAAGGGATTCGGGAATTGGATTGCCAAGGAATGGAAGGCTCGTCGTGCCGGCTACAGCGCGATGGAGGAACTCTTGGACAGCATCGAGGTCTTGACCGACATCACCAAGAATTCGAACGGCAGCATCGACGTGACGCAACGCTATCGGGCCAAAGGAAAACTGCCAACCTTGGCTCGCCTGGGCTTCGAGATTCAGATTCCTGCGGAGTTCTGCAACCTGCAGTGGTACGGATTGGGACCCGACGAAACCTATCCCGATCGAACAGCCGGCACTTCGATGGGAACGTGGGAATCGACCGTCGGAGAACAATACACACACTACCCTCGTCCACAGGACAGCGGCAACCACCTGCGCACTCAAGTGCTCACACTCACCGACGACAAGCATCATGGCATCCGCATCGAAGACCGGTCGGAAAATGGTTTTATTTTCCAGGCGCTACCCTATTCGGAAGACCAGCTGCGCAGCACCACCCACGATTGCGACTTGCGTCCGGAAGGCGAGATTTCGCTCAATCTCGACTGTGCCATGATGGGTATCGGTAACAGTTCCTGTGGTCCCGGTGTGCTGAAAATGTACACCATCGATACAGCCCATCTCGACCAGTATGTCCTGAAACTCCGCTTCTCTTGGCAATAAGTATTAACGATATGAGATTCCTGCTCGCCCTGTGGCTTTTGTGCCTGCCGTTGGCCTCTCGGGCTGTCGATGACTACTTCTGGACCTCTCCGTCGCACGATTCCTCCGAGTCGATGCCATTGGGAGGCGGTGATATAGGTATGAATGTATGGGTGGACGATTCGACGTTCACTACCCATTGCTATGTGTCGCAATCCGGCTGGTTCGACGAGAATAACACCTTGCTCAAAGCGGGATTGCTGCACATCTCTCCGCTCGATTCCCTGAGCCGTCGGAACCCGGCATCCGTCAATTCCTTCGAACACCGGCTGTGTCTGCGCGACGGCTACCAGCGGATTCGCATTGACGATATGGAAATCACGCTTTGGGTGGATGTCTGGAAACCTGTGATCCACATCGAAGCCAACGTTCCTGTCGAGGTCCGCTATGAAAGCTGGCGCACGAAAAATATCCCCCTGACGCGTGCCGTCGGTCAGCAGTCGTCGTGGAAATGGATAGTACCGGAAGGAACGGTTACCCATCCTGATCAGACTCGTCTCTTGAAGAACAGCAAATACGGCAGTCTGCTTTTCTGGCACCAAAATACCGACACTACCGTTTTCGACTACACCGTGCACCAACAGCAACTCGATGCCTACTCCGATCAACTCTGGAATCCCCTGAAAGGGCGCATCTTTGGCGGATGTCTCAAGCAACTCTCGCAGCAGCATTTCGTCCTGACGCTTTGCAATGCGCAATTTCCTGACGGAGACCGCACCAAACAATGGGTTAGTTGGTACCGGCAAGTCAGGAAAACAGGAAAATCGATTCGCTCCGATCACGACAGAAAAGCCACCCGAAAGTGGTGGAATAAGTTTTGGCAGCGTTCGTACATCGAAGCGGGTCCCTCCTGCTCCGACACCGTGCGTCTCATGGTGCGCAACTACAATCTGTTCCGCTATCTGCTGGGATGCAATGCCCACCCGTCGGACAAGGGTGAACGATGGCCCAGCAAGTTCAACGGCGGACTTTTTACGTTCCATCCGTTAGATGCTGATACCACGCAGCAGAAAATCGAACGGGAACATCCGGGCTTAGTGACTCCCGATTACCGCAAATGGGGCGGCGGCACGCACACTGCCCAGAACCAGCGTCTGCTCTATTGGCCTCTCCTGCGCACCGGCGATTCCGATGCGTTGCGCGGACAGTTCGACTATTATCTGCGTCTATTGCCTGCTGCTGAACTACGCAGCCGCCACTATTGGAACATTGAGGGAGCCTGTTTCTGCGAACAGCTCGAAAACTTCGGGCTACCGAATCCTGCGGAATATGGCAAGCATAAGGATGGAGGTGATCCGGGCATCGAGGACAACAAATGGCTGGAATATGAATGGGACACGGCTTTGGAATTTGCCCAAATGATGCTAATGGCCAAATATCCGGAGGCTGAGAAGTTTGCCTTATCGTGTGTGCGCTTCTTCAATCATTTCTACAGTCGCAACGGCGAACCCTTCACCCTCTATCCCGGATCGGGTTGCGAAACCTACAAACGCGCCAAGAATCCGGCTTCCACTTTGGCTGCACTGCATCAGGTGACTTCGACGCTGCTCAACTCCGGACGCCTCACGAAAGCAGAGCGCACTGAGTTAGCAGATTTTCTCCAGCGTCTTCCCGCACTGCCGCTCTGCAAGCAAGCCAGCCGGACTGCATCCGACAGCGTTGTCTGCTATGCACCGGCTGAATCGTGGGAGCGCATTCAGAACGTCGAGACGCCGCAACTCTATCCCGTCTGGCCTTGGCGCATGGCTGACCCGGAAATCGGACGAAACTCCTACCTGAACGATACCACCGCTTTGAAGCACCGCTCCTATATTGGCTGGAAACAGGACAATATCTGGGCAGCATGCCTGGGCCTCACCGACGAAGCCTTCCGCCTTACCGCCCAGAAACTGCTGGCCCATCCCTACCGCTTCCCTGCGTTCTGGGGTCCCGGCTTCGACTGGATGCCCGACCTGAACTGGGGTGGTTCCGCCATGATCGGTCTGCAGGAAATGCTTTTTCAGGAAACACCCGACGGCCAATACCTCTTCCTCCCCGCCTGGCCCAAAGATCAGGAAATCCACTTCAAATTCTACGACCGGCAAGGGAAAGCAGTAGTTTACTGATTAACCCGTCCGGTACCAATGTAAGCTGGAAAGAGTATCAGTAGTTAAGTCCGAAGTTCCACAACGGTACGATGATACCGTGTCCGGTTTCTATGTCATCTCTCACTACGATACCGTTCGGAATATCCGCTATTTGTTTCCTGCCTTTCTTGTGTCCGCCAACCTCGAAGGTATATTGTCCGATGCAGAAGTCAGATTCCTTTGAACTGACGACATCGTTGTTGACGCGCATCTGATTATAGAAGAACGTCTCACGCAGATTGCCTATATTAGGATTACCGCCTGCCAGTATGGTCATCAGCGTCGGATTATCGATATACACTTTTTCGACCTTGCCAAGTCCGCGCAATCCACCGGTGCTGTCGCGCAACTGTCCTATCATACCTGCTTTTTCCAGATAAACAAGATAGTCGGGAACGTTATTCTTGCTGATTCCGATTTCGCGAGCCAGATTATCTGCGTTTGGCTTGAAGGGAGCCAATTCCGAGATGACGGACAGCAGCTGTTTGAGCTTACGGGCGGTCGAGGCTTTCATGTCTGCATACATAGGAATATCGCTTTCGACTGTCTGCGATACGACTTGCTGCATACGGCGTGAGAAACCTTCCTCTTTGCTGAAAGGATAATAACCATTGGCGAGATATTGGCGGAAAAGGGGAAGGGGATGTTCGACATCCGGCAATGTAGCTTCTCCTGCAAGTATTTCACTGATGTCATAAGGTCGCGTCTCAATGTTGTGGAAAAGCCTGAGATATTCTCTGAACGAAAGCCCTTGCATAGTGTAGAGCAGAACACGACGGCTCAGGTCTGCCTCTCCTTGCTGTATGTCAAGGACAGAAGAACCCGTGAAGGTAACATGTAGGGCAGGATGCATATCGTGAATCTGCTTAAGTTCCCTTGACCAGCCTTTATATTTGTGAACCTCGTCAATATAAAGGTGTGAGCCTCCTTCCTTGACGAACTCATCTGCAAGGTCAGTTAGACGATTGGTGGAGAAATAGACGTTGTCTGCAGTCACGTATAGGCGCTGTCCGTCTCTGCGATGTTCCGCCAGATGTTGCAACATCATTGTCGATTTTCCGACGCCGCGAGGTCCCACTATACCAATGAGTCTGCTCTCCCACGGAATGACATCATACATATACCGATGCATAGTCATAGGTGTGAGGCTTATAAGCTCATCCATGTAGGCATAAAGAATATTTTCTACCATGTTTGCGTGTGTGTTTTGTGTTTGTCGCCGCAAATATACATAAAAAATCCCTCAATGAGGGAGATTTTTTCAAAAAAAAGCACTCATTGAGGGATTTTTAGTAATATATACCAGCAAATTGCCACACACGCAATAGAAATGTCGCTCAACAATCATTTTGGGGGCTACAGTAAATTCGTCCGACAGTGTCGGATGAATTTACAAAACGTCGCTTTTTAATCCGTCAACTTGATTCAGTCGTAAGACGCAAAACTGACAACCTAAATCAGCAAACTACAGGTCTGTGAACATAATGTAGTTCGCAGCGAGCAGTACCGTCCCAGAAGGCAAGTTCCTAAGCCCTACCCAAGTCCTACCCAAGCCCTTGGAGCACCTTAAGACTTGGGTAAGGCTTGGGTAGGACTTAGGTAGAGAGATTCAAACAACGAGGACTTCTTATAGAGGATGATGCTGAAGCGAACAGAATTTTCGACACGGATTGGGTGCTTTATTCCGGCTTCCCCTCTTCTATCTTAAGCCCCAGATGAAAGTAATCAGAGATGCGTTTCAGGTCTTCAATCTTGGTCTTGTTGCCAATGTTGGAATAGATGTACCAACCATCGCATTCGTGCTGCCAAATGCGACCGGGTACAGTGGGACGCTTGTCACGGCTGACGAGGCTATAGCCGCCACCATGTTGGATGTTCAGGGCGGATACACGTCCCAGACCAATCTTTCTGAGAGTATTAATGAAGGTATCAATGGCCTGACGATGCCAGATGATGGTGCCGTCAGGGAAGGTTACCTTCATGCCCTTCGTCGTGTTCTCTATATGCTTCTTGGGCTCATGGGGATCTGCATCCACGGGGTCTACCTCACTCTTTACTGGTATGCTGTTACGAGGTGTCAGCACCTTTGCTCCAGTCATTTCGCTAATCTTTGCCTTACGGCTCAGGGCTACGCTGATAGGTTCGCCGGGATGGTACTCCACTACTAACACCAAGTCTCGCTTGATAGGTTCTAATCGAGGTGCGATGTCGCTGCCCAAAGCGGGAAGAATCTCTTCCTTGATGATTTCCTCTTCCAACTCTTCTACCGGGTGTAGTGCGACTGCTCGATGTCCTCTTTCAACAGCCGCAGACATTCGTCCTTCACCTCCTCTTCTGCGCCAAAGAACAGTTCTCCCTTTTGATGGGCACGGGCGATGTACTTATCCACATCGATGCCAATCAGGATGCGCACTTTGTTGATGTTGTCAAGGAATGGGCGTAAGGAAAAATAGCCTGACGCACGGAGAAAGCCCACCACGGCATCAAGGTTCTTCACTTGAGGGTTGTTCATCAGAATGCCCTCAAACTCTTTCATCAGTGTGTTCCCATCCCGATTAGTGAAGAAATGGGAGGAAATCGGTATGTCTTGGTTTTCCATTCGCTCAGATACTTTCGGTCGTTGTTGTTCTGACTGATAGCCCCAAGCGTCAGGTATTATATAGTATAAAGACACAAAAAAGCGTGGGCATCGACTGCTGCTCGTTCCCACTGTTTAGGCCCTAGGAAGCCATCTCTATAGAACGAACAGAGTGTGATACCCACGCGGGAGATATATACCATGCACCGAAAAGCGTGCAAGAGGGCACAGTTTGCCCTCGGCACGCCCCGGTTGCGTATATACACATCCGTCACGGTCACCTCTGCGTTTGTCTTTGATCAGAATTTGAATTTCCTAGGTTCAAACAACCAAAGTACAAAGCGTTAGTGTCGCTTAATTATTATGTCGCTGCAATCATCCACCCGACATCGGATGAACCATTGCAGCCACAAAGGTACGACAAATTTTTCGAAACAAAGAAAATTTTAAGTATTTTTTACATTGACGAGCCACTTTTTCAAGAATGCGGGCCAATTATAGGAAAAGCACAGCAAAAAACGAAAGGAACGATTTCCTACGTTCCGGAGTTCGCACCGACACTCGGGGAAACGTTTCAAATCTTCCGGAAGTGCTACCGACACAGCGGATTTCATTTCTCAAGCTCCGGAGTTGCTGCCGCTTCCGTCAGAACGAACTCTGGAAGATTTGAAACGCTTCCCGTGAAAGCTACAGCGTTCTCCAACCGTAAGCCTGAGAGACTTCGTTGTATTTTTTGATCAGCGGACGAGGATTTTTGCACTTCGGACTCTGGAAGCGCTTGAACAAAATGGTGCGGATGGCTTCGGGAATGCTCTCATCGGTGCGTTCCGTATCATTCTCGAAAGCTTTGTAATAATAAGGCAGTGCCAATTCATACAGAGGGACACAGACATCGTAGATATCGTCAAACTCCCGCTGTTCAATCATATATTGCTCCCTTTCAACGGCACGATTATAATAGATGCGGCCTAACGAAGAATAACTGATCAGCAAAGTGGTGTCCATACCGATAGCCGTCTGATAGGCCTGCTCTGCACCGAACAGATTGCCGGCTTCATCGAGCAGACGTCCTTTCAGTTCCACATTCCTGGCATTGCCGGGTGTATTCTGAATCACATCATCAATGACGGTCAACGCCTTCTTGTGATCCCCCCTGCCTAAATACAGATTGAGCAGGTTTTGCGCAAACCAGGCCTCATCTTCTATCACCGAATCTGCTTCAATCAAAGTCTTCTCGTAACGGACCGTATCGCCCAAAGCCAAATACTTCTGGCAAAGCTGCTGATAGATTCGGTTCGACTCGATACCGACGGTCTTTGCTGCCTCCAGCTCAGCAATCATCAGGCTATCGTCGTCTATCTGTACCGCTGTGACGGCACAAGAAAAAATGAGCTGTTTGCGGATGGAATCCGTTCTGTATTTGTCGAAATCAGCTTTCATCGCCGCATTGGAATTCGCATAGGCAAGCAGCATCTCATCGTCGAGCGCCTCTTTGGCCAGAGCAAAGTAGGTGTGTGCCTGCTTGTAATCCTTCTGTTTATAGTAATAGCCGGCATTGGCCCGGAAACCCTGCGTGGTGCGGAACAGGTCGTAGGCCTGATCCTGCATCAGCTGCAGTTCTTTTTTACTCAGCGATTTTCCCTTTTCCTGTGTTTCGGAAGCGCGGACGGACATCCGATATGCCTTGGAATAGTATTGGAATCCGGCTGAAGTGCTGGCATAAATAACTTTGACATCGATATTTTTGTTGGAGGCCGGCTTGTTGCGTTCCGTCTGGAAACACAGATATTCCGTATTGGCCGCCTGACGAAAGACTTGCAGATTGTCTTTGCCCATCGGGCTTTGGAAACACTTATCCAAATAGGTTCGTGCCTTGTTAAAATCGGGTGCAGATTTATTGTTGGTATAATATCTGGCGTTCTTCAGCCAGAATTTCAGCGAATCGCGCATCGCCTTCCGCTCTTTCTGCTCTTCCTTCGAGAGCGATGCGGCAGGTTCGGGTTCGCTTGGGACAGCAACGGTACGTGCCTCAACGCTTGAGGCAGAAAATAAGAGAGCTACAGAAAAAAACAGTAAAAATTTACGCATGTGCAAACAAGGAAAAGTCTTCTTTCCTTTCGAAAAAACATAGTAGCCTGGAGCAAGTGTGTTTCCAGGCTACTATGACTATGTCTGTTGACCGCATGAAAGCGGTCCGTTAATTATTCAAAACCGTAAGCGGCACTCACCTCAGCACGCTTAGCCGTCAATTCCTTACCCTTGGCAGAGCTGGATCCGGCCTTCGAAATCTGACGACCGTAGAGCGTACGCAAAGCAATGGCAATACCTTTATCCTTACGTTCTGTATCGAAAGCGTAGGCAGCCTCATAATATGGCAAAGCCTTGTCGTAGTAAGGAGCAGCCTGACGGTCACCCTCGTCGAACTTCTTCTTGCCATAGTATTCATCCTCGACAGCCAGAGCACGGTTGTAGTAATAACGGCCTAAGCTGGAGTTCACAGAAGCGCTGCTTGGATCGAGAGAAAGAGCACGCTCATAGAAGGTAAGAGCCTCTTCGATGTTACCCTGCTGCTCGAGCAACTGTCCCTTGGTGTTCACCAGTGTGATGTTGTTTGGATCGCCGGCAATCGCCTTATCCAAGAAAACAGAAGCTGAATTCAAATCACCGCGATTGATATAAACATTGATCAGGTTGGTGATGTACCAAGGCTCGCTGGGCAGACGGGTAGCACCATCCTTCAAAGTCTCCTCGAACTTAACGGTATCGTCGAGAGCATAGTAATCGAGCGCCAACGACTGGAGCACCTGATTGAGCTGAGTTTCGTCGGTAGCATGATCCTTCAAGTACAAAAGCTCCTTGATAGCCTCTACGGTATCGTTCAGCATATACTGGGCAACCGAGAAGCAGTTTAGAGACAGATTGTTGATAGTAGAATCTGCCGTGTAAAGCTCAACGACAGCGCTTGCCAACGGATTGCTGGTGAGCACCTCATCCTTACCGGCCACCTTGGCGGCACGGAACGCAGCCAGACACTTGTCGAACTCTTTGGTCTGATAATATACGTTACCGATCATCGACAGACCGGAAGTCTGGTTGTAGATCGAGAAAGCACCCTGCTGAGCACCTTCGATGATCTTCTTGTTGCCCTTAGCATTGTCGTAGGCCTGCTTGAAATATTCATAGCCACTCTTGGCAGCAGCAGCATAGGCAGGATAATCCTGAGCCTGACCGGCAGCCTGCAAGGCAGCATTCTGAATCTGACCGGCCTGCAAGTAGAACTCGCCGTTGTTCTTCGAGATTTCCATAGCCTCAGCCTTCTTCAATGCCTCTTGTGCGGCATCCAAGACAGCCTTATCGGGAATAGAACCATCGACGGTAATGGCTTTCTTTGCAACTTTCATGTAACCGGAGAACTCTTTCTCAAGGGCCTTCTGTGCAGCCTTCTGAGCTTTCAGTTCTTCCTTTGTCTGAGCATTTGCATCAACACAGCAAGCACCTCCTACCAGGAGCAGTGCAATTGCAGAAAGAATAATCTTCTTCATAGTGTTTGAGATTGAAAAGTTATTTGATTTGTTTACATTAAGACTCTGTATCGGGTTCAGGGTTTAATTCCTGAGCCTCATTGTTCACATCGGATGACTCATTGAACAGGGCTTCATCGGATGGCAAAGTATCGACTGCGGCTTCGACGTTGTCTTCTTCCTCCTCGCTGATGACGCGGCAGACAGAAGCAATGACATCGTTCTTCTTGGCGAGATCGATGAGCTTGACACCCTGAGCCGCACGACCCATCACGCGGACGCCCTGTCCGGTTTCAGGATCATACTTGCAATGCAGACGGATCACGATACCCGACTTGTTGATAATCATCAGGTCGTCGAGGTCGCAAACCTTCTTCAAGGCAATCAGGCGACCGGTCTTGCTGGTGACGTTCAGCGTCTTCACGCCCTTACCGCCACGACGGGTGATACGATAACCGGTGATGTAGCTGCGCTTGCCGTAGCCTTTTTCGCTGACCACAAGAATAGAGTAGTTGTCCGGATTATCGAAATCTTCCGGTTCTTCTTCAGCCTCCTCTTCTGCGGCTTCAGCCTCACGGGCTTCTTCCTCCTGTGCAACATCGAACATATTAGAAAGAGTGAGCTCCTGCTGCTCTTCTGCCTCGTTCTCGTTTTCGTTGTTTTCAGCATCGCTCTCCTCGCCCATCGGAACGCCCGGATAAGGCAGAGCCACCATGCCTACAATCTTATCTTCGCCATCGTCGTCGAGACGCATACCGCGAACACCGGTAGCCACACGACCCATAGTGCGCACGTTGGTTTCCGGGAAGGTAATGGCCCGACCGTTGCGGTTAGCCAATACGATGTGCTGCCTGCCATCGGTCATAACAACTTCCACCACGCGGTCGCCCTCCTGCAAATTGATGGCATTGATACCATTGGCACGCGGACGGGCATAGGCAGAAAGTTTGGTCTTCTTGACAATACCCTTCTCGGTTACGAATACCAGATAATGGTTCTCGTTGAAGTCGGTATCCGCAAACGATTCGACTTTCAGGAAAGCAGTCACCTTGTTGTCTGCAGAAGTGTTCAGCAGATTCAGGATTGCACGACCCTTCTGGTTCTTGGCGAACTCCGGAATATTGTAAACCTTCATCCAGAATGCCTGACCCTGTTCGGTGAAGAACATCAGCCAGTTGCGGTTCTTAGCCGCATACATATATTCGATGAAGTCGTTGTCGCGAGTACCGGCACCCTTGCTACCGACCCCGCCGCGACTCTGCGCCTTGAAGTCAGACAACTTGGTGCGTTTGATGTAGCCCATGTGCGAAATAGTAATGACCACATCATCGTTCGAAATGAAGTCCTCCTCGTTGAAGTTTCCTCCACGATAATCGATGACCGTGCGACGCTCGTCACCGTATTTCTCCTTGATTTCAATCAGTTCGTCCTTGACAACCTTCATACAAAGGGCTTCGTCAGCCAGAATCTGCTTGAAATATTCGATCTGCTTCATCAAATCCTCGTACTGCTGCTTCAACTCCTCGATACGCAAGCCAGTCAGCTGCGACAGACGCATATCGACAATGGCCTTCGACTGCAATTCGTCGATGTTGAAACGCTCTTCCAAACCGCGCTGGGCATCTGCCGGAGTGCGGCTGGCACGAATGATGCGAACCACCTCGTCGATGTTATCGCAGGCAATAATCAAGCCCTCCAGAATGTGGGCCTTTTTCTCTGCCTCAGCCAGATCGAACTTGGTGCGACGGATAACAACCGTATGACGGTGATCCACGAAGTAACGAACCAGATCCTTCAGATTGAGCAGTTTTGGCATACCCAATGCATTCGGTGCCTCCGGAATTGGAACCAGAGCGATGTTGTTAACCGAGAAGTTGGCCTGAAGTTCCGTCATCTTAAACAGTTTGTTCAGCACCACATTCGGGTTGGCATCGCGCTTCAGCTCGATCACGATACGCATACCCTGACGGTCCGACTCATCGTTGGCATTGGCAATGCCTTCGATCTTTTTCTCGTCAGCCAGATTGGCTATATGCTTGATGAGTTCTGCCTTATTGACTCCGTAAGGGATTTCGGTCACAACGATATTGATGTGCTGACCCTCGTCCTCGATTTCTGCTTTCGAACGGATCACGATGCGACCGCGACCGGTTTCATAGGCCTCCTTGACACCATCATAACCGTAGATGATACCGCCGGTCGGGAAATCCGGAGCCTTGATATATTCCATCAGACCCTCGACGGTGATTTCCGGATTATCGATATAAGCGCAAATACCATCGATACACTCCGACAGATTGTGTGTAGGCATATTGGTGGCCATACCTACGGCAATACCGTTAGCACCGTTCACCAACAGCGTCGGGATGCGGGTCGGTAATACTTTCGGTTCTTTCAAGGTGGCATCGAAGTTATCCATCATATCGACGGTATCTTTCTCGATATCGCGAAGCATTTCCTCCGAGATCTTGCTCAAACGGGCCTCCGTATAACGCATGGCAGCCGGGCTATCGCCATCGACAGAACCGAAGTTACCCTGTCCATCGACCTGCAGGTAACGCAGGTTCCAAGGCTGTGCCATACGAGCCAAGGCTCCATAAACCGAGCTATCGCCATGAGGGTGGAACTTACCCAACACCTCACCTACGATACGTGCACATTTCTTTGTAGGCTTGTCGTAAGTGTTTCCGATCTGGTCCATACCATAAAGCACACGGCGATGCACTGGCTTGAAGCCGTCGCGCACATCCGGGAGGGCACGGGACACAATGACGGACATTGAATAGTCGATATACGACTTGCGCATTTCCTGCTCAATGTTCACATTGATGATGCGATCGTTTTTTTGAACGTTTTCTTCCATTGTTTGTTATATCTGTATTTTATTTCTTTTCGTCTCTTTATTTGTATCTGATACGTTGCCCGATGCGGAGGGTCGAACGCGAACGGATGCCGTTCAGATCACAAAGCCGGGAAACGGTTGTTCCGTAACGGCGGGCAATGGCTGCCAGGGTATCGCCCTGCTTCACGCGATGATAGGCTGCCGTTCCGTTTCCTGCCAGTCCCTGAGCCACCTGCCGGGCTCTTTTCTGCCGGAACTCGTAGAATTCCGACTTAGGACGGAAAGTGTTCAGGTCAATCACCTGTGCAGGATCGAGAGCGATGCCATAGTATCGGAACTCGAGATGCAGGTGCGGTCCCGTACTTCTTCCCGTACTTCCGCCCAATCCGATAGGCTGTCCGGCCCGTACCGTATCGTTCTGATTTACGATAAACTTCGACAAGTGCCCGTAAACGGTTTCCATCCCGTTAGGATGGCGCAAAACGTAGTAATAACCATAACCACGACGATCGAATTTCCGGATGCGGACTTTCCCGTCCCAGGCGGCACGAACCGTATCTCCCGGATATAACTTCAAATCAACGCCCTTATGCATTCTTCTCTTGCGCCAGCCGTATGGGGAATTGACCCGACCGATGACGGGAGGCACAAAACCTTTCATCGGAATAAATGCAGAATCCGGAATAGCAATACCCGCCTTACCTAAGAGCGGATCGACATGATCGTCATCCCAACCGGCATCCAGATCGAGCGTTGAATACAGGTTAAAGGGTTCCTCCGTCTCCTCGTTCTGATTGGTCAGCGAATCAACCATTGCCTGAAAACGCTGCGAGTTATCCTGTTCTGCCTGCAACTGTTCGTGCATACGCTTATGGACATCAGGCACAACATCTGCGCGACCCGATACCGTAAGAATCATACCCACTAACACAAGCACCACCGACAACTTGCACATCGTTTTTGCTATATGGAAAAATATATTTTGCATCAACATCGATAAATCGGGGCAAATTTACTCATTTTTTTTGGAATAGCCAAACAAAACACTTATTTTTTCTTATCTTTGCAGCAAAATCTTCGACTTTGTCGAAACAAAGACAATATATTATTCAAAAATATCCATTATGAAAGAGGTTAACTACGTTACCAGCGGCACTTGCTCGCGCATGATACACGTTGAACTGGATGACAACAACATTGTTCAGAACGTTCAGTTTGTGGGCGGTTGCCATGGAAATACCCAAGGAATTTCAGCCCTCGTTAAGGGACAGAAAGCTGAAGATATCATCCAGCGGGTGAGAGGAATCAAATGCGGCGCAAGACCGACTTCCTGTCCAGATCAGCTGAGCTTTGCCTTGGAACAGGCGATTCAACAGTAACACAATAAGAACGCTACGCTATATTAGCGATATTCCAGACACAAAAAAACGAGAGCTTTTCGCCCTCGTTTTTTATTTTGCTATCCGGTTAACATTAATCAGGAATTACGATATTGATGTTCATCCAACCTGGGATGTGGTAGGAAGAACCTGCCTGAATACCCTTCATGAACAACTGCGACTTCTCTGGATAAGCTTTCTTGTAGGCCTGGATCATCGAGTTGATTTCAGGAGCACGGTTCGGTTCAGCAGCCTTGGCACGCTGCAACTCCTCAACGGCTGCCATATATACGGTTGACCGTACAACAGCGTCTTCATTCGGGAATACCATTTCGCCTGACTGACGATACATATCAGCAATGAAGATGTACGGATCTGCAGAACTCTTGTCGAGAGCGATACTCTGACGGCAAAGTTCACGACCCTTGCTGAAGTTCTTCTTATACTTGTAGTAAACGTTGGCTTCGAGCAACAGGACATCAGCCTTGTCTTCCGGCTGTACGGCAAACGAGAGAGATTCCTCCAAGTACTTGATGGCGTTGTCCCAGTCCTGATTCTTCATAGCGAGCTGAGCCATACCCTTAGCAGATGCCATCGAAGGAGACAAAGCGTAAGAATACTCGGAAACCTTGAAGTAGAGCTCGGTTTCGCGACCGGTCTTGCTGCGGCCCAACAGCTTCGAAACGTTGTTCAGGAACGTAGCGTCATCCTTCTTGCCTTCCACCTGTGGCTCGAACACACTTACCAAAGTCTCGACATCAGCAGCGCCAGAAGCGGCAAAGTTTCCGGTCAAAGCAGTCTTCTGAGTCTTGATGAACGAAATGAACTGCTGGCAGAGCAAAGTATCCTTGGCAGCCTTCTCGTCGTTGGCAGGACTGTCATCGACCAATGCCTTCTGATCGGTTTCCAGACGCTTGTACCAGTTATCGAGCGAACCGTCGATATATTCCGAACCCTTCATGTAGTTGGCAATATAGTCAGCCTTGAAATTCGGATCTGCCTGGAACTTCTTCTGCGAAACGTTCACCCACTGCACCAGCACCTTGGCATCAGCCTCATCCTTCAACGAGGTCACACTTTCAGTGAGCCAGTTGTATGCCAGATTGACGTCTGCGTTCTTGCCGTTGAAAGCCAGATAGTAGTTGGCCTTGTTGCCCAAAATCTTGGCAGCGGGCATCTTTTCGTCGTTACCGAAATACTTGATGCGGTTATCGTACAAGCCCATCAGCTCATCAACGTGCTTCTTACGAGCCTCAACGTCCTTAGCCTTGATGGCCTGATTGATCAGGTCGATCAGAATCTTCTCACCCTGAATGTAGAGATTCTTGTTGTAGTCGGGCACTGCCTCGTAAAGAGGTGCCCAGAACTCGTAAGCTTCCTTGTAGTTTTTCTGCTTAGAATACTCGAAATACAATGAGTTGTTTTCCAAAACAGTATTGCCGTTCGAGCACTGTTTCTCATCATTCGGATTTGGAGTCTGAGCCATCAGTCCTGAAGCGCTCATGGCGATAACAGCTCCAAACAAAATCTTAAAAGATGTCTTCATAAGATGTATATAGTTAAAAGTTTACAAATAATCGTTTTCAAAAAGAGTTCCGTTTACTCATTAGACTCGTCCGCTCTCCATTGGTTTAACCGGCATCAGAACAACCGGCTCCGGTAGAACATCATTTCGTTGAATGTGATACCCACCGTGAAATGCAGATAGTTCTCGCTCAGCATGTGGCTCTTCGAGGGCTGCAAATGGGTGTATGCAACCGAGAAGTTGAAGACGCTTCGCTTGTTCAATGTAGGCATACCGATGCCGCACGATACCGAATATTCTGTATTCTGGCTGCCATAGGTTTCGATGTACGAACTCTTTATCGAGGCGCCCATGCGGTAGAGGCACGTCTGGAAATAGTTCTGTGCATACGTTTTCGGGCGATATTCTGCTCCAAATGCCACTTTCGAGATGTTCTGATACACATCGTCTGCTTTATTCAGATTAGCATCGAAACCCGCCACCTTCGACCAGTTCTCGAAACTGTATTCGCCCGTCAGCGTCAGACGTCGGTCGTACTGGTAGCTCACTCCGGCTCCGAATTTCAACGGGGCATACAACGTTATTTTACTGGATGTACTCACCGTGTCCGACCCTGATACCTTCGTCACATCGCTATGCACCGACAGTGGCGTACGTGGGGCAAACGTGGCCCCGAAAACCAGATTTCTCGATGGCCCCAGCAGATGCGTATATTGTGCGCCCAGCAACACATCAAAACCCTTTACGGTGAAGTTTCTTCCGGAATAGGTACTGTTGCTCTGTCCGCTGCTCACATACATCGAACCTGCATGTTCCACCGTACCGCAAATGTAACCAATAGATGCACCCAGATTCAGCGTCTGCGTCCTCGCCTTCAGGGGTTCCCACGCCAACGACAACTGGAAGTGCTGCAAACCGCCGTTTCCGGAATAGGAATTGCTATACACCAGTGTATCGTTGCTGGTCAGCGCATTTCCGATGGCTTCCTTGCTCTCGTTTCCATACTCATAACCCACCATCGAGTAAGGCGTATAAGCAATAGATCCTGCAAATCGGTTCCACAAAGGAAAATGGAAAGTCATATAGCTGAAGCCGGCATTCCAATCGTATTCGTGCGAGCCGTTTTCGCTCACCGAAAACCATTCTGCATCCAATCCTGTATCGAACAGCAACGTCAATGTATCGATGGCTGTCAACGATGCCGGATTGTACAGGTTCGTATATAAATTGGAACGCAAAGCAATACCAGCGTCACCCATAGCTCGGGTACTGGTATTACCCACGGTTCCTAATTTACCGAAACCATAGCGCGTATATGGAGAAGAGGTCAGGTTGCTCGGATTCAAATTCTGAGCAAAGCCTGCCGTGCACAGAATTGCCAAGCAGAAGGCAACCAGACACGAAACTTCTTTCTTATTTATTATCATTTAATTCTCTCGATAGCTCATGAATACAGCGTGCAAAGATACATAATTATATCTACACAACAAAATATTTAAAGTTTTTTAACTATCCGATTTTACTCCCATTCGATGGTCGAAGGCGGTTTTGAGGAAATGTCGTAGCATACGCGGTTCACGCCCCTCACCTTGTTGATGATTTCGTTCGAAACCTTCGCCATGAAATCGTATGGCAGATGTGCCCAGTCTGCAGTCATCGCATCGGTCGATGTGACGGCACGCAATGCCACTGGGTGCTCGTAGGTACGTTCATCGCCCATTACGCCCACGCTACGCACGGTGCTCAGCAATACGGTACCTGCCTGCCAGATCTGGTCGTAAAGGCTTACTTCAATCTCGCCGTCCTTCATATCAGCAGGAACGCCAGCAGCCAGCACGCGACGGGCTTCCTCGCCGCTCAGTTTGACCTTATAATCGCGCAGGCCGTGAATGTAAATGTCATCGGCATCTTGCAGAATACGCACCTTTTCCGGCGTGATGTCGCCCAAAATACGCACAGCAAGGCCCGGTCCCGGGAACGGATGACGTGTGATGAGGTGCTCCGGCATACCTAACTGGCGTCCCACGCGACGCACTTCGTCCTTGAACAGCCACTTCAAAGGCTCGCACAAACTGAGGTGCATTTCCTTGGGCAGACCGCCCACGTTGTGGTGGCTCTTGATCACCTTACCCGTAATATTCAGGCTCTCGATGCGGTCGGGATAGATGGTTCCCTGTGCCAGCCATTTGGCATCCTTAATCTTCTGTGCTTCTGCATTGAACACCTCCACGAAGTCGCGACCGATAATCTTGCGCTTCTGTTCCGGATCGGTCACACCAGCCAGATCGGAGAAGAACTTCTCGGAAGCATCCACACCGATTACGTTCAGGCCCAGGCACTCGTAGTCGTGCATCACGTCGCGGAACTCGTTCTTGCGGAGCATACCGTGATCGACGAAGATACAAGTCAGGTTCTTGCCAATGGCACGATTCAGCAATACGGCCGCCACCGAACTGTCAACGCCGCCCGACAAACCGAGAATCACGCGGTCGTTGCCCACCTGTGCCCTCAATTCAGCAACGGTGGTATCCACGAAACTGGCGGCACTCCAATCCTGCTTGCTTCCGCAGATGTTCACAACGAAGTTCTTGAGCAGCTGCGTTCCCTGCACCGAATGGAACACTTCCGGATGGAACTGCACCGCCCAAACCGGATTCTTGGTCGATGCGTAAGCGGCATATTTCACATTGGCGGTCGATGCGATGCACTTGCAATCTTCCGGAATGGCTGTAATGGTATCGCCGTGACTCATCCAAACCTGGCTGTTAGGCACAAAGCCCTCAAACAGCGGATTTGCGGCATCGAACTGCTGCAAGTTGGCGCGTCCGTATTCGCGACTGTCTGCTTTCTCGACCTTGCCGCCGTTGGCATAGCTGATGAACTGTGCGCCATAGCAGATTCCGAGCACCGGGATGCGACCGACAAACTGGCTCAAATCGACTTTGAAAGCCTCCGGGTCGTGCACAGAATACGGGGAACCGCTTAAGATAACGCCAATGACGGAATCGTCGCCTTGCGGAAACTTGTTGTAGGGAACAATTTCACAGAAGGTGTCGAGTTCGCGCACTCGTCGTCCAATCAGCTGAGTGGTCTGCGAACCGAAATCGAGAATGATGATTTTCTGCATTGTTTAATATTTAAAAATGTATATAATTTTTACTTCCTGTCCTGCTACCGATTTTTGCCGCCTAACTGGAGAAAATTTGCTGCCCAACTGGAAAAAAATTTTTCTCTAACTGGGGCGCAAAAATCCGCGTATTATTCCTGCGCCCGTTTCAGCACCGCGTAAGCCTGAGCCAAGCCCAGTTCTCCCGCCTTGCTGAGGTCGGCAATACCGGCTTTGGTTTTACCGATGCGCAGATTGATCAGCCCTCGGTTGTAATAGGCTTCCGCAAAGTTCGGATAGAGCCGGATGGCTTCGTTCAGATTATCGACGGCCTCGTCGAAATTGTTCAGTTTGGCAGAAATGAACGCCCGGTTGTAGTAGGCATACACAAACGACGGAGCCAGCTTGATCACCTTGTCCAAGTCGCGCAATGCCAACTCGCACTCCACTTTGCGCACCTGCGCCTGACGTTCTGCTTCCAGGCGCGCCCTTTCCTGCGCCGTCAGCGTACCGTTGTTCACGCGGATGTTCAAGCCGTTCGACGGTACCGTTGCAGCCTGCTGGCTGCCCACAGCTGCCAAAGCCGTATTCTTCAGTTCATCGTCGATGTTGCTGTTTCTCGTGCCTGCCAATCCGGCCCGCTCGTCGATCTCCAGTTGCCGGAAACGGAGCACAGCTCGGTTGAAGTACGCCAGGATGAAGTTATCCTTACGCATCAGCACCTCGTTCAGATCGGTCAAAGCGCTTTGGTAATCCTGCACCAGCATATAATCCAGGCTTCGCCCGAAGAACGAAATGACGTTGCCTCCATTCAGGCCAATCAGACGGCTGTAGTCGTCAATGCTGGCGAAATGTGCCCTTACCTGCGACTGGGTCAGCATGGGTTCGTTGTTCACGCACTTCAAGCGCTGCGACAGCAAGCCTGCCCGGTTGAAATCGCTCAGATTCTTCTCGAAATAGATCAGCTGGCGGGTCTCTTCGTGCTTCTCGTAGTAGGTCAGCACAAACATTGGCTGCATATCCACGCTGCTCTGCTTGTCCTGCACACGTCCGCGAAGTTCGTTGCTGTAGCGCTGGTTCTCGTCGCCCACGCTGCTCGTGATAAGCCGGTTGAACTTGCGTATGTTTTTGTCGCTCTCCCTGCGTGTCCGTTCATCGTCAGTCAGTTCGTCATCCGCCAGATCGGTTTCCGCCTCCACTTCCTCCACCGTCTTTCCGGCTGCGATGCGTTTCCGTTCGCGTTCTTCATGCTCCTGCTTCACGCGGTTCTGCACAGCAAATGCCAGCCGGTAGTCATCATCCGACTGCTTCGATTGCCCCAACTTCCGTCGCGCCTCGCTTCGGGCATACAGCACGGGGAAATAGTTGGGGTGCTGTTCGTAAACCAACGTATAGTCGTCGATGGCGCCTTGCAGATCGCCCACCTCATCGCGCAAGATAGCACGATTATAGATGGCAAACGTATTGTCCGGTTCCTGGGCAAGCACGGCAGTAAAATCGTCGATGGCGCGATTGCGGTCTCCCACCTGCGCCCTCAGCAGACCTCGGTTGTAATGTCCGACGGTGCTGTTCGGATCCAGTTCCAACGCCGTATCGTAATCACCGATAGCACCGTTCAGATCATCGGAATTATATTTGATGAATGCGCGGTTGATGTAGTAGGAAGGCTGCTCCGGATCCAGTCGGATGGCCCGGTTCATATCCTCCATCGCCAACTGATGTTCCTCCTGCTGTTCCAGAATCATCGAACGCAGAGCGAAAGCGAAAGAGTTGCCTTTGTCGAGTTCGATGGCTTTATTCAGAAGTTCCAATGCCTGCAAACTGTCGCCCAATTCGATTTTCAGCTGGGCACGCGTCATGTAAGCTGACGGCTCGTTAGGAAAGAGTTCAATAAAATGCTGGAAACAGCTGTCTGCCGTCTGGTATTCCTTTTTCAACGCATAGCTCACGCCCAATGCCCGCAGGAACGTCTTGTTCTCCGGCTGTTCCTTGAGGCCCGCCTGAAAATCGGCAATCGCTTCGTCGTAGAGGTGCATATTCTGGCGGGCGATGCCGCGCACCTGATAGGCGGTTGTGATGAACGGGTTCCGCTCCAGACACGCCGTTGCATCCTGCTCTGCACCCAAGTAATCGTCCAAATAGATTTTGGCGATGCCCCGATACAGATAGGGTTCCGGCAGGTAAGGCTTTACACCGATCACCTCGTTAAAGTATTGGATGGAGAGGACATAATCCTCGAAATAGAGCGCATTGCGGCCAATAATCATCACGCGATCTGTATTGATCTGCGCCCACGCACAGGTCAGACACGACAGAAAGCAGAACAGGAATACCGTAATACGCTTCATTCTTTTTATAAATTACGGGCGCAAAGGTAGCAAAAAAAAGGCAAGGTTACAAAAAATCATCCCAAAAGTTTGTGTATTTTGGCAACTTTTATTACATTTGCCGCCAAAATCAAGATATTTTCACTTTTTTTATGTCGTAAAATGAGCAGATTGAGAACTTGGAGTTGGGTTTTGAGCGCCAATTTCAGCGAAGGATTGCCCTACACCATCGTCAACACGGTGCTGATTGCTTTGCTAGCGGATATGGGGGTCAGCAACGGTCCCGCTGCGATGATTCCGTCGCTGCTGGCGCTGCCCTGGATGTGGAAGTTCCTCTGGAGCCCGTTCATCGACACCCATAGCACCAAACGCCGCTGGATGCTGCTGACGCAAGCAATCATGGCGGTCGTTTTCTTTCTGATTGCCCTTTCGCTGCAACAAAGCTGGTGGCTGCCGGTCGTAGTGGGCGGCAGCGCGTTGGCGGCCTTGGCTTCTGCCACTTACGATGTTTCGTGCGACGGCTACTACATGCTGGCTTTGCCCCCCAAGGATCAGGCGTTCTTTGTCGGTATCCGCAGCACCGCCTATCGTCTGGGCATGCTGTTTGCCAGCGGCGTCTTGCTCATTCTGGCCAAAGAAGGTACGCCTTCTGCCTGGCAACGCACTTTCTATATTATCGCCGCTTTGATGCTTCTATTGGCAGTTTGCCATAAGTTCCTGCTACCGAAAGTTACGAAAGACGCTGCGTCCCACCCTCAGCAAACAACAGAACAGCGTTCCATCCGCGAGGTGCTGAAAAGCTTCGTGCAACTGCATGCCGGTAAGGAGCTGCTGTTTATGCTCCTGTTTATTTTCACCTATCGATTGGGCGAAGCGTTCCTCTCGAAGGTGACCATCCTGTTTCTGAAAGACGGTATCGGACAAGGCGGCATGGGGCTCAACAACGAGCAGTACGGCTACCTGTACGGCACCTTTGGCACGCTTTCATTAGTGATTGGCGGCATTCTGGGCGGCATCTGCGTGAGTCGCTGGGGCTTGAAGCGTTGCATCATCCCGATGGTGCTGGCGCTCGATCTGCCCGATCTGCTCTACGTCTGGCTTTCCTACGGGGCTTTGTCCGCTGAGATTCCTTCGCTGGCTGTCATCGGTTCGTGCATCAGCATCGAGCAGTTTGGCTATGGCTTCGGTTTTACCGCCTACATGATCTATCTGCTGGAATGCGCCAAAGGACCTTACGAAACTTCGCATTACGCATTCCTGACGGCTTTGATGGCGTTTGGGCTGCTGATTCCTTCCACGCTGTCTGGCTATATACAGGAAGCACTCCATAGCTACTATTCTTATTTCGCTATGGCGTGCTTGCTGACCGTTCCCGGCATTCTGATGTCTATCTGGTACGTAAAGCGCGCATCGCATTCAGCACCGCAATCACGGTAACGCCTACATCTGCGAACACCGCCATCCACATATTGGCGAAACCTAACGTTGCCAAAAGCAATACCAGCACTTTCACGCCAATGGCGAACCAGATGTTCTGTCGGGCAATACCGATGGTACGACGTGCAATCCGTATCGCCAATGCGATCTTCGACGGTTCATCATCCATCAGCACCACATCTGCGGCTTCTATAGCGGCATCGCTGCCCAAACCTCCCATCGCAATACCCACATCAGCACGTTTCAGGACGGGTGCATCGTTGATGCCGTCGCCCACAAACGCCAACGGAGAACCAGATTGCAAAAGCTGTTCCACGTGCGCTACCTTATCCGTAGGCAGGAGCTCGGCATAGCAGGTATCGATGCCCAATTCGCGTGCCACATGCTCTCCCACTTCCCGACGGTCGCCGGTCAGCATTACAGTTTGCTCAACGCCTAATTTCTTCAGTTCCTGAACCGCTGTCTGACTGTCTGTTTTCACCTGATCGCTGATGGCAATATGTCCTGCATACCGGCCTTCCACAGCTACGTGCACCAACGTACCGACAGCGTGTGCACAGCACTCGCAACGCACCTCCTCTTCCGACATCAGGCGCCGCATCATCTTCCGGTTTCCTACGCAAACCTCCCGGCCGTTCACCATAGCCCGAATACCTTCTCCTGCCACTTCTTCCACGTTAGTAATAACGCATCCGTCGTGTTCTTCCTCCGGATAGGCATCCCGCAGGGCTTGGGCGATGGGGTGCGTCGAATAGTGCTCCACATGAGCAGCCAGATGCAGCAATTCGTGAGCATCGATAGGATGTTCGTTCAAAGGAGAAGGAATATTCGGATGAACAACATCCACTGCAAACACGCCGTGCGTCAAGGTACCGGTTTTGTCGAACACCACCGTCCGGACTTTTGCCAATGTGTCCAAATAGTTGGCGCCCTTCACCAGAATACCGCGACGCGAGGCACCTCCAATACCGCCAAAGAACGAGAGCGGCACACTAATGACCAATGCACATGGGCAACTTACCACCAAGAAGACCAAAGCGCGATACAGCCACGTAGCGAAGTTGGCGGTATAGCTTTCGGTAAAGGCTGGCGCCACCAAAGCCAACACTAAGGCGACACCGACCACGATGGGCGTATAGATACGGGCGAACTTCGTGATAAACGATTCGCTCTTCGACTTCGACTCGCCGGCATGTTCAATCAGATCGATGATTTTCGATACGGTCGATTCTCCGAAAATACGGGTGGTACGCACCCGCAGCACACCTGTCTGGTTCACGCATCCCGACATCACTTCTTCCCCGATGCTCACTTCCCGAGGCACGCTTTCGCCCGTGAGTGCCATCGTGTTCAAGGCGGAGGTTCCCTCAACCACTTCGCCGTCCAAAGGCACTTTCTCTCCGGGTTTGATGACAATCACTTCACCAATCTGCACCTCATCGGGCGATACTGTGGTTACTACGCCTTCCCGTTCCACATGGGCATAATCCGGACGGATATCCATCAGATGACTGATGCTCTTCCGGCTTTCGCCTTCCGCATAGCCTTCAAACAGTTCGCCCACCTGAAAGAACAGCATGACAAATACCGCCTCGGGAAACTGGCTTTCTGCTCCCGGCAGGAATCCGATGCTCAATGCACCCAAGGTGGCAATCGTCATCAGGAACTCTTCATTCAGTGCCTCCCCTTCCAATAATCCTTCGATGGCTTCTTTCACGGTTCCCCAACCTACCACAAGGTACGGAACCAGATATACCAGCAGCAACTGCCAGGTTTCCAGTTCGAACCGATGTTCCACCCAAACGGCAACTGCCAGCAGAACGGCTGCCAACAGAATCAGCACGAGCCGCTGCTTCGTGCTCATCTCTTCCTCCTCATGATGGTGTTCGTGAGAATGCTCGTGATGGTGTTCCGCACCTGCCTCACAACTCTTGCAGTGATGATGTTCGCTACACATATATTATTACAGTTTAATCTTTCAGCTGCAAAGTTAGGGCTTTGTTTTTGCAAACGGGTTGCAAAGTTTCTCACCTTTTATCCTGCTTGCGGTACTGGTTAGGTGAAACGCCCTTGATTTTGGTGAACAGGCGGCTGAAATAGTACGGATCTTCGAACCCGACCTTGAAACAGATCTGATTGACTTTCATGTTCGTGGTGGCAAGCAATACCGCCGCTTCTTCAATCTTCAGCTGGTTGAAATAGGTAACAGGACTTTGTTTCATCTGCGCCCTGAACAGATGCGAGAAATGCGAGGTGCTGTAGCCCACATAATCCGCCATCTGCTGGATGGTCAGATGCTTCTCCAGATTCTCGTGCATAAAGTGCAAGGCAGCCTGCACCACCCGATGCCCTTCTTCCTCATCTGCCGGTTGCCACACACTTCTGTAGGTGTCAATGTAGCGCAACGTGCCCAGATAGTAGTGGAACAGGCAGGAAGCATAATGCAGGTGTTCCGGATCGAAGCCCTGGCTCAGGGTCTGGAAAATCTCCTCGAAGATATTGGTGCGCGTACTGATACGGCTGCTCATTTCCGGACGGATCTCTTTCGGGCCGGTGAGCCCCTCCGCATAATACGGAGCCAGATTCCCACCGAAATGAATCCAGTAGATGGTCCACGGTTGCGACGGATGAGCGGCATAACTGTGGGGCAAGCCGGCAGGCAGAATGAAATACTGATTGGCCTGCACCTCAAACGACTGACCTCCCACCTGATAAGTGCCCGCTCCGTTCACACAATAGATAAATACGTATTGCCCGATACCCTGCGGACGCTCGATGCCGTGATGGGCAGCTTCGGGATAATAACCGATATCGGTGATGTGGAGCGCTGACAGCAACGGATCGGACGTGAATCCCTCCTGCACATAGGGAGGCAGCACGATTCCTCGCGAACCGGAAAAACCTTCTTTAATCTTCATCATGGCACAAAGATAGCCCTTTCTACCGAAGATTTTTGCACTATTTTTCGAAATTGTTTCTCCAATAACAGGAAAATCCATTTATTTTACGTAATTTTCTATTTCCGCATTGCAAATAAAGCACTACCTTTGCACCGTCAAAACGAACATACATCATGAATGATTCTAAAGGTTTCCTATTCTTTATCTGCTGCGTCAGCGCCATGGGCGGACTGCTTTTCGGTTACGACTGGGTGGTGATTGGCGGTGCCAAACCGTTCTATGAGCTTTATTTCAGCATTGACGGTAACCCGTTCATGCAGGGTGTTGCCATGACTACCGCCCTGGTGGGGTGTCTGGCAGGTGCTATGGTGGCTGGCGCTTTGGCTGACCGCTACGGACGCAAGCCCTTGCTCACCACAGCTGCCGTCTTCTTTACAGTCAGTGCTCTTGCAACAGGCTACTTCAACAGTTTCATCCTGTTCAATGTGGCACGTTTCATTGGCGGTATCGGTATCGGTGTGGCTTCCGCGCTTTCGCCTATCTACATTGCTGAGGTGAGTCCTGCCAACATTCGCGGACGCATGGTCAGCATCAACCAGATGACCATCGTGCTGGGCATTCTGGCAGCACAGATTGTCAATATGCTCCTGGCTCGGGACACGTCTGATGCTGCATCGCAAGCCTGGAATCTGGAATGGGGCTGGCGATGGATGTTCTGGGCAGAGACAGCTCCTGCCGCACTCTTCTTAGTGCTGAGTTTCTTCATTCCCGAATCGCCGGTCTTCGTGCAGCTCAAGCAGCACCGGAAAGCGGTTGCAGCAGGTGCATCCGCAGCCAAAGAAGCCGGACTCAGCGAGTTGTTCACACCGAAATACGCCCGTGTGCTCCTGCTCGGTCTGGTGGTAGCTGTGTTCCAGCAATGGTGCGGCACCAATGTGATCTTTAACTATGCCCAAGAGATTTTTGTGGGTGCAGGCTTTAACGTCGATGGTATGTTTATCAATATCGTGATTACAGGCATCGCCAATGTGATATTTACCTTTGTGGCGCTCTATACCATCGAGAAATGGGGACGTCGCACGCTGATGCTGATCGGAGCTGGCGGACTGGGTCTGATTTATCTGATACTTGGCACCTGCTATTATTTAGAAATGACCGGCATGCTGATGGTGGCACTGGTCGTGGCTGCCATTTCGTGCTACGCAATGACGCTCGGTCCGGTCACCTGGACGCTCCTTGCTGAAATCTTTCCCCATCGCGTGCGTGGCATTGCCATGGCGACTTGCACCTTTGCGCTATGGGTGGGCTGTTGCACCCTCACGTTCTTCTTCCCGCCCATGAATGCCACGCTTGGCACCTACGGCTCCTTCTGGGTCTATGCCGGCATCTGCATCTGCGCCTTTGTTTTCCTCTATCGCCGTTGCCCTGAAACCAAGGGCAAGAGCCTCGAAGAACTGGAAAAGGAACTGACATCTTAGCAGACAAAACAAACGTCCCTTTTACTCCCCTTTTACATCCCTTTAACTCCCCTTTAACTCCCCTTTAACTCCCCTTAATTACTCTTATATATTATGGTCAAAGCTTGGCGTGAAGACGTGATCTTCCCAACCTACGAAGTTGGCAAACCCGAAAAGAATCCTATTTTTCTGGAGAAACGCGTTTATCAAGGTTCATCAGGTGTGGTTTATCCCTATCCTGTTATTGAAAGTATCAGCAACGAAAAGGTCGATAAGACCTATCATGCGGTTTATATCGAGAACGAATACATCAAGGTGATGATTCTGCCCGAACTGGGCGGACGTGTGCAAATGGCATACGACAAGATCAAGCAACGTCATTTCATCTATTTTAATCATGTCATCAAACCGGCGCTGGTAGGCTTGCTCGGTCCCTGGATTTCGGGCGGCATCGAGTTCAACTGGCCGCAGCACCACCGTCCATCCACCTATATGCCCGTCGATTGCACCATCGAAGAAAGCAAAGACGGGTCGGTAACGGTCTGGGTGAACGAACGCGAGCGGATGTTCCATCAGCAGGGACAAGCCGGATTCACGCTTCGTCCGGGGTGTGCTTATCTCGAAATTCACGGCCGTCTCTACAATCCGACTCCCACGCCACAGACTTTCCTGTGGTGGGCAAATCCGGCTGTGGCTGTCAACGATCAGTACCAAAGCGTCTTCCCGCAGGACGTCAACGCGGTGTTCGACCACGGCAAGCGTGCCGTCAGCTCTTTCCCGATTGCCACGGGTACCTATTATAAGATGGACTATAGTGCTGGTGTCGATATTTCGAACTACAAGAACATCTTTGTGCCAACCTCCTATATGGTGGCCCAATCGAAATACAACTTCGAGGGCGGTTACGAGAACGACACGCAGGCCGGTATGCTGCATGTGGCAGACCATCACTTCTCACCTGGCAAGAAACAGTGGACCTGTGGCAACGGCGACTTCGGACGTGCATGGGATCGTGCCCTTACCGATACTGATGGACCCTATATCGAGCTGATGGCAGGTGTCTATACCGAAAACCAGCCCGACTTCACCTGGCTGATGCCATACGAGGAAAAGACCTTTGTGCAATACTTTATGCCCTACCGCGAACTGGGCTTGGTGAAGAATGCCAGCAAGGATTTCATGATCAACGTGGCAGACGAAAGCATCCAAATTTTCGCCACCTCACGCCAGCACGTGACCCTATCGGTGAAGAACGATGCCGGACGAACCTTACTGGAAGAGGAACTTGACCTCGGTCCGGAAGATGTTTACAGCAAGCACATTACAGGTCTCGATGCTGCCCATGTGCATGTGCGTCTGCTGCAGAACCGTCGCGTGGTGCTCAGCTACGATCCCGAACCCGACGAAATCACTCCGATTCCCGATGCCGCTGAGGCTGCCTTATTGCCTGCTGAGATCAAGACCAACGAACAGTTGTACCTCACCGGTTTGCATCTCGAACAGTACCGTCATGCCACCTGGTCAGCACTCGACTACTATGAGGAAGCGCTTCGCCGCGACCCGCTCGATGTGCGTTGCAACAATGCCATGGGTCTGTGGTACATTCGTCGCGGGCGATTCCAGAAGGCTGAGAGCTACCTGCGCACAGCGGTAAAGGTGCTGCAGAAACGCAATCCGAACCCCTACGACGGCGAACCGCTTTACAACCTGGCGCTATGCCTAAAGTATCAGGGCAAGATTGATGAAGCCTACGACTGGGCGTATAAATCGACTTGGAATGCCGCCTGGCAGCAAGCCGGTTACCTGATGTGTGCCCAGATTGCCTGCATGCGACAGGATTTCGAAGAGGCGCTCTATCTTATCGACAAGTCACTCATTTCGGGCTGGCACAATCACAAAGCCCGCGCCTTGAAGGCTGCCATTCTTCGCAAACTGCATACCGATGCCTCCGAGTTCGAGGCTTTCGCCAAGGAAGCGCTTGCCATCAATCCGTTTAACTACGGTGTGCTGTTCGAACTGGGACGCATCGATGATATACAGCGACTCATGCACGGCGATGCCAATAACTACGAGGAAGTGGCGCTCGATTATGCTGATGCCGGTCTCAAGGAGGAGGCGGTGCAGATACTGGATCTTGCCATCCGGACAGGAGCCGCCACGCCTATGACCTATTACTACAAGACCTGGCTGACTGGTTCGGAATCCGATCACGCTGCAGCTCAGGCACAGCCGCAAGACTTCTGTTTCCCGAACCGTGCAGAAGCCGTCATGGCTCTCTCCGAGTATCCTGACGATCCGCGTGCCTGCTACTATTTAGGCAATCTCTACTACGATCGCCGCCAGTACGATCTGGCTCGCGAACTTTGGGAAAAATCTGCGGCTCTCGAACCCGGGTTCCCCACTGTGCACCGCAATCTGGCCTTGGCCTATTTCAACAAGTGTAATGACGCCAAGCGTGCCGTAGCGGAAATGGAAACGGCTTATCGCCTTGACGAAACGGATGCTCGTATCCTGATGGAACTCGACCAGCTTTACAAACGCTTGCAATATGCGCACGATTTCCGCCTGAAGTTCCTGCAGCAACATCCTGCTGAAGTGGCAAAGCGCGACGACCTCGTTTTGGAAGAGATTACCTTGCTCAATCAGGTGGGTCGATACGAAGAGGCCAAAGAGAAAATCGCCAGCCATTGGTTTCATGTCTGGGAAGGCGGCGAAGGCAAGGTGAGCGGACAATACCAGATCTGCCGCGTGGAACTGGCGAAACAGCTCATCGGTCGTGCCGGGCAAGAGGCATCGAGCGACAATCGGAAAAAGGCCCTTCTCGATGCCATTTCATTGCTACAGGAGTGTCTGGTCTTCCCGCACAATCTTGGCGAAGGCAAACTCTATGGCGCGCAGGACAACGACTTCTACTTCTTCTTAGGCAAGGCCTATGCGATGCTTGCTGATTTGTCGGAGAACGAAGCAGACAAGAAGCAACTTCTGCAACGCTCGACGGACAACTACCGGTTGGGTACTGCCGGACCTACCGAACCGGCGGCAGCCATGTATTACAACGATGCCAAGCCCGACAAGATTTTCTATGCCGCCCTCTGCTATCGTGCCTTGGGAGACGAGAAAGCCGCTCGCGGACTGTTCCACAAACTGATTTCCTATGGCGAAAAGCATATCTTCGATCACATCACGATGGACTATTTTGCCGTTAGCCTGCCCGACCTGCTGGTGTGGGACGGCAACCTTGACGAAGCCAATCGGATTCATTGCAACTATATGCTCGCCTTAGGCAACTATGGACTGGGCAATGCCGCCCAAGGAGCCAAATACCTTTCTACGGTATTGGCCCTCAACGTGAATCACGATGGTGCCCGCGCCTTGCAGAGTTTTGTATCGAAGGGGTAATAAATTTAGGGTCACATCCCACAAACTTCCGTCCATCGAGCGTCAGACAATCTTTGGTTGGGAAAAAGAAACGTCGAGGAGGCATTTAGAAGTAAAATAAAGATTTCTTGGGCTACATTTACTCTTTTTCTTCAAAAAAGTTTGGCTATTTCAAAATAAAGCTGTACCTTTGCACCACTAGAACCCGCCAAGCCTCTCAACGATGCTCAAATGTGCGGGTCGTTTTATTTTTATACAATGAGCAATAGAATTCCATTCCAGAAGCCGTACACCAGTGCACACGACCTAGTCAGTCTCTTGCAGTCACGAGGCTTGACGGTCGCATACACAGTTAAGGCAGAAAGTTATCTCGAATATATAGGCTATTACCGCCTGTCAGCCTATATGTATCCTTTATTACAGATACCCAAGGAGCAACACCGCTACAAACCGAACACCTCATTCGACCAAGTGATGATGCTCTACCGTTTCGACAAGAAACTTCGCCTGCTTATATTCAATGAGATAGAGAAAATCGAAGTGGCAGTACGCAGCGCGATTGTCAATATCGGCAGCGACATGACGGGCAATCCCTTCTGGATGACCGACAGTAGCAATTTCATTGACCAAGGCAAATTCCATCATACAATGGACTTGATAGACGCAGAACTTCACCGCTCACGTGAAGATTTCATCGTCCACTTCAAGCAGACATATTCCGATGCCTATCCTCCTGCTTGGATATTGGCTGAAGTACTCCCCTTCGGAGTCATCACCAATATCTTCAGCAATATCAAGGTCGCCCGAATTAAGAAGAACATCGCTCGGAGATTTGGTTTACAAGTGGCACCTTTTGAGTCGTGGCTTACCATTGTAACCCTGACCCGCAATTCCTGTTGCCATCATGCTCGTGTGTGGAACAAGCAGAATACCATACGTCCGATGCTTCCCAATCGCATGGCTGGAAACTGGATAACACTTCCCACGGATGCGCTACGAATCTATTTCAACCTCTGCATCATCAAGTATTTCCTGAACATCATTTCCCCACATAACGACATGAAGGCTAAGATTGATGCGCTTCTTGCCAACTATCCAGCCATTGACACCGTAGCCATGGGGTTCCCCCGTGGGTGGGAACGTGAACCGCTGTGGCAATAGATACTGTCTATATACTTATTTTTTCAAAATAATCACTTTCGCGGTCTGATTATTCATCTTGGGCATTGTTCTTCCCACGGGGGCACCGATATACGTCGGATCTGAAATCACAAACTTGCGTCCGTTCAGCTGAATGTAATCACCCGACACCTCTTCTGTGAAGGCCACCGCTGCTGCCAAATGTCCCGGATAGAACACCAGGATACAGTCCAGACCAACAAGGTCACGCACCAGTCGGGTGAACAAAATTGACCGGTCTTCACAATCGCAGTAGGGATAAAACAGCGTCTCTTCTGCAAAGAAAGCACGGTCTCCGCCCCACACCTTATCGTCATACTCGTACACGAAACCCGTCTGCACCAGATTCAACAAACGCGACACGGCTTCAAGTTCTGACAATCCAGACAACAGTTTCTTCAGCGTCGGATACACTTGGCTCTTCACTTGACCGTCTATCGGTGTATTAGCATACATTGCCCAACGCGTCATTACGTTGCCATCCAGCATCGAAGACGGATAGGTGTTATAGAAGTCAATCAGGTTCTTATTCACCGATACCGAAACCTTGACATCGCTGTACTTCTTGGATGTGATAGTTCTGGATGCTGTGTTCGACGGTGAAAAACGCTGATTGTCCTGAATCATCAGCGACAGCCCCTTTTCCTTCGGGAAAGAAGCCTGACAGATGTAAAGTCGGGAAGGCAGCGCCTCGACCCCATAATACAAATCGGTTCCCAAAGTATATGAGTTCCGGTCGAAGATCTGATGCTTGCTTGCAAACAGCATATACAACTTGTTTCCATCCGAAGCCAGACGCATCTTATAACCCGACTGCATATACAGATAAGCCAGCATCAGTGCACTTTCATTCGTTCCCTGTCCGCAAACCTGATCCGACAACGCCTTCAGCATCTGCACGTATCCCCAGTCGCTCAGCCCCAGGTCTTTTCTCATCGCCAGGCAATCGCGCAGCATATTGTCGTACTTTCGGGCATCGATGTTTGCCAAGGCTTCTGAAACGGAGGTTTCACTGCAGCCTCGCATCACAATGCGGTCTGCCTCATCAAAGCGAACCTGACCCTGCGTACCGAAAAAAGTAAAATCGACGGTTTTTGCCGTCACCACCGGCACTTCTTTAATAGGTTCCACAGGTTGTGGCTGAGGCTCCACCGGAACTGGCTTAATCACCTCTTCGATGATGACAGGCTTATCCTCCACCGGTTTGTTTTTTTCTTCCTCGGGTATTACTACGGGAGGATCCGGATTCTCCTTTGGTTTGGGCACCGGTTTCGTTTCTTCGAAGCTCTTCCAAGGGTTCCTGACAAACTCCACATAATCGTCCATGCATTTCTTTCTGAAGTCCTCGAAATCCTGACGGACAGACTTTCGGAATTCTTCGAACGAAGCATGAAGATCCTTGGTATCTAAATTTTGGGCATGGCCTTGCACCAAGCCAAAGACCATGCCCAAAATCAGTAGTTCACAACGTTTCATACTTAAAGTCGGTTTTTGATCAGGTCATCGACAACGCCTTTCAGTTCGTCGCCCTCAGCCTCCAGTTCCTTCTGCATATTCCGTTTCAGACGGGCAGCCAGTTCCTTCTTGTCGAATGCCACACGCACCTGCACCTGATAACTGTTGTTCTTCAAAGTGCGATAGATGGACATGACCGGAATGGCATTGGTGATCGACTGATCGACAATCGCTTTCACACGCTGGTTGAATTTATCGTTGGCAGTACTTGAAATGACTCCGTTCTGTGCATTGTCCAAGGCCTGTTGCCAGGCAGCAGCCAATTGGGTTTCCATCATCGAAGCCACTTCTGTCAGCGCTGCGGCACGGGCTGCAGCATAGCCTGCATTGTAGGAACCCGAAGTCTGCATAGCCGTATGCTGCAAGTAGCGCTTTGCAGGAGCTCCGTTCTCATCTGCCATCAGCTCCATACCGAGCAATTGGCTCTGCATCAGTTGCTGTTCGATGGTAGGATCGCCAGCTGGCACCACCCAACCTTCTTTCTTCAGTTCTTTAGCCTGCTTCTTCACGTCCTTGGTCGGTTTGCTCTTCAGCATCTTCATGTTGATCTCATTCAGTTCTCTCTGCTGCTTTGCCAGTTCAACGGCGGTCTGAGCGTAAGTAAAGGTTGTCATCATGGCTACTGCCAAACATAAAAACATCTTTTTCATAACAGTAATTTTTAAAGGTTTATACTATTTGTTGTTTGTTTCTTTGCCTATTAAAGCCGGATTGTCGGGAAAGTAACCCAACGGAATTAAAAAAATTTCAGATTTTTTCCAAAAGTTGTTCTGCTTCCTCCATATGTTCACAGAACTCCGGATATCTCAGGTATTTCCGGATCTCTTTCTTGGCAGACCGGTTCTGCCCTTTCTTCAGCAGCAGGTAGATGTACGTCCACCGGAGTTCGCTGTTCACGGTTCTTTCCAGATTCCGGCTATAGACCAGATCTTCGTCTTCGCCCAAGTAGTCGTTCCATTCGCTGTACTCCTTAATCAGAGCGTCCGATTCGCCAAGAGCCGCAGCAGTCGCTTTCAAAGCCTGGTCGAATTCCTCATTCTGCAACAGTCCGGCAATCTCGTCCAGTTCCGGAGAAGCAGCCCTGTACTCTGTCAGTTCCGGACAGGCGATGCCCAGTTCGTCCAAGGGGGAGGTCTCTTGTTTCACCCACACCGCAATCAGCACCACTGCCACTAAGCAAGCCGCCAAGGGTGCCGCCCAATAAAGAGGTCTTAAACGGGAGGCTTTTTCACTTTGGTCCCATGCCGCCATCCGGTCCAGCTTCTGCTGGCGTTCCCCCAACCGCTCCGCAATCCGTACGGTCAACGGGTCTGCTTCCTGCCTTAGGTATCTTTCCTCGTTCATATACGTTTATATTATCAGGTTATACTTCTTAAAACCAATCGTGATCCGTTCCTTCAGTGTGTTCATACATTTGTTTTTAGCGGTCTTCAGTCCGTTCTTGCTTGCGTTTTTCTCACCTCGTTGAGTCATAATCTCATCCAGACTCAATCCTTTGAAGTAAAACTGGGTAAGAATCTCCACACAATGGGGAGAAAGTCCGCCAATGCACTCATCCACCACTCGGTTCTTCTGTTCCTCGTCATCCTCGTCTCTGTCGATCGAAGAGACAGTCAGTTCCGACCAATCCACGTCACACTCATACAGTTCATCATAATACTCCTCTTTCGTATTGCGAACCAGCTCCCGGTATTCGGTTCGGGCGAAAGCCATCAGAAACGTCGTCAGGCTGCATTTCATAGGCAAAACCTCACCGCTCTGCTGTTGCCGGCACACTTGGTTTTTCCCGATGCGGATCCGACGGTTGTCGATTTCCGTCCAGAGTTTCAGGAAAGCAGACTGAAAGATTTCCTGCCGCTTGTCCTTGTCGAAGAAAACCTCATTGAAATGCTCTTCAAAATACCTTTTGGCACTTCTGTAGAACCATTCTTCGGTTTTCCGATCCCTGTTTTGCAATCCGAGAATCACCTCCAGGTCGCTCATCTCCTTTTTCTTACCGATCCGCCATTCCATCGCTGTTTCTGTCTGTTAAAGGAAGTATTTTTAAGAAGTAACCCATTCTTTCGTTATTTTTTTCCACTCACCACCGGATTTTGCCGGATTCTCCCCTGATATTGCTCCAGAAAAGTTCGCAGCGTCTGCTCCATGCCTTGCTTATCCTGTTCGAACAGATCCGTTCCGATCTTATAGAGCGCATACGACAGTTTGCCCACCTTCAGTTCCTTGATTTCCGTACTCAGCTCGTGCGGCTTGCAGGCGCTGATGGTCAGCCAGTCTTCTTCGCGCAGCACGGGCATCTCCTCGTCAATGCGACGTGGAATGCAGAACTTCATATCCACGCCTCGCACACACTCTTCTTCGTCTGGTCCGCAGGTGGCATCGCCGCTATGGCAGGCATCCACCACTACCACCAGTTCCCCTCGCTTTCCGATTTTTGTCCGGATCTTGTCCAAAAATTCCGACACCTCATCGTCGCACAGATGTTTCTCTCCCCGGTCTTCCGGACCATACACCATGTAGGCATCGTAAGGAATCCACGACTCATCCCATTGCGCATGGCTGTTCTCCCACTTCAGTGCCTCATCTCCGTCCAAGTCGGTCATCAGCTGTCCGTGGCCTGAATAGTGAACATACACTTTGTCTCCTTTCTCGCACCGGTCTGCCAAGGCCTGAAACGCCTCCGTCATTGCCTGCTTGGTGGCAGCTTCATTCTTGAGGGTTTCAATGTCTGTATAACCCATCTGTTGCAGCAACTGCACCACAAAGATGACATCGTTGTCGCCATGAATCTTCCCCCACATCGGGTCTGCCTGTTTGCCCAGACCGAACACCAGTGCCCGGTGCGTCTCCGCCCCGCAGCCCATTCCCAACGTCAGGCAAAACAGAAGAAGAAATATTTGTTTCACAATATAATTACGAATTACAAATTACTAATTACGAGTAATTAATTACAAATTACTAATTACAAATTACGGGACCGAATGGGATAATAACTATTAACTATTCGTTATTCCTGATAAAAATCTCCGGCATTATAGAGTTTGCTCATATCCACCTCATTGGGTTGCCAGGTGCGCACCTTGATCTGCGGCTCGTCGTGGTTGGTCATGTTCACCAAGAGGAAAAGATAGCCCTTGTCTGCATAGTTCGACGAATAGTACTCCTGTCCGATCTGAATGGCAAAGATCTCTTCGTTCTCATACTTTTCCAACCATTGGATATCGTTGTTCGAGAAGCGGATATTGATAAATTCCTTCCTTTTGAAGCATTCAGCCAGGTGTTGCAGATATTCGTCCTTCGTATATCGGTTATAGCTGATCACTTCCAGACCACTTTGCGAAACCGGGTGTTCCTGTCCGTCGTTAGGTGTGCCGCGACGTTTTGTCACGTTGCCCACAATAATCACGGCATCGTCCGCAAAGATGTCCCTAATGTATTCCAGTCGCTCCAAACAGTAGGCGGTCTTGTAGTTCTCCAAGAACTCCATCAGCATCTCTCGGGTTTCGTCCTTCCACCCCGGAGCTTTCTTGCACAAAATATCGTTGGCAGCCACCTGTCCCAATCCGAAAGCCACGTTCTCGATCTTCTTCTCTTCGTTAAAGGTCAGCACCACATCCTCCACAAAGGTTTTCTTCACACCCGTATTGAAGGTGAACGACATTTGCAAACCTCTTGCCACCACCTTTCCGTTAGCGCTCTTGAAGAATTTCATGTTGGGGGTTCCCACTACGCGTCCGGTACCATAACCGATCAGCTTGCGGAACACCTCCATCCCTTCGAAGGTGAAGTATTTCATGGCGACTGTCGATTTTTTGTCCCTCAATGCCTGAATCACGGCATCCGTAATGTTGGCAAACGTATCCACCTGTGCGGCTATCTGGGAGGCATGTGGCTTCAGGTTCACACCGGTTTCATCGTGCTTCTTGGGCTTATTGGCAGCGGGAGTTGCCGCTGAGGTTGTCGTTGCCGGTTGGGACTTCGATGCGCCTCGGACCACAAAGGCTGCTTTGGGGAAAATCTTTTTGGGAATCACCTTCAATACGCTTTCCATTTCAGCATCGCCGTGAGCCTGTCCTTTGTATTCATATTCGATGCCTACATGATAGGTCTCGGTCTCGAATCCCGGAGCCATCTCCATCATGCCTCGTCCGTCTTTGGCAGACCCTTGGCAGTCGGTGCGCCCGTCGCTATAGGTAAACTCGATGGCTGATACCGGTTTTCCGTTGTAGTTGAATAGCAGATCCACGTAGTCGCCATCCCGGTTCTCGAATGCCACGCTCACTTTGCTCAGCACGTCATCAATCATCAGGGGAAGCCAGTTGATCAGCAGGTGTCCCTCTTGGTCTTTCACTTCGTTGGGGCGCTGCACCGAGCGGATTAGCGAATAGGCCCAGTAGTAATACTGCAATGCCATATCCACCTTGCCGCGCTTTTCCGATTCTGAGGCCATAAAGATCATGTCTTGGGCTTTGGCGATGCGTCCGTCGTAGATGCGTGCCAGTTCCGAACGCTTCATGTAGCGGCGTACCGTCACGTTGGGTTCCTTACCTATCACCCACTTCTCCACATTGGTGAGCGATGACTGCGAGTAGGTCTTCACGCAGTTCAGCACTTGTGTCTTGTGGTCAACGCTTCCATTTGTATTGGTTTCGTCGGTCAGTCCCACAAACTCGTGCGATACATTCGTGGCAATCATTCCCACCAGGTCTGCCATCGCCTGTTCCGATGCCTCATATTCCGTCTTACCGTGTCCGACGCCATAATAGTATTCGCCGGACGACTGAATGTAGTCCCAGTTTTGTGCCCACACGACCGATGCTACCGACATCGTCAAGATCCAAAGTAAAGTTCGTTTCATATTTTCAGTACGTTTAAGCTATTTATTCAAGTTTCGCAAGTTTTCAACTCGCTCACTTTCAGTTGGGAAGGGGAGTAAAAAGGGAGATTAAGGGGAGTTATAGGGGAGTAAAAAGGACGTTTGTTGTTTTGGACGGAAGTTTTAGGGACTGTTGCTATCGTCCCTATTACTCCCCTTTTACTCCCTTTTTCAGCCTTTCTTAGCCCTTAACTGAAGCTTGCGAAAGTTGAATTAGTTACTTGTTAAAGCACGAATGCCGTAAAAGTAACCCTCCAAATGTTTCTTTTTTCCGAACAGGCCTGCTTGGGCGGCGTCCCGCCCGCCTCAAGCCGTCCTGTTCTTTCCGGATTCTTTTCCTTTCTCTTCTTTCATTTCCGTTTTTGAGGAAGAACTACAGAGCCAACCGGAAGCCCAGGTTGTCGTACCGGTATGACGGAGTGCTGCTGTCGCGATTCGCTGCACGACAGCCCGCAGCATCGAGGTTCCAGCTGCCGCCACGGCCCACCCGGCTAGAGCCGGAAGAAGCACCAGTGGGATCCGTCTGAGCACCCGAAGGGTAGCTGCCCTTCCAGTCGTAACACCACTCCCAAACGTTACCGCTCATGTCGTACAAACCGAGTTCATTGGGCTGCTTCTGCGCAACCGGATGTGTCTTACGATCCGAATTATCCCAATACCATGCCACATCTCCTATCGTATTGCTGCCGGCATACGTATAACCTTGGCTCTTGTTTCCACCCTTAGCTGCATACTCCCATTCCGCTTCGGTCGGGAAACGGAAATTCTTTCCCGTCAATTTATTCAGTTTTGTCAGGAATTTCTCTACATCCTGATAGCTGACTGTTTCAACCGGCAGATTAGATCCTTTAAAATTAGACGGATTGTTTCCCATCACTGCCTGCCAAAGTTCCTGCGTTACTTCGGTTTCTCCCATGTAATAATCATGGGTCAACGTGACGGAATGCACCGGTTTTTCATCGCTATCACCCGATGTCGAGCCCATTTGGAAGGTTCCCGCCTCCACTTTGATCATCTTAAACTTCACCCCATTCACCGTAAACTCCTGCTCATTGGGATGCTGCGGCAACAGAGACATCTCGATATTGGCTTCAGTCAGGTTGTTCTCTTTCACTTCCACCTGCACGGTTTGGTCCTCATAGCCTGCATGGGTCAGTTTCAGGGAATGCATACCGATCAGCAGGTCTTTCAGATTGCGTGGCGTTTGCCCGTATTCCTGATTATCCACATAGATGGTGGCTCCTAACGGCTGCGAAATCACCGACAGACTTCCCGTGATAGGTTTCGGAGCCTCCAATGAGAACGATTGCGGCTTGTTTTCCTCCACCTGGATGGTCTGAACGGATGCGTTATGGTTCATCTGCCGGCACTCCACCTGATAGACACCTGCATTCAGCGGACCCTTCCAGGTCCGGCGTCCTTTCCGCTCGTTGTTCACATAGATGTCTGCATCGCTGTTCACCGTGAGCGTGATTTCCGAGAAACGGGCTCGCAGACGAACGGTCTCCTCATGGGTCTGTGCGTCATCGTTCAGCGTAAACCTGCCCTCCGACTGGTAATAGTTCTCCGCCATCACCTTATAGGTATAAGACCCGAACGGCAGATTCCTGGCTTTCATGCCCGAAGCATCCACAATGCCCAGCATCTCCTCCTGGGCATCGGGGGTCTCCGCCTTCACCGAAATCACGGCATTGCAGTCCGCTGGATTCACCTTAAACAGCACCATCTGCGTATAGACCTTCTTCGGTTGTGTGGTGAGTCGCATGGTGTAGGTTCTGCCTTCTTCGATGGTGGTCTTCAGGTCATATTTGTTGACGGTTTCAAATCCGCTCCGGCTGATGGTCACCATCTTGGCATTGCGCTGCACATACACCCACAGTTCCCCGTCGTGCATCTCCAGCTTGCTGTTCATGTTCCCGAAGTTGAAGTTATAGGCTTTCAGGTCATCATCCGGTGCATTGGATGTCACCTTGATGATGGCATACAGCGAGCCGTTGCCGTCAATTTTCTTATACGCCTCGTTCTTTGCCGTCATATCGAACTGGTCAATCTCGAAACTCTCCACCCAGAACTTCTGCTTCGGTTGGGCAAGAGTACAAACCATACCAGACAACACAAAGAGCGTAATCAGAATGCTAAATTTTATTCTTTCCATATATATTAAATATTGCTTCTAAAAAAGGCAGGTAGCACCTTTCGAGATGCTGCATCCTACTCAAAACACCTGCCTGACGGAAACCCGTTCCGTCTATTTGCCATATCGCATCCGATATGGGCAAGTCAGCATTTCCTGTTCTTCCTCTGCGGAGCCAACCTCCGGCAAAAGACGAGCTGCGGAGCTAACCGGAAGCCCAGGTTGTTGTTCCGGTTTGACGGAGTGTTGTTGTTGCGATTCGCTGTACGACAGTTCGTAGCATCGTTGTTCCAGCTGCCGCCACGGTTCACCCGGTTAGAGCCCCTCGGAAATGCACTTCATGAAGCGGCGGCTGTTCGCTTTCTCAAGAAAAGCAATCATCGCCTGCAGTCGTTGCAGCCCCTGTTGCTGCGACAGGGAACCGTTTTCCACACATTGACAGACGGTTCCCACCCGTTGCCTGTAGCGATGGCGGCTCCGCTGGTTGATCCTCATTTCCTGCGGATTGACCACATATCCGAGGAAAGACATTCCGAGGTGTGTCCGGTTCACCGTGAACGGATGCAACTCCAGATGCAAGTCATCCGACAGGAATTGACGGTAAGCTTTTGCCTGACGGAGCAGCGCCTGTTTGTCGTTGCCCCACAAAACGACATCGTCCATGTAGCGTACCATCGGTCCCACGCCCAGTTTTTCTTTGGCGAAATGGTCTGCCACAGCCATATAATGGTTGGCAAAATACTGACTGGTCAGGTTTCCGATAGGCAGTCCTTTGCCCGGAGCGGTTTCATATCCGTCAATCAGCGTATCCCAGTGGGCAAGCAGCAAGGAATCCTTTACCAGATGCGACAGTTGATGTTTCATCTGCCGGTGGTCGATAGAATCGAAGAATTTCACCACATCCATTTTCAGGAACCACTGGTAACGGTGGCTGTAATGGCGGGCTTGCTCCAAGGCCTTATAGGTGCCCAACCCGATCCGGCTGGCATAACTCACGCTTATCTGATAGTTTTCGAACAGCGGATGGCACACGCGCATCATGGCATGAAACGCCACACGGTCAGCGAAAGGTGCAGCACAAATGGTACGCCGTTTAGGGTCGAATATGGTAAACAGTCGGTATGGACCGAAACGGTAACTCCCATCGAGCAGCGACTCGCGAATCGAATACAGGTTTTCTTCCAGTCCTTCCCGGAATCGGAGCACCTCCTGGCTTCTCGTTTTTCCAGAAGCAGCCCGAAGAAATGCTTCCCGCAGGTTGTCCATATCCGCAATGCGAGGCATCAGATTACTCACCCGTTTCATTTCCTGCCTGTTGGAATGCTTTGATAAAGGCTTCTCCGTACTTTTCAGCACGCTTGCCCACATTTTTTATCGAAGCAATCTGTTTGACTGAGATCTCTTCCATCCGTGCCATCTGGGCCAACTCCTCATCGGTAAAAACGGCATAGGCAGGGATGCCTATTTGGGCAGCCTGTTCTTTCCGGATATCCCGAAAGCGTGCAAACCTACCGAACTCTTCGGGCGTAAGCACCTCCCGATAGTCAACCTTTCCACTCCGACTCACCGACGCGACTGCAGCAGGCGCTCCTTCCTGATAGCTCACGAATAGCGTCCAATAGCCTCCGTTCTCTGCTGAAAACTGGCGATCGACAGTCAGCACACGGTGGCTTCGCAAAAACTTGTTTGCTTCTTCTTCCATGAGTTCACTGTCCAACACCGGAAGCGTGAAAATCTTGATTTGCATTTTTGTTTTCCTTTATTTTCCGAACAGGCCTGCTTGGGCGGCGTCCCGCCCGCCTCAAGCCGTCCTGTTCTTTCCCGGTTTCTTTTCTTTCATTTCCGTTTTTGAGGAAGAACTACAGAGCTAACCGGAAGCCCAGGTAGCAGGTCCCGGTTTGACGGAGTGATGTAGATGCGAATCGCCGTACGACAGCGCGCAGCATCGAAGCTCCAGCTGCCGCCACGGAACACCCGGTAAGAGCCGGAAGAAGCACCAGTGGGATCCGTCTGAGCACCCGAAGGGTAGCTGCCATACCAGTCGTAGCACCACTCATAGACGTTGCCGCTCATGTCGTACAAACCAAGTTCGTTAGGCTGCTTGGTCTTGACCTCCTGTGTTCCATAAGTCGGATCGTAGCCTGAACCAACTGCATTTCCTGAATACCATGCCACATCCCCAATCGTATTGCTTCCGGCATAAGTATAGCCTTGGCTCTTGCTGCCGCCTTTAGCTGCATACTCCCATTCCGCTTCCGTCGGGAAACGGAATGTCTTTCCGGTCAGTTGGTTCAGTTTGGTCAGGAACTGCTGACAATCTTCGTAACTGATATAGTAGGCAGGCTTATTGTCGCTCAATCCGTAGGTACTTGACCACAAACTGCCGCTTGAGGTGGGAGACAGTCCCATCACGGCATACCACAATGCCTGCGTCACTTCCGTCTCTCCCATATAGTAGTTTTTAGTGAGGGTAACAGAATGAGCATTTGTCACACTGGTTCCATCGTTATAATTTCCCATCTGGAACGTTCCTGCTGTTACCTTAATCATCTTAAATGTCACAGTCTTACCGTTGCCGGTAACCGTAAACTCCTGCTCATTGGGAGGAGTCTTCACAGCCCAACCTTTATTGGTGTTTTCTGTCGGAATGGTGATATAACCGCTTTCGCCCACACGAAGCACCGAAGCCCCGAACGACTTATAGAACTGTATTTCGTCACCGTCCTCGCTGTTCATAATTGTCAGCTGGCGTTGTGTTTCGTCGGTAAAGACAGCATAGAAATAAGGAGTATAACCGTCGCTGCCCACCTTTGTACTGATTGCTGCAGACGAGGTGCTCAACAGGTTGTTATCAGCATCGTAGCCTGAATAGCAGGTCAAACCCTCCACCTGAATGCTCAGACCGCTCTTACCGGCAAAACGGATGCGTCCGGTCAACGGTGTCAGATTCGCTTCAAGGGTCATCTCTGAACCGCTCAGCGAATATGAACCCGCCTTGTCAGCATAAACCGACTGCTGTGCACTGAGGGTAACGCTATGTTTGTCGGAAGTAGAAGCTCCGTCAAAATAATAGACCTCACACTTCCCGCCCGAACCGAGCGTACCGTTCCAGAAAGCTTCCCAAGTCTGGGTGGAAAGCGTATAGACGGCATGACCGCGCACCACACTGCTGCCATTGTAGTATTGCAGATAGACCACGGCACCATCAGCCCAAGTCCAGTCGGTAACGGCACGAGTGGTTGCCGTTGCCGCATCGAAGGCTGCTACGTTTACATGGAAAGACATTCTGGCAGAAGTAACTTCCTCCTGCGTTTGCTGATACAAGTCCGCCTCTTTTTCCTGTTCTGCAGTGCATCCGGCACAGAAAAGGAGTGCCGAGGCTGCCAATAGATTCAATAATAATGTTTTCATTATCGTGCAAAATAAATTAATTATCCCAGTTGATATCGTATGAAAAACCGTTCACCGTAATCGTTGCCTGGCTGCTGATGACAATATCCCAATCCGCATCCTCGCCAAAGCCTTCTGCACTGATGCCAGCAGACGGAGCCTTCTGCTCGACGGGAATTTCGAGTGCATACGATTCTCCGGCATTCAGTCCGGTCATGGCAATGATAATCTTGGCACTCCGAGGTTCTTCTCCAGTGTTTTCAGCAGCCTGAACGGTAAAGGTGTTGCCGGTCTGACTGACGGTCAGCCAGGCAGGGTCGGAACTGGTAATACTATAGTCGGCATCGGTGGTGACCGTGACCACCTCGGACGTTCCGCCCTTGGCAAAGAAGGCGATGGAAAGCACATCTGCACTCAGATAGCGTCCGGCCTGTCTCGACAGCACCCGGACCGGCTGAAGCCAGGTGGGGGTGAAGACTGTGGTGTCGGTTCTGGCATGGATGGACGGATTGTCGGGCAAGGTCATCGTGACGTCAATATCCCCTTGCCCGCTGGTGGCGGACAACTGCATCCATGTGCTGGAAGAAACTGCTGTCCAACGGTCGTTGGTGGCAATATGCAGCGTATGGGTGCCACCTCGGGAACTGATTTCTCCGAAAGAAGTCGGACTGAGGGTGAAATACTTTCCTTGCTGGGTTACGCTGATGGCCTTCTGAATGTCTCCGACTGTCACCCAAACGGTTCCAGACCGTTCTTCATCGCCTGTATTTTCGGAGACCGACACCTTCGCCACCGTGGTGCCTGTGCCCGAAGCGGGACTAACGGAAAGCCAGCTGCCGTCGGACGAGACTGCTGTCCAGCTGCCGTCAGTCTCAATAGTTACATCCCGGGAGGCTGCCTCAGCATCGAACGACAGCGAAGAAATCAGGTTGTCGAACTTCCTGCCCTCCTGCTGCACGGGAACCGTAGCTGTAAGGCTGATGTCCTGACGACCTATGACGAGTTCCCCACTCCTGCTACTGGTTCCCCAATATTCTTCAGCAGAGAGCACCACATCAACACTTTCACCGCTTGGAAGGTCAACCACACTCAGCCAGTCCGGCTTGCTCAGCACCGACCAGGTTGTGTTGCTGGTCACATGGAGGGTCTGCTGTTGTGTAACAGCGGTAAAACTGAGGCTCTTGGGACTGATTTCTATGTAAAGACCAGTCTGCCGGACGGTGATCTTCAGCACATCCTTTCCACCGATACGGATATAGACATACCCGGTACGGGAATTTGTGGAAGGGTTCTCTGCCACAACGAGGTCAATGGCAGCCGTTCCGGCTTCACCATCCGCTGGTGTCAGCTGAATCCAAGAAACAGAAGACACAGCCTGCCAGCTGACCTCAGACGTGACGGAGAGACGGAAGTTCCCTCCTCCCACTGCTACCTGCAGGGTGTCCGCACTGGCAACCGGCGCATTGGCAGAAGTCTGACTGACAGAGATGACAACGCTCTTGCTGATGCCTTCCACAGTGGAATAGACCGTCACTTTGCCGGAGCGATCCGTTCCGGTGAGATTTTCTTCCACGGAAACAGTCAACGACTTCCGGTCTTCAGAAGGCGTTGCCGTCAGCCATGATTGGGAACTGGAAACCTCCCATGTGACATTCGATTCCACAGAGCACGTCCTGGTTCCGGCAGGGGCTGAAAAGCTCAGGCTGGCACTGTCAATCCGGATATAAGCGGCGGCAGCTTTCTGACTGATGGTGAGGTAGCTCGAATAGTCGAAGTCTTCAGACTCGGAACGGAAAGTGGCAGTACTGGTTCGTATATCGGTCACAGAGGTATTTTCCGTTGCTACTACCGAAACCGAAGCATCGCTGCTTCCGGATTCCGGACTGAATGATAGCCACGATGCATCGTAACCACTGAAACGCCAAGGCGTAGATATCGCTTCCACCGAAAGGGTGCTTGTCAGATTGCTTGCTGCTTCGAAACTCACTTCGCTATCCTTTAAATACAGGTATCGCGCATTGAGCGATGGAGTGTAGTCTTTTCCGATGTTGGAATAATCCTCGCACGCCTGCAAAAGACCGGACAACAGGATGGAACAGAGGACTGAAAACCAGATATATTTCTTCATCATAGCTATGCATTTCAAAAAGTAATACTTACACCCGCCCGTACATTAAAGCCTTCGCTCCAGCTTTTTATGGAGGTCGATACGTCGCGCAACTGTTCATAGACCTCTGACTGTTTGACCGGAATGCCATACTCCGGTGCCACAAAAAGCCCGAGAATGCGGAAAACAGACACATCGAAACGGGCTCCCATTTGGACTCCTACAGAATAACCGCCATTTACATGCGAATCGGAGTCAACCGATACAACCGTCACACCAGCCTGCGGAGTGAAACGGCAGCGGGTACCGACAATAAATCCGTAGCCCACTTTTCCACCCACCGCCGTAGCCTCATAAACGCTACTCTCAGGACGCGAATTGCTTGTCCCCATATAGTTCCAATAGATGGTCTCGCTCTCATCGAGTCCGTAAAGATAAGAGACCTCGAAGTTGATATTGCGGATGTAGGCTCCCACCGTTCCTTCTGCTGCCAAAAGGGAGCCTGCCTGCACACCTGCCTGAATGTAGAAAGCATTCGGATTCTGATACTGACGCTTGAGCGAGAGGGTGGTCAACGGATTGGAACTGTCAAGGTGTATGGTTTTCCGGTAATCGTGATATTTGTGTCGCGTCACCCGGATATCGTAGTCACCCGAAGGCATCTCTGCGGAATAGGGAGTGCTTCCCACCCTCTTTCCATCGATATAGAGCGTGGCATTTGCAGGTTCCGACTGGATGGTCATCCGGGCAATATCGTTCAGCGTCACGTCCAACGTAGCGGTCTGACTCTCTTTGATCTCTACCCGCTGGCTCTCAGTCTTGTAGTTGGTCTTCGTAAGCGTAACGGTATGCGGACCGATCAGCAGATCGTTGATGTTCTGCGGGGTGGTACCGTAGTCTTTTCCATCAATCCGGATGGAGGCTCCTAACGGACGTGTGGTAACTGCCAAAGTACCCGTAATAGGTATAGGTTTCTGTAAGTCGAAAGTGCGGTTGTCGTTCTCGCTCACTGCGATATACTGTGAGATGTTCCGATGGTTCTCCTGCCGGCACTCCACCTGATAGTTACCGGCCTTGAGGATGCCCGTCCATGTGCGGTGGCCTTTCTTTTCTCCGTTCACATAGATATCTGCATCAGCATCGACCTTTAGCGTAACCTCGGAGAAATTCGGACGCAGAACGACTTCTTCCGTGTGGGTGACAGTCTTATCGTTCAACGTGAACCTACCTTCCGACGGGTGGTAATTGGGGGCGATGACCTCGTAGGTATAAGTGCCGTATTCCAAGCTGCGGGCTACAGAGCCTGTTTCATCCACAAGTCCCAACGATTCTTTGCCTTTCGCTGACTGGACAACCACGGTTGCCCCGATACCGGCAGGCCGCACCTTAAATAGCGCCATTTGGGTATAGACCGTCGGTGTCTGTGTTGCCAATTGCATGGTGTAGGTACGACCCGCTTCGATGGTGGTCTTCAAGTCGTACCGGTTGACGGTCTCATACCCTTCTCTCCGGATAGTCACCATCTTGGCATTGCGTTGCACATAGACCCACAACTCGCCATCGTGCATCTCCAACTTACTGTTCATGTTACCGAAGTTGAAATTGTAGGCTTTCAGATCGTCTTCCGGAGTACTGGATGTCACCTTGATAATGGCATACAGCGAGCCGTTGCCGTCAATCTTCTTGTACGCCTCATTCTTTGCCGTCATATCGAACTGGTCGATTTCAAAACTCGTCACCCAAAACTTCAGTTTGGGCTGAGCAAATCCCTCTTGCATGCCTATTGCAAAAAGGAATACCGACAATGCTATTTCAATGATCCTTCTCATATATGGTATCTGTTGAATGATTTTAGACGGAAGCACCTTTTCATTAAGCCAGAAGAACAGTGCCAAACGTGTCTGAGCTGTGTCTTGGCGAGAAAAGGAGGAATGAAATACAACGAAAGCCTCTTGCCGCATATCGCAGCAAGAGGATCTTGGATTCCAATAAAAGGGTAAGAAAAATTATGGGCGGAGGGATTTACTCCGCCAGTTCTGACAGCAGCATATTGCGCTGCACTATGCTGTGCAGAAATAAGGAATATACCCCCCCCATTTAGGGAAGGGTAACAGCAGACTTCATCTGCAATATGATTCAATCTTGCGTCAATCATCAGGACAAAAGGCAAGTGTTAGTTGAATTTTTAGAGATGTCTTTTCCAATATTTTGACTGCAAAAGTAATGACTTTTTTCGTGTCTGCCAAATTTTCAGTTACTTTTTTTAAGAAAAATGCTGAAAAACATATAAAACGCAAAACTTATCGAGGATATTCTAAAACTCAGCATCCATATTTCTTTGCTCTATAAAATGGTTAAGACATACAATTGTATGCAATTGCAAATTACAAATTACAAATTACGAATTACAAATTACAAATTACAAATTACTTCCATCCGATTTATCCGAGTAAGCCGTGTTCGTCACATATTTCACAACATTCGCTTAACCCGTCAACTTGAACCAGTCGTAAGACAAGTCTGATTCGCTTGTCAGTCGCTGTAGCCAAGGTCTACCCAAGGCGTACCCAAGGAGCAGGCGGCTCTTTGTCGGCATCCTTGCACGGTATTTGTTCGGTATATGTTCGGTACTTGTTCGGTATATGTTCGCTCTGAACCGGACAAATAGCGCGTAGATACCGAAGAAATACCAGACAACGGGTGAAGGTACTCCGAGACAAGAGCGAAGGAAGAGCGAGGCTAAGACGAAGGAAGAGGCTAGTCGCCTTTCATCGAGGCTTTGCTGGAACAATTGGACGGCTTATTAGTCACGAAAATCGGACGAAAATGGTCGTTACAACCATCTTCGTCCGATTGTGTATTGGATCATATGAAGTGTGTGGGCAATCACCTCACGATATAAAGGCCATGCGGCTGAGGCTTGGCAACAGGACGGCCCAGCAGATCGAAATAACGGCGGGTGCCTGTTGGGGTTGTAGCACGAACCCCGGAAATGGAAACGGTGCCTCCTCCGTTGCGGATGGTTTCGCCGGAATAGTATCCTACTAAAGTCGAAAGATAATCTGAAATTGCAGACTTCAACTCCGGAATCAGTTCCTGATTGGCATCTTCCTTGGCATTGTCGAACACCCAACGGAAGTCGCCCTGTTCGCAGCGACCGGCGCCATACTGGCCGGTCACCAAAGCCGGTACCTCAGCAGGATCATCCGGTGTCGAGAGGTACATATTCTCGCTGTCGGTATCGAAGTTGCTGTAGCTCGTACCGCCTTTCAAGGTCACGATGTTCGCAGGAATCTGTTCGTCTCTGGCCGTCACAGCATACGCATCGAAACTGGTTGCACTATTATCGTTCTGGGTGATAAACGAAGTGGCACCTTCCACATAGTTGTTCCACCACTTGACAATGCCGCCGTTCTCGCCGGAAAGCAAACCTTTCTTGCTCGCCTTGCTGTTCACCAGATTCTTGTCGGTGCCCTGGGCAGAAGCAATCACCGGATATTTGCAGTTACGGAAATAGTTCCCTTCCACCAAGGCAGAAGAACCGCAAGCCATACCCACGCCATACAGAGAGTTGCCGTCGTAGTAGTTGTTGAACACATGGAAAGCATTGCCGTTGCGGCATCGGGGCAGACGCTGATCCGCATGATCGAACCAGTTGTGGTGATAAGTGAGCTGGTTGGCATAGCCGGAAGCCACCGATTTGGCATCGATGAGGCAACACTTGCCGCAATCGAAGAAATGATTGTAGGAAACGGTGCAATACTGGCTCAGCTTGATGTCGATGCTGCCGTCACCTTTCACCTGATCGGCATCGCTGCCCACCTGTCCGTAGAAAATGTCGTTATGGTGGAACCAGCAATTCGAATTATTGGAAGAAACGGAAAGGGCATCGTCCATGCAAAGCATAATCGCCAGATTGCGGATTTCCACACCCACCGCATTGCTCACCTGTATGCCAAAGCCCCAAAGGGTAGCATCGTTGCCAACGCCTTCCAGCGTCAGCGGCAGTTCGCTATATTCCTTTTCGCCCTTGATGGCGATACCTTCGCCACTGGAAAGGAACTTATCGACATCCTCATCCTTTATCATACCCACCACACGAATGCACAAGGCCGGCAACGGAGAACCTGCATACAGGCATTTCCGATAGCCGTCGATGATGGTCTGGATGCCGGTATAAGTCTTGGTCTTGCCGGAACTGGTATCGTATAGCCAGGTAACCGTCAGCGTTTTGGCGTTGTTGGCGTTCACATAGAGCACGATGGCGTTATCCTTCAAGGTGCCATCGTTCTTATAGGCTCCTACCCCCTCCTCACCGCGTCCGAAATGGGCAAAGCCGGTACGGTCGTGCGCCTTGACTTCCAAAGGTTCCGTTTCTGTTGCATCAGCATCCATTTCCGAGCCGTCGGTAGCCACAGGAACCACCCGCAGCTTATACTCGCCTGCCTTCAGACCGAGTGCATCCGCACGTCCGTAGCCTTCGTACTTGCGCACCAGTTCCGCATCGAGCAGGGTCCACTGTCCGGACGAAGCCTCCGACACATACACATGATATCCTGCTGCTGATGCTGAAGGTATCCACTCGACGAAAGCACTCTCCAGCCAGCCTTCTGCATTCTGTAACTGGACACCTGCCTTTGCTGAAACAAATGCAAAAGCCAAACAAAGCAAACCGAAAAACTTTTTCATTGTAGTTTAAGTTTTACAAGACATTCACTGTAATCTGTTTCGTCTCCGGATCGAAAAGGAAATTGATGTGAGCATATCCCGATCCGCGGATGCCGTGATCGCAACCCGGACGCCATTTCTTATTCTTACGGATAAATGCCTTAACCGCTTTTTCCAGATTGTCAGCCTTTTCCTCCGCATTTACCTTAATGTCCGACACCTCGCCCACCGGAGAAACCAGGAAGACGGCACTCACTTTGCCCTTCTCGCCTTTCTTCAAAGCCTTCTCCGGATAACCGATCTGAGCATTTGCCAATTCCTGCAGGTTCTTTTCGCCATCCGCCCAATAGGGACGGAAACTGAACGGCAGATAAACGCGGATGGTCGGAATCTGGTTCGACTGTCCGGTATTCTGCAACTGACGGTTGGCAGCATCCAGATTCTCCATCGTCAGACTGAAGAACGATGTGGTGGCTTCGTTATCCTCTTCCTCGAGGGTAAACAATACCGTGATTTTGGCAGTCATTTCCTTGGGCTGGCCCTCCACGATGGCAGGAATCCACAACCCCATGTTACGAATTGCCATTTCCACTCGCGTTCGGAACATCTCGGAAGGTCCTGTTGCGATATCGACCACCTTGGCCTTACCTTTGGTATCGATTCTGAAACGTGCCTCCACCTTCGAACCTATATTCTTCCGATAGGCCTCTTCGGGATAATTGATATATTTGTACAAATGTGCGAACAAGGCATCGTAGCCCGTAGCATAGTACGGATACCGGTCAACATGCGTGGTATCGGAATCCAACAGGAAAAACGACTTTTCCTGCTGATCTTCCAGCACCCGATGGCGATTCATGGAATGGAACTGGACATGCTGTGCCATCAAGAAGAACGGCAACACGACCAGCAGAACAGACAGCAGACTTCGCTTCATAGATTATTTTCTGATTACTTTCTCAACGCTTACCAATCCGTCACGGTAAATGATGCGACGAATGCAGATGCCATCAGCAGGTTCCTGCAAACGGTGTCCGTCCAATGAGAAATACTCCACACTCCGGATTACCGGAGCTGAAACCTGTGTTGCTGAAATATCGGACGATTCGATCGGTAACGATGGGTAATATTCTTCGACTGCAGAGAGGGCATCTTCGTTCTGAGCCTTGGTGATATCCTGAACCAACCAGTTCAGATAGCACTCCAGATTGGTGTACCAACCCTTCTCATCGAGTGTATATTTAGCGGCATCGTTGCTGTTTTTGTTCAAGCCGTTGGCCTCTTCCCATTCGTCGGGCATACCGTCACCGTCGGAATCGAAACCGGAAGGGCGTGTTTCGCTGGTGAGTTCCGGATAGTAAGCCTGTTCTTTGCTGTCCTCATCAACCGCTGCAGGATCCTGAATCAGATCGAGGATACCGGCACGGTTGGAGGTGGCTCCGGTGTAAGTAGCCGTTCCGGTTCTAGCCTCCTCCATATAGCGGGCATCGATAGCATCGCGCGAAAGTGAAGCACCGGCATAGGCCAAGACTTTGGCATAGGCATTCTGGGCAGTGTGAGTTGTCACCTCTCCTGCTTCAATGGCCTCGTCAAGCTTAACGGACACGTAATCCGTATTACCTTGTGTCAGATAGGTCACCTTGCTGCCAAAATAATGCTTAGCATCAGCCATATATTTGACTCCGCTGATGGTGGTCAAACCATCGTCATAGACAACGCCTTTCCAGTCGTAGTTGGCAGCGGAAGAACCAGCCGCTGTCACATAATTACCATTGATGTAATACCGGCTGCAATAGCCGTACAGATTCGCATTGGTCGAGTTCCCGCTGGCACCTACGGTTACCTGCGTGACGCGTGTGGTGAGTTTGGTGCCTGGACCTTTCTTGTAATAGTTGTTGATCATGTTGATATAACCGCCACCAGGACCGCCATAGCAACCGCCAGTTCCCCAGTTATACATCACACAGTTGCGGAAATCCACACGTTCAGCATCCACCGTCGATTCGTACTTAGTGGAATCATAGTTGGTGCTCATATAACGGGCTCCGTTAAAGCGAGGCACACGATTCTGCATGTGGCAAAGGAAATTATGGTGGAAAGAGGCTCCCTTGCCGCCCCAGATGCCGCCATAGCTGTGCTCACCTTTCGAGTGACCCGGATTGGCCAACGCCTCACCCAAAGTGCACCACTGCATGGTGAAGTTCTGATTGTCGTAGAAAGAAGCAATCTCATCGATGCTCCAAGAGAACGAACAATGGTCGAAAATAATGTTCTTGTGATTTCGTCCCCAAGCAGCATCAGCACCATCGTTCACATCCTTGATTTGAGAACGACGGAAACGAATGAAACGGACAATAATATTATCCGTACTGGTGAAGTTAACCGTATAATAACGGATGGTGATGCCCTCACCCGGAGCAGTCTGTCCGGCAATGGTCACATTACCCTTCTTCACAGACAGGTCTTTCGTCAGATCGATATATCCGCTCACATCGAACACAATGGTTCGCGTTCCGCTCAAACTCTCCAGTCCGTAGCGCAGAGAACCTTTCGAACTGGTGTCGGCCAACGTGGTGACATGGTACACTGAACCGCCTCGTCCACCCGTAGTGGTATAGCGGGCAAAACCTTCAGCACCTGGAAAAGCGGGAACATCTTCTGCCTGCAACCAACTACAACTCAAAAATAACACCAAAGTAAGCAATAAAGTCTGTTTCATAATGTCATGTTAGAAAAAACATCTGGTTTGAGGATGCAAAGTTAGGGAGTTTGATGATATCTGCCAAATTCTTGACCGATTTTTTACTGTTTTGGCGCAATATTCCGATAAAACTCACGGAATTGCATTAAGCGAACAAATTATTCCAAGCATAACTGCCTGGCTTGAGCGTCAGGTGAGTGCCAGGCGATTCGAGGCTCTCCATGCGTACCACTCCGGGCGAGATCTGCTGGGTCAGCCGGAATCGCGACCAATGCAAAGCCTTAATGACGGCAAAGGCGGTTGAACCTCCTTCGAGCACTATTTCTGTGGGATGCAGTTTGTCCACCAGTTGGGCTACCACTTCAGCCATCGTGCTTCGCAACCGCAAGGCCTGCTCTTTGGTTTTACTGCTTTCAAACGGAATATTGAGCACCAATCCGTTGGTCGCCAATTGCATGGAACTCTTGGTCAGGTGACGGGCATTGATGGTGGCCATCCATTCAGCAGTACCTTCTTCCCCATCGAAAACCGTACGCGGCATAGAAGACAGCGGCAGACGCCTGCGCTGCACGAAAGGCTGTCGAGACAAGTCGGTGCTCATGGTGGAACCGCAAACGATGAGTGTCGCTCCCGTTTCGTCCAAGACACCCGCTTGCGGCTCGCTTACCTGAAGAGGTGCCTTGTGCCCCAAATGCTGCAACAAGGACGAGAACAGGTCTGCCGCACCGGCCAGCAAGGCGTGCTGCGACTTCGCCACATTGATGCACCGCAGCAGGTCTTCCTCATTCTCTGCATCAGCAACCAAAATTCCGGATCCGGCTGAGATTCCTAATTGCAGGCATACGCTTGACGTTGTGATGGGGAACTCCGGATCATTTTCGAAAGGCGTGCCGTCGATAGGAACTCCCTTGATGAAATACCGACCGCCTCTGATTACCCGCTGGCGAGACGGGTTGGCCGGCATATAGAGCACTTTCCGATAGGGCAGATCGGACATCAGCATATTCAGTTCCGAAACCACATAGCCACGCAATGCAGAATCGACTTTCTTGAACAGAATATGCTTCTCGCCAAGCGGCATACCCGTACCGGCAACCATTTCCCTCAAGGCTGTGCAAACCTTGTGGGTCACATGCACAGCATCCTTTTCGGACATGGAACGCGTGTCGGACGCCACTACCAACACCTCGCAATCAGGTGCCTTTTGCGGCACGCGCGTCACCAAAGTGGTCTTTAATCCATAGCTATGTCCGATGCCAGCTATCTCAGCTGCCCCGGTAATGTCATCTGCTATTACAATTATCATAGTTTCAAACGATAAATTGCCATCTTGGTAGCATACTCGATGGAACTGACTAAAGCATCTTCAGCTGCCACACCCTTGCCTGCCACGTCGAAGGCCGTTCCATGATCGACCGACACACGGATAATGGGCAGGCCCAAGGTGATATTCACACCCTTTTGCGGCAACATCTTGCCGGTTTCAGGATCCCAGTTGAAGCCCATCATCTTGAGCGGAATATGGCCCTGATCGTGATACTGTGCCACCACACCATCGTATTTTCCGCATTTGGCCTTCGCAAAGATGCTATCTGGCGGAATCGGACCTTCCACATTAAAGCCTCGCGCCTGCAACTCCTTGACTGCCGGAATGATTTCCTTTTCTTCTTCCCATCCGAACAGACCGTGCTCCGAGCAATGCGGATTCAAGCCGGCAATACCGATCTTCGGGTTCTCGATACCGAACTGACGGCAGGCATCAGCTATCAGTTCCGTCACTTCGATAATACGAGCTTTCTTGCAACGGTCGCAGGCTTCGCGCAACGACACATGGGTGGAAACATGAATGACCCTCAGCAAGCCATCAGCCAACAGCATGGCATATTTCTTCGTACCCGTAAAAGTGGCATAGATCTCCGTGTGCCCGTCGTAATTATGACCGGCCAGATGAATTGCCTCTTTGTTCAACGGCGCCGTGCAAGTTCCGTCAACCTCGTTGTTCATTGCCAGTTCGATGGCTTTCCTGACATATTGGAATGCGGCATCGCCACACTGTTTCTGCACTTCTCCCCAACGGAAAGAATCCAAGTCGATCAGATCCAAATCGTAAACATCAGCTGTACCGTATTCGAACCTGGCATCAGAAACGTTCTGTATGGCATGGACCTGCAAGTTAAGTTGCAAGAGACCGACGGCCTTTTGCAACATCTTGGCATCACCTACAATCACAGGCCTGCACAAATCATAAACTTCCTTGCGAGCAAGTGCCCTTGCACAAATCTCCGGTCCGATACCCGCCGGATCGCCCATGGTAATGGCAAGAATGGGTTTCATTGGTTAGTTGTTCTTTCTGTTTAGTACAATGAATTGTAGATGTCAGCACAATCCTGCTCTGTTATCGGACGCGGATTGTTCTTCAGAAGGCGTTGCTGCAACATGGCCGCCTTCGCCATCTCAGGAACTGCTGACTGGGGAATATTGATTTCAGCCAATGTCTGCGGAATGCCGCAGGACTTGCTCAGATTTGCCACGAACTCCACACCGCGCAGGGCAGTCTCCTCGTCGTTGGAACCAGGCTGGCATCCCAAAGCTAATGCCACTTCTGCATAAGCCTTCACATTTGCCGGCATATTGAATTTCATGACGGTGGGCAAAAGCACAGAGTTGGAAAGTCCGTGACTTTTATGGAACATACCTCCCACCGGATAAGCCAAGGCATGCACCGCTGCCGTGTTGACGGGTCCGAGACCCAAGCCACCGTACATGGCTCCCAGCAACATTCCCTCGCGTGCCTCCTGATCAGATCCGTCTTTAACAGCCCGCTCCAGATACTTTGCAATCAGGGAAATGCCATACTTAGCATACAGACTCACCGTCGGATGGGCGAACTTGTTGGTATGCACTTCGATGCAATGTGTCAAGGCATCCATACCGGTTTCAGCCGTGACACGCGGAGGCACCGAAAGCGTCAGATTCGGATCGAGATAGGCAGCATCTGCCAACAGGAAATCGGAAACAATGCCTTTCTTGCCGTTGTCTGCCTCATCGAGCAGGATGGCGTTAGGCGACACCTCGCTACCCGTTCCTGCGGTGGTTGGCATACAGGCAATCCACACGCCACGGGCTTTGACGAAACCTATGCCATAGCATTGCTCGACCTCTTGCTCGCTATAGAGAAATGTAGCGACCAGCTTGGCAACATCCATCACAGAACCGCCACCGACTCCAATCACCGAATCAGCATGAAACGCCTGCGCTTCTTTCAGGATTCGCTTGAAGTCGCTCACCGTTGGTTCGCCCAGAATCTGCGTCTCGACCTGCAATGCCACACCTGCCTGTTTTAACTGGTCAAGCACGGGGTTGAGAACGGGAAGCACAGGATCAGCCGTCAGAACAAACAAACGCTTTTTGCCTAATTTCAGATATTCGTCAGCGAACTGGGTGAGGCATCCTGTGCCAAACACAATACGCTGCGGTTGTTTCAGTACGATACTATTCATGGTTGTTTCTGTTTTTTTAAGAATCCGTAGATGGTCAGACTCTCGTTCACCTTTTCCGACGGGAACAGGAACGAAGCCAGATATCCGACCACCAACACTATCAGATGAGAATACACGCCCAGCATGTATTTGCTATGCGTAAAGTTCCAGTCACCTAAGTCGATTAGCGTCTGTTTGCTGCCATCGGGCATCGACATGGGCGACGTCAAGGTGGCATAGGCGGTAAAAAGAATACAGGCTATGAGACCCACGTAAAGACCGCCTTTGTTGGCACGGGTGGACAGAAGTCCCAAAAGGAAAATGCCCACGATGCCTGCGGAGAAGATGGCATAGAATGCGAAAATGGTATTCAGCACAGCGCCTCCGTTGCTTTGGATGTAGGCCAACGCGATGGCAACTGCTCCCAGGCCTGCCACGACGACTGCCCACCTGCCGGCATTCAGCTTATGACGGTCAGCCCAATGGGGATACATTTTCATCAGGTAGTCTTGCACAACAATCGCAGACAGACAGTTCAGGTCAGCATCAAGACTGGAAATGGCAGCTGCAGCAATGGCGGCTATAATCAGGCCACGCACACCCAGCGGCAATTGGGTTGAAATAAAGTGTGGGAAAACTGCATCCGGTTTCATCAGCTGTGCTCCGGTTTCCGGATCGATGACTGCCGGATCGGGCGAAAGCTGGTAGTAGGCGAAAAGCAGCGAACCGACCAACATAAAAATAGTCCACACAGGCACGCTCAGCGTCACACCGATGAATGCCGCCTTCTTGGCTTCATGATCGCTTCGGGCAGTCAGATAACGCTGCACGATGGTCTGGTCGGTGCCGTATTTCTGCAGCGCATAGAAAAAGCCGTTAAATACCATCACCCAGAAGGTGGTTTCGCAGAAGTTCCAGTCGAAGGGACCTACCGAAATCTTGCCGGCTTCCCAGGCTGTTGATAAAATATCGGAAGGACCATAGGGCGTCCCGACGGCAAAAAGCAGGAAGAATACACTCAGCAAGCCGCCTCCGATCAGCAGGAATCCCTGAATCACATCCATCCAGATAATCGCCTCCATACCACCCAGCAACGTCAGCAGTATTATGGTGACCGCCAGAATCCCGACCACCCAATAGATATTGATGTCCATAAATGCAGCCAACGCCATCGACACCAGATAGAACACCGATCCCATCTTGGTGAAATGCGTCAGCACAAAAGCTATCGAACTGTAAAAACGTGCGGCAGCCCCGAACCTCCGTTCGAAGTACTCGTAGGCGCTCAAGCGGATAACCCGCCGGAACAACGGCACTATCACGCCAATCATGGCTAATAGCACCACCGGCACCATCAGGCCCTGCACCAACAGCACCCAATTGCCGCTGTAGGCAGATCCCGGATAAGCCAGGAAAGTGACGCTCGATATCAGAGTGGCAAAAATGCTGATGCCGACTGCCCAAGCCGGTACTTTGCCCGAACCTGTAAAATAGGTGGCTGTGTCTTTCTGGCGGTGGGCGAAATAGGCACCCATACCGATGGCTGCCAATATACTTATCACTACGATGATGTAGTCAATCCAATGCAAGGCTGAGTTCATTGAGGTTCCGATTTAATGGGGAAACCCGTTAATAATGACTCACCGCACGGGCTTTCTCTGCGATCTGCTCTTCCTCCGCTGCTGAAAGCCGGGTCAGCGGAAGCAGTACGTCGGGCGTACAGAGACCGTCGGTCTGCATCATGACTTTCAAAGCCGTCAGCGACTGTCCGAGCGTTCTGCCAGCCTGATAGATCTTGGCAATCTCGTTCGTGGTGTTCTGCAACGATTGTGCACGCTGGATATTCCCGGCTACTGCAGATTCGTACAGATCCTGGAACATACCCGGAGAGAAGTTGCCGGTACTTGGCACAATACCGTCGCCTCCTATCGACAAACTGTAGGCGCTCTGTGCTGCCCATCCGCAGAAATAGCTGAAGTCCGGACGATCTTTGCTGAACGCTACGCATTGTGCCATTCTTTCCAGATCGCGCTCGCTGTCTTTCAGCCCCACGATATTCGGATGATCAGCCAAACGTTTGATGATATCAACAGGAATGGACATGTGCGTGGTGGCCAGAATGTTGTAAAGCATCATCGGTTTTTTGCTATAGTCGGCCAACTGCACATAATAGCCGTACATCTGTTCGGGAGTCAAGGCGTAGTATGACGGCAAGGTCGCCACAATCACGTCGGCACCCGCCTGACAAAAGGCATCGACCTGTTCCAACTGCTCGCTCACGCAACAGCCCGTCAAACCCGCATAGACCTTGATTTGCCCGGCTGCTACCTGTACGGCAGTTGCCACCAAGAGGCGTGCGTCCGAACGGCTCACGCTATTGCCTTCGCCTGTGGTGCCCAGCAAAAGCGGGCTTACCTGATGCTTTACAAACATGGAAACGATGCGTCGAACTGCTTCGACATCGAGTTTTCCTTCTGCTGTTACCGGAGTTACCATCGGGACGACGACTCCTGCATACTTCTTCATATTGTAAGGTGTATAAGTTTAAGTTTGGATTTCAAAAAGATGCCGCAAAGATAAAGAAAATTGAAGAAACAGCCAAAGAATCGGACTGGATTTGCGAAAAATTTAACGCAAATTTGGCTGGATTACCGAAAAAAAACTAACTTTGTCCCAAATTTTTGTACGATGAAGACATTTTTTGCTTTGCTGATGGCAACAGCTTTTCTGCTGACGGGATGCCAAAAGGATGAGAATCCGGACATTTATCTGTTCACTTCGTTCCACGAGCCCTCAACCGACGGTTTGCAGTATCTGTACAGCTTGGACGGTCTGCATTGGGACACGATTCCCGGTGTCTGGCTCCGTCCGGAAGTCGGCAACGACACCACTTATGCTGATGCCTGGACAGGTGAAACCAAGGCTCCGGCTTTTTACCCAAACCACAAGGTGCTGCGCGACCCCAGCATCGTGCAGGGGCCTGACGGCGTGTTCCATTTGGTATGGACCACCCAATGGATGGGCAGCAAGGGTTTCGGGTATGCGTCTTCGAGGGATTTGATCCATTGGTCGGAGCAACGCGTCATCCCTGTAATGGATAGTATTCCTACCAACAACGTCTGGGCGCCCGAACTCTTCTACGATGAGGAAGAACGGCAGTTCCTGATTATCTGGTCATCGCAAATTCCGCCGGAAGAATATACCGCTGCTGATACGTTAGGCACCAATGCCTGCCACCGGATGTGGTACACCACAACACGCGACTTCCTGACTTTTTCTCCTGCCCGGAAGTATTACGACCCCGGCTTTAACAGCATCGACGGATACCTGCTCAAAAGAGGAACCGACGATTATGTCCTCATTGTGAAAGACAACCGTAAGCCCGGATACAGCAATCTGTTCTGTGTCTTTTCCGATTCCCCCTATGGCCCGTTTCACAGCCCTTCTACCACTTTTGGCAGAACCTATTCAGAAGGCCCTTGTGCCATTCAGACGGGTGACGAATGGATTATCTATTTCGACCAATACCATCCGCAGGAATATGGTGCCGTTTCAACAACCGATTTCCGGACCTTCACCCCTATTCCCGACCGTATCAAGGTTCCTGCGGCACACAAGCACGGCACGATTGTCAGAATCACCCGGACTCAGTTAGAGGAACTGCTGGAAGCTGCATCCACAGCAGCCTGAATCAGCCGGTGTGCAATGCTCCCATTGGGCGGAGTAACCGCCGGCAAGTGCAGCGGATCGAACCAAGCGGCATCTGCAATCTCCTCGGTCTGCAACTGCAACTCCCCGCTTTCGTATTCTGCCGTAAAGGCAATCATCAGCTGAGCCGGGAAAGGCCAGCTTTGCGAACCGAAGTATTTCAGGTTCCTGATGTGCAGATGGATCTCTTCGAACACCTCCCGTCGCACAGCCTGTTCTGCGGTTTCGCCTGCTTCCATAAATCCGGCAAGGCAGGCATACATTCCGTTTTTGTTGTTTACGTTCCGGGCAAGCAATATCTTCCCATCCCGATGAATGAGCATGATGACACAAGGCTCGATGCGAGGGAAAATAAGGTTCTGACAATCCGGACAAAGGCGGGCAGTCAGCGTTTCATGATCGGTCAGTTTGGCACCGCAACGCGGACAATAACGGGTTTGCGAGCGCCATTCCAACAGCGCTTTTGCCCTTGAGGCTCGAAGCACCTCCTCTTCCGTATGTTCGGAAAAATAGAACCGAAGCGGATGCAACATATAGCCATCCGGCAATAGTTCCGCATTTTTCAGTCCCAAGCACCGGATGCCGGTAATTGACTCTTCATAGGTTTCCGTACTGCCGCAAGCGATGCTCAAAGCCGCCATATCGTCAGCAGTAAGCGCTTCGCCGTTCCGACGAAGTATGATGTCCCGATTGTTGAAAGCAAAATAAAACATACGGCAATTTATATTTTTCCCAAAATCCTGACAGCCTCACGGATGCTATCGACCTTATCGATTACAACCGACTTGACGCCGTTCTTGTCTTCGAGGCGGCAGCGGTGGGGATGTTCGATGATGTAGTTGATGACCCGTTCGAACATTTCGCTCGAGAAGTATTCGGGCAGGGTGCTGACGAAGTTGCACTTCAGCCGGTTCTGCCTGAGGATGAATTTCTCGAAACCTAAGGTGCGTCCCAGCTGGCGCAGTTCCACCACGCGGATGAGCTCTTCGCCTTGTTTCGGAATCTTTCCGAATCGGTCGATCAGTCGAGTGCGATAGGCCTCGATTTCAGCAGGCGTGCTCAAATTGTCGAGTTCCTGATAGAGGGCGATGCGCTCTGAACTTTCGGGCACATATTTTTCCCCGAAACAGATGTCCAGATCGGTTTCGAGCGTGCAGTCTTCGGTGACGGTTTCCGCCTGTTCGCGTTCCTCGGCATAGAGGCTGCTGAACTCTCGCGTCTTCAGCTCCTTGACGGCCTGCTTCAGAATCTTCTGATAGGCTTCATAACCCAAGTCGGCAATAAAGCCCGACTGTTCGCCGCCCAAGAGGTTGCCGGCTCCGCGAATGTCCAAATCCTGCATCGCCAGATGAATGCCGCTTCCCAAGCCGGAAAAGTTCTCGATGGCTTGCAAACGGCGTCTGGCATCGGTACTCATAGCCGTATAGGGCGGTGTCAGCAAGTAGCAGAATGCCTTGCGATTGGTGCGTCCCACACGTCCGCGCAACTGGTGCAACTCGCTCAGACCGTAGTTCTGTGCCTGACTCACAATCATCGTATTGGCGTTAGGGATGTCCAGCCCGGCTTCGATAATCGTGGTGCACACCAGCACATCAAATTCGTGGTTGGCGAAGTCGAGAATCAGCTGTTCCACCTTATCGGTTTCCATCTGTCCGTGCCCGAAAGCGACGCGGGCATCGGGCACCAGACGCTGAATGCGTGCCACAATGTCGGGCAGCTGCGAGATCTTGTTGTGAATGTAGAAGACCTGTCCGTTGCGCGACAGTTCGAAGTTGACTGCCTCCTTGACGATGTCGTCTTCGTCGCGATGCACTTCTGTCTGTATCGGATAGCGGTTCGGGGGCGGCGTCCCGATTACCGACAGGTCGCGGGCACCCATCAGGCTGAACTGCAGGGTGCGCGGAATCGGTGTAGCGGTCATCGTGAGTGTATCCACATTGATGCGCAGTTTCTTGAGCGCCTCTTTGGTTTTCACACCGAACTTCTGTTCCTCGTCGATGATGAGCAAGCCCAGATCCTGGAATTTCACCTGCTTCCCAATGAGCTTGTGAGTGCCAATGATGATGTTGATCTGTCCGCTGGCCAGGTCTTTCAGGATCTGTGTGGTCTGTTTGGCAGAGCGTGCACGTGTCAGATAATCCACCCGCACCGGAAAATCCTTCAGACGCTCCGAGAAAGTCTGGTAGTGCTGGAAAGCCAGAACCGTGGTCGGCACCAATACCGCCACCTGCTTGCAGTCGTTGCAGGCTTTCAGGGCAGCACGGATGGCCACCTCTGTCTTACCGAAGCCCACATCGCCGCACACCAGACGGTCCATCGGTTTCTCGCTCTCCATGTCTTTCTTGATTTCCTGAGTGGCTTTCAGCTGGTCGGGCGTATCCTCGAACATGAACGAAGCCTCCAGCTCGTGCTGCATCTGGCTGTCGGGGCTGTACTTGTAGCCTTTTTCTTCACGACGCGCCGCATAGAGTCCGATCAGTTCGCGCGCCATATCCTTCATCTTCTCCTTGGTCTTATCGCGCATGCGCTCCCAGGCACCGCTTCCCAAACGCGACAGCGAAGGCGGTTCTGCATCCTTGCCCCTGTATTTCGAAAGCTTGTCTAACTGGTGGATCGACACAAACAGCAGGTCGCCGTTCTTGTAGATCAGTTTCACCACCTCCTGCCGGCGCTCTTCTCCGGTTTCGGGGTCTTTGCCGATAGGCATCTCCACGAGTCCTCCGAACTGGGCAATACCATAATCGACGTGCACGATGTAGTCGCCAATCATGAACTCCCGGAGTTCCTTGAGGCTGAGGGCGATCTTTCCGCTGCGGGCTCGGTCGGACTTCAGGTTATAACGATGGTAGCGGTCGAAGATCTGGTGGTCGGTGAAGTAGCAGTTTTTCGTATCGTCATCCACAAAGCCCTGATGGACGGTTCTCGGAATGCGCACCAGCGGGAACTGTTCGTTGCGATCTTCGAAGATGGCTTCGATGCGGTCTAACTGCTTGGACGAATCGCTGAGGATGTGCAGCGTATAGCCTTCCGAACGGTAGCGCATGAAATCCTGCGAGATCAGGTCGAAGTTCTTGTGCCACTCCGGCTGTGGCGTGGTGTGGAACTCGATCACCGAACCGACCGTCTGATCGGGACCTAACGGGTTCGTCTTGTCCGACATGATCACCATCGAAAAACGCCCGAATCCGGTTTTGAAGTTCTCGGCATTCACCAGTTTCTGCAAAGCCTTGGTGTCGCCCTCTTCGCTCTTGATCAGCTGTTCCGAAAGTTCCTGCGAGCAGATGTCCGTCACGCGGTCGAGCACCCAAATCGGATCCTGGCACAAGATCAGCGAACCGTCGGGCATGAACTCGGGCAGGGAAATGCCTTGCGTCTCCTCGTCGGCAAACGAAGGGGATAGAGTCACTTCGTCCAGGTGTTCACGACTCAGCTGGCTTTCCACCTCAAAACTGCGCAGCGAATCCACCTCGTTGCCAAAGAAGTCGATGCGGAACGGATATTCGCTTGAATAGCTGAAAACGTCAATCAGGGAGCCGCGCACGGCAAACTGTCCGGGTTCATAGACGTAATCCACGCGCTGGAAGCCGGTTGTGCTCAGCATCTCCACCACAAACTGGCTATCCACCTGTTCGCCTTTGTGCAGGTGCAGGATGTTCTTTTCCACTTTCTCGGTTGTCGCCACTTTCTCGGCAATGGCTTCCGGATAGGTCACAATGGCGATATTTCCTTTGCTCAGCGAAGTCAGCACTTCGTTGCGGAGCACCTCGTTGGCGCTGTCCAATTGTCCGTATTTGATGCTGCGCTTGTAGCTCGAAGGGAAGAACGAAACACCTTGTTCTCCGGCAATCTGGCAGATGTCGTGATAAAAATATCCCGCCTGCTCCTCATCGTTCAGGATGAACAGATACACCCCGGGAAAAGCGTTCTTCAAGGGTGCCAGGAATGTGGCTGCCGACGAACCTTTCAGTCCTTTCAGCTGAATCACCGCCGGCGCTTTCGCCTTGCCTTTCTCTTCTTTGTCCTTAATGCTTTTCAGCTGCTTCACAAGTGCGTTGAAGCGGGGCTTCTGCAGCACCAGATCCTTAATTTCCATCTACTACCTTGTAAATTGTCTTTTCGCCCTTGATCTTTTGTCCTTTCACTTTTTCGAGCACTTCGCGAACCGCTTCTTTGCGCAAGGCACAGTAACTGCAATGTTCCATCACGAATATCTTGCCGATCTGGCTGCCGTCGATACCTCCGTTTTTCGTCATAAAACCGACAATATCACCCTTCGAGATCTTTTCTTTCTTGCCCCGTCCGATGTAGATCAGTTCGAAGGGTGGTTCCGAAGGCCGCTGCTTGCGGCGGTGAAGCGTGTAAGAGGGTACTTTCCCTCCCACAAACTCCGGCAGGAACTCGTTGGGCCCCACCAGAAAATAGGCGGTTCCTTCTGCTCCGTTGCGGGCGGTACGTCCGTTGCGGTGGGTCAGGGTCTCCTCGTCGGCAGGCAGATGATAGTGGATGATGTGACGCACTTCTGCAATATCCAGACCTCGGGCAGCCAGATCGGTTGCCGACATCACGCTCACGCAGTTAGCCCGCAGGCGGATAAGGGCCTTATCGCGCATATCCTGCTCCATGCCTCCGTGATACAGGGCGCAACCCATGCCTTCGTCTTGCAGGTAGTGGGCGATGCGTTCTGCACTCTCGCGATAGTTGCTGAATACGATGGCGGGACCATCGTCCGGCAAGCTCAGCAGCAGTTCCTTTAGCGTCTGCAGTTTGTCGGGGATGGGACTCTTCACTTGATAGACCTTCAGGGTTTCTTCGGGAGCCGTATAGTCGAGCTGCGTGTAGGGCTTGAAATCCAGCCAAGGGGCAATTGGTGTTGTGTGTGTGGCTGAGGTCAGTATCTTCAGGTCGAGGTTGGCACATCGGGTGATGATGAACTTCATTTCTTCCTCGAAGCCCAGTTCCAGGCTCTTGTCGTATTCGTCGAGCACCAGTTGGGTGAAGTTCTTCGGGTTGATGCGCTGACGTTCGATGTGGTCCTTCAGGCGTCCGGCTGTGCCGACAATCAGGTACGACGGATTGGCTTGCAGGTTTTCCAGTCGCTGCACTTCGATGCGCGGATCGTGTCCACCATAGCACACGGTGTTGGGAAGCCCCAGTTTCTTGGCCACTTCGCCTATCTGTTGTGCCAGTTCTCTGGAAGGCACAATAATCAGCGCCTTGCCGGGTTGGGCCAGCAAAGGCAGCAGAAACGCCACCGTCTTACCGCTTCCTGTGGGCGATAACAGTAAAACACGAGAGCCCGAAACCGCAGTTTCGAGCATTTTTTCTTGCATCGCATGTAAACGTTCGAAGCCTAAGGCCTCAAGCGCTCTTTGTTTCAAATCATTCAGATTCATGCCGCAAAGGTAGTGATTATTATTGTCATTTACAAATTGCTTAACGCATAAAGGGGCAAAATCGTAACATGTCGCTGTTCAAAATCGTCTTTAGGATCATAATAGTCCAATTGTCCGAAATTTTCCAACGAAGTTCTGACCGCCCGGTGCAGTTTGCGCATCCGCATAAAAATCCAGAGGCTCTGCATACTGCCTTGTGTGCCGGCTTTAACCTCAACGGGCAATACGCAGCCCTCGCTCGAACACAGATAGTCAACTTCTGCATTACTGCCTTTGGCTGCATTCTGCCAATAATGCATTTCGGGTTTCAGCAGGCAATCCCTATATTTCTTCATCTCCAATCCGGCAAACATCTCCGAGGTGCCGCCCTTGTTGACAAAATCCACATCAGATGCCAGAAGAATATTTGACACCGGAACACCGAGCATTGTCTGCATCACACCCAAATCAAAGAAAAGATACTTGACATAGTTTACGTTTTCCTCAGCACCGAGAGGGACTCCTGTTCCATCGGTATGTATTACAGGCGTTATCAGGCCCGCCAATGTCAACAGGTGAAGCGCTTCACGCACAACGGACGAATGGACATCTTTTACTGCCTCTGCATAGACAAACTTATTACCGGCCTGAAGAGCCACAGAGCGAAGTACTTGCCTGAGCAATACCGGCGATACGCGTTTTTTGTATTTGTTGAAATCATCTTCGTACGTCTGCAAAATGTCTGTATGCACATGCGAGACTTCAATAAAGCTGTGCGTTTCTATCCACTCTGTCACGGCTGCGGGCATGCCGCCAACCAGGTAGAAAGTGCGCAACTGGTCAATCAAGTCTTTATGAGCCTTGTCTGGAAGAGGATTCTCGCCATCGGCCTTTTTCTTATATTCAACGGTCAGGTCAAGACCTTGGGCCAACAGGAACTCATCGAATGAAAACGGATATACATACAGCGACCGTATTCTGCCTACACCGAAAGATGGCAGTTCTTCAAGTGTAAATTCCAGAAGGGAACCTGCCGCAATGACATGAAGCTCCGGGTAGTCTTCTTTAAAATAGCGCAACGACATGATAGCTTCCGGCGACACTTGTATTTCGTCTATAAACAAAAGTGTCTCATGGGGCACAATGGGGACAGACAAGGTTCCACTCAGTTTCTCGCAAGTTTTCTTTACATCTATATTTGCTGTGAATAATTGTATCAGATCCGGCTGCTTTTCCAAGTTGATCTCCACAAAGTAGCGGAAATGCTTTCCCAGTTCTCTGACTGCCGTCGATTTGCCCACTTGCCGCGCTCCCCTTATTAAAAGAGGGTTCCGGCGAGGTGCATCTTTCCATTTGAGTAGCTGGTCGTCTATATGTCTTCTGTAATATGCCATTTTCCTTCTCTACTGTTTTAGTTTCGGGCACAAAGGTACGAACTTTTTCCAAAAGTCGGGGCAAAAAATCGGAAAAATCATCCAAAAGTCGGGGCAAAACCGAAAAACGGGGCAAAAATCCGCAGAATTTATCCAAAAGTCGGGGCAAAAATGTAATATTACTATTGTAATGTTCCACCCATAGCCCGATACAGTTCCAAAGTTCGTTTCATATCGGTTACTTGTTTTTGGGTGATAGTCTTGATATCGTAGTACTGTTGTCCAATAAACTTCATTTTTGCCGACTTCGCTTCGGTGAGGGCATAGATCAGTTCCTTGTCCCCTTGGATTAAAGCTTCGTCGAACCATTCCCATATCATGCCTCCATCCCCGCTGTCTGTCTCGGTGCGCGACGGAACATATTCATACGCGTTGCCATCGATGGAGAATTGGACTTTCTTGAAGAAAAGCCAATCCTCAGCATGATACTGGATTCTGAACCGCAACGGCCTTATTTTTCCGCCCTGCGTTGCAAAGTACAGATATATTCCATTCTGATTGGTATATTTTGGAGCCGACTTCGGTTCATACCAGACCTTTCCGCTCGGGTCGAACTCATCTTTCTTCACATCAAAATAAGGAAGCAGTTCCTTCATCTTGGCCGAATCCACTTGAATCTCTTCGACAGTCATCGGCACAGCCATTGGATTATTGTCAACAACAGCAATAGCAGTCGAATCCGAATCGCCTAAGGCGCGACTTTCAGGATTACCATTATTGCAAGCAGCAAAAAGGACAAGTGCAAGAAACAGGAACGGTATTCTTTTCAAAAATCCCTCGCCCTTCTGCACAGGAACTTCTCTGATTGGTCTTGCCATAACAAATTCGTATTTGAGTGATTTTCCGTTGCAAAGGTACAACTTTTTTCGCAAACTTGATGCGATTCGGGCGTTAAATATGCAAAAAGCAGGTAAAGATGTGCAGTTTTATCATCTTCGCCCTCTTTTTCTTTCAGTAATCGCGATTATCACAGGCAGCCAAGCCTTCGTCTTGCCGCTTCAATATGAACTGAATTATTAGGCTTTGAAAAATTTATCCATTAGTTTTGGTTCTTGTTTTCCTTATAACAGGTTACTTGAATATTTCTTATGACTTTAATACCTTCCTGACCAAAAGGAAATTAATCGGCACAACAATAAGGAACACCGGGATTGGTGCCAAATTACTTGGAAGACCAACCCAAAGGAATAAATTAAGCAATGCGATATGAAGAAGATAATTTATCACATGACTGACACCAAATCCTACGCCTTTCTTCATCGAGGGCTTTGTTCGGAAAGTAAATACATTCGAAAGCCAGAAATTCATCAGAAAACTCAATGCATAGCCGATGGTATATGACACAGAAACATTAATCCATCGTTTCAGCAAAAGGTATAGGCCATAATGGACCAATGTAGCTATGACTCCAACGATGGCAAAACGGACTAATTCAAAAAAACGTTCCCTTGATAAAACATTATAACCCATAATTCTTATTCTTTATTCTCCGCTTTTCGTTCTCCGTTATAGCTATTAATAAAATACACAGGCCGCCCCTTGGTTTCATTAAATATCTTCCCCAAGTATTCGCCTATAATACCCAAAGACAGTAAAATCAAACCGCCCAACAAAAGAACCGTTATCATAATAGTAGGAAACCCTTGTACAGGCTCTCCTATAACAATGGTTTTAATGATAATATACACCAGATACAGAAATGCCATCAAAGAGACCACGAAACCCAGAATCGATGCCAGACGTAAAGGTGCTACGGTATATGACATAATGCCATTTACAGCCAAATTGAGCAATGACCAGAAACTCCATTTTGTTTCTCCTGCCATGCGCTCCTTCTGCTCGTACCATATTCCTTTCTTCTTAAATCCTATCCAACTATACATGCCTTTTGTATTACGTTCTGACTCTCGCATCTTGCGCAATGCTTCAACACAGGATCGATCGAGCAATCGGAAGTCGCCAGTATCCTTCTGGATAGGAATGCGGGTCAAACTCTGCAGCACTCTATAATAGATTTGTGAAGACCTGCGTTTAAAACAAGTTTCTTTTGAAGTTTTACGCTGTGCATAAACATCATCATAACCGGCCTCCCACCATTTTAGCATCTCAGGAATGACATCTATAGGATGCTGCATGTCACTATCCATAATGATTGTCGCGTCACCTGTCACAAAGTCAAACCCAGCCAACATTGCCACTTCTTTTCCATAATTACGACTCAAATCAACATAACTATAATGTTTCGGATCCATTTGGTGAAGACGAATCATCTGCTGTAATGTATTATCACGGCTTCCGTCGTTGACCAACAGGAATTCCCATTCATAATTGGGATTGTTTTCCAAGACCTTCTCCATACTCCGTTCGAGCAATCCGAACGATGCCTCCTCATTGTAAGCTGGCAATAATATCGACACTCTCTTTTTCATTTTTCTAATATTTCTACGTTATTAATATCTCTCCACACAGGGGAAAAAGGTTTATCAAGACAAATGAATCTGTGACTATTGAATTCAACAAAATGAACTATATCGGGGGTTATTGTGCAGGCGAGCGGATAATGGGCAGGCATAAAATACTGCAACATAATATGCTGAACTAAAAAGGAAGGTTTGTTATCCATTTGCAAAGACATCTTGTCAAGGTGCAGCAACAACTTATTCTCGGCAATGGCCTTTTCAACTTTGGCTGTAGCCGGCATGACATATTCACCACATACCGAAACTCCAGATTCCGGCATATTAGAATATGCCTCATCACTCATCTTTGACATATAATCATAAAGTCTTGACTTACAGTCGAACCTACTATGAGGCAAGAATACAAACGCATCTTCTTTTAGTAAGTGATAAGGGTGTGCCACAAACGCATCAATCGGCCAACTATCACTATGCCAATCTTCAACTCTGACAACCACAGGCTCTTTTGATTCTACACATTGTTTCTCAGCATCGCGATAAGTCTGCCAAGAGTCAAAGAACGGATTAACAAGGACAAGCTGATGAATCACGACAAGTGAACTTACAATCACAACTGCAATTTCCATTTTACGATTCTTAAAGATACGATCCATATTGCGATTGACGATTGATAGAAGGAGGAACAGCGAAAACAGATCAATTCCCCAACGCATACGACTGTCTGTCCCTAGCACTATACCCATCAAAAAGACGGAAGCGAGAGAACAAAACCAAAAATACTGCTCTTTAATAAAATGCATACAAGCATTTTTGGATTTGACCATCCAATAAACCAAACATATACTTAAAATGTCGAAAAGATAACCAAAGCGAATCACCAAATATATGCGTTTGGCAATAGTTGCCAGCCAATTACCCTCAGCCATACCAACAGGTCCATTGATTCTATGAAAATTGGCTGGGGCAATCAGAACCAAGAATGCTCCTAAACAATATCCACCTACCAGGAGCCATTGAGAAGGTGTCATTTTCTTCCAATTAAGGTACACAAAAATCCACATTGCGAATGCTACAGGTAAAACAATGATTTCGTGTTCCCATCCTGCCAGTATGCTAAATACGAACTTCGCTGGATACCACCAATGGTATCGAGTATCTTGAGTTTGATATCTTAACAATAATGCAACAACAATTGCAGTCATTCCTGTCGGAAGAAGATAGTTCATACTGCCACATGCCCAATACAGCAACGAAGTGTCTTCAGCTATCAGATATCGCAAAAAAATTACCACCAATAACCAAGGCAATATATTTGACCAATGTCTCTTTTCAAAAGACATCAAAACTATTGCTCCGCATACCAAAGGAAACAACATGGCATTCATCAAATCGAACAATGGCTCTCCCCAAGACACCAACAACTGCACCATAGCATGACAGAATAACCGACCATTCTCAAGGTGACAAAACTCCCATTGCGTCTGCACAATCTGCTGAAGATCGGCACCGAATCCTTGATGCCTTAATTGCCATTGCCCTATCCACTTGTAATCATCGGCAAAAAAAGGAACGGCCAGATTCTGCAAATAGAAACAGATTGTGACTGTTGCAAGAAACAAGGCAAAAAACAGTGTTTTGTATTTATTCATATATCATTCTTTTGCAAAGTTACCTTATTAATTCTTCGATTACTTCCATTAGAAGACAACATAACTCTATAGTAAGTCTTTCCTTTATAAACAAAACAATCGACCTTTGTTGGAATTATCAAAACATTATTCCAATTGCCCATAAAGCTACTTGCTAATGCTTTGGCAATGTTCAATGGATTATTCAAATAATACACTCCTAACTCTACATTCAATTCTACATTATCTCCTATAGAATCCAACGTATAGTAAAAATCCCCTTTTTTTGAAAACAAGACTTCTTTCCGATTATTACTTGGTTTTATATCCGGCAACCCATCACATATGTTTGCACTACTACAATAGAACCATCGCATGAATGTAAGATTGCACTCATCTGTCAATACCGGCAGATAGGTAGATAGAATTGCAGATTTTTGGTCATTAATAATAATCACATCTTTACACGATTTCTTAACATCCAATTCTTCTGCCATTTTTTCATGATCCTGACGAATTTGCATCTGACCACTTATAAGTATAGCTTCAAATACGATGATTAATAATGCGGAGATCAGTCCTGACAATATAAATATGTTATTCTTTTCAGGCAACAATGCAGATAGCAATCGGCACAGCAATATCCACGATAATAATTCAATACCCATTGTAGCACGATGATTGATTACTCCAACCGCAAGAAAAAATACTGCCGTACATACTAAAGCGATGAGTTCATAGCTGTTCTTTTTACAAAAAGTTCGAAAAATAGAGTGGAACCATATTCCTGACACAATCAGAATCGAAACAAAAAGAAATAAAATCCTGCCATGTGCAAACAAACCAAGTCTTAACGAATTATCGTGCAGGAAGGCTCCTCCAGAAGCACCATTTGCCCTATCAAAATTAGCGGGAGCAAAAACCAAAAAGGCTCCTCCAATCATACAAAACACTATAGGTATCAAGTATTTCTTTATCCGCCAAATTCTGGCTCCATTTTCTTTTGAAAATAACAGGAAGAAAAAAAGACCTGCACACAACGGTATTGCAAAACTTTCATTTGACCATCCTGCCAGAAAACCCAGAATACTCAAACCTACAATTCTTATAATAGAAAAAGTTCTTTGCCGAAACAAAAGTACATAAAACAACATACAAATACTCGCACTCCACAAATAGTTCATAACATATGAAATGCCTGTGTAGCAACATGAAATATTCTCAAAACACAATACAAAACCTAAGGTAGAAACAAAACCTGCTATTAATACATTCTTCTTAGGAAAAGAAGTTTTGCCTAAACTGATTAAAAGTGATGAGAACAAGAAAGCAGCCAATATATCACATCCCCATTTTCCCCATAAACCGCAAAAACATTGTATCAATACATGAACCAAAGCTCTGCCATTCATTGTAAAATAGTGATGCCATTGTGATAGTACGACATCCTCAATTGTCGTTATTCGTTCATGGGTTGGCATCTTACCCTCTTCTGGAAATAAAGAAGTATAAGCATAATCGTCACCCCAATAGGAAATCAAGCTATTAAAAATCCAATATAAGATAACGGATATGGCGAATAATACCCATAATATCTTTTTCATTTTATTGCCTGCCATCTTTCTTGATGATTGTATGTGATTGCCCCCAAAACTCCAAATCAGGCATTATATACAAAAAAAGACGGGAGCTTCCTACTGGTTGCTTACCCGACTTGAAGGCCTTCGCATTGCCCTGCTTTAGGATAAGCAACGGAAAGAAAGCCCACGCCCGTGAAATATGTATATACCAACTCCCAACCCAACACGGGCGTGGAGATGGAGATACAATCCACCTACGCAGACACTCCAATCGTTGCATTATCTTCTAAAGCAGAAAAGTTGCGAAGTTTTCAAGTCGAAGATAACGACGTTGTAGCGCCTTTTATGTTAAAATCTTTATTGAGAACAATTAAGCAAAAGCACAAAGTGATTCTTATAATTTGAACTCAAAAAGATGGTGCAAATATATGTTTTTTTTCAATATCCAACAATTTTTCTCTCAAAAAAATAGTAAAACTCACAAAAAAATATTGTTTTGTCTTTAACTTGGTGCCGAATTATTAAATATGAATTAATTTACAAGTTGTTTCTAAAGGCATCAAACTCTGTCATTCTTCGCTATCCACACCTTGTGCGAATGGCTGCCTCGGGTGGTGATGCCGGAGTTAGGGTCGGCAACGATTTGGCGAAGGTCTTTCGAGGCGGCAGAACGGCTCTGGCTGGTGGCGTTGGCATAGTCGTAGAGCGTCATAAAACCGTTCTCTTCGATGATAGCCTTGGCCTTTTCCAACCGTTCGTTGAGGCTGAGTCGGGTCTTCTGCGGCACTTGGACATCGGCCTCACTACGTTCGAAGCTGGTATGATTGTTCATTGCCTGCAACAGCTTCTGATCGGGTTTGAAGTTGATTCCCCTGATACAGACGTGCCTGTACTTCGTTTTCGGGTTTTCATCGGTATTCCCGGATGCAGCCTTTTCCGACGGGAAGGATTCGTCGAAACCCAGCGACAGCGAGAATACGCCCAAGCCGTCAATCTTGATGTTGTGTCCCATCGGCATCCAGCGTTCCATCACGGACATCAGAGCATCGAAGACTGCCCTGATGGAGCCTTCGCTGAGGCCGCCGGCATAGTCGCACATGTGCTTTATTACGGTTTCGTAGTCGTGAAGCGTGTATGTCTGCATCTTGGGGAAAACGATTTTCTTTCCCTCCGACATCCCCCCGGGGAGTTCCTGTAGTGTGTATTTTGTCATATTGCCTATAGTTTTTTGTTGTTACGCGATCTTTTTTTCTGCTTCGGAGCAGTATTTTATGTTTCCGCGCCTGAAACACATGTTTCAGCACCGGAAACATGTGTGCACGGGGCGGAAACTTATGTGCAACGCCCGGAAACATAAAATTCCCGGGCGCAAAAATACATTTTTTTCTCCTTATAGCAAAATATTTTCGAAGATTTTTCTGTTTCTCTTCGCAAAACACACCAAGACAACGATCTTTTTGTTTGTCCTTCGCCTCGCCTACAGCTCTGCGTCGGAGCACTGGAAGGTAGTGCCCTTGGAGATGTCACCGGTTTCGAGACCCAGTTTGAACCACTTCATGCGCTGCTTGGAGGTGCCGTGGTTGAACGACTCGGGCACGGCATAGCCGCGAGCCTTCTTTTGCAGGTAGTCGTCACCGATGACCTGGGCGCAGTTGATGGCCTCTTCGATGTCGCCATCCTCGAGCGATCCGAAGCGCCTGTTGTCGTGGTGAGCCCACACGCCGGCATAGAAGTCGGCCAGCAGCTCCAGACGCACCGAGAGCTTGTTGGCTTCAGCTTGCGGGAGCCTGGCCATCTGCTGGTGCACCTTGTTGAGCGTGCCTGTGAGGAACTCCACATGGTGGCCCACCTCATGGGCAATAACGTAGGCATAGGCAAAGTCGCCATCGGCTCCCAGCTGTTTCTTCATCGTGGTGAAGAAAGAAAGGTCGATATAGAGTTTCTGGTCGCCCGAGCAATAGAAGGGACCCATTTGTGCCGAACCCTCACCGCAGGCCGTCTGCGTGGCATCGGTATAGAGCACCATGGTGGGCGCCTCGTACGTGGCACCGTTATCTTCGAAAATCATGCTCCACACATCCTCGGTGCCGGCAAGAATCTGCGTAGAGAACTTGGCCAGTTCCTGCTCTTCCGCGGTAAATTCACGCTGTCCTTCGGTCACCTCGGTATTGGCACCCATCGACTGCTGGGCAGCCTGCATGCCGGCCTCCACAGGATCACCGCCCGTGAAATAGGCTATCGCCATGGCGATGATGATACCACCGATGCCCAAACCGGCTTTCTTGCCACCGCTCATACCACGGCGATCTTCCACATGGGAACTCTCACGTCGTCCGTCTAATTTCATAATTGTAATCTGTTTTTAAGTGTTTATTGAATAGATATATTGTTTCTCATAATGATGTCGTTTTCTTATTTCAATCAGAAACATCATCTACTTCCCTTCCTTCTCCTTTAGAATCTCCTCCATCTTCGGACGGAAGTCGTTGCCCCAGTCGCGCAGTTGCTCGATGATGGGGATGAGGGTGTGGCCAAGTTCGGTCAGGCTGTACTCGGAATGGCGACAGACGGGGTCGATGACGCGCTTCTGGACGACGCCGTACTCCATCAGTTCCTTCAGTTGCTGGGCCAGCACGCGCTCACTGGCCTCGGGCATCCGGCGCTGCAGTTCACTCGGACGCTTCGGGCCGTCCAGCAGTTCGTAGATGATATAGGGCTTCCACTTGCCGCCCATCACCTCGATGGCGATGCGGAAGCCGCAACTGATGTCTATGGGTATCTTCTTGTTGTACATGGCAGATAAATTGGAATTTATTGGTCAAGCGGATAGGGGAAAGTATAATGTTCAATTCCAAAAGCGCGAAATTCACCATTGATAAAAGATACTTTCCAAGGATGATAAGCCTTCAACAGCCGAGTCATTTCTTCGGCAAGTTGCTGATTGTCGCCGGGCTTGAGGACCTTAACTTCACATTCTACAAGATTACCGTGCATATCAACTCGTGCTTGTCTGATACTGAATATTATGCGCTTGACATTGGCGAGTTCGGGATACTTTTCTGTTTTCAAAGGAAATAACTTCCGTATGTCTGTATTCCTCGTGACTTTATCAAATGCGAAACCGTCAACAACATAGTTGTGATAATCTTTTTTTCCAATGACCTTTCCCTCACGGATTGCAAAGATTTGTTCGTGTTCGTAGTTTCGTTCAAAGCCCATGTGCTGATAGTAAATCATTTTCCCCGTAGCCACACGAATGTCGTCCGTCAGCCAACTGGCCACAATACGCTCTCCTTCGATAAAATTTTTGAATACACTAAGCAATGTGTCGTTTGGAATGCGCTCACCTATAATTTTGCGACTATTTGTATCATAGTGTTCACATCGTATACTGTCGAGGTAGAATACGTCCTCCTCAATGCTCCAATATGAGGTGAAGCCATCCCAGTTGGCTGTAGTAATATGGCGTTCTGCAGGTAGCACAG
>JAFSKF010000053.1 GCA_017449065.1 Bacteroidales bacterium
ACGGTCGTAATGGACAGATTCGAGAAAGAGACTCTCATGGTAAGGATCCATTTCCTCCAAGAGGATAAGTCTCTCAGCATTCTCTCCGTTTAGAGAAGAGCCCTAATACCACAGGGGCAGGTTGTGGTAGAGTAAAGATGTGCCATGGCGAAATTCGCTGTGGCTTTTTCTTTTTAGTCGAATCAGATATAACGATTTTTTTTGCCATCTACAATTGGCATTTTTTGTTTCCAGCCCCCTATTTAATAAAGTTAAAAAAGTTAAATCTTCCCATTTTTCGTTTTCTGTAGAATTAACGTCACCACTTTTCTACCGTTTAAGAAGTAAATCTCTGATATAAAGCGATTTGCAAATACTCTGGATGTACAAATCTTTTAGAAATCACTATTCCAAGTAGCATTGAGTTTCTAATTAGTCCATTTAATCATAATAGTTATCTTAAAACTGTAACTATTGACAGCAAGTTTGGCTATAGAGATGGCTATGTTGGTAATTACAATTATAACACTAGTTGTAGTGAAATATTTGGTGAACAGGTTGAAAAATATATTATTGGTGAACACATAACTGAAATAGGGAACAATGCTTTTAACGATTGTACTAATTTGAAAGAAATAATCATACCAGTGAATGTCCGAAGCATTGGCAATTACGCTTTTCAGAATTGTTCCAATCTAAGTAATGTTTCCATATCCAATAATGTTACGAACATAGGTAATTATGCTTTTTCAGGCTGTGAATCTTTACCAAATATAATTCTACCTAATAGTTTAACTACTATAGGAAACAATATATTTGAGGGCTGTAGTAATCTGAATTCTATCTTAATACCCGCTTCGGTAAAAAGCATTGGTTATAACGCATTTTCTGGTTGTGACAATCTAAATAAAGTTATTATTCCTGACATTTCTTCTTGGTGCAGAATAGAATTTCAAGATTATAGTGACCCTGAAAGCATTTCCAATCCTTTGAGTATTGCTCATCACATATATAGTGATAATGATACAGAAATTGTAAATCTTGTGATTCCTAACGGGGTGGATAGCATTAAAGAGAAAGCCTTTTATGGTTGCACCAACCTAAATTCTGTAAAAATTCCCAGTTCAGTTAAATATATTGGAAAAAAGGCTTTTGGCGATTGCAAGAGTTTAAACAAAGTCATTGTCCCCGACATCGCTTCTTGGTGTGGAGTCAAATTCGTAACTGATTATAATTGGGGGGATCAGACTTGTTCCAATCCTCTAAGTATTGCACATCATTTATATAGCGACGAAAACACAGAGATTACTGATTTGGTTATTCCAGAAGGAGTTGATAGTATTAATGAAAGTGTCTTCTTTGGCGCAAGTAGTCTGAAGTCGGTCTCAATACCCAGAAGCATGAAGTCGATAGGGGGAACAGCCTTTTATGAATGCTCTGGACTTAATAAAGTAATTGTCCCAGACATCGCGGCATGGTGTAACATAGGGTTTGGAGACAATCCACTGAAATATGCGCATCACTTATATAGTGACGAAAATACAGAAATTTATGATTTAGCAATTCCTTACGGTGTAAAGACTATTAATTATCAGGCTTTCCAAGGCGCGGAATTTCTGAAGTCTTTGTCGCTGTCTAACAGTATTGAGAAGATTGCGGGTAGTGCATTTTCTGAGTGCAGCAGCCTACAGTCAGTGGTATTCCCCAATGGCCTTAAAAAAATTGGGAAAGGTGCTTTCTGGGAATGTAGCAGTTTAGAGACGATAGTAATTCCCAACTCTGTGATAGAAATTGATGAAGATGCCTTTGGCAACTGCCTAAGCCTTTATTCTGTAACTTCGCTCATCAATATGCCGTTCAAACTCGACAAAAAGGCATTCCGATACACGGGTGAAACATACAATACTGATGTTATCTACATGGCGGCCACACTTTATGTGCCTCGCGGAAAGATGGCTATGTACCAATTAACGGAGGGATGGCAGAAGTTCCTGAACGTGATGGAAACTGACACGAAGTTCAAGTTGACATATCTGCTGGATGGAGTTGTATATAAGACTTATGAGATTCAGACCACGGAGGTAATCACACCTGAGGCTGCTCCAGTAAAGGAGGGATACATTTTCTCAGGCTGGAGCGAGATACCTTACCTGATGCCAGCCCACGACGTGACCATCACAGGCAGCCTCACTGTCGATCCGGATTATATAGAAGGTGTTGAGATCGTTGAAAAGGACGAAGAAGAACCAAAAGATTACTACACTGTTGATGGTCGCCATCACCAGACACATCAGCGCGGTTTCAACATCATCCGTATGAGTGATGGAACAATAAGGAAAGTTTTAATGAAGTAACAACATAATAAATGCAGGCAACACCCATCAAAAGTGCTGCCTGCATTTTTTTATTCGCCACTCATTTTATATGCTTCCGCTACTGGGTGGTCGGACTTTACCAACATTGTTGAAATCGAAGATCAGAACATGGGCCTCGATCAGATCCATACAGACCCAAGGACAGAAACGATTTATGACCTTTCGGGCAACAGAGTTCAGCAGGTAGAAAAGGCAGAACCTACATCCGGAACGGAAAGAAGTTTTTCGTGAAGTAACTGCAAACTCAACAAAAAATCGGCTCATCTTTAGATAAGAACTAAGGATGGGCCGTTGGTTTATTTTTAATGCATTATTTCGTGCATATTACGTGTACAGAGGACCGAAGTTCGACAGGATTGGTAGTCGGTCTTAATTCTGTCTCTGGTTAGTACTGCATCATAGCCTTGAAGTCGGCAATTTTCATGATTCATACTTGCGTATCTTGTTACGGGTTGCAACATCGCGGATTTCCTCTACAAGGCGGGCGCATACAAAGACATCGAAGCGCATATCGGTGAGCATCCGGCGCACGAGTTGCGTCTGATGTCCGATGAGGAAGGAAATCCAAAGATTGGTGTCAATGATGACCTTCATATTCTACTTGGCGTATCTTACTGCTCTGACTTCGTCAATGATTTCCTCTTCGCTGATGGCAGGATTGGCGGGGCGGCTGCTAACGAAGCGGTCGAGCAGCTGTTCGCGGGTTTCGGCCTGCCAGCCGAACTTGCAGATGAGTTCACGGAAAAGCGACCAGTCGACGGCCGGTACATTCACGTAAACACCTTGTGTTGCTGTCGCTGTCATAATTGTATCTTTTTTATCGTTATTAGTGACGATGATTATAAATGGCGCTGAATAAAGAATCGGATTTGCTGAAGGGAATTAAAACCGGTGCTGAGGCTTACATTCAGAAGCCTTTCAGTACAGCCGTGCTCATCACCACTATCTGCAAAATGATTGAACAACGCGACCGGTTGAAGCAAGCTTACGCCAAAGAAGTAGTCGGCAAGGTACCTACTCCTGCCATCTTAGCCGAGGAAACCGATAACCAGCTACGCAAGCAGTTGGATGCCTGGATGCAGGCACATATTGATGATCCTAAGCTGACCATCGATGCTTTTGCTGAACATTTTGGTTATGGACGTTCCAGTTTCTTTAAGAAATTTAAACAGATAACCGGTATGACACCCAACGACTACATCCGAGAACAGCGAATGAGTGTGGCTGCCGAATTACTGAAAGACCCTCGCCTCACCGTTGCCGAAGTGGCCTACAAAGTCGGATTCGAAGACCAATACTATTTCAGCAAAGCATTCAAACAGCATTTCGGTATGCCACCAACAAAATATCGGAACGGATAATCAAAATATAGTATATACTCAAAACATAAAAGGAGCCGACACTAATAAATAGTAATCAGAATGGTGCGGCCATCAATACGGGATGAGGCCGACACACCCAGTTCTTTACTCAAATAGGTTTCGAGCAGATAGGAGAATGTGAGCGGATCCATCGGAAGCCCGTCGGAATCGGTGGGTGGAATGCTAACGGAGTCGTAAATCAGTTTGGTATCTACCACACCCCGAAGCTGGTACTTCGACTTATAAGAGTTCTGCCGTACCCATTGGTTGATCAGGAACGACAACTTGAGTCCCCGCGAACCTACCGGATCGTCAAAACTGCGCGTCGATGAGCCGTCGAAACTGAACTCTATCACCACGTTGGGTGTCTCGGAAGCGGCTTTCGGACCTTGCCAATGGGCACAGATATCGTTGAGGAATGCCGTCAGACATTGCGAAACCGCCGCAACGCAAAGTTCATCGACGGTGGCTTTAGGCAGGAAACGGGTGGAAGATTCCTTCGAAGCCAGAATATTTCCGGTGGCGGTCTCGTAGGCTTTCAGGACAAGCGCCACACGGTTTCCCTCCTTACTGCTGAATTTATTGATATCGACCTCCACATATACATCGGTACCTGCCGATTTGAGCAATTCGGCATCGGACGATGTGGCAACTGTAGTATTATAGGCATCCCGACGATCTGTGCTGCGGTAACGGGCTTCGAAATCTATGGTAGTGACATCACGCTGCCGGAAACCATCCTGTACATGAGCCACAGCACGACGTAAGTTGTAGTCGCTTTGGAACTTCGCATAATACGATTCTCCGACTTTGCGATACGGAACCACCATGATTGTCGGCATCTGTGCTCCACTTGCCGTCTTTCCCTGACTAAGGCGATTCGAACGCAAGTAATCGCGCTCCAGTTGGGAAATCAGTTTAGGCAAACTGACGGTGACCGTCGCCGTTCCCCGATAAAGACCCTTCGACTTACGGAAATCCTCTACGCCTTCGGTGCTGATGACGGAACTTTCGTATTTCTGCGATCCGTCGAAAAAGGCATCGGTATAGGCATGATTATCTGTCTCGACCAACGGAGCTCCGTTCTCTACGCCATCGACCCCCACGAAAAGCAAAGCATAGTAAAGCCTGCACTTGGCATCGCGTCCTGCTTCCTCGCGACGGTTGCCTTCCCCGTCGGTCTTAAAAACCGCCAAGCCGTTGGTATTGCTGACACACGTCACACGTTGCCAGTCGTCCCCATGACGGGCTTGCAAACCGACAGGTATCAGCATCACGCCCATGAGCGCAACCGCCAGTATTCTTCTCCAATTCATCATCTTCAGAAAATTACGGAAGTTTGTCCCAGAAAGAAGGCACAGAACCGATTACCTTTACCTGCAATGGACGGGCATCGGGATTGGTGGTTTGCAGTTTCAGATTCTCTTTGATGGCGCTCAGAATCTCTTTACCCGAAGCACGCTTGCGCATTTTGCACTTCGACAAAGAAGGAGCCACCACTTCGGTAATCTCCATATAACCTACGTTTTCGAGCACCTCCTGCCCGGCAATATAGCGGACCTTGAAAACTTCAAGCTCTGTCCCCGCACAGACACCATGTTCGGAACCCAGCATTACATAGCACGACTTGAGCTTATCCTTCTCTACCACATAGTCGCTCTCCACCAGATCTGCCTGAAGCGGAGCGATGGCATCGTAGAATGAAAACAGGAAAATGCACCCACGCTTGAAGACTCCGGCTCGCGCTTTGTCTCCCGAATCATCGTCTTTACTGGTGGTGGAAGAAGCATAGGACGTTACGACAGAACCGTCTTTGATGGAAAGCAGCTTGTAGGAATAGTTGAGACTTGCCTCCCAATAGTACTTAATGGAGACTTCCTTGACGCCTTTCTTCGGATAAGTGACAACCTCTTTCTCTTTTTGTGCCACCACCAGCGTATTGAATCCGCCGGTAAGGATATAATCGACACTTAAATTGCACACTTCCGAAAGCGAGACAATCTCTTCTGCCGTTTGCGCTTTCATAATCTGCCTGCGGATTTCTGCCGATATTTCCGAAGCCGTTGCAGCATCCTTGATGATAACTCTTCCATCGCGCAACCGTGACAAGGTCGCCGTACGCATCTGTGCTGCCTCCTCTTCGGTCATCGTGTCATCGTGATTGAAATTCGCAACAAGAATCACAGGTTTCTTATAACCTTCCGCCCAAACTGTGCCTGCGAAGAGAAACAAGAACACACACGACATTAAGAGATAAAAAACTTTCTTTTTCATAGGTAATGGGGTAATATTTACTTTCAAGCTTAACAACATTTGAGTTGGTAACGGTGCAAAGATACGGAAAGTTTTCCGATATTCGTCACTTTTGCCGTCTTTTTTACCTTATTTTTATTCAAAAGCATCCTGTTCTTCACTTCTTCATCTCCAAATACCTTCCCAACCCCTTGCGAACTGAGTTGAGTCCGAAGTCGTCGATGCAGACGTCTTTGAGCGGCAACCAGTGGAGGGTGGAGATATCATCCATACCCTTCAGAGCCGGGTGTCCATTGATGCGAAGTTCGAAAAACATATCGATGGTTTTGATGCAGATGCCCGAATACGGATAGGTGTTGGGCACCGAAAACAGATAGCGAAGCTGGGAAGGCTGCACCTCCAATCCCGACTCTTCATGGATTTCGCGACACATGGTTTCCTCGATGGTTTCATCCAAATCGGCAAAACCACCCACCAGATCGAGCGTACCTTTGGCAGGATCATTGGTGCGCACCCCTACCAGAAGTTCATCGGCATCGTTCACGATGACCGCCACCGTAGCACCTCGTGGATTGGTGTAATATGTGAAGCCGCAATCCTCACAGCGACGTGCATTTTCAGCCATAATGCCGAATCGGTTACTGCCACAAAGGGGGCAATAGTGAAAGCGATAGAGCGGATTGTCCTGTTTCATGCTTGGTCGGAAGTCTGGACGACGCCCTCCCGATGGATGCCGTCCACCATAATCAATAAAGGTTTTTCGAAACGCACGTGGCGCACATGTTCGGTCTCGTGTACAGCCGGCATCTTGTCTAACTGTTCCTGCTGGATGCAACCATCTCCGCGGAAGGCATTGATGGTCATATAGCAGACGCCTAACGAGGTAAGATTCTGAAAGAAGTGGGTTCCTTGACTCGGATCAACCTGGAAACTGTCGAGACCCGCCTCGACAATCACCTTGGCACTCGAAATATGCGGCCACTTGACCGGAATGCCCAACCACGGATCCGACGAGCCCCATCGACCAGGACCCATCAGCACGCAGCGCCGGCCCTCATCGAGCAACGTACGGTTGATCTTCTCAATCTCTTCAGCAATGGACGGATTCTGGTTGGCAGAAAAACCTGCTGTCTTCACATACACCACATCCTCCACATCGTTAATAATACCGTGACCGATGGCGGAATGGGAGCGCAACAGACAGTCTTGGTCGGCAATCTGGCTCAAATCTTTCGAAATCGACATACGGTTATCAACCATCGGACGTATCTGTAGCAGATTAAACTCGCCCAGCTTTTCGCCGTTCTCCCCGATATGCAGGTTCACGGCGAACTCGATCTCCACCGGACGACGCATCTCCTCCTGTCCGTACTCCAACACTTTCTGCATCAGTTCAGGCAATGGGAACATTCCGTTCTGCAACACGCCTGCCATCGAGATGATTTTGCGGTTGCGACCCTCATAGAAACCATCGTAGATACATTGGTCGTTGGGGTCGAAGGTGGAACATACCCAAGGCAGGGTGCCGTCAGCTTCTGCCTCCTTAACCGGATAGCGACGCAGATTGAAGCCATCATCTACCTTGAAATCGTAGCGACCGAAAGTGTCCTGACTGCCGTCATAGTTCAGGTCGAGCGCCAGAAAGCCGGTTTGCGTATCGCGCAACGCCAATTCCATTTCACTCATTTGCAGCACTTGGTGCGGATGTGCCGGACTCACCCTCAGGCTCACGCCGCCATCCACAATGTATTTGCCCAAGCCAAAAGCCAGAGAAACGGTACCCTCATCAGCCTCTTCGTCCCCAATAGGATAATAGTTCACGCTACGAGCCACACCCGAAATCACAGGATAGAACCTCGTGCCGTGCTGTTCTCCAACCACCTCTTGCAGGATAACTGCCATCTTTTCCTGATCGATAACGTTTGCCGTTGCCGTCATATAATCCTTGGAACTCTGGTAGAAGACGCTGGCATAGACCGACTTCACCGCACTTGCCAGCAGTTCCATCCGCCGGTATTTGTCGCTCACATACGGAATCATGTAGGTGCTGTAGATACCCGCAAAAGGCTGGTAATGCGAATCTTCGAGCAAGGAGGAAGAACGTACTGCGATAGGGCCTTTCACTACCTCCATGAAAGCCTCCAGATCGTCGAGCAGACGATTGGGCAGGTGTCCGCGTAGGAACAGATTCAGAATCTCCTCATCGGGAATGTTACTCAGCGCACTTTGGTAGAGCATGTTCTGATCCATAAACTCATCGAACACGTCCGTACAGAGCACCACCGTCTTAGGAATACACGTCGTGACCCAACTCTTCGACACACCGCCGTCGTTCAGTTTCAGATAGCCTTGCAGGTCTTCATAACGCTTCAACATCCGGTCGAGGAAAGCCAGACCGCGTCCTTTGCCTCCCAACGAACCGTCTCCGATGCGTGCAAAATTACTATATTGGTCGAAGCGTTCGCGCTGGAACGTGGCCACAACACCCTGGTTCTTCATCTTTCGGTACGACACAATCGCATCGAAGATAATCTGGCGATGAGCATCCACGTCCTGCAACGATGTCCACGTGATTTTCTTCAGGAATTCCGAAATGGGGAACAGCGCACGCGAACCCAACCAACGGGAAACACCATTGCGCTTCAGGTGATAGAGCAACGAAGCCTGCGGGATCTTGAAGATATTATCCTGCAACTCCTTCAGGTTATGCACGCGCACCACTTCTTCGAGTGTCTGCGGGTCGCGGAAGATGAAATCACCGAAACCGAAATTCTTTCGCACAATATCGCGCAGATCCACGTCCATCTTCTTCGAGTTCTTATCGATGTAGTGGTAGCCGCAAACAAGTGCTTTCCGTTCGTTCTCCGTTTCAGTCGATTCCATAATCAGCGGAATGTACGGATCGCTTTTACGAATGGCCTCTAAAAGTTTGAAGCCTGCTTCGGGGTCTTTCTCTTCCTCCGTAGGGTTGGCGCCCTTGACTGCTGAGAGCGGAAAGCGGCAATCGGAAATCACACCCAAGGTATTACTGCCATACTTCTCATACAAGTCCCAGGCTTCCTCGTAGTTGCGTGCCAGCACAATCTTCGGACGTCCTCGCATTCGCAAAGTTTCGAGAGTGGCATTCAAGGCTTCGGTGGCGAAGTTCTGGCTCTGTTGCAGCACGAATTTATAGAGGTTTGGCAAGATGGAACTATAGAAACGGATATTATCCTCCACCACCAGAATCATCTGCACGCCGGCACTCACGTCGTGATCGAGGTTCATCTGGTCTTCGAGCAACTTGATGATTGAAATCAGCAAATCGGTATTGCCCAACCAGCAGAATACGTACTCGAAGATACTCAGATCGACATCCTTCATGCGGTTGGTGATGCCGTGACTGAATGGTGTGAGCACCACAATCGGCACGAACGGGTAATTGTGCTTCAGGCTTGATGCGATGTCGAACACATCGTTTTCGGGCATCGAGGCCTTGGCAGGCATACAGATAATCAGGTCGATATTGCTGTCCTGCATTATGCGGTCCGCTTCTTCTTGCGAATCGACCTGTATGAAACGAGGCGGGAAGCGCAAACCGAGTTCAGCATACTCCTGAAAAATCTTCTCATCCACACGTCCGTCGTCTTCCAGCATGAAGGCATCGTACGGATTGGCCACCAGCAGCACGTTGCAGATACGGCGTTGCATCAGATCCACAAACTCTGTGTCACGCAAACGGGGGATATTACTTGAATGCAAATTTGTCATAGGGATTTCGTTGTTTCTATCCTTCTCTTATTTCACCATTATCCGAATCTTGCCGTCCCGGATAAGGAAGGTATGGGTGCTGTTAGCCGGCACACGCTGTCCGCGGAGGTTGTAGGTCGGTGTTTCGGTTTCCGGCGATACCGATTCGATGGAGCGGATATCGGTTGCCCGTCCCAGAATCAACGGATCGGACAACGTGGCACCGGCGTATTCGCCTACTATCGAAGGAACGCTCTGTACGCCCATTTCAGCATAGGTGTAAGGCATCACAACCGTGGTGCCGTAATTGCTTGCTGCGAACGATTCGACGGCATAATTCGACATTGTCCACGTCCAGCGCTGGGCATCGCTCTGACTGAAAATTTTCTTCACTCCCTTTTCGAAATAGTTTCCTTCGATGAGAAACTTCGAGTTCTTGCGCGGATTGATGGCGGGCGATCCGTTCCCTGCACAATTATAGTAGTTGTTCAACAGATGAATCATGCCAAAGCGTGCCATTGGCATACGGGCATTGCAGCCAGATCCCCATTCGCAGAAAGCGTAAGTGACGTTCAAACCCGATGACTCCGAATCGGAACTACCCACCAGGTTGGTGTTCTTATGGTCATAAGCTCGTTCTGTATAGCTGAAGGTGCACCACGAACAGGTGACAAAATCTGCTCCGCTGGTAATATCGAAGTTGCCGTCCAAACCATCGGTAAAATCGCAATGATCCACCCAAACATGCTTGCTGTTCAGGCACGACATACAATCGTAGCCGCCCACATCCACCGGACCCGGTCCGACAAACTGAAGGTTACGGAAGATGATGTTCGTACACTTCGACAAATAGATAACACCCGCATGGCGATAGGCTTCGGTCTTGTCGCCTGTATAATCGATGAGTGCCTGACGGGTGAGATATTCGCGTTCTTCGCTCACCGAGGTGCCGTTCGAAAGGGTTCCTCCAGTGCCGCTACTGGTGCTGGCAGACAGGACGTTCTTGCTATCGAGCAACGCCTTGATCTCGTCGGTAACATAAAACTGTGTGCAGATCCTGGCGCCATTGATGCCCACAATGGTTTTGTTCGAAAGGCTCGTAAGCTCGATTTTCTTCGAAATCTCGAAATCTCCGTTCGAGCCGTCGAGGATGATAATCTGATAGTTTTTGATGGCATTGGTGATAGCAGTGCGCATATCTTTGCCCGCTCCGTTCGATTGCAGCGTGATGCTTTTGGGGTTCGATACAGCATTTCCTCCGGTAGCTTCGTATGTGCCGCCGCTCAGCGAGGCGCAAGTCACCCATCCGAAAGGTGCGTTTAAGTCATTTTCTGCCAAAACATCTTCAGCTTCTTGTGCCCAAAGAGTGCCCATTGTCATTGCACTCAGAAGGAAAAAGGATGTAAATATTTTTTTCATAGTCGGTCCGTTTTCGGGAGCAAAGATAAGACTTTATTTTGAAACTACCAAATATCTTTACAATAAATCAGCGCAACAGGATGCCTGTGAAGATCCGTCCGGAGTTAATGCCAAGCCGCCGGGCAGAGAAATAAGTCTCCGACTGATTGAATGTACAAACCGGAGAGACGGAGATTTGACTGGCAGGCACTCCAGCTGATACCAGTTGCAGCCGGTTACATTCGGGCAGATCAATGTGCCATTTTAGAGTGCCGCTCTCTTTGGTGGCAAACTTCCGGCTGATGGCTGTCATGTCGAAACCTTCATTTGCAAAGATGTCATAAACTTCATCTCCGACTTCAAAGTTGTCGATATGGATACCAGGTCCGATCTGCGCTCTGATGTCGCCAGGACAGGTGCCATAGCTGACAGCCATCTGCGTTATTGTCTTTTCGACGATACGTTTCACCGTGCCTCGCCATCCGGCATGAATGGCAGAAACGGCTCTATGCTGCGGATCGTAGAGAAGAATGGGAATGCAGTCAGCCGTGGAAACACCAATACAAACACCGCGCCTGTCGGTCATTAGGGCATCGATTCCGTCCAGCACCCGGCGTTTTTCGTCTGCCGGAAGCCTTAACAGCTGTTCATCCACCACCGAAATGTTCGTCTGATGGGTCTGATGCGGGAGCAGCAGATCTTTTTCATCGATGCCGAGAAGCAGACAGAGGGCTTGCAAATTCCTCCGGACAGTCTCTTCATTATCTCCACAAAAGGGATTGATATTAAACTGTCTGTAACTGCCCTCGCTATAGCCTCCCAACCGTGTGCTGCTGAAAGCTGTAACGTCTTTGCCAATTGAATAATACTGTAGTTCCGGTCGTTTCATTTCGGTGCAAATTTACAACATTTTTTCAACAATCTGTTCCCTGAAAGCGGTATTTTTGCAAAAACTGCCTGTAAAAAACTCAATGCCTCCCGTTTTTCCTAACTTTGCACTCACAAAAACCAGAAATCATTCATTGTGCCTTTTCTGATTGTTTTTCTGCCAACTCTTATTTTTTTCGATTCTTATAATATTTACTTCGCGCTGATTTTCGGGGAAGCGTTACAAATCTTCCAGAGTTCGCGCCGACTGAGTCGGAAGCAACTCCGCAACATTTGTAACGCTTCCCGCTGTGTCGATGCGAACTCCGGAGAAAAAGAAATGCTTCCCGCTATGTTTTTTTCAACTCCGGAACTCAGGAAACGTTTTCCGTGAAGTTTTTCTTGAGAACACAAAAAATATCCCCGGTGCTTCTGCATCGGGGATCGTTATGATTAATGAGATTCTTCTTTTTAGAATACGCCCTGAGCCATCATAGCTTTGGCAACCTTCATGAAGCCTGCAACGTTGGCACCTTTCACGTAGTTAACGTAGCCGTCAGCCTCAGTACCGTACTTCACGCAGTTCTCATGAATGTTCTCCATAATCCAGAGCAACTTGGCATCAACCTCCTCAGAAGTCCAAGAAAGACGCTCTGAGTTCTGGCTCATCTCAAGACCTGATACCGATACACCACCGGCATTCGAAGCCTTACCTGGAGAGTAGAGGATCTTAGCATCCTGGAATACCTTGATAGCACCAGGAGTGGTAGGCATGTTGGCACCCTCAGCAACAGCGATAACGCCGTTGGCAACAAGAGCCTTAGCAGCCTCTTCGTTCAACTCGTTCTGAGTAGCGCAAGGCAGCGCGATGTCAGCCTTCTCGAACCAAGGCTTCTGACCCTCAACGTACTTAGCCTGTGGGTACTTGTCGAGATACTCCTTGATACGACCGCGGTTCACTTGCTTGATCTCGAAGATGTAATCGAGCTTCTGGCGATCGATACCCTCTGGATCGTAGATATAACCATCGGAATCAGACATAGTCATTGGAATACCACCCAACTGGAGCACCTTCTCAGCAGCATACTGAGCCACGTTGCCGGCACCGGAAATCAGCACCTTCTTGCCCTTGATCTCCTGACCTTTGGTCTTGAGCATAGCACGGAGGAAATATACAGTACCGTAACCGGTAGCCTCAGGACGAATCAGCGAACCACCGAACTCAATACCCTTACCGGTGAGGACACCCTGGAACTGACGGGTATATTTCTTGTAGGCACCGAACATGTAGCCAACCTCACGACCACCTACACCGATATCACCGGCAGGAACGTCGCAGTCAGGACCGATGTGACGGGTCAACTCGAGCATGAAAGCCTGACAGAAACGCATAACCTCAGCGCTGCTCTTGCCACGTGGAGAGAAATCGGAACCGCCCTTGGCACCACCCATTGGCAGAGTTGTGAGTGAGTTCTTGAAAGTCTGCTCGAAAGCCAGGAACTTCAGGATGCCGAGGTTAACCGACTTGTGGAAACGGATACCTCCCTTGTATGGGCCAATAGCGTTGTTATGCTGGATACGATAACCCATGTTGGTCTGAATGTTGCCCTTATCATCCATCCAAGTTACACGGAACTGATAAATACGATCCGGGATGCAGAGGCGCTCAATCAGGTTCACCTTATCGAACTCTGGGTGCTTGTTGTACTCTTCCTCGATGGTGCCGAGGACCTCTTCTACTGCCTGATGATATTCAGGCTCATTGGGGAATCGCTGTTTCAGATTCTCAATAACTTTTTTTGCGTCCATTGATGTAAATGGTTTTTAGGATTATTAAAATCTATGTATGAATTAACCTTAATACAATACTTTTTCTGTTTCGCGGTGCAAAGTTAGAGAAAAGAAATCATATCTCCAAATATTTTTTGCAAAAAATAATCAAAATTGCGAAAAAAGTGGAAAAAAGAGCGTTTTTTCGGAAAGTTTATGCAAAATGTCAGATATTTTGAGAAAAAATAACAAGAGTTCACTGAAAATATTCCCGGTTTTCTTTCTTTTTTCCGTTTTTTTGCTTTATCTTTGCACCACATTTTAAATATATAAGGAGATGAAGAAACTCTTTCTGCTCGACGCCTACGCTTTGATCTATCGTGCCTACTACGGTTTCATCTCGAAACCGTTAGTGAATAGCAAAGGCATGAACACCAGTGCCATTTACGGTTTTGTGAAAACTTTGCAGGATGTGCTCAGCGGCGAACATCCCGACTGCATCGCGGTTTGCTTCGACCCTAAAGGCGGCACTTTCCGCCACAAGGAGTTCCCGTCGTACAAGGCACAACGCGAAGCACAGCCGGAAGACATCACCAAAGCCGTGCCTTGGATCAAGAGAATCATCGATGCCTATCGCATCCCGATTTTCGAGGTGTCCGGCTATGAGGCAGACGACGTGGTGGGCACTTTGGCACGTATGGCGGATGAGAGCGGAATGTTCGACACGTTCCTGATGTCGCCCGATAAAGACTATGCCCAACTCGTCACCGACAAGAGCCGCATCTTCAAGCCCAAAAGCTTCGGTCCGGGCTACGAGATGCTGGACGTTGCGGCAGTGCTAAGCAAGTACGGCTTGCAGAACACCTCGCAGGTAATCGATATGCTGGGCTTGCAGGGCGATACAGTTGACAATATTCCGGGCTGCCCGGGTGTCGGACCCAAAACGGCACAGAAGCTGATTGCAGATTTCGGATCAGTGGATGAACTTTTGAAGCAAGTGCAGGACGCTGCGGCTGAAGGAAAACAGGAACTGCCCAACCTGAAAAAAGGGATGTTTGCCAAGATTCTGGAAAATGCACAGCAGATCAAGGACTCGAAGTATCTGGCAACCATCTGCCGCGAGGTGCCGAGTCTGGAACTGAACGAAGAAGCGCTAAAACTACGTGAACCGGATCGCGAAGAACTGATCCGACTGTTCGACGAACTGGAGTTCCGTTCGATGCGCGATAAGGTGAAGGCTGAAACGGGCATCGCTGCCAGCACTCCATCCTCTCCGATTGCCACTGCTACCGATGCGCCTCAAGAGGAAGTGGCCGCTACGCCTGCTGAGCCTTTGCAAACCATCAGGGACATAAAGACAAAGTATGTGCTTTGCGACACACCCGAAAAACGTCAGGACCTTGTGAGCCAGCTCTTCTTCTGTCCTGAATTCGCGTTCGATACGGAAACCACTTCCACCAACGTGATGGAAGCAGAACTGGTGGGCGTCAGCTTTGCCATCGGTGGACATCAGGCTTGGTATGTGCCGGTTCCCGCCAATCGGGAAGAAGCGTTGCGCATCGTGGATGAACTGCGTCCGATATTGGAGAACGAGGCAACGCTCAAGATTGCCCAGAACCTGAAGTACGACTATTCGGTGCTGAAACGCTACGGACTGGAAGTGTCCGACCCGACCTTCGACACGATGATCGCCCACTACCTGCTCCAACCGGAACAGCCCCACAATATGGATTACCTCTCAGAGGTCTATCTGAAATACCGCCCGATACCTACTTCCGACCTGATTGAGACATCGGGCAAAAAGAAAAAGGAACCCAAGCCATACGTGGAAGACCTGTTTGCTATGGCTGAAGAGCAGCCGCTACCGAAAACCATGCGCAACTGTCCGGTGGAGCAAGTGGCAGAATATTGCTGTGAGGACAGCGATGTGACCTACCAGCTGGCCCAACTTCTCCGCCCACAGCTGAAGCAGGAACGGCTGACACAGCTCTTCGAAACCATCGAGATGCCTTTGGTGAAGGTGCTGGCTAATATGGAACTGACAGGCGTACGTCTCGACACTTCAGCCCTGAAGGAATCGGAATCGGTGCTCATCGAAGAACAGAAGCGCCTGGAAGTCCGGCTCACGGAATTGGCAGGACATAACTTCAATCCGCTGTCACCGAAAGCGGTGGCTACGGTGCTCTACGATGAACAGAAAATGGATCCGAAGAGCAAACAGCGTAGCACGGCTGAAGAGATCCTGCAGCAACTGAAAGGCAAAGTGACCAACGATCCGCAGAAGGTGGAGATCATCGAAGATATTCTCACCTATCGCGGCATCCGCAAGCTGCTGAGCACCTACATCGAAGCGTTGCCGGAGGAAATCAATCCACACACCGGACGCATCCATACGTCGTTCAACCAGACAGTAACAGCCACGGGACGTCTTTCGTCGTCGAACCCGAACTTGCAAAATATTCCGATTCGCGACGAACTCGGACGAGAACTGCGCAAGGCGTTTGTGCCCGACGAAGGCGAACTGTTCTTCAGTGCCGACTACAGCCAGATCGAGCTGCGTCTGATGGCGCACCTAAGTCAGGATCCGAATATGCTGGAAGCATTCCAGAGCGGTGAGGATATTCACCGGGCTACAGCCGCCAAGATCTATCATCTGGATCCGGCTGAGGTGTCGAAGCTGCAGCGCACCAAGGCAAAAACCGCCAACTTCGGTATCATCTACGGAATTTCGGTGTTCGGTCTGGCCAGCCGCCTGAACATCCCTCGCGGCGAAGCCAAGGAACTGATTGACGGCTATTTCGCCACCTACCCGAAAATCAAGGAATATATGGATCACAGCATCGAAGTGGCTCGCGAGAAAGGCTATGTGGAAACACTCTTCGGACGCAAGCGCATGTTGCCCGACATCCATTCTGCCAATGCCACCGTGCGCAGTTATGCGGAACGCAATGCCATCAACGCACCGATTCAGGGTACTGCTGCCGATATCATCAAGATTGCAATGGTGCGCATCGCCCGTCGGATGAAGCAAGAGAAACTGCATGCCAAGCTGCTGATTCAGGTGCACGACGAACTGAATTTCTCAGTGCCCAAGAACGAACTTGACAAATTGCAGAAACTGGTTCTGGAAGAAATGGCAGGCGCCTGCCAGCTCAGCGTGCCCCTCATAGCTGACTGCGGCAGCGGCAGCAACTGGTTAGAGGCACACTAATCGTAATAGAAAACAATCACGAAATCGGTCGTAAGCATGGCAAAATCACCCCTCTTGCGACCGATTTCGTGCAATTTAACAGAACAGTTCATCCAAGGTAAGTTCGCGTTGTACACACTCAGAATATTCATTTCTTTCAACACCCTTGGAGGTTATCATAGTAACAATGACATTTTTATCCGTCTTTGTCGCTTCAATAAACGTAGAGACCTTACGTTCAATATCATCCTCATCTTGGGCAGTCATAGAGTAAGGCCTGTTCCAGAATTTCATTTCACAAATATTGATAGTATTATCCGCCCGATCAATAAGCATATCGATCTGTGCTGAACGTTGCGACCCTTTTCCGAACCAAGAATACACATTGGCTGTTATGCCGGAGATGCCTAATGCCTTCTTAATTTGCTCAAAATGATTCAAGCACAGCATTTCAAACGACAATCCGCTCCATGTGCTATAAACATGAGTGTTTTGGTTATTTGACCAATAGTTGGCATCATGAGCATTTGCTTTACTCATTACCTGAAAATAGAATAGCGTAAAAGAATCGACAAGCTGATAAAGGACATCCGCATTCTTTCTGTTTCCGGAGCTCAGAATCGGACTGTTACTATTAACTTTAACGAAAGGCTCATAACTACGGATAAAACCGCAACTCTCCAGTTCCTCCAGCATCATAGAAATTTTTCCGTTGTCCGGTAGTTTTGTTTTTTCAAGAATCTCTTTTCTTGTCAATCCTTTTCCTTTCGTAGCCAATGCAGTTACAATCCTAATATGATTAGCAGCATTTTTGTATAGTGAATTATACAAACTCTGGAACTCATCGTGCAGTTCACCTTCTTCAGAGAAAACCAGTCTGTCAATATTCTGAGCCACACTTTCACCCTTGTTCATTTTTGACAAATAGAACGGCACACCACCCAAAACCATGTAACACTCCGCAATCTGCTTGGTTGAGAGACGGAAACCTCTTGCCTCGAAATACATCTGACATTCTTTCAGCGTAAAAGGTTTCAGTGGAATCTTGTGTGTTACACGGTTATGAAGTCCGCCGCGATTCCTGATCAGATTATTGATAATCCAAGACGTTGCACTTCCGCAAACAATCAGTTTGATGTCATCGCGCCATGATGCCCAAGAATTCCAGAAATGCTCCAAACCACTGATAAAATTGGATCGTGGAGTATCCATCCAAGGCATTTCATCAATAAATACGACCTTATTTCCCTCCGGCAGGGATTCCAGATAACTTTCCAGAGCCATGAAAGCATCGAGCCACGTTTTGACAACTGGGACTTTGGGACATTTTTTTTGGATGCCTTGCATGAAATTCTTCAATTGAGTACTCATTGAAACCTGATTCATGCCTGCAACATAAAAGGCGTATTCATTGCCTATGACCTTCTGAATAAGAAATGTTTTTCCCACACGCCTACGTCCATAAACGGCAATAAATTCAGACTGGTCCGAGTTGATATATTCCTTCAACTGCTGCTGTTCTTTCTCGCGTCCGATGAAAAGTTTATTCATAACGTTGTATTAATTCATTGATAACCCGGTCGCAAAGGTACTTCTTTTTCTAAATCCAACCAAAAAAAGTACGCGAAATCGGTCGCAAGAGGGGTGATTTTGCCATGCTTGCGACCGATTTCGTGCGATTATCGCTTAAATTGAGATTTATTTCAGCCCATCAATGAAACTTATTTCTACCATTTTTTCTGCTGTTTTAACTCCATTTTTATCGAAAAGACACCGAATGGCTCTGTTTTTCGGGGCAAATTTGCAATTTTTCGCCCCAAAAGATTTGTATTTCAAAAATTATCCCTACATTTGCGGCATCTGAAGAGCCACAGCGGTGGAATCCCTCGATCAGATTTTATCGGTAAAAAAAGACGCTATAAGTCGATTCTCATATTTGAAATCTCGCAAATTTCTTAAGACTTGAGGAAAAGACAATGCTTAACGTCCACAGGAAGTGTATCCAAGCACCTCCTCATTCCCTGAATGAGTGTGTTTATATACTTAACGTGGGCCTTTGAACGTTGTTTAATCGAGTCTGGGCAATGCGAGAGCCTCAAATATGGTAAACAACTATTAGAGGGCTCCCGTCTTTTTTTGTGCTTTGTCGAATTACTCTTTAGGAGGCCGGAGTTACCCAAATACAATATACCAGACACAACATCGATATCTAAAACACTCAGACCAAATCTTTGCATTTGGCAACAACCGTACCTATATCTAAATCAAAATAATCTCTTTAAAATTATTGTATTATGAAGAAACTATTATTAATGACCTCATTGTTCCTCGCCGCTTGTGCGTGGGGACAAACCAATCCGAAAATTATAGATTTTTTTTCCTTTGAAGGAATTCGTTCTCTTATCCCTGAATTCAGTTATGGAGGAAAAATTAACCTATACGATGCACACGACGACCCTGTACATAAAATAGATATTTATGATGAAAACTTCGAAGTGTTTAAAACCATCTCTGTTAATGATGAAGGTCTTACAGGCAATGCATATTATTACTATGGTGTACAAGGTGTGGGGTATAAAAACTACGATAATGGTTATTATACAGATTACTTATTCCTAACCCAAACGTTATTTAATGATGACGATAAATTCGAATACATTGTTCCCATTCTAATTGAAGATCGCCAGTGCGGCTTTTATGTAAAAACAGAAGGTGACGCTATTCTACAAACCGTTAAATTCGAAGAAGATTTGACAGGATTTATTGATCGTATGATCAAAATAAATGGTAAAGTTTTTTTGTTTGCTGCTGTTCACGATTCTAATGATAAAGGGAAAACTATCATCTACGAGATTGACAAACAGTCTAATGCTATCAAGAAGGTAGCCACCCACACAGGGATGAAGGTTCATCCAACTGTTGCCAATCCATCCGAACCGATAACCATTGAATTAGGTGAGGATACCGACATTCATGAGATTCATGTGGTGAATGCGGCAGGACAAACCGTTAAGCGCATACCTGTTAACGAAGGCCAACGCCAAGTGGTTATCAAATCTCAAGGACTGAGCCAGGGCATGAACATCATCAATGCAACTGGCCCTCAACAGAAATATAACAGCAAAATTTTTGTGAAGTAGAATAATTACTCACTCCACGGGGCCTAAACATTTTTAGGCTCTGTGGAATTTATCAAAATCCCGTATGAAATACACAACATAATAATAAACCTAAATGTAACAATTATGAAAACAAATCACAAACACTCATTCCATCAGAACATGAAGAAATTATTATCTCTTCTTTCTGCAACTTGTATTGTAATGGCTGCTAATGCACAGACCGAATCTGCATTCATAGATCCTGTTGCAGTTTTAGGCGAAGGGGCCACCTCCACCACTTCTGTTCCTGTTACTGCCAGTACTGTTTTCTGCCAGTCTGCCAATGTGAAAATGAAAGCCGCTTGGGACGACAATTACAAGATTGCATATTTGGTAAGTGAACGTACCGTCGTTCATTCGATTACCATTGATAATGAAATTTACAGTTTGGACGGAGATGCTGTTCAAGGTCAGACAAATCCTAAAGAGAACTCTTTGCTGACGGGTGGTCAAACCTCTGGTGCCGTTTACAAATTTGAAGTAACTGCTGACGGCAACCTCTATATTTTCGGTAACTTTAACTATAATAAAAACTATTATGTTTGGGAGGGTGATGTTGCTAACGGTGCCGGTAAGGCAATAGCCTACACATTGCGGGCATATACAGCATATGAAGGAACAGAGGTTGGTTATAGCTTGCCGGCTGACGAGTTAGGCTATTATGCTGCCATGGGTTACGATGCTGAAGGTGTAGCAAACTTTACTTCTAACCCAACTTACGACGATGGCACCAAGTACAATGCTGCCGGAACGATTGCAGGAAACTGGTCGGAAGGGTATTCTGTAGGCGTTATTTCTTTCCCGGTTCGCAAAGCTGCTGGTCAATACTATGTAAACGCCTGTGTTTCGAAATTAGCAAGCAACGGTTTCGTTTTCATTCCAACACCTAAAGAAATTACCGGTATCACAACGCTCCGTGCTGAGGAGACTGCAAACAGTTATTTCGATTTGGCGGGTCGTCGCACAAATGCCAAGGGCTTGGTTATTACGAACGGCAAGGTAGTTCTTGTGAAGTAATCCTTAAATTTATCACGTTATGAAAAAAATGTTTTTATTGGCTTTAAGCCTTGTTACCACATTAAGCGGTCTTGCATCCGACTTCAATGTCGATGGTTTTTATTACAACATCACCTCATTATCCGACCTGACTGTAGAACTTGCGAAACCGGATGATGGAGTATATACCGGTGATATTACTATCCCGAGAACCGTTGAATATCTGTCCAGAACCTTTTCTGTGACGGGCATCAACAACGAAGCTTTAGATAATAGTAACATAGGAACTTTATCTATAAATGACAACATAAAAAGACTCTATAACCGCAATTGGGGAACCATCCAGAATCTTCGTATCGAAGACAGTACTGATACTCTTTTTATTGATAGCTATAGTTTTTTAGGCACTATAAACAAAGTATATATAGGGAGGGATATAAACTCCAGGTACGTCATAAGCGAAATATTTAAGCGTAGCAAAACAACAAAAGTAACTTTTGGTCCTTTGGTTACCACCATTTGGGGGATGTTCAGAGGTTGCGAAACACTTCAAGAAGCTATTGTACCCAATACCGTAAAGGAAATAGGCGAGGAAGCTTTTCGTGAAACCGCTATTGAATCCATCGATGTATCTGGAGCAATCCAGATTGGATCAAGTGCGTTTCAAAGTTGCAAGAAACTAAAAAGCATACAAATTTCAAATTCTTTACAGTCAATCTCTTCGTCTGCCTTTAGCGGATGCTCTGCATTAGAAAGCATCAATTTGCCTAATAGTCTGAAATCTATAGGTTCCAATTGTTTTTCTGGCTGTACTACGTTGAAAGAAATAACAATTCCAAATGGGACAATATACAATGATGCATTCAGCAACTGTACAAGTTTAGAAACTGTAAATATCCTTCCTGGTGTTACAACCATTTGGGAGGAAGCTTTCAGCGGCTGCACAAATCTCACAACTGTTAAGTTGCCTTCTACATTGATTAAATTAGGAGAATATTATAATCAACCATATAGGGAAGTGTTCTCGAATTGCTCTTCTTTAAAAACAATTACTGTTGGAAGTCCCATTCCCGTTTCCTGTAATGAAAATTGTTTTACATTCAACTCCTATTTGACAGCCACACTCAATGTTCCGGTCGGTTCGTTGGAAGCTTACAAAACAACGGAACCTTGGAAGAACTTTGTGGACATCCAAGAGGATGCAACTATCGACGACGATCTGTTTGTTATCGAAGTAGAAACAAAATCAATGAGAGATGGTATTGTTGAAATATCTGTTAATGGAAAAACAAAAACTTATGACTATTATTACTATGATGACGAAGATCCTTATCTTTTCGTAAAGAAAGGGGAGTCCGTTAAAATCGAAGTCGCACCCTATAGAGAATACCGCCTAAAGAATCTACTCATCAACAATGTGGACGTAACAGATCAACTGGTTGACAACATCTACACAACCACCATGAGCGGCAATATGTCCGTCGTAGCAACCATCGAGCGAGATGAAAATCCACAACCCGAACCGGAACCGATTTATCTGACCATCAAACAGGGCGAAGGAGGAAGCATACGCAAACTAATCAGCGAGTTTTCGTCCCATTCCTTCTTTATAGATGCAGAAGAAGGATGGCAGATCCATTCCGTCACGAAGAATGGAGAAGATATCACCTCGTCGGTCGGTAATGACGGATGGCTGAACCTTTACAAACTGAGAAAGAGCACCCTTGTTTCCATCACTTTCGAAAATACTTCTTCTGCGGTGAACGAGGTAGCTGTAAGCAAAGCAAAAGTCTATGCTGCAGAAGGACGCATCGTCATTCGAGGAGCGGAACTTGGAGAACCTATCAGCGTTTACAATGAATCCGGTGCCAAAGTTTCTTCTATCATTGCTTCAAAGGATTCGGAATCCATCCGCGTCGATTCAGGACATATCTATATCGTAAAACTGAATGGGAAATCCGTCAAGGTTGCGATTTAACAAATACAAATCCCCTATGAAACACATAACCAAAAACCATTTATTTACCCATAGCCAGGGAATACTGATTCTCTGGCTATCGGTATTGCTATTTGCCGGTCAGCACAAGGCTTTGGCGGCAAGCACGATTGAACCTGGTTCGGAAAAAGAAAATAATGCCAGCGGTGGTACCGTTGCCAACGAACAGGTGGATGGCGAAAGCTACTACATAAGCGGCACTTATATTGCCGGAAAAGGTTCGATGCAGGTTGGCAGCATGACCAGCAAGGGTTTCAAAATACGAACCGGACAAAAAGGCGGTACCCTCACCATCAATGTCAATTATCCCTATACCATTACGGAACTGACCATGACCGGCATTGCCAACTATTCAGCAGTTAGCGACGGTGCTTGTATCTCGGTGACGAAAGTGGAAGTTGACGGCGAGGAAGTATCGTTTACAGGCGGCGAGTTTCTGGCAAAAGAGACCAAGGAATCAGCCACCTTGTCGGTGAGTGGAATCAATGCCGCTGATTCCATCAAACTCTACTTTGACAACAGCAATGCAACGGGCACACAAATCAATATGTGCTATAACATCAAATGGCAACGTCCCATTGAAAAAGAGGATGAGATACAAGGAACCATATCCTGGGATACCGGTAAGATAAGCGAATCCATCTTGCCAGCCATTCAGGAAACCAGCATGACTATTGGTAACGACCTGATTGTCTCATATTACGATGCCTCTGTAAATGGCGGAAGTATCTTGCCTACATACCAGCCTGTCACCGATAATCCCGGAAACAAAACCGCTGATATGATTGAATACACCATCAAAATGAAGGAAGGATTCACCTTTACTCCCACCAGTATTGCATTTGATGCCGTGAAGCATGCCACCGACAATGCCTACTTCTCTTGGTGTTTCGTTGATAACGACGATATCGCTTACGCTATCAAAGAATATTCCAATTCAAAGACCCAAATTCTGCGAAACAACAATGCGAACGCCAACGTTGCCCCTCTCACACACGAAGAAGAAGTTACGGTTGACCCCGGACGTACCATTACGCTGCGTTTCTATATTTCAAATGTTGCGAACACAAAGAAGATGTCAATAGGCAATATTAAGATCAACGGAATCGTAACCGGAAACATCGAAAACACGAGTTTTGAAAAAAAGAATCCGAAGTTGGGAAACTTCCTATATACCATTCCCGAAGAGGATATTCTCTATGACGAATCGCATCATGCTGCACATATCTACAAATCAGAAGGCCTTGGCAATATTCAAATCTACTATACCAATGCTTCCGACGGAACAAAGACTGATGTAGCGCCATCCGCCGCCGGCACCTATACGGTTTCGTTCGAATGTGAAGGAAACGATCTCTACAACGAAACCTTATTTGAAAATGTAGGAACATTCTCTATTTCCAATGTCAATCTGCAAGACTGGCAGATACTGACGTCCGCCTATCAGACCTTCCCCAAAACAGACCAATGGAACTCACAATGGGACTTCAGCGGTGGAACCAACAATGCCAAGAATCTGTATGGTGTCACATTCCGGAAAGGTCAGGTGACCGCCATCAATCTGGCCTCCAACAATCTCAGCGGAGATTTCCCGCTCTCCCTGCTCTTGTTGCCGTCACTCCAGTCGCTCAACTTGTCGGGTAACCAGATAACCGGAGACATCGGACTTGCCATAGCTGCCTTCATGCAATTGAATCCGACAGCAAAGATCTCTGTACAGGAAATCAATGTCTCAAACAACCTGTTGTCTGGCAATATCGGAATATTCGCTCATTTCTGCCCATTGCTCACCAAGCTTATCGCATCAGGCAACTGTATTGAAGATGTTTATCCGATGATTTCCACCACCGTCGAATCTATCGATCTAAGCCATCAGACCATAGCACGTGTTGTTCCGATACACTTGGCACAACTTGACTCTATCGTAAACAATGCACCAAGCATTCTGCTTTACAACCACACCTACCAATCGTTCGTGTCGAATGTCAGATTCCAATGCTACACCCAAGATGAGAGCTGGGGCATGGTAATGGAATACAAAGACGGACACTTGGGCGTTTCGTATGTGCTGAATCAGAATACCTACTATGGCAAGTCGGGTGACACATTGAACGTTTCCGTGCTGAACGGCATGACCATAGGAAGCACCATCCGTTTCACTTTAGGCTACGACACGGGTGACTGTAACTTCGACGGAAAGGTAAATGTACTCGATTTGCAAACCGATGTTCTCTATATTTTGGAGAACTATCAGACCCGTCCGTACAATTTCGTGGCTGCCAACCTGTGGGAAGATGAACAGATCAATGTGCAAGACGTCATTTGTCTGGTAAATCTTCTGATGGAAACTGACCAGGACGAACCCGCCAGCGCAACCCGCATCAGACGAAGCGCTCCGTATTCGGAAACAAGCGATGCTTTTGTCTATGTGGAGAACGGCAAACTTATGGTGAACACCAGCCAGCCTGTTGCCGCATTCGACATCACCATTGGCAATGCAAATGCCATTAGCATTGAGCGAAGTTTGCAATCTGTAGGCATGAGTGTGACAACAAGCAAAACGGCTAACGGCATTCGTCTGATTGGCTATTCCTTGAACGGAGCCAGTCTGCCAAACGGCATTTCAGAGATTGGTACCTTAGACAAAAATACGTCATACGTTCGGAATGCAATGCTATCCGATGTCGAAGCCAATGCTATCCTAACCAATTTTGGAAGTACAACAGGCATCGATGCAATCGAGTCAACCTCTGGAGACGATCTGAACTTCTATGACTTGCAAGGCCGGAAGATACAAACCCAGCCGCATAAGGGCCTATACATTCAGAACGGTCACAAACTGATAAAGTAAGAATCTGCAACTATACTCATTATGAAAACATTCAGATATTTATTCCTTGTGCTATTCATGGCATTGTTTGGCATAAGTAGTCATGCACAGCAGCGAAACGTACTGCGAGTGCCGGACATGACAGTAAAGACAGGCAACGTCCAGCTGCCTGTCAATATCGAAAACACGGATGAGATTGTCGGTGCACAATTCGACATCACTCTTCCTACTGGCATTACCGCCCAGACGGTTGGCACACTGTCCAACCGCAGCAACGGACACAGTGTATCGGTAAATAAGATAAGTAACGGCAACTATCGCGTTCTCTTGCACTCTGCACAAAACAAGACAGTTTTGGGACAATCGGGTGTAATGATGTATTTACCGATTTCCATTCCTACTTCGTTTGAGGAAGGAAGCGAGTATCCCATTGTCATCAGCAATGCCGTGCTTGGTAAGGCATCTGGCGAAAATGTGCTGACTGAGGCAATATCGGGCAAGATTCGTATTGCGAAAATGCCGGATCTTGTGGTCAACAAGGTTACTTGCGACAAACAAGAATTCGCTCCTGGCGAGCATATTTTCTGCTCTTGGCAGGTCGGTAACATCGGTGAAATAGCAACCTCCGGAGGATGGAGTGAACAGATTTCGCTGGTAAGCGAGGATGGCTCGCTGAGCAAAATCGTTGCCACCACAAATTATGACGGTATTCTGGAAGCCAATGCAACAGTCAGCCGTCAGGCAGAAATCAGCCTTCCTTATCTTTTGGGCATCGATGGTCCGGTTCGTGTGCAGGTTCAGATTGTTTCTACCAGCAAAACAGGTGAAATTGCATCAGCACAAGGAAACAACACCAAGCAGACAGACGAATCGGTTACTGTAAAGAAATCTTTGATTATTGAGATTTCCCCAAACTGTATTAATGAAGAAGATCCGGCACGAATCGCGCTGCTTCTCACCCGAACCGGAAATTGGAATACAAAAGAAACGTTCAACCTTTCCGCTTCTGCTGACAGCCGCATCTCTCTTCCCGAAAGCATCACAATCCCAGCCAACCAATCCGGAACTGCCGTCTATTTCAATGTGAAAGACAATGATGTTGTGGACGACAACCAGACTGTACATATCTCTGTGTCTGGAAACAACTATCCCGAAATTGAGTCTTCGCTTGATATTATAGATAATGAGTATCCTTCTCTGCATCTTGAAGCATCGAAGAAAGAAATTACAGAAGGTGAGACTTTCCAGCTGACAATAAGCACCGATTATGTATCTGGTCTGCCTATAAACGTAATGTTGACCAGTCAAAATAACCATCGGTTCGATTTCCCTTCAACTGCAGTCATACCTGCCGGCGAAACATCAGTTAACGTAAGTGTAATTACAAAAGACGATGATTTACCTTCAGAAACCCTATCTAATCTTTTTACTGCTTCTGCACAAAATCACAACAAAGCAGAACTGGTAGTTGATTTGGCAGACAACGATATGCCTGTATTGGAATTGACACTTACACCAACCACCGTTCAAGAAAGTGTAGGTGTTATTGCCGTTGCGGGTATTCTTCGCCGCACTACTAACAAGGATAGCAAAATCACAGTAAAACTGACAGATGATGCCAATGGTGGTCTCTACTTCGGAACCCGTTCGTTGGAGTTAGCGAAAGGTGTTGAAGAAGTTCATTTCAATTTTGGTCCTGTTGATAATGCTATTGTTGATCAAGACCGTACCTATACAATCACCGCTGCCGTATGGCTTTCATCTTGTGGATGCTCTGCAACAGGCGAATCTGCCGGTTACGTCACTGCTCAGCTAACCGTTCTCGACAACGACGGACCTGCCCTTAGCATCGCAACCTCGGAAAAAACGCTTAAAGAGGGTGGAAAAACAAATCTTACTATCAGCCGGAATACAACAGATACAAGTAGCCCGCTTGCAATAACCCTCAGCAGCAATTATGAAGAAGGACTGTCATACGAGCACAATACAGTTATTCCTGCTGGAGAACAAATGGTCTCTGTTGAACTGACGTCTGCCGCAAATGCTTTGCAAGGCGACAGTCATACCGTCATTTTCACAGTCAAGGCTGACAACTATGCATCTGGTACTTGCTACATGATGGTTACCGACCAAACTCTTCCCGATGCAAGCTTCAAGGGTATTGCTGCAGTAAATGTTTCGGATAATTCTGCATTGGAATCTGCAGAAGTAGGTTCGAAAGCGAAACTCACCTTTGAACTGACAAATGACGGAGCTGCCACATTGCCGGCAGAGACTCCTGTTAAAGTCTATCTCAAAGGACAACAATCTGCTATTGGAACAATCTATACTTCAGACGAAATACCCGTAGGCGGAACTTTGACTATAAGCAAAGTTATCTCACTGCCCTCCGCTGTTGGCAATCATTCGTACTATGCGGTTGTAAATGCAGATAATTCTGTTTCAGAACTTTCATATACAAACAACACTTCTGTAGAAACAACAATCCGGACTATTGCTCCATTCTCAGCAACTGTCAAAACAAACAAATCGGTTTATAAACAAGGTGAGAAAGTCTTCATCAATGGACAACTTTCCGGTAACGGAACTGCCAATGCACAAATTGACCTCTACGTCATCAACGAAGGTGCCCGTCAGGTGAAAAACGTTGTTACCGATGCTCAAGGTGCGTTCTCTTACGAATGGGAACTCTATGCCCTTCAAGCGGGAGAATTCATTGTTGGAGCCTGCTATCCAAACGAAGGTCTTACCACAGAAATGGCCAGCTTCTATGTGTATGGGTTGAAACGAAGCGACAACAACTATATAACATGCCAGATTGCTGACGGAGAAACAGCCGCAGGATCTATCAGTTTCTACAATCCGGGAGAATCTAATCTAACTGGAGTCAAGGCTGAGATAATCGAAACTCCAGATAATTGTATAGCTTCGGTTGATATTCCTTCTATTGTTGAAGGCTTGCAAACGGTTGATCTTAATTACACATTGAAAGGAACCAAAGCAAGCAAAGAAGTGAAATGGGATGAAGTGAAAGTAAAAATCACAGCCAATGAAGATTTTGCTCTTAATACCACCATCCTTTTCTATTGCTACAATAATACAGCATTTTTGACTTCTGATTTGAACCGAATAAACGCAACGATAACTGAAGGCACTACAAGAGATTATACAATTCATGTGGTAAATACAGGAAAAGGATCTTCTGGCAATATTACATTAAATATGCCAGATTTTATGAACTGCGTATCTGGATCTACTATCCCTTCTCTGAATTATTATGATACGGCAACTGTAGTCTTGCGTATAAAGAATAATGACAAAATGCAACTTAACTTGCCTGTAATTGGCAAAATCGGCATAAATTGTGCCAATGGACAAGGTCTTTCCATACCATATACTATAGAAATGGTATCAGAAGAGCAAGGCAAGCTTATTATTGATGTATGTGATGAATTCACTTACAATACAGCAGAAGCTCCGCATGTGTCTGGTGCTGAGGTGATAATAAGTCATCCATACACAGGAACAGAAATCGCGAAAGACACTACAAATGATGCTGGTACTTTCTCTGTCGATCTTCCTGCTGGTTATTATAAAGTAGTTGTGAACAAAGAAAATCATGAATCTTACAACAATTTCTGCTATGTTAATCCAGGCAAAACAGAAAAAGTAATTGCTAATATCAGTTACCAACCGATAACTGTTGAATGGAATGTAGAAGAAACGGAAATTGAAGATCAATATGAGATCGTTTCAACTGTAAAATATGAGACTAACGTTCCTAAGCCTGTTGTCAAAATAACTCTGCCTGAAAGAATTGATGGAGACAATATGGCAATTGGAGACGCGGTCCTCATTGACATGCAATTAACAAATGTCGGTCTTATCAATGCTGAAGATGTTGAATTACTTCTTCCTTCAGATATGAAAGAATGGAAATTTGAAGCGCTTTCACACAACGAGCCATTCCTTCTAGCTCCTCAGCAAACAGTATCTGTTCCGATATTAATAACACGCATAGCTGAAGAACAAACTTCAAATAGTCAAAACGTTCCAGCATCAAGGGATATAATGAACTATTTTGCAGACCAACAACACCCCTTATTCGGAACGATAGGTGAAGACGTGGCTAATGAACTGATTTACGATTTTCCAGAATGTGTGGCAGGAATGGCTGCAGCTTATAAAAATCGGTGTGGAACCGAATTAAAAGATAATAAAGCTGCTGAACGTTTGGTTTTAAAGACTTGCATATATTCTTCTTTAATGCAAGCTGCTGCCGTTGTTATTAATCGGATATTTGGACCAGGAAAACCTCAACCTGGTGGTGGTAGCGGAGGTAGCGGAGGCGGTGACCCTGTATATACCGATGCCCCGAGAACATTTGACATATGTAACCCTTGCGATGCTGAAAAGGCTGAAAGATGGATTAATTTCCTAACAGGAAAAAGTTATCTCTCGAATATAGATGCAATTATCAATCATGTGGTTGAAGGTATACAAGAAGGGAAAACTTATAAAGTTGTTATAAAATACGGTGGTGAAGTCGTAAAAGAAGGAGGTTTGGAACTTTTAGACACATTTAAAGAAGGTGCCGGAACATTGGTTGGTTATACTTTTGACATCATTGAATTGATTAAACCTTGTGAAGAATCAAATAATACAAACAATTCTGAGCAGGCGAATCTTTCTAGTAGACGAAAAGCCCCCGAGCTCAGTTGGCAAGAACAATTCAAAAACGTAGCAGAAACATACGTTCATCAAATCAATGCTCTGGATTCAATTCTGCTGTGTTTATATGGTGACCGCATATGGTATGAAGAGTTTGACGAAGAAAAAGCTAAATTCATAAAATACGTAACAGATTTAGAGGATGGTCATATACCCTCAGAACAAGAAATTCTGAATCACAAACCATCTTCTGTCACTATAGCTCAAGCTAAAGCCTACGTTAGTCATGTGATCAATGAAAACCAGACTATTCTTGATGAGTTAGAAAAAAACATAAACACATATCAAACAATCAATGAACAAGCTGCTGAAAACGGTTTCTCATCAATGACGGAGTATTTTGATAATGCCTTCGAAGAATGCTCTAAAAAATACGAAGAAATGAGAGCCTCCTCTGTTTGTGCTTCCATTACGTTGCAATTCAAGCAGACAATGACTATAACGCGTCAGGCATTCAAAGGTACTCTCATTGTATTTAACGGCCATGAGAGTATTCCAATGAAAGATGTAAAGCTTAACCTTAAAGTTAAGAATGCTATGACAGGGGCAATTGCTACCAGTAGAGAGTTCCAAATTAACACTGACAATCTTGTCGGTTTTGATGGAGAATTGAATCTTTCAACTGGATGGACACTTAATGCTAAAGCTACCGGTACAGCGACCATATTATTTATTCCAACCAAATATGCAGCTCCAACAGAACCAGTAAATTGGTCTTTTGGCGGAACATTAAGCTATATTGATCCATTCACAGGTTTGGAAGTTACACGTGATCTGAATCCTGTTACTCTCACTGTAAGACCATGCCCGGAACTTGATTTGGACTACTTCTTACAACGAGACATTTATGGCGATGACCCATTGACAACAGAAATCGTAGAACCAACTGTTCCCGCTGAACTTGCCCTCATCATTAATAATAAGGGATATGGTGATGCAACAAACGTAAGGATGGTAACTCAACAGCCTGAAATTGTAGAAAACGAAAAGGGTTTATTGATAGACTTCGAGTTCGTTAATTCTCAATTGAATGGAAAAGCCACATCAGATTTAAAGATCGGAGAAATACCAAGTGAGTTTGGCACTATCCCTGCACACTCACAGATGTATGCTCAATGGTGGTTTACTAGCTCTCTTTTAGGCCATTTCACAGAATACAAAGTGGAAGCCAAGCACATTACCAGCTTTGGAAACGAAGATTTGTCCCTGATAGACCGAGTGAAACCTCATGAACTGATTCATGGATTTACGTTCAACAATGAAGGACAAACGCTGCGTGGATTCTTGGTAAACGATGTTCCTGATGATGAAGATTTGCCTGAAGAAATCTATTTCACCAATGCTACACAACAGGAAGTACATCTGGCTTCAGCTATCAATATGACGAAGAAGGGTGAGAATGTATATGAACTGAAGATCAATGCAACCGAAGAGGCAGGCTGGTATTATGGTTCTCTTCTCGATCCGACATTCGGAAAAGCCACGTTGTGCAAGATCACTCGTGCCAATGGTACGGAAATCGATGTTGACAATATGTGGCAAACCGATCGAACATTGCGCGATGGAAAAGATCCTCTTTATGAGAACCGTCTGCACTTCGTTTGCAACTTGCCAACAGAAGGTGAAACCTTCCAATTGACCTTCGAGCCAAAGCCCGAACTGGAACTTTCGGTTGAATCCTTCATTGGCGTACCGGAAGAAGGAAGTGTTCTGAATGAGCCATTGAATTCCCTGAATGTCAAGTTCAACAAGCCTGTCAAGACAGAAACTTTCACAAGCGAAGACATTACTCTCTCTTGTGAAGGAAAGAACCAAAATGCTTCCTTAATAACTGTTGAAAAACTTAGCGAACAAGAGTATCAGCTCAATCTGAACGAATCATCCTTGTCCGATGGCTATTACGTACTGACCGTACAAACAGCAGGTATTGAAGACGAAGACGGATTTACCGGAGCAACAGGCAAACAAGCCACCTGGCTACAATACGAGGGTGGCAAAGTGGATCTGATTGTGAAAGCCTCTCCTTCTGAGGGCGGTTCTGCCACACCTGGCACAGGACGTTTCGACTACGACAGTGACGTAACACTTTCAGCAACTGAAACTGAAGGATACGAATTTGTTGAATGGTTGCAAGACGGACAGACAATTTCGGACGAACAGGAGTTTACCTATCATCTTGTTTCGAATACAGAACTGACTGCTGTTTTCTCTATCAAGAACTATAAGGTAGAATTTGATTGCAACGAAGAACAAGGAATAATTGCAGGTGCTTCCACTGGTATCTACAATCATGGAACCCAATTTGAGTTGCAGGCCACACCAAAAGAAGGATTCCTCTTCGAAGCTTGGACTGTCAATGGAGAAATTGTTGGTGAAGAACCGATTTTGACTCTTACCATTGATGGTGCAATGAAGGTGGAGGCTTTGTTTGCAAAAGAAATCCTGTATGATTTAGGCGATGCAAACGGAGACAACAGCATTGACGTAGGTGATATCTCTGCGATTGTCAATTATATTCAGCAAAAAGCACCAGCCAACTTTGTTGAAGAAGTGGCTGACGCAAATTCTGATGGAGATATTGATGTCGGTGATATCACGGCTATCGTCAATCTGATTGTGGAGGCTGCCAACAACACCTCTGTTCAGGCACGAGCTATGAATGTCCTATCTGATGCTGTAAGTGCCCCAGACATTGCAAAGATGAACAATGTCATCTTCATGCCTCCTGTAACCATACAGCCTGGCGAGAAACTGCAGGCTTCAATTATGATGAATAATACAAGCAGTATCTGCGGATATCAGTTCGAAATCAAGCTTCCTGAGGGTATCACGATTCCAAAGGATGAAGACGGATTCTATTCCGCAGAACTGAGTACCGAACGTACCTCAGCTAAAAAGCATTCGATTTTTGAAGTAGCCAAACTCACCAATGGCAATTATATCGTCATTTGCAGTTCTACCAGTAATGCTACCTTCCAGAATAACAACGGAGAAGTGGCGAAACTGACTTTGGCGGCCAATGCTGATTTGCCGCAAGGAACCTACGAAGTTCAGTTAGCAGATGTCCGGATGTCGGATACCGAAGCATCTGTTGATCATGTAGGCAATATCACAGCCTACGCTATCGGACAACAGTATGCCCGAAACGTAAGCGCAGATTGGGGCACATTGGCTTTGCCATACGCTACACAAAGTACGGATGATGTGCAACTTTATCAGCTTGCAGCTGCAGATTTGTCGAATGGCACACTTACTGTTAAACCAACTGACCATGTGGAGGCTAACACTCCATGCTTGTTCAAGCGACTTGATAGCGAAGCTCAGACAATCTCCTTCCCTGTTGCAGGCAATGGTGTTGCCAAAGACGTTACGGTATCGACTGCAACAGACGTAAACGGTTGGACGTTTATGGGCACATACTATAACAGGACGCTTATTCCGGCATCAACATCAAGTATCTACTACATTTCGAACGATCACTTCTGGTTCGCCAATGAAGCTTTCGAAGTGGGTGCTTTCCGAGGCTGGTTCGAAACCGCTATTGCTGCTGTGGGCAGTTTCCGTATTGTGGTTAGCGAAGATGATATCACCGCTATCGAAGATTTGAATGGATCGGAAAATGCAAGTGTTGTCTATGACCTGCAAGGTAGAAGACAACAGCATGCTAAACCCGGTGATATTCTCATTGTAAATAATAAAAAACAGTTGGTAAAATGAAAAAGCATTATCAAAGCCCCAAATCTTCCATAATAGAATTAAATAATGAAGCGGTTATCTGCACCTCCAACATTCCGTATGGAGGTGCCGGTAACGGCAAGCCTGCAAACTCTCCATCCAATCGAGGTCTCGATTGGTCAGAGTTTGAAAACTAAAAGAAAATAGAGGGTGCAGCCCTCTATTTTTATGTATTGAGCAGCAACCGGAAGTGATACCAATTCAGAAATTGCTAAAATTGTGCATTTTACTATATTTTAAAAGCCAAAATCCGCATTTTGATAGCCGTTGCGGGTCAACAAAAGCATCGTCTCTTACACAATGTTGTGTTGGCAAGGCAAAGTTACTCTTTTTTTTATTTTCTCATATAAAATCCTGATTTTGCTCCATTTTTATTTAACTTCGCCCCCAAATTTTATCACTTTTCTCTCCGAAACGCACGATAATTCAAAAAGAATTTGTAATTTTGCAGCAGATTATTAAACCAGACGCATATGAATACCCAAGCAATGCAAGAGACAATAGCTGAATACTTCAAGACGCAGCCCGTCCTGAAGGCATGGCTTTTTGGCTCCTTCGCTCGTGGAGAGGAGACTCCCAGGAGCGATGTTGACATTCTGTTTGTACCCGACCGTTCAGGCAAACCGTTCACGCTTTTCACGCATGGCGGCATGCTGATGGACTTGCAGGAACTGTTGGGCCGTAAGGTTGATTTAGTAGAGGAGGGTTCGCTTCGCCCCTACGCCGCAGAAAGAGCTAACCGTGATAAAATACTGATTTATGAGAGAAAGGGCAAGAGATAAAGGACGGGTGGAGGACATCGTAGAGTATTCCACGCCGTCTTCCTTTTCCAGTGACAATATCCATTCCTTAGCGACCGTATCTTCAGACTTTATCCTTGCTCTCAAGATATACTTCTTAACTTGGTTGATGCTTATTAAAACCACGGGCATAACATCAAAACTGCCACGAACATGGAAAGATGTTCGTGGCAGTTTCTTATTTAGTGTTCAAAGTCTTGCCAATCACTATCTCTGTATTCTCTGACGTTGGCTGGGCGTCCGTTGCCGTTATCTCCGCCTGAAATAGAGTTACAGAGGGCTGTTTGTGCAACTATGAAAACACCCTCCATTTTGGGTTGTTGATATTTCTTTTTCATTTTTCAAACTTATATTTATCGTTCATAAAGATAAAAACTTATTCCGATTGAAAGGTGCTGTAGCAACTATGGGCAGCTTTTTCCTTTCTACTCTTTGAACTGGAACAGATACATTTCCTTGCTCCTTAATCAAATTGACCAATGCCGTGATATCACCGACATCTATATCGCCATCCTTATTCACATCTGCGGCTATTTCTACAAAGCCGTCCGGTGCGTTTTCCTGAATGTGACCCACAATGGCTGTAATATCACCCACATCGATGTAACCGTCTCCGTTCGCATCGCCAAGCAAGTAAAGAAGTGATGCTTCCCGTTCGGGTTCCTTCTGTTCCATATTTCCAGCAGAATCGGTTGCAACCACATAGAAGCCTTGTTCAATTCCTTCATAGATAGTTACTGTGGCAGCAACGTCAGCAGGAACATTCTCTGCCACTTTTATCCACACCGTACCTTCACCATACTTGGCATAGACATCGTAACGCCATACTCCCGACAGTTCATCGGTTGCTTCGATACTTACGATGGCCGTAGAATCGCTCGTTTGTTGCACAGCAGAGATTGTACTTGAAGGAGCGGTACGATCGATGACATTTGTCCATATAGGAGTCATAATGACATCGTTCTGGTCGAAGACAATGGCGGCGCGGTTGTCTATCTCCGTACCTTGTTCAAGATTGTGTTTCAACGAAATGTTAAAAGACACCTCTCCGATACCGTTTCCATTAGTGTTGACAGGTAGTACACCTTCCATCGGATTGTCAGTCGGCTCCATTGTCATCGGGTCAAGTGATGTAATGTACCACTTGGCAATACCCGTTGTCTGGTCATATGTCCCCTCCACTTGTGCGATAGCATTTATTTCAGGACGCATATCTATAGTTGTTACAAAGTTCTTGTCTCCCGATAATTCAGAAGATTTCTTGCCTATTCTTACCCGTGTAGGCTCATAAGTCGAGAGGTCGAACCTTGTAGCATCGAGCGTGTCGGTCACAATAATATCATGAGCGGCAGCAGTGGCAACCTCAGGCTCGTTCTCAAACTCTATCCTGTAGTACACATCAGTCTGCCCGTCCTTCACCGCATGACAGCCAGACTCAGCAGTGTAGCCAAAGATGTCATTAGGATCCATAGAGGTAACAGGATTAGAAGTTCCTCCGCCACCACCTGGGTTCGGTGGACAATTTGGTTTAGGTTTTATAAAAGTTTTTACACAACTTAATCCTGGTATATCCAAACCGACTACAATATCACTTAACTTATCTGATATGTTTAGCAGAATCTTTCCTTTCTTTACTTTTGTTACATCACCTGCAGCTTGAAGCTTATTAGAAACTTGAGTAAATTTTCCAGAAATACAACTTAAGGTTGCTCCTATAGCTGATTTGCCTGCGGCTTTAGCAGAATTAAGTAAACGTTCTTTTAATTGCTCTTCATTAGAACCACAAGCGAATTCACCCGCTGCTTTTAATCCTGTATTTCCTATGGAAAGAGCACAATCAGCCCACGCAACTGTACCTGCAATAGGAGCAAGTTCTGGCTGAACAACAGATACAACTCCCATTACTAAAGATCCGATATCAGCTGCTGTAACCATTAAATCTGCAAAACACTCAATACCTTCTCTATAACAACACCACCAATCTTTAAAAGAACGCCTTGGCTTTGCAAAAGCAAATTGGGGATTGTTTTCTTCTTGATAGTTTAATGCCATCCATTCGTTAGGGACAGTAATATACGCTTCAACTCCATACTGACGTGTTGAGATGTTAAGGGTAAGTATTTTTGTCGAATTGGGCTTTAAATCGACTAAAAAATAATTACTAAATACGAAGATACTATCTCCATCTGGATGATCTTCATTTTCAGCTTTTATTCTCAAAAAATGATGAGAATCACCAATTGAGTCACAGATGTTTTTCAACTGGTTTATTTCGTCAGAAGACATACCATCTGTATCAATTCCGTCGAACAAAGACTCCAACTCTAATCCGTCAAACTTAATATTTTGAATATCATCAGCATCAGTAGTTCTTATAAAAGCATATATCGGAACCGCATACGCCGTCATATTCCCCTTGTTCGTGATTTTGATGGTGTATGTTGTCGAAGTACCACGCAAGAATGTCGAAGGATAAGTGACCCAAGTTGTTAATTTAATATCCTTAGCCTCTTCCACTGTAATATTATCGTGCAATACCCGATCCTCATCTACAAAATGGAAAAGAGCATGATAATTAACAATAATTGAGTCATTCACGTAAATTGTATTCTCATGTGTTGATTGATTTTGAGAATTACCTGTAAGCGGACTATTATCTACCAACTCAATTCCAGAGAAGTCAAAGGTCACTTCTACTTTTGCATCATTACAATGGTTTATATGAATACAGGATAAAGTATCACCCTTGTTTGTGAAAAGATCAACTCCATATAAATCACGGAAACCATTTCCTTCGAATGTAATAGTAGAACAACCTCCATTTCCTACAACGCTGACATCTTGCCTTAAGATTGCGTGCTTGTCAATATGATTGTAATCAAGACCTATGTCTCCCCATTGCTGAGTTGCTACATCATGTAGGGCAAGATAGAAAGTTCCGTTCTCCCACACATGGCATCCTCCCCAATTTACAACATCATATCCAGAGGCATTGTATATTTCTTCACCACTTGGTGCGAACAATTGAATTGTTGCTGCGCGATCCAGTTTGAACTGTAAGCTGTCACCTTGTTCAGCATCGAGGCAATACCACTTGATGACATTTTCAGCAGGTTTTGCTGTCGTCGTATGCACACCCGGCTCTAATCTTTCCGGATCCGTAACTTCCTGTTTCACTTTGTAGTCGATAAACGTCTTATTACCATCTGAGAAATAGCCTTGCGCATCCCAGAAAAGAATGTGGAAGGTGTTCTTGGCATAGATAATAGGCTTGTCATCGCTTATCTCGAAGTGGAACTGTGATGACTGTATGGGCTCTTCCTGCACAGGCAGCAGACTGATGAGCGTATAGGGGTTGGCAGCACCCTCTATATCCATTGTCTGCAAAGCTTGAGTGTTCCGATTCAGCCAATACTGGTACTTCGTCACACGGTTTTGCCCGTCAGCCAGTTTCTTTTCGATGTTTTTCACAAAGAAACGCGTCACAGGAGGTGTCTCCTGCCCCCGACTGTCTATCAGTTGATAGTTCAGCGTATGCAGGCCTGGCGTAAGATCAGATACATCGAGTGTCTGCGTACCGTTTGCCACATCGGTAACCTTCTCCGTCAAAGCATCATCATCTAACCAGTAACGGATGCTCTTGGCTGGTTCCGAGGTATTGTCGGTGCTAAACTTCATAAAGACAGCTGAAGTCGGTGCACACAGCAGACCCTTGGAGTCTGCAATTTGGTAGTGTACGGTGTGCAGACCCTCCGTCAGCATCGAAGCATCCAACAGTTGCTCACCCCCAACAATCTCAACCACTGAGGCCGTTTGTCCGTCATCGAACCAGTAGCGCAACGACTTGGCAACCGAGTTCTCGCTATCTGTGTTCATGCGGAGGAATAGCGACGACATCGCAGATGTCATCTGTCCGTTGGTGCACAGCACCTGATAGTGCAGAGTGTGCAAACCCTCATCCAGCGCCGAGGCATTGAGCATTTGCACTCCTTCGCTGAAATCTTTCTGCTGTATGATTGTCTCATCGTCAAACCAGTACATCAGTTTGCTGGCCTTTACGGTCTCTGTATCAAGGTTGCTGTCCATCTTCAGAAACAGGCCGGAAGTTACATAGCTGACCTGATTGTCAGTACCCATCACCTGATAGTGCACGGTGTGCAGACCGTTGAGCAAGTTCGACGCGTCAAGGGTATGTATGCCGGCAGATGCGAATGCTTTGACATTTTCACTGTTATCATCGAACCAGTAGCGCAGGTTTTTCGTCTCTGTGCTGGCCGTCTTGTCGTCTATCTTCAGGAACACAGCAGAACGCACGTAAATCGGAGCGTCCTTGTTGTCTATAGCCTGACAGTGCAATATGTGCAAGCCCTCTGTCAAACCGGACACATCGAGCAAATAGCTGTCCGACAGATTGCTGAAGGTCTGCACACTGCCGTCGTCATCGTCGAACCAGTAGCGCAAAGCCTTCGCCTGAGTGGCCTGTGGCAATCCGCTCAGATCCAGTTCGTCGGGCAATGTCTGCCCTCGTGCCGCTATGTGCAGAAAGAGGGCAATTATGAATAATGTGTATTTACGCATAATCTATGAACTTTATTCAGCTGCGCTCACTTCAATCTCCACACTCAGCTTTCCGTCTGCCGTAGTCTTGTTGGCCACGTTCATCTTCGTAATCTGCGGATAAGAAGGCTTGGAACTGTATGGCAATACGCCGCCATATATACCCACCTCTGTGCCGTCGTTGCCAAGATAGGTAGTCTTGGCTTCGTCACTCAGTTCAAATGTCTGATCATCTGAGTAAGTTCCCGTAAAATTCTTGAATACCTTATCAAATTCTTTATAGCCAACGCTTTTATTATTTACGTTGGCAGTCTGTGCTCCAAAAAGGTTTATGTACCCAATGGTCAAACAGTTGGTGGCTACCGTACTGGAAGGAAGTTGACCACCTAAATTTGTTTGGGTATTATATGTTTGATAGACAATGCAATTCAGAAGTTGGCTATTTTTAACGTCCTGAGGAGAATATCCCCTAGTTGAAGATACAATAACACAATTGACAAATGCCGCACTAGCAGTCTCAGAAAAATTCCCAAAAGAAAATACATAGCTATTGATAGACTGCACTGTGCTGGAACCATATAAATAAAAGGAAGTCGTTATCTTACAATTGACAATTAGGGCATTCTTGATAGTGGAGTTGCCACGAATTTCGAGATCACTGAACTGGCATTTCACAAAATAAGGACTGTTGAATATACCATCCATATTAACAGTATTCGTGCATCGAATACCCTCTATGCACAGACGGTTGGGATCATCGGTGGGAATATTGATTATATAGTTTCCGCTGATATAGGTGGGGGCGGCATCGTCAATGCCCGTACCGCGCAGTGTTACAGCCTTGGTGATGTCCACAGCCTGAAATTGTCCGCCAGAAAGGTTAATAACATCACCGCTGACGGCAGCGTTCAAGGCATCGCGCAGGGCATTGGTGCCGTAGTACATCGAGATATCCTCGCCATGACTCAGCGTGGCGACCAATGAGTTCTGTGCAAAACATACAGTAGTTGTCAGAATAGCTACAACAAGAGATAAGAATAGTTTTTTCATAGTTTTAACTTGTTAAAGATTTGATAATAAGATTTTTTATTCAGAATTATAAACTTAGGGGTTATTTTTCCACTTTGATTTTTCCATCGACAATGTAAGGGTTGCGGTTATATACTTCTTTCAGTTTGCGTCCCTGCAAATCGTAAATAGGCTGAGAAGATTGGCCTGCTTCCAAAATCTGAAGGTCAGTAATGTTGTCCTCACCCATCACGATACGGAAACTTCCGATATTGGCAGCAGACGGAGCCTCAAACCAGCAGTGGAATGTTCCCACTTCAAAACTCTGATTGGCGAACCAGAATTTATCTTCTGCAATATAGTAGATATGGTCGGTATCTTGGGGATTGAAAACTTTGTTGTAGTAGCACCCGTAACTGTTCCAGCCGTTCACAGCAGTGGAAGCAGATACTATAATCTCGGACGATTCTCCCTCCGACACCATGGGGAAAGCAACAGTCTCTGCTTTGTTCAGTCTTAAAAAAAGGCCAGGCGTATTAGCTGCAAGGTTATCAATGGCTTCTACCGTAAGAACGCCAGCCGTCAGGTCTGCACCGGCGAGAGCATAAAGCTGAACAGCGTCTGTACTCCGGGTATCGTAGGGCAGAACTACTGTACCCCAATCGGACGAAACATCCCGCTTGTATTGACCGACAATAACATAAGCCGTCACATCGCCCACATGATCGACTTTCGCGTCGGTATCCGAAAGCCGCACATCCACCAATTGCACCTCATAGGGGCCTTCTGCCAATCCTGCGTCTGCCACCAGTGTCAAAGTGACGACCTCTCCACTGTTATTCTTGAACACGGCATTGGCTGTCGAACTGCAGATAACCTGAATGTTGCCATTAGTGAGTTTCGTCACTTCGAAGATATTATGTTTGCGGACGGTTGTTCTACGGGTACTCAGTTCCACATAATAATAATCGTCCTCATCCAGAGGAATCGTGATGCCCTCCGGCAACTTGATTTCAAACTGCAAGCCGCAAATGTCGCTTACATTGTTCATCATGATGCTGGCTGTTGCCTCACCGCCTGGCTGAAGGTACACCGGAGGCATGAAAAGATGATTGTTGAGTGATTCCAAATCAACGGGAGAAACGGCAGAGAAGTTTTGCAGTCTTTCGCTACGGGCAACAGTGTCCGTCACGGTGTTGCCAAAAAGTGAGGAAAGGGATAACGCCAGTCCCAATGTCAGTACCTTTCGCTTCATAAAAATATATATCCAAATTCCCTATAGCCAACCCCGGATTCGGTTTATACATTTAAAAAGAAAAGACGCGGGCGGCTGACTCTTGTCCGCTCCCGCATCTTGAGGCCTACCACAGCCCATACACCTGAGAACAGACATATACAGTGCCCACGTCACATATTCATATAAACCCAAGTCATTATCCCCTGCCCAACATAGGCAGGGAACAATGAACATTGAGGATATTGAACATATCCGTGAACGCCACATTTGTCTCTGCTCTTGGTGTATTTTGAAAGTGGTAGTTTCAAGATGCCAAGACCAAAACGTTAGTAACGTCTTTCCATAAAATCTTCTAATAACGCGGCAGACTAAGCGCCTGTGACGCTACCGAAGGCGAAACCTATACCTTTGCGGATACTCCAATACAGGAATCACGCCGCAAAAATACAGATTTATTTTGTTCTAACCAAATTTCGATGATAAAAAAAGGAGAAAATAAACGAATTTGAGCAAAACAGATATAATACAACCGATTACATAACATAATGATAGTGAACCAATCTGTTTAACCAAAGCAAGAATAAAGTCATAAGACTGTCAATCAAAATCAGTACACGTCACAATGCTATGGGATCAACCTTGGTATGGCTTGCTATTTCTCCGGGCCGCACTGAATTACTGTCAACGTCCTGATACATTTGCTTAGGAAGCCACAAATCATCAACTCAATAACCAGTCAATGATATTGAAGTATCGGATTTCTTCTCCGTTGACGGTCTCCTGGCGTGTCTCTGTAAAGGCAATTAAACTCAAGTCGTGGCAGTTAAGTTTCTTTGCAGCATACGTTAGTGCGTCCGTTTCTCGTTTGAATGTTTTTGGCGAGTCTATTTCGTAGGCTACTTGGATCAATTCCATGACTCGTCCCTGTTCACAGATGACAAAATTCACCTCCTTGCTTCGAGCCGTAGGCTTATAGTAATAGACATCTTGAAATAAAGGGGCTGCACGACGCAACAATTCAATGTAGATGATATTTTCGAGTTTCCATCCGAGATTATCGGGTAGCAGAGCTTCAGAACGATTGCCAATGATTCCTGTATCGACGATATAACCTTTGGTGTCTCGCTGGCGCTCTCGACTCTTGAAAGAGAACTTGTGAATCTGAAGAATCAAAAACGCTTGAACAAGGTAACCGACATACTTTTTGGTAGTAACCGCACTCCCAAGGCCAAACTGTTCTGTCAGTTTGTCGTAGTTGATTTCCTGACAAGCGTTGTTAATGAGGTGATCAGCAATGAGCCGTAAGGTTTCAATGTTACGCAGATGATAACGATGCCGGATATCTTTGGTGATAACGGTTTCCACCAATCCTTGGATATATGCCCTTTTATTGCGTATATGCATCAGCTCTGGGAATCCTCCATTGGTAATATATTCTCTAAATGCGGCTTTTACGGACGCTTGTGCCTTGGTTGTCAGAGCATGAGTGTCTAATTGAAGATAGTTGCAATACTCTGCGAAGGAGAATGGGTAGAGGCGGATTTCATTGTAGCGACCTGTCAGGTGGGTGGATAGTTCGCTGCTGAGCAGTTTGGCATTGGAGCCGGTTACAAAAACGTGAAAGCCGGTGCGTAGCAGCCGGTTGACAAACAGATGCCATCCTTCAACATTCTGTATCTCGTCCAGCATAATATATTTTACGTCTTGTCCATATAACTGATAGATACAGCTAAGCAATGTATTCAAATCACTGGCTTTGAAGTCAAGCAGACGGTCGTCGTCAAGGTTAGCATAGGCATAGTTGATATGATTCTTTTGCAAGACTTTATGGCAAATGGTGGACTTGCCGGAACGACGTACTCCGATAACAACTTGTGCAAGCGTACTATCGAACTCAAAGAGGTTCTCTTCTTTGCGATCGCACCAGTTTTTTGTTTTCATTCCGGACAACTCTTCTTTTTGCTCTGCCAGGACTTCAAGGATGATCTTTTCGTTCATAATGGTTCAAGTGTTAGTTCTGTGGGTGCAAAGATAGGAAATATTCGGAAATGAAGAACAGAAAATGTAGTAAAATGCGGATTTTTGGCTTTTAAAATGTAGTAAAATGCAGTTTTTTGCCCTGAAAAGTGTAGTAAAATGCACTTTTCTGCCATCTATTCCATGAACCTGCAGTTATCGAAAATGCTCTTACCTATGGAGGAAGGCAAGCAAACTACAGTAGCCTGCTCCTACCCTGCTCCTAAGCATACTCATGAGTAAGGCTGAAAGCAGGCAGTAAGCAGGCTAAAGGCTGTCTGAAGCGAAAGAAGAAACTTAAATGGTCAGCAATTAGTAGAATGTGCCAGGATTGGCATTGGGTGCTTCAACTCGCTGATAAACGTAAGTGGAAACATTTTTGTCAAACGTAAAACCGATGAACGGATAAATACCGTACTGTCCTTTATCCGGATTAATGATAACATTGATGCGACTGAAATCACCATTGAACTTTGCATAATCGGTGGCATAACCGGCAACATAAATGACACCTCCTCTTGGAATATCTCTACCTAAGATGGGACGTGTCACGTGATAAATGTGTACACCATCCTGATCTCTGTCAAACTGGAAGTCTAACGGATCGCGTACAGATGTAAAAATTCCGGAAGCATTTCCCGACGGAATGTCCTGATTGGCAAAACCGCAGGCATAGCCAGATGCTTCACTTGGGAAGCCGGCACGAGATCCATCATACTTGGCCAAATAAAATGTTCTGTAGTCGTTGTCAAAGTGCACATAAATTTTCTGCGAATTTGAAATGTCTCTCGTTTCCCCATACTGAGAAACGGTTTTTACCAATCTGTAGGCAAACGTTTGAGCATTTGCAGCGGTAAAGAAAGCCATAAAAATGGCGGCTGTTAAAATCAGAAAGTTCTTTTTCATAGAGTATGATTATGGATTAATAAGTAGTTTATTCTATGTATCCTTTTCCGCGACAGGTCTCGCAATAAACGTGATAATGTCCGTAATATTCATCCTTCTTACAGATATCGCACCACTTTTTCTTGCCTGCCACAGAACCCGTGGCTCCAACCATCGACCATCGCGGTTCGCGACCGGAACCTTTACAAACCTGACATTCGCGTGGAGGACGTGCAGGCCGGTTCGGAGTAACGGTTGAGGCTGGTTCGGGATAGACTGCCATAGCCGGCACTTCTTCCTTCCTATATATCCTCTTTGCTGATTCCGATGAAGGAGAACTGCGACGGGTGTAAACATGGATGGTTCCATTGCCAAGATACAAATTAAGACGGGAATAGTCCGCATTGAAAACATAACTCAATTCTCTTCCCAAATAGGCCTTCCCCTCAAAAAGAGGGTGCCCGTTATTGGAATTCTTGTATTGGACAAAACCGTATCCGAAACTGCTGCCGTTAGCATCGCATTCGTAGAGTCCGTTTGAATTAATAGCCAGATAATGTCCATCGCCTGAAGCACTTCGCTGGTTTCCGTTTGTCACCGTTTTCTCCAATTCGTAGTAATACACCATATTCTGTGCGATGGAATGTACTCCAACACAAAACAGGAAAGCCAAAAATAAGCAAACTCTTTTCATTTCACAGCATTTTGATTTAGTTTCTCGCGGCAAAGGTAAAGATAAATTCTTAAAACCTGCAACTTTTTGAGCGTTTTTTTTACGATATACAGAACAAATGTATATTTTAGACTAAAAAATACTCCACTACCCAAAATATACAGCCTCAAGTGTTTATAAAATACCGATATCTGCTGAAAACTTGGATAATTCCTATTCTGATGTTACTTTCAATGCTGGAAAATCCAGAAAAACACCCAATCCACACATCTCTCTCCTACTCCAAGAAGAATAAAGAGAAAAATGATAATTCTTGCTGACCAGATGGCAGTTTTAGTGGGATCGTTGCCTAAGGAAAGCAAGAGATGAAGGGCTATGGGAACAGCCAGCAAGGCAAAATAGGTCGGATAGGAAAAGAACAGCATCACCAGCAAGAACAGGCTCATCGAACTGATGAAATGCAAAGCGGCCTGTGTGCGCAAACTGCTGATACCATACAGGAAATAGCCACTGAACAGATAACCGATGGTTACCAACAACAGGAAAGCAATGAAAACATAGCCCGTAAAGCCCTCAGCAAAAACAGGGAAAACGGGTAAGTGCCAATCCACCAACTGAACGAACGACTGGAGATATGCATCGCCGCTATCTGGACTGACCAGCAAGGTCAGCACACAATATATGAGCCAAACCGAAGTAGCCGCACCCGTAAGCACACAGCACAGATTGCGGAAAGAAACGCTTCGGATGTGAAAAAGCAAAGCGATGATAAGAATAAGCCAGAACAAGGACTGGGCATCCAACCACGTAAGTGCCCCTACGATGGCTCCCAATTCCAAACAAACCAATGGGCTGTCGGAATTCTGCCAGATACCGGCTCCTAAATGGAAAATCCCGACTAACGCAATCAGGAACACATCCAGATACCACCAAGGGAAAGAAGGTGGCAGACAAATGACACTTAAATTCAGTACACACGACATCAGCACCCAACCTTGAAACAGGGTATGCGTACCGCTTTTGGTAACCAATCGGTTCCTATCGAGCAAGAACAAAGTGATAAAGACAAGAAGCCCTGAAAGCAGAAAGTTGGTAGCCAATACCCACCAGTCGGACATTCCCCAATACACTTGGGAAAGCATCACAAACAGATAAAGAAAGAACAGTATCATGACAAGTGGGTATTGGAGTATCGCTTAGAACTTATTCAGATCCTGACCGATATCGTGGCGATAGTATTTGCCGTCGAACCGGATAATCTCGGCACCACGCATGGATTGTGCCAGAGCCGCATTACGATCGTCACCATAAGAAGTGACACAGATGACACGTCCGCCAGCCGTTACGGTCTCACCGTTAGCATTCAGCGCGGTGCCGGCATGGAACAGGATACTCTTCTCAGCATTCTGGGCTGGAGCGACGACGCCCTGTGTGAACAAAGCATTATCGAGACCTGTCATTACCTTGCCTTTCTCGTAGCTGCCCGGATAGCCGCCGCTCACCAACACAACGGTCACAGCGGTACGCGGATCGATTTCGAGCGACTTCTCGTCAAGATTGCCTTCAGCTACTCCTTCCAAGAGGTCGAGCAAATCGCTTTGGATGCGCGGCATCACCACTTCGGTTTCCGGATCGCCCATACGCACATTATATTCGATCACCATCGGATCGCCTGCATGGTAGTGCTGAATGTCGCGATCCATGCGAATCAGACCCAAGAAGATAAAGCCTTTATATTTCAGGCCCTCAGCCTTCAGACCCTCGATGGTAGGACGCACAATACGCTCCTCCACTTTCTGCATAAACACCTCGTCTGCAAACGGTACCGGAGAGCAGTTACCCATACCACCCGTATTCAAGCCGGTATCGCCTTCTCCGATACGCTTGTAGTCTTTGGCAACCGGCAGAATCTTATAGTGTCCGTTGCCGTCGGTCAGCACGAATACCGAGCACTCGATGCCCGACATAAACTCCTCGATCACCACAGTGGCAGATGCTGCGCCAAACATACCGCCCAGCATCTCCTTCAGTTCTTTCTTCGCTTCGTCGAGGGTAGGCAGAATCAGCACGCCCTTGCCAGCAGCCAGACCGTCAGCCTTCAAGACGTATGGCGCCTGCAATTCCTCCAGAAAGCTACAGGCTTCGTCGTATTCAGCCGCCGTAAAACTGCGGTAACGGGCTGTCGGTACCTGATGACGGGTCATGAAGCCTTTGGCAAAGTCCTTGGAACCTTCCAGCTGGGCAGCTGCCTTCGAAGGACCGATCACCTTAGGGGCATTCGGAATCTGCTCGAAATAATCGACAATACCATTCACCAACGGATCTTCAGGTCCCACCACGATGAGATCGATTTGCTCCTGCTTGCAAAAATCGGCAATCTTATCAAATTCGTTGACCTTGATAGCCACATTCTGTCCGTAGGCAGACGTTCCGGCGTTGCCGGGTGCGATGAAAAGCTGATTACACTTTGGACTTTGAACCAATTTCCAGGCAATGGCACATTCACGTCCACCACTACCAAGCAGAAGAACCTTCATGTTGATGATATTTTTTAGATGATTGATTATAGAAGCTGATTATTTCTCGCGCATAAAGATATTGATCGGTGTGCCTGAGAAGTCCCACTTCTCGCGGATCTTGTTCTCCAGATACCGGCGATAAGGCTCCTTGACCCACTGAGGCAGATTGCAGAAGAAAGCGAAACTCGGCACCTGAGGCACATTGATGTGCTCCTCGTGGCTCTTATCGTCGCTGACCGTAGTGGTAGCCTTCAGCTGAGTGACATACTTAATCTTCACGAACTTGCCCTTGTTATTCGGTGGCGGATAAGCACCGATCACATCGAGCATATATTCGTTCAGTTCGCTGGTCTTCACCACGCGTTTGCGATTCTCATACACTTTGCAGGCAGTCTCAATGACGCGATAAATACGCTGTTTGGTGACAGCTGACGCAAAGATGATCGGGAAGTCGGTGAACGGAGCAAAACGTTGGCGGATGGCATCCTCCATACACTTGACCGACTCTTTGCTCTTATCAGCCATAATATCCCACTTGTTGACGCAAACCACCAAACCCTTGCGGTTCTTTTCGATGAGCGAGAAGATATTCATATCCTGTGCCTCGACACCACGGGTGGCATCGATCATCAAGATGCAGACATCTGAATTTTCGATTGCCCTAATGGAACGGAGCACCGAATAATACTCGATATCTTCGTTTACCTTGTTCTTCTTGCGGATTCCGGCGGTATCGACCAGATAGAAAGCAAAACCGAACTTATCGTATTTGGTGTAGATGGAATCGCGTGTAGTGCCCGCAATATCGGTCACAATGTGGCGCTCCTCTCCCATAAAGGCATTCAGGAGCGACGATTTGCCGACATTCGGACGTCCCACGATGGCAAACTTCGGAAGGTCTTCCAGATCGTCGGAATCTTCCTTTTTGAAACGGCTGCAAATCTCGTCGAGCAAATCACCTGTTCCCGAACCGTTGGCAGAAGAAATCACAAATGGATCGCCCAAGCCTAATTTATAGAATTCTGCGGCATAGATATGCTGATCGTAGTTGTCGGCTTTATTGGCCACAACAATCACTTCTTTCTTCGATTTGCGGAGAATGCGAGCCACGCTGTCATCCAGATCGGTGATGCCGTTCATGATATCGACCAGAAACAGAATCACATCTGCTTCCTCGATAGCAATTTCCACCTGTTTGTTGATTTCGTCTTCGAAGATATCTTCGGAATTGACTACCCAACCTCCGGTATCGACCAGCGAAAACTCACGTCCACTCCAAATAACATGTCCGTACTGGCGGTCGCGGGTAGTGCCTGCCACTTCGCTCACAATCGCTGTGCGTGATTCTGTCAGACGATTAAAAAGGGTCGATTTACCTACATTCGGACGACCCACAATAGCAACTAAATTTCCCATTTCTATATGTATTATATATTAATAATGTGTCACCAGCCTCACAGCACGCTTTCACAAGCGCAGGGAAGAAGTATCCGGTGACGAGAATTCATTTCTTTATTCGGGATTGTAACCGAAGCTGTTCAAATCCCTCAGGTTATTGCGCCAGTCTTTCTCCACTTTGACGAAAGTCTTGAGCATAACCTGCTTGCCAAAAAAGGTTTCGATATCCTTACGGGCAAGCATACCCAACTTCTTGAGCATGGCTCCCCCTTTACCGATAATGATGCCTTTCTGGCTGTCGCGTTCGCAATAGATAAGAGCGCTGATATCAATCAGCTTGTCGCTCTCCTTGAACTGCTCGACACGAACTTCGCACGCATAAGGAATTTCCTTATCGTATAATTGCAGAATCTTTTCGCGAATGATTTCGGTGACAAAGAAACGTGCCGGCTTGTCGGTCAACTGGTCTTTGTCGAAGTAGGGCGGACACTCTGGCAGAAGTTCCTTGATTTTCGACTGCAAAATATCCGTTCCGAAACTGTGCAACGCTGAAATAGGAATAATCTCAGCCTCAGGCAGACGCTGATGCCACTCCTCCACTTTCTGAACCAGAACTTCCTGCGAAACCAGATCCATCTTGTTCAAAACCACGATGACCTTGGGAGCCAAAGGGCCTTTGTCCTGACTCATGCGAATCACCGACTGCAAGAACTGCTCGTTTTTATCCGGCGTCTCAATCGTATCGGTCAGATATAGCAGAATATCGGCATCCTGCAAAGCACTCTGACTGAATGCCAGCATCGATTCATGCAGTTTCGATACGGGTTTCAGCACGCCGGGTGTATCGCTATATACAATCTGCAGGTCTTCGGTATTGACAATACCCATGATGCGATGACGGGTGGTTTGCGCCTTGGCCGTAATGATGCTGAGACGCTCTCCCACCAGAATATTCATCAAAGTGGATTTTCCTACATTCGGATTACCGACAATGTTTACGAAGCCTGCCTTATGCATAGTTCATCAGATTTTGCAATCGCCCCAAGAAATATATACCGAACCCCAGGTAAAGCCAGAACCGAAAGCAGCCAGCAACAGACGATCGCCTTTCTTGATCTTTCCTTCCAAAGCGGCTTCGTGCAACGCAATCGGAATAGAAGCTGAAGAAGTGTTGCCTACATGTTCGATATTGCAGATTACTTTCTCTTCCGGAGCATTCAGATGCTGACGCACAGCATCGATAATGCGTTTGTTGGCCTGATGTGTGCAGATCCAGTCGATGTCGTCGAGTGTCAGTTTACCTTCCTCCATCACTTCAGTCACCACGCTGGTCATAAAATTGACAGCGTTCTTAAACACATACTTACCATCCTGATAAATATAGTGCAAGCCTTTATCGACAGCCTCGTGGCTCGGAACATTGGCCGATCCGCCACAATAACGAATCAAGTGATCGTGACCGGCACCATCGGCATGAATCTTGGCAATCTCTACACCAAACTCCTCGCTGGGTTCAATCAGGGCAGCTGCACCGCCATCACCAAAGAGGGCACAGGTGGTACGATCCTGATAATTTACAAACGAGGTACATTTTTCAGCTGAACAGATGATAATCTTCTTATAGATACCCGATTTGATGAAAGCCTGTGCCTGCTGCAAACAGTACAGAAAACCTGTACATGCTGACAGAATATCGTAGCACATAGCATTGCGGATGTTCAGCGCATCGGCAATGACACAAGCGGTGGATGGCCAGGTATAATCGGGAGAAGAAGTGGCACAGATAAGCAGCTCAACCTCTTCAGGAGCAGTTCCTGTTTTTTCAAGTACATCGCGCACAGCAGGAATAGCCAACTGGCTCGATCCGGCGTGCTCATCTTTCAAAACTCTGCGTTCCTTGATACCTGTACGGGTTGTAATCCACTCGTCGTTCGTATCTACCATGGTTGCAATCTCATCGTTGGTGAGAACATAATCAGGCAGATAGTGACTCAAACCTGTAATAGCTGCTTTAGTCATAATAGCGAAATTTTAGAAAATATAAAGGCGTGTCTTACGGCACGCCTTTTAGTTCGGTTTACAAAGTAGCCTGAAAGGCGAACCAACTAACTGGGTTAGAGGGCAGCCTCTTTCTCGATAGCGAGTTTACCGCGGTAGTAACCACACTCAGGACATACAGTGTGTGCCAAGTGCCAACCACCACAGTTAGGGCATACTACGATTGCCGGAACAACGGCCTTGTCATGCGTACGACGCTTAGCGGTACGCGTGTTTGATTGTCTTCTTTTAGGATGTGCCATTTGTTTTTATTATTAATAATTAATCCTTCAAAACTGAAATAGAGCGGAAAGAGCCTGATACGCAAAAACTGGATTGAAATTTCCGTTAATCTTCCGTTCTAAGACCTTTGAGCGCTTCCCATCGCGGATCAACCGTTTCGGAATCTGCTTCGCTTTCTTCGCTCATATTGAGGAAATCCTCCTCGGAAGCGTCGATAGCAATATGCTCGCTCAACTTGCTCGACATTCCTGCATTGCATTGTCCGTAAGGATGCACATGCTTGATTGGAATAGCCAATTCGATAAACTCATAGAGAAACCAGCTGACGTTGATGATTCCTTTTTCTTCGGGAACAACCACAATATCGTCGCCATCGTCCTTGAACTCCTTGCCAAAACGCACAATCAGATGACCGGTTGTTTTGATGGGCTGGTTCATTTCCTCCAGGCATCGGTCGCAAGGAACAATCACCTTGCCTTCCAATTCGAAGTTCAATTCAGACTGTTTGGCCTGTTTTTCAACCAAAACCTTGACTTTGATGTCGCCCTTCTGAATCTCTACGTCCTCCAACAGAGCAAAGAAAGCATTGTCGAGATGATATTCAATCACACTCTTGCCGATTGCCATCGTCTTGAGTTGGATGTTATACTGATCTAACTTGCCCATTTTATTATTAACCTCTGCTTTTTTGAGTTAATCGGCTGCAAAGGTACTAATAATTTTTTTATCTTGTATCTGTTTAGAGCAATAAATTGCGAAAATTCTGCAAAAAATCGTATTTTTGCCTTTTAAAGGTGCTTATTTGAACGAAAAAAATGTTGATAAGTCTATAATTCTATGCGAAAAGTGGTACCTTGTCCTACGGTGCTCGACTTCACAAAGATGCGTCCGTGATGATATTCCTCGACGATACGTTTCACCAAAGTCAGACCTAAGCCCCACCCTCTTTTCTTGGTGGTATATCCGGCTGTGAAAATCCGTTTCCACAGATTTTTGGCAATTCCTTTACCGTTATCGATGACTTCGATCACCACTTTGTTCTCCTGTTTCAACAGCAGATGAATCTGTTCTTTGGGCTTGTCTTGGGCATCGATGGCATTTTTACACAGATTCTCGATTACCCAGGCAAACAAAGGTTCGCAAATATAAGCCTCTACAGGATAGTCGGGCAGATCGGCAGTTATGAAAATGTTTTGCGATGCACGCTTCTGCATATATTCCGACACGCTCTTAACCACTTGGCGGATATCGGTCTTTTCGAGAATCGGTTCAGAACCTATTTTCGAGAATCGGTCAGCTACCACACGCAAACGCTGCACATCCTTATCCATTTCTTCGCCCATATCCTGAATATCCGGTTTCTCGCTGTTTTTCAAGAGTTCCACCCATCCCATCAGCGACTGAATCGGGGTTCCCAGCTGATGAGCGGTTTCTTTCGAAAGTCCTACCCACACGCGGTTCTGTTCCGAACGCTTCCGGCTAAGCAGCATATAATATAATAACAGCAACAATACGATGACAGCCATCAGCTGTACATAAGGATAAAACTGCAATCTTTGCAACAGAATGGAATCATCGTAATACAGATATTGCTTCCAGTCGTCGGTAATATTGATTTCAAAGAAACTGCCTTTTTCCTGTAATTGCGGAATCTGTGTCTGAAGATAAGCAATCGTATCTTCGGTTGTAAATTCTCTTCCTATCGTGCGATAGAAAGGCACTTCAATATTTACGAATCCAAGAATAGATCCGTCTTTTTCTGTATAGAAAACGGGGATCGTGGTATTACCTCTAATCACTTCCCACTGCATCGAAAGATCGGCATCTGCATCAGCCAGAATAACCTGTTGATAGGCCTTGGCCCAAAGTGCCATCTTTTCGGTTTCCTCCTTCCCTAACGATTTGACCAAACCGTTGGAAAAATACAGAAACAAACCTATCAGCATTACTGACAGAAACAAAAAGACCCATTGAAGTGAATTTTTGAAATATGGACTCATGGTGTATAATTATTTCATTGGCAAAAATATTCAACTAATATTATTTAAAACGAAACAACAGACATTTTATTGCCTGTTGTCTGATAATTCTTGCAGATTATTCTTTAACCTGCTTTTTTTGCTCCATAGTTAAGAAAAAAATGTTCGTTAATTATGAAACAATTTTTTCTCAGTTATGCAGCAAAAATATGGTACGAAATACTATCCGTTTTTCACCACTAAATATACTTTATCCGAAGGACGTATCTTGTCTTTTACAGGAATCGTAAAACGCTCACCTTTATTCACTTTTTCCACTACCTTATAATCCACCTGAATCTCGTCCAACACAATTTCAATGACACCTGTGGTAGGTCCGATAATCAGTATGATATCACCTTTATGAAGTTCTTTGGCTTCACACAAAAAGTCACCAATACCTATTTTGCTGAACCAACCTATGGTTTTGGCAGCATATTCCTTATGCTCGGTAGCTACCGAACCGTAATGGTGACTCCATTCTCCCAACCGCTGACCCAAATAATAGCCATTCCAGAATCCGCGATTAAAGACTCTTGTCAGTTCCTGATCCCACTGATCAATGTAATCTTGCCAGTTTTCAGGCAAAACGTGAATGCCATTCTCCACCTTACATTGTTCTATCAGGCGAGCTGCTTCGGAATAACAGCCTACTACGCTCTTTACGTATTCAGGCCCGCGCGCACGTCCTTCAATCTTAAATACTTCAACGCCCGCATCGACCATCTTATTCATAAAATGAATCGTTTTCAGGTCTTTGGGCGACATGATATATTTATTATCTATTTCAAGTTGCAGATCGTGATCCTGATCGTCTAACAGATATTTAGGTTCTTCCGCATAGGCATCGTATGCATGACGACATACCTGAGCACACGCTCCCCGATTGGCACTTCGATTATACTCATGCAAACTCATATAGCATTTGCCAGAAACAGCCATACAGAGAGCTCCGTGGGCGAACATTTCTATACGTACCCATCCCCCTTTAGGTCCGCGAATGTTCTGTCGGATGATTTCCTCGTGAATATGTTTCACCTGATCCATATTCAGTTCGCGCGCCAGCACTACCACATCGGCAAACTGGGCATAAAACTTCAACGCCTCTATATTACTTATATTAAGTTGCGTGGAAAGATGAACTTCAATACGAGGTTTCCTATCAGGACGATCCCAACCGCGAGCATAAGTCATCGCTGCTACATCGCTGGCTATGATGGCTGTGATTCCTGCTTCAGAAGCTGCATCGATGATCTGTTTCATTTTCTCCAGATCACCATCGTACATGATGGTATTAACCGTCAGATAGCTGTTGAGCGGCTTGCAATGAGCCGTTCCTGTAGCGGTTTCCGTATAAAGAATCTCCTGAGGTGACTGATAATTCTCAGGCATTTGTCCGGCTCGACAGATATCAGCTATCTTTTTCAGATCATCAATGGTAAAATTATTAGCAGAGCCTGAACGCATGTTCAAGCCCTGTATGCCAAAATATATACTGCCTGCTCCGGCTTGTATGGCTGCTGCGAGCGATTCGTAGCAACCCACTGGAGCCATGATTTCTATCATTATTATTTAAAGAATTATTTACTAAGTTCCAGCATTCTGTCGATTGGCAACCGGGCACGATCGATGATTTTCTCATCCACCTGAATTTCCGGAGCCTCGTTTTTCAGACAATTATACAATTTCTCAAGTGTATTGAGACGCATATAGGCGCATTCGTTGCAACTGCAACCTACACTTTCTTCCGTTACCTCAGGCGGCACAGGGATAAACTTCTTCTGGGGTGCCTGATTCTGCATCTCGTGCAAAATGCCGCTTTCGGTGGCTACAATAAACTCCTGACAATCGTCTTCTACGGCATATTTCAGCAGAACTGCCGTTGAACCCACTTTATCAGCCAGCAAAACCACAGGACGCTTGCATTCCGGATGAACCAGAACCTTTGCATTCGGATGTTCTTTCTTCAGCTTGATGATGGCTTCTGTCGAGAACTGTTCGTGCACGTGACAGGCACCATCCCAAAGCAGCATATCGCGTCCGGTAACAGCATTGATATAGCCACCCAGATTTCTGTCTGGGGCAAAGATAATCTTCTGATCCTTTGGCAGGCTATTCACAATCTTCAGTGCATTACCTGAAGTCACCACTATATCTGTATAATACTTGACAGCAGCCGTTGTGTTCACATAACTGAGCACCGTATAGCCGGAATGTTCTTTCACAAACTTACCGAATTCATCAGCAGGACAACTGTCAGCCAACGAACAACCGGCAGCCAGATCCGGCACCAGTACTTTCTTTTGCGGACAGAGAATCTTGCAGGTTTCTCCCATGAAGTGAACGCCACACATCACAATGATGTCAGCTGTCGATTTGGCAGCCTGTTGAGCCAGCGCCAGGCTATCGCCTACAAAATCGGCAATGTCCTGAATGTCGCCTATTGTATAATAGTGCGCCAGAATCACGGCGTTCTTTTCTGCTTTGAGTTTCTTGATTTCCTCAATGAGTTTCGACTTATCCATAGTTGTGAACAATTTCTATTATTATTAATAAGTTTTGGTTTGAAAAAAATTTTTTATCAAAAACAAATTTATGCTTATGATGATAGTTGGTTAATAAAGTTGATAACTTTGACTGCTTTTTCCGCTAATTCAAGTTATCAGCATCCGAGTCTTTTTATGAACTGGTTTTCCATACCGGTTTTTGACTATAGTCGGTTATCAACTTTTCAACAATCGGACTCGAACGGGGCAAAGTTAATAATTATTTTTCAATTGACCTATCGAAAACTCTACTTTTTTACGTTAAAAACTTTTTTATATTTTGTGAACAAAAAATTTGTCAATTTCAAAAAACAGATTAAGCCGACAATTTTTTGATTCTCCAAATTTTTTAACAAAAACTTTTTAATTTTTTTTCAACAGGTTTTATCAACGCTAATAACAATTTTTTGAACATTATTTTGGATATGTACGAAAAATCAACTAACTTTGCGGCATGAAAAAGTTAACCATACTGGAGATGGGTCGCATCAATACCGATCAGTTTAAGAAAGCTGAGAAGATGCCGCTCATTATTATATTAGACAATATACGGTCTCTGAATAATATTGGTTCTGTATTCCGTACTTCCGATGCTTTCCGTGTTGAAAGTATTTACCTGTGCGGCATATCAGCTGTTCCCCCATCGCCTGAAATACACAAGACTGCCTTGGGTGCAGAAGATTCCGTCGATTGGCAGTATTTTGAAGGTACACACGAAGCTGTTAGGTCTTTGCAACAGGCAGGTTATAAGGTTTTGGCAGTCGAACAATGTGAAGGCAGTACGATGCTCGATACTTGGACGCCCGATTTCTCGTCTGGTAACGGCTATGCAGTGGTGATGGGTAACGAAGTAAAAGGTGTGCAGCAGTCGGTAGTAGATCTGTGTGACGGTTGTTTGGAGATTCCTCAGTATGGAACCAAGCACAGCTTGAATGTATCGGTAACTACCGGTTTAGTAATCTGGGATTTCTTCAAGGCTTTCAAACAACAGCACGGTTGGTAAGTATGGTTTTTATGTGTTGATAACTTTCTAAAAGACTTTAAATAAGGTAGAGATATGGCTAAGGCTGAGAATCCGAAGGACACACCGTTGCTAAAACAATATTTTGAACTGAAAAATAAATATCACGATGCAATCATTCTGTATCGTGTAGGTGATTTTTATGAGACCTTTTGCGATGATGCAGCCACAGCTCACGATATTTTAGGAATTACGCTGACCAGTCGTGCAGGCAGTCCCTTGGCAGGTTTTCCTTATCATGCGCTCGATACTTATTTGCCTAAACTGGTACGTGCGGGCAAACGTGTGGCGATTTGTGAACAGCTGGAAGATCCGAAACTGACTAAAAAGTTAGTGAAACGTGGAGTAACTGAATTGATTACTCCGGGATTGACAATGGGCGACAGTGTGTTGAATGCCCGGGAAAATAATTTTCTGGCTGCCATTACTTTTGGCAGCAATCTCAGTAAGTCGGCAGTTTCGTTCAATAAGAATTACAGCGCACAAGTTGGTTTGGCTCTTTTGGATATTTCAACCGGTGAATTTCTGGCTGCTGAGGGTACATACGATTATATTGACAAGCTGATAGGCAATTATGCACCTAAGGAAATTCTTTTTCTCAAGGGAATGAGAAATCTCTATCAGGAGCATTTTACCACCAATCCTTATTGCTATGAATTAGAGGATTTCTATTTCAGTTACGATAATGCCCGACGGAGTTTGCTGGAACTGTTTCATACGCAGAATCTGAAAGGATTCGGTATAGATGAAATGTATCTGTCTATTACTTCTGCAGGTGCCATTCTCCGTTATTTAGATGCCACACAGCACAAGAATATCCGACATATTACTTCTATCCGTCGCATCGACAATGAAGCCTATATGCGCTTGGATAAGTTTACGGTGCGAAGCCTGGAACTGGTTTATCCGATGAATGAAGGCGGAAGATCTCTCTTGAATGTCATCGACGAAACCACAACTCCGATGGGTGGACGTCTGTTGCATAGATGGATACTCTTTCCGCTCATTCATGCTGAAAGCATTCGCGAACGTTTGAATGTGGTGGAATATTTCTTCAAGGATCCGGAATTGGCAGACGTGGTGGAAGAAAGTCTGAAGCGTTTGGGCGATATGGAGCGCATCGTTGCCAAAGTGGCTGTCGGACGTGTGACTCCCCGCGAGATTGTTCAGCTGCGCATAGCGCTGAACGCCTTGAAAGACATCAAGCAGGCTTGTCAGGAATCCGATTTGCCACAGTTGCAGAATATCAGTGAACAGATCAATACCTGCGATCGCATTGCAGACAGAATCTATCGTGAAATTGAGCCTGAACCGCCTGTTATGATTGGTAAGGGAAATGTGATTCGGGCCAATGTGAATGCCGAACTGGATGAATTGCGTACCATTGCCTATTCGGGTAAGGATTATCTGTTGGCCCTACAGCAGCGATTGTCGGAAGAATATAGTATTCCGTCGCTCAAGGTGGCTTATAACAGCGTGTTTGGCTATTACATCGAAGTGCGCAATACGCATAAGGAAAAAGTACCGGCTGATTGGATTCGTAAACAGACTTTGGTAGGTGCTGAGCGATATATCACGCAGGAATTGAAGGAATATGAAGAAAAGATTCTGACAGCTGAAGAAAGAATTCTTTCGTTGGAGTCACAGATTTATCAGGATTTGCTGAAAGCACTCGAAGAATATATTCCGATTATTCAGGTGAATGCCCAACTGATGGCGCGCTTGGATTGTTTGCTGGCTTTCAGCCGGGTTTCTGCCCGCTATCATTATGTACGTCCGGACATCGATGACAGTTTGGTGATAGATATCCGTCAGGGACGACATCCGGTCATTGAACGGCAGATGCCAGTGGGAGAATCGTATGTTCCGAACGATGTATTGCTTTCATCGGACGATAACGGATGTCAGATCATGATGATTACGGGTCCGAATATGGCAGGTAAGTCAGCTTTGTTGCGTCAGACAGCCTTAATCACGCTGATGGCTCATATCGGTTGTTTTGTGCCTGCTGATGCTGCTCATATCGGCATTGTAGATAAGATTTTCACGCGTGTAGGCGCTTCCGATAATATTTCGTTGGGAGAATCCACCTTTATGGTCGAAATGACGGAAGCATCGAATATTCTGAATAATCTTTCACCGCGTTCTTTGGTGCTTTTCGATGAATTGGGACGAGGTACTTCCACCTACGATGGTATTTCAATTGCCTGGAGTATTGTGGAATATGTGCATGAGCGGGCTGAGGGTCATCCGAAGATGCTGTTTGCCACTCATTATCATGAATTGAACGAGATGGAGAAGTCTTTCTCTCGCATCAGGAACTTTAATGTCAGCGTGCGTGAGGAAGGTGGTAAGGTGCTATTCCTCCGTAAACTGAAACCTGGAGGCAGCGAACACAGTTTCGGTATTCATGTAGCAAAACTGGCCGGCATGAATCCGGAAATTGTTCATCGTGCCGATGAGGTACTAAAAACACTCGAATCTGCTTCTACTGGTGCTCGCGGTTTGGTTTCGGTCGATGCTCCTGTAGAAAATATAAAGCCTGCCAATGCACCGGCAGGCTATCAGTTCCAGATTTTCGAATTGGATGATCCCGTTTTAAGTCAGATTCGCGATGAAATCAAGAGCATCGATCCTAACAATATGACTCCGATGGAAGCCTTGAATAAATTGGCAGAAATCAAGAAAATCTGCGGGATTTGATCAATAAAAAAGCTCCTATATTCGTAAAACCTCGAACATAGGTGCTTTTTTTCTTACAGACTCCAAGTGGCGCCGTCTTTGGTATCTTTCACCACGAAGCCGAGTTCTGACATTTTATTGCGAATAAGATCGGAAGTAGCCCAATCTTTATTGGCCTTTGCCTGAGCACGAACTTCGAGCAACAAGTCGATAGCACCTTTATAGGCAATATTCTTATCGTCGCTGGCTCCTGCTCCACTTTCATCCTTCATACCCAGAATATCGATCAGGAAAGTATGGAACACCTGCTGGATTTTAGCAATACCTGCAGCATCTGCTTTTGCCTGTCCGTCGATGATTTTGTTGATTAACGAAACCAAATCGTACAAATGGGAAATGACAATAGGTGTAGTTAGGTCGTCGTTCATGGCCTCATACATCTTCTCTTCCAGTGTACGGACAGTTTTCAAAGTTTCATCGGTTTCTGTCGATGTCTCAGACGCTTTCATACGGGCAATACTGTTATATCCTTCCATCATGCGCTTCATACCCTTTTCTGCGCTTTGAAGAGCCTCGTTCGAGAAATCGACCGTCGAACGGTAATGCGCCATCAGAATGAAGAAACGGATGGTCATCGGGCTGTACGCCTGCGTCAGTTTCGGATGCGAACCTGTGAAGAACTCATCGAGCGTGATGAAGTTGCCATATGATTTACCCATCTTCTTGCCATCGATGGTAATCATATTGTTGTGCATCCAGTAATGAACAGTCGGGTGACCCTTAGCGGCGCAGCTCTGGGCAATTTCGCATTCGTGATGAGGGAACAGCAGATCCAATCCGCCTCCGTGAATATCGAACTCCTCGCCCAGATATTTTTCGCTCATCGTGGAGCACTCCAGATGCCAGCCCGGGAAACCTTCGCTCCATGGTGAAGGCCAGTGCATGATATGCTCGGGAGCCGCTTTTTTCCAAAGGGCAAAGTCGCACGCTTCCCGCTTCTCCGACTGTCCGTCCAGTTCACGGGTGGTATCAATCAGTTCGTTGATGTTTCGTCCGGAAAGAATGCCGTAATGATATTTTTCAGCATACTTCTTCACATCGAAATAAACGCTTCCGTTGCTGACATAGGCATAGCCGGCATCCAGAATCTTCTGCACGTAAGCAATCTGCTCAATGATGTGACCCGAAGCATGTGGTTCGATGCTGGGAGGCAGAACGTTCAGCGCCTCCATTGCCTTATGGTAGCGGTTCATGTAATACTGCACCACCTCCATTGGTTCCTTTTGTTCCAGACGGGCTTTTTTAGCAATCTTATCCTCTCCTTCATCAGCATCGTGTTCCAAGTGTCCGACGTCGGTGATATTGCGTACATAGCGCACTTTATATCCGATGTGCTGCAAGTAGCGGAAAAGGATATCAAACGTAATGGCCGGACGTGCATGTCCGAGATGTCCGTCACCATAGACGGTCGGTCCGCACACATACATGCCGACATGATCGGGCACAATGGGCTTGAAAGGTTGTTTGATGCGCGATAAAGTGTTGTAGATATATAGTTGTTGAGTTGCCATAATGTAAAGTTTTATGTTGTGATTATTCTTCCGTCTGCCAGTTGTATTGTCCGATCCGACATTTTTGCCAGCGATTCGTCGTGAGTGACGATAACAAATGTCTGCTTGAATTCCTCGCGTAGTTTGAAAAACAGCTGGTGCAGTTCCTTTTTGTTCGAACTGTCGAGCGATCCTGACGGTTCGTCGGCAAAAATAACGTCGGGTTGATTCATCAGGGCCCTGGCTACAGCAACGCGTTGTTTTTCGCCGCCGGAAAGTTCGTCAGGTTTGTGTGTCAGACGGTCTTTCAGCCCCAAGAAATCTAATAACTCCTCTCCCCGACATCGTGCCTTCGAATTGGGAATACCGGCAATGAGAGCCGGCATCATAACGTTTTCAAGGGCGGAAAACTCGGGCAGAAGCTGGTGAAACTGGAAAATAAAACCGATGTGTCGGTTCCGGAACTTCGACAGTTCATTGTTCGACAGTTTCTGCAGGCAAGTGCCGTGAATGGTCACCTCTCCCCTGTCGGGCTTGTCGAGCGATCCCATGATATGCAACAGTGTGGTCTTCCCTGCACCCGATTTGCCGACAACAGCCACCACCTCACCCTGTTGGATGGTAAGGTCGATACCCTTCAGAACTTCCAAAGATCCAAACGATTTGTGTATGTTGCTGGCTGAAATCATCGTGCGATAATAGCGATTACCTGTTTCTGTTGATATATTTGCGCGCAAAGGTACGCATTATTTGCTAACAATACAACTTTTGAGGTCGAAAATTTTGATTTTTCAAGGAGTTTGCCTATCTTTGCACCCTAAACTGAAGCGTGAAAATTCCTTTAAAAAGGTCGAGAGCAAGCCGAACTCTCTTCGTCTTGCTCCCTTCAAACGGAAAATTTTCAAACCAGTATAAGTGGTCCCACTTGGGCTTGAACCAAGGACCAACGGATTATGAGTCCGCTGCTCTGACCAACTGAGCTATAGGACCAAATAACTTTGGATGTTTATTTTCTAGTTTGAAATAAACCTGAATTATTTTCGGCCGCAAAGGTAAATAAACTTTTTGATATACGCAAATATTTTGGCTTAAAAATGATAATTTATCAGCATTTCGATTGCATTTCAAGCGATTTTGCCGCTTGTATCGGATTCTTCGACGGAGTTCACCGCGGACATCAGTTTCTTTTGGAGCATCTGAAGGAAGAAGCCCGAGAACACGGATTGAAGAGTGCTGTGGTTACCTTCACCAATCATCCGCGTCAGCTGATCGAACCGGATTTCCGGATGGAAATGATCGATACCTTAGAGCAGCGTCTCGAAAAACTGTCGAAGACCGGTATCGATGCCTGTTTTCTGCTTACTTTTACGGAAGAGATCCGAAATATGTCAGCTCGCGACTTCATTCAGCAGTATTTGTGCGAAAAACTGCATGTGCGTCTGCTTCTGATTGGCTACGATCACCGCTTTGGCAAAGACCGTAGCGAAGGCTTCGAAGATTATGTGCGCTATGGCGAGGAATGCGGTATTCGGGTGATTCAGGAGCCTGTTTTCGACGACGGATCGGGCTTACATTATTCTTCGAGCGAAATCCGCAAGGCCTTGCAGGCAGGAAACAAAGAACTGGCTGCCCGTTTGCTCGGACAGCCAGTCATCTGATTGGTATCTGTCAGGGAGAGTTAATCCCAATCGTCGTCAGCACTGGTGATTGAAGGAACATCCGGCAGCACGCCGCCGCAGATGCTTATCTCGCGTTTGATGCTTTCTTCGAGTGAAATCAGGGTTTCGGTCGAAACTACGCCCTCAATACCTTGAATCTTATTGTTCAGCAAGTCCATCAGATGCTCGTTGTCGCGTGCATAGAGTTTGCAGAGCATCGTGTAAGGACCCGTAGTGAAGTGACATTCAATAATCTCAGGAATGGCTTCCAGATATTTTACTACTTCGCGGTACATGCTGCCGCGTTCCAGACGAATGCCGATGTAGGTGCAAGTCTGGAATCCTAGGGTTTTCGGGTCGATGTTGTAGCCGGAACCTACAATCACCTTCATTTCGATAAGGCGTTGAATGCGCTGATGAATGGCGGCGCGGGACACGCCACACTCTACAGCCACATTCTTAGAAGGAATACGGGCATTCCTTGTGATGATGTCGAGAATTTTTTTGTCGAGTGCATCAATTTTTTCCATGTCAATAGTTGATAATTTTATTTCGTTGAAGGTAATATTATTTTTACAACCTTTTCATTAAGCCAGATGAAAAGAGCCAAACTTGTTTGAACTAAGTCATGGCGAGAAAAAAAGGAATAAGATTCAACGAATAATAGTTAAACATTGGTGCAAAGATACAGTTTTTTTATTGAATAATGCAAATTTTTTATTGGGATTTTTAACAAAATGTTAGTATTTTCTCCAAATGAGACGAAAAAATCGATGCATCTCCTAAAAAATGCATCGATTTTGTGTATTGTATGATAGAATAATTACTTCTTAGTAGGAATTACTTCCAACAATTCTACCTCAAACTGGAGGGTAGCACCGCCAGGAATATTTGCACCGGCACCGCGCTCGCCGTAAGCCAGGTTAGAAGGCATAGTCAGGATAGCCTTACCACCTTCCTTCATGTTCAAGAGACCCTCTTTGAAGCCCTTCACTACGCCGTTGGTATTGAAGTCAATGCTGTCGTTCTGGTCGAAAACTGTGCCGTCGATCAATGAACCCTTGTAGTTAACCTTCACTTTGTCACCTTCTTTAGGCTGCTTGCCATTGCCTTCGGTGAGTGTTTCGATCTGCAAGCCGGATTCCAAAGTCTTCACGCCGTCCTTCTTGGCATTTTCGGCCATGAAATCAGCACCTTTGGCCTTGTTCTCAGCCACTTCTTTCTGGTGTTTCTCCTCCATCTGCTGGCGGAGCTTCTCGTTGAAGTCGCGGAGATACTGGTTAGCTTCCTCAACGGTAAGCTTCAGGTTGCTTGAATCGCGACGGATTGCGGTAACGAAACCGGCGATGAAGTTATCAAGATCCATTGTAACCTCAGGAACCACTACGCCGCTATCCTGGAAGTTAGAGAACTGGTTACCGAACTGTACACCGTAAGCGTATCCCAATGTGTCGAGGTCGCTGTTCAGTTTTGCACAGGGAACTCCATTGCAGCATGAAGTGATGCCCATCGTTGCCACGAGGGCAGCAGCTGCGAGAAATAACAATTTCTTCATAATTTTTGTTTTTAGATGTATTGAATTTTACTTTTGTATTCGTTTTTGTCTAAATGCGGGCGCAAAGATAATGATTTTCTTTTATTTTCGTTCTTTTGTTCTCTATTTTTTTCATTTTTTGCAAAACTTTTGTATATTTGCAACCAAATAAACCCTGATTTACTATGAAAAGAATCGTTTTTTTGACGGGGGCCGGCATGAGTAAGGAGAGCGGAATATCCACTTTCCGCGATAGTGACGGCTTGTGGGAGAACTATAGTGTGGAAGAAATCTGCACGCACGATGCCTGGTTGCGGAATCCCAGAAAACTGCTTGATTTCTATAATATGTTGCGGCGGAAGTATATGGATTGCCAGCCTAATGAAGGACATCGCCTGATCGGTTCTCTGGAAGGTAAGTTTGATGTGCAGGTTATCACGCAGAATCTGGACAATCTGCATGAACAAGGCGGATCGAAACACGTGCTTCATTTGCATGGCGAAATGATGAAATGCCGTCCTGACGGGCCTGACAACGGAGTGCATTATCCGCTCGATCCGAAAAATCCTGATATACATTTGGGCGACAAGGATCCGGAAGGCATCCAGTTGCGTCCGCATATTGTCTTTTTTCAGGAGGCTGTTCCGAATCTCGATAAAGCCGCAGAGATTATGTCAACGGCAGATATTGTGGTGGTGATCGGTACGTCCCTGAATGTATATCCAGCCGCCGGTTTGCTGCAATACGCCCCCGCCGGAGTTCCTGTCTATGTCATCGATCCCAAACCTGTCTCCTCACCTTATCGCCAATCTACGCAGATTCAGAAAGGTGCCAGTGAGGGCATGAAGGAACTGCTGGAAATATTAAGCCCAAAGAGCTAATCCATCTTGTTTGGGCTATATCAAGATAATAATAGGAGGGATGACATCCTTCGAAATGTCGGAATAAATACAAAAAAAGAGGGCACCATTAAGTGTCCTCTTTTCCTATATTTGCTCTCAGTCCTTATTTCTTATAAGCTGCGATATTATTGTTCAGTTTGCCGATAGTCTCTGTGATCTTCGGATCGTTCAGCGTCTGATTGGCAATCTTCAGGTGTTCTACAGCTTTTGGACCATAGTTCAGCGTTGCACGCTTGGTAGCCGTCTGCATTTCTGCATAATAGTGAGAAGCGTTCTTGGTGTCGCTCTTCTTTGCATTGTAGTTATCCTGAGCGCGCTTGGTAATCTTCTGGATGGTGTTGTAGAAGCCATAGCCTAATGCCTTGTGCACATCAGCATTGGTAGGATCGATAGCCAACACCTTATCGTAATAAACTTCTGCAGAATCTGCCTGTTCGAGGTTCAGATAGAGCTGTGCAGCATATTTGTAGTACTTGATTTGCTTTTCCTGATCGATGTTAGGATCGCTCAAGATCGTCATACAGCAAGGCAGTGCATTTGCCCAGTCTTTCTCCTTCGAATAGATGAAATAAAGCTTGCTGTCCATGGCCAGTGTCTGTGAAGGATTGGCAGTCTTGATATCAATATAAGCTTGCTTGACCAATTCCGGCTTGCCGGCAGCCTCGTAGGCATTCTTCATATTGGTGATGACACCCTGATCGTAGTTGCCTTTCAAAAGACTTGCCTTGAAAGCGTCACCGGCCTTTTCGTTTTCACCGACCTGCAAATAGGCGGTAGCCAACTGGAAGGCAGTCATGTAATCGGTATTCTCAGTATCCAATTCCTGAGCCTTGATGTAGTTTTCAATCGCTTCCTGATATTTTTCGTTTGCCATAGCGGCATCTCCGGCGTTGGCATAGTCGGCCAAAGTTTGTGCCTGCAATGAACCTGCAATAGCCACAACGGCTGCAAATACAACGAGTTTTTTCATTTTTGTATGATTTATTAGTTAATTTATTTTGTTATTATGACTCTTTTTGTCCGTCAGGGTTTAAAGATCGTGCTTCGACAGGCGTTCCCAAGCTAACTGTTCGTACTTGGTGCCAGGTTTTCCATAGTTGGCATAAGGATGGATGGCAATGCCGCCACGTGGAGTAAACAGTCCGGTCACTTCGATGTAGCGCGGCTCCATCAGTCGGATCAGATCCTTCATGATAATGTTCACGCAATCCTCGTGGAAGTCGCCATGATTGCGGAAGGAGAACAGATAGAGCTTCAGACTCTTGCTTTCCACCATTTTCACGTCTGGAATATAGCTGATAACGATGTTGGCAAAGTCCGGCTGGCCCGTAATAGGGCAGAGGCTGGTGAATTCCGGGCAATTGAACTTCACCCAGTAGTCGTTTTCCGGATGTTTGTTCACGAAGGTTTCGAGCACCTCCGGAGCATAATCCTGCTTGTAAACCGTCTTTTTGTTGCCCAAAAGGGTAAGGGTTTCTTCTTCGTTACGTTGCATACTGCTTGTATTTTCCGGTGCAAAGATACGGGATTCTTACGAATTAAACAAAAAAAAGAGGAAAATTCTTTATGGAACCTTCCTCTCTTTATGGTTTTTAACCTGTTTTGCTATTGCATTGAACCTCCCACGATGTCCAGGAGTTCGGCAGTAATTGCAGCCTGTCGTCACTTATTATATTGGATTCTCAGTTCGCCCAACAGCTCGTTGGCATTGTCGGTAGCTGTCTGCATGGCAACAGTACGTGCTGCATGTTCTGCCGCCTGAGCATCGAGCATGGTGGTGAAGATCTTCATGTAGAGAGCATCTGGAATCAAGGTGTTGAGCACTTCCGACGGTGTCGGTTCGATGATGTAGCCGGAGGTGGAAAGTTTTTCGCCTTCCGTTTTGAGCTCTACGGGCAGGAAAGTCTCGCGGGTGGGGATTTGGCTGGCCGTGCTCTTGAAATGCATGTAAATGAGCTCTGCGCGGTCAATACGGCCGCTTACATAGTCTTTCATCAGCCTTTGTGCCAGTTCACGGGCGGTAGCAAACGCCGGATTGTCGCCTTTTTCCACGTAATCGCGAATCAGGTTAAATCCTTTCAGTTTTACTAAGCTCTGATCCAGCTTGCGTCCGATGACGTAGCAATCTACGGCATCATCCTTGATTCCCTGCTGGGCATATTCGTTCAGTAGGGCAGTGGTGTGGCGCAAAACGTTGCTGTTATAACCGCCGCAAAGGCTCGAATTGCTGGCGATAGCAACAATGGCGACACGCTTTATCCGGTTGTGTGGCTCGCAGTAGGGCGACGAAACCTTGGCATCGCCGGCAAGCAGTGACACCATGATTTTATGCAGCTGACGGTCGTAGGGCAGCATATTTTCAATAGCACCCTGCGCCTTATGCAGTTTGGCGGAAGCCACCATCTTCATGGCGGAAGTTATTTTGAGGGTTCCTTCCACCGATCCGATGCGTCCTTTGATTTCCTTGAGTGAAGCCATAATTTACGAATAATGGATGATTAGGCCAATTCTGTGCAGATGTTGGCTGCCGTTTCGCGGATGATACCCATGATGGTATCGTCGATCTTGCCTGCTGCCAAAGGTTTGATAACATCCTCGGTGTGGGCTGCGCGTAACTGCATTAGGAACTTCTCCTGGAATTCCTGCACCTGATCGACGCGGATCTTTGCCATCAGTCCCTGTGTGCCGCAATACAGAATAGCCACTTGTTCGCCTACTGGCATCGGGCTATATTGTGGCTGGATCAGCAACTTGTTGTTCTTGCGTCCGCGGTCGATAGCCATAGCGGTTACCGGATCCATATCACTCGAGAACTTGGCGAAAGCCTCCAGTTCGCGATACTGTGCCTGATCGATTTTCAGCGTACCGGCCACCTTCTTCATCGACTTGATCTGTGCCGAACCGCCTACACGCGATACCGAGATACCTACGTTAATGGCAGGACGGAAACCTTGGTTGAAGAGGTCGGTTTCGAGGAAGATCTGTCCGTCGGTGATGGAAATCACGTTGGTAGGAATGTAGGCAGAAACATCTCCGGCCTGAGTTTCGATGATCGGCAGGGCAGTCAGCGAACCGCCGGCCTTCACATGACCCTTCAGCGACGGCGGCAGATCGTTCATCTGCTCAGCCACTTCCTGCTGCTCGATGATCTTAGCAGCACGCTCCAGCAGACGGGAATGGAGGTAGAATACATCGCCCGGATAAGCCTCACGTCCGGAAGGACGGCGCAGAATCAACGATACTTCACGATAGGCAACAGCCTGCTTCGAGAGGTCGTCGTAAACGGCCAGCGCATGACGTCCGGTATCGCGAATATACTCACCGATAGCAGCTCCTGCGAAAGGAGCGAAGTATTGCAAGGCGGCAGAATCGGCAGCTGTGGCGGCTACCACGCAGGTGTAAGGCATCGCACCTTTTTCGCGCAACGTCTGCACCAGACTGGCCACCGTCGAACCTTTCTGTCCGATGGCCACATAGATGCAATAGACAGGCTCGCCTTTCTCGTAATTCTCTTTCTGGTTGATAATGGTATCGATGGCGATGGCGGTCTTTCCGGTCTGACGGTCACCGATAATCAGCTCACGCTGTCCGCGTCCGATAGGAATCATGGCATCGACTGCCTTCAAACCGGTTTGCAGCGGCTGTTTTACCGGCTGACGGAACACCACGCCCGGGGCTTTGCGCTCCAATGGCATCTCGAAGGTCGTTCCTTCGATGGGTCCCATACCGTCGAGCGGTTCGCCCAAAGGATTGATGACACGACCGAACAGTTTCTCATTCACCTTGATGGAAGCAATACGTTTGGTACGTTTCACAATCATACCTTCGCGAACCGTGTCGCCGCCGCCAAACAGCACGGCACCCACGTTGTCTTCCTCCAGGTTCATGACTACGGCCATGACACCATTTTCGAATTCAAGCAATTCGTTAGCTTCAGCGTTGCGCAGGCCGTAAATACGGGCCACACCGTCACCCACGGTCAGCACAGTTCCGACTTCGTCGTACCTGGCCTGGGTGTCGATGCCCTCCAGTTGCTGGAGCAGGACTTCACTAACTTCGCTTGCTTTAATATTGCTCATATTGTAGCTTAGTTAATAGTTATCAGTTATTAGTTATCAATCGGGAAATTCAACTCATAACTAATAACTTCTAAGCATCGCTTAGATGATTCTTTTATTCTTTTCGATGAATTGCTTCTTGATCAGATTAAACTGCGAACGAACGGAAGCGTCGAGACGCAGATCGTCGATCTGGAAGATAAAACCGCCCACAATGGATGGATCGACAGCCGTTTCGAGAATGACATCCACGGAACCTTTCGACTGTTCCTCGACCATCTTCTCCAAACGTTTTGCCACCGCATCGCTGGCAGGCACAGCTGTAATCAACTTGCCAATCGAGATGTGCTTCATTTCGCGATAGAGCGAAACATAACTATGGGCGATGAAGAGCATGAACGACTCGCGCCGATGAGCAACTACCAACTGGGCAAACTTCTGGATGACGGTGCTCGGATGGATGGCTGCGGCCTGGCAGATCACCTTTTCCTTTTGCGTTGGGGGCAGGAGCGGGTTGCCCAGTACATTCGACACCTGCGGCACAGCCTTGTAACTATCAATCAGCTGCAAGACCTCGCCATAGACGGTATCTTCCTGCCCCTGTTTGACAGCAAAGGCCAGTAGCGCCTTGGCATAACGTTTGGCAATAACTCCGATATCCATAGTTTACTTATTGATTTTTATCTCATCAAGCATACGGTCGATCATGGCCATCTGGTCCGCGTCGGATTTCAGGTTCTGACGGAGCACCTTTTCCGCAATTTCGACAGAGAGCAGACCCACTTGGCGGCGGATGTCGCGGATAGCGTCTTCTTTTTCAACCTCTATCTGTTGCTTAGCCTCTTCCAAAAGCTTTTGGCCGGCTATGGTGGCTTCGGTCTTTGCCTTCTCGACAATCTGATTGCGCATGTTGACAGCTTCTGCCAGAATCGCGGACTGCTTTTCCTGGGCCTCTTTCAACATGGCGGCTGTTTCTTCCTGGATTTTTTCCAACTTTTCGTTGGCTTCCTTGGCTTTAGCGATGCTCTCGTCGATGTATTTGGCTCGTTCGTCAATCATTTTGGTCATAATTGGCCAACCGAACTTACCCAATACGACGAGGACAACCACGAATGCCAGAAGCATCCATAGAAATAGTCCGCTTTCGGGAATCAGCAATGACATAGATGCTTGGGTTTAGATATTTTTTAAGATGCCAACAGACAAACTACTACGGCGAACAGACTAACACCTTCAACAAGTGCACCGATAATGATCATAGGAGTCTGAATCTTGCTGATGGCTTCTGGCTGACGAGCCATAGCGTCCATGGCAGACGAACCGATCTTACCCAATCCGAGACCTGCACCGATTGCTACGATACCTGCGCCGAGAGCGGCAGCACCCTTAGTAGAAAGAATTTCCAAAAGCATAGTTGTAAAATTTTAAGTGTTAATATTGATTTTGATATTTTGTTTCGAATTATTTTTGCTGGTTTTCAGCGTCTTATTCCTCATGGTGATGTTCTGCCTGCGACAATCCGATGTAGATCGACGAGAGCATCGTGAACACAAAGGCCTGAATGAAAGCGACCAGCAACTCCAGACAGTCGAGGAAAATGCCCAAAACGACACTTACCACCGACATCACTCCGTTGCCAACGCCAGGCATCGAAACTGCGGTGAGGAAAATCACACTTAATACACCTAACAAGGCGCAGTGTCCAGCCAGAATGTTGGCGAAAAGTCGGATGGTGAGCGAGAACGGCTTGGTGAACAGACCGATGAACTCGATAATGGCCATCACGGGACGCAGCCAGAGCGGCAGTTCCTTGTTCCAGAAGATTTCTCCCCAATAGGCACCCGTTCCAAAGATGTTGGTGGTGAAGAACGTAAACAGTGCCAGCGTGACTGTAATGGCGATGTTGCCGGTCAGGTTGGCAGAACCTGGAATCAAACCGCACAAGTTGTTGAAAAAGATGAAGAAAAAGGCGGTCAGCAGGTAAGGAGCATAGCGTTCCGTGTGCTTCGGAATATTAGGTTTGATGACGTCGTTATAGACGTAAGAAACCAGCATTTCAATGGTTCCGACGAAACCTGTAGGTGCCGCAGAGGCATGGTCCTTGTTCTTGTACCATTTGGCACAGTACAGAATCATCCAGATCATGAGAATACTGGTAATGATTAGACCGGCCACGTTCTTGGTGATCGAGAAGTCGAAAGGACGCACTTCTTGTCCGTCGCTGCCGATTTCCACAATCTTCCCGGCATACTCCGAACCTTCCGGCGCTATCTGTAAGCCCTCGTACGAAGCATGTCCGTGGTGGAAACGGCTCGACATAAAGCAGTGGAAACCGCTTGTCTGGCTATACACCAATACGGGCAACGGCATCGCAATCGAGAGATTGCCCCAATCGGTAAGATGCCAATAGTAGGAGTCGCCGACATGTTCGAAGATCATGGCAGTTACATCCAGACTCTCTTCCTCCTTGCCGGCGGTTTCTGCCGCAGCGCGTTGGGGGAGGAGCAAGCCCACTGTAACCAGCAGACCTAACATCAGTGTCCAGACCTTATTTATTTTGTTCATTGTTCGTTTTTTTGAAGAAATAGAACGTTTCGAAGATGACCGATACCAGATAAACGGCAACCGCCATCAAGGCGAAGCGTTTGAGGGGAACCTCTGTAAGGATTTTCACCGCCAGAATACCACCAACCGTCAGTATAAACTTCAAACCCTTCGAGCCCAGGATAATCCAAAAGCCCCATTGCGGATTGCTTTTGTAAATCAGTTTGTAGATGCTGATGATAACCGATTCGTAAAAGACAAAAGCAATGATCAGAATTTCAAGTTGCCACATCATATCTGCACGCAAGCCGAGATTTGGTTTTTGTGTACCTCGACATAGCCGGAGGTAACCGGTTGGCGCGTTTCCTGCCCGTCCGATATGTATCGGATGACACCCGGCTGCAATGTCGTGATGATGGCGTCGTGATCCTTCAGGATTTCAAAACGTCCTTTCGTGCCCGGCACTTCCACCAGCGAAACTTCGCCGTCGAATATCGTCTTTTCGGGAGAATAGATTGTTAGTTTCATGACTGACAAATTTTGTGGTCATTCGTTATGCACCCTTGGCAGCTTCGATCAGGCGCTTGCCTTTTTCGATGGCTTCCTCGATGGTACCCACGTTCAGGAAGGCCTGCTCAGGCAGATAATCCACTTCACCGTCCAGAATCATGTTGAAGCCCTTGATGGTGTCTTCGATGTTCACCATCACGCCCTTCACACCGGTAAACTGCTCTGCAACGGTGAACGGCTGCGACAGGAAACGCTGCACGCGACGTGCACGGTTGACGGTCAGTTTGTCTTCGTCCGAAAGTTCGTCCATACCCAAGATGGCGATGATGTCCTGCAGTTCCTTATTGCGCTGCAGAATCTGCTTTACGCGCTGGGCGCAGTTATAATGTTCTTCGCCAATGATGTTCGGATCGAGAATACGGGACGTGGAATCCAGCGGATCGACGGCAGGATAGATACCCAACTCCGTGATCTTACGCGAGAGTACAGTTGTTGCATCCAGGTGCGAGAACGTGGTGGCAGGAGCAGGGTCGGTCAAGTCGTCTGCAGGCACATAAACCGCCTGTACGGAAGTGATGGATCCTTTCTTGGTCGAAGTGATTCGTTCCTGCATCTTACCCATATCGGTCGAAAGGGTAGGCTGATAACCTACTGCAGAAGGCATACGTCCCAAGAGGGCGGATACCTCCGAACCGGCCTGTGTGAAACGGAAGATATTGTCGATGAAGAGCAGAATATCCTTCGAAGTGCCAATCTCGTCGGAATCGCGGAACGACTCGGCAACGGTCAGACCTGACAATGCAACCGAAGCACGGGCTCCCGGTGGCTCCGACATCTGGCCATAGACCAAGGTAGCCTGGCTCTTGGCAACTTCCTCGTAGTCGATCGAAGAGAGATCCCATTTACCTTGTTCCAGGCTTTCTTTGAATTTCTCGCCGTAGCGGATAACGCCCGACTCGATCATCTCGCGCAACAGGTCGTTACCTTCACGCGTACGCTCGCCTACACCAGTAAATACTGAGAAACCGTTATGTTTCTTGGCGATGTTGTTAATCAGCTCCATAATCAAGACGGTCTTGCCTACACCGGCACCGCCAAACAGACCGATCTTACCACCTTTCAAATAAGGCTCCAGCAAGTCGATGACCTTGATGCCCGTATAGAGCACTTCCTGCGAAGTCTTCAATTCCTCGAACTTCGGTGGCTCGCGGTGAATAGGGAAGGAGCCTTCCTTGGTGAGCGGTTTCATACCATCGACGGTTTCGCCGACCACATTCAGCAGACGTCCTTTCACCTGGTCTCCGACTGGCATGGTGATTGGGGCTCCTGTGGCTCGTGCCTCCAAGCCGCGACGCAAACCGTCCGTAGAGTCCATGGCCACACAGCGAACCGAGTTCTCACCGATGTGCTGCTGCACCTCGATAATCAGTTCGAGACCATTAGGACGGGTAACAGAAAGGGCTTCGTTGATGGCAGGAAGATTTGCTTCATCGGCGGCATCAAATGCCACATCGACAACAGGGCCAATAATCTGCGAGATATGTCCTATAATTTTCGACATAGTGTTTTTATTATTTTGGTTTATTACTATTCTGTAAGGCATTTCAGTGTCGCAAATATAAGGGATATTTTTGAAAGGATAAAATTTTTTTTCTTTTTTTCTCGTTTTTTCAGCCAAAAAGGCGATTATTTGTTCCTTTTTGTACAATCTTCCGATTTTTTTCGTCATTTATTGCACAGGTTTTGCAAGTTTTTTTGCACTTTTGTTTCTTGCTTGCAAATTTATGCCTATCTTTGCGGTGCAAAGTTGCAATATTCTTACACATGGCTATATCTTTTTATAATGAGGGCATCGAAATGCCAGCTATTCAGAAAACGGAAATCCGTAATTGGGTCAAACAGGTGGCTGCTCTTCATGGCAAGAGAGTGGGAGAGATTTCTTATATCTTCTGCAACGACGAGAAGATTCTGGAGGTGAACCGTCAATACCTCCAGCACGATTATTACACCGATATCATTACGTTCGATTATACGGAAGGCGACAAATTGTCGGGCGATCTGTTTATCAGCCTCGATACGGTTCGGACGAATGCCGAGCAGTTCGCTCAGCCTTACAATACGGAGTTGCATCGCGTCATCATTCACGGGGTGCTTCATTTGTGCGGCATCAACGATAAAGGTCCGGGCGAGCGCGAGATTATGGAGAAGAATGAGAACGAGGCATTGGCTTTGCTTCAACTTTGATTTTTAGCGATTGTTTTTTCAATGACTTTTCAATACGACGTCATAGTGATTGGTGGCGGACATGCCGGCTGCGAAGCTGCACATGCGGCTGCCCGTATGGGAGCCAGAACCTGTCTGATCACCATGGATATGAACAAAATCGGACAAATGTCGTGCAACCCGGCTGTCGGTGGCATTGCCAAAGGACAGATTGTCCGTGAGATTGACGCTTTGGGCGGAAAGATGGGCGAGGTGACCGATGCTTGCTCCATTCAGTTCCGGATGCTGAACCGGTCGAAGGGTCCAGCCATGTGGAGCCCACGTAGTCAGGCGGATCGCGGCAAGTTTATTTGGGCTTGGCGCAAGGTGCTCGAAAATACACCAAACCTTTCCATCTGGCAAGACACGGTACAGAAATTCATTTTTGCTGACAATATTTCCGAATCCGGAGCTTCTTATTCTAAGAATAAGAAAGAAGAAAATGCGTCCCCGGAGGAAAATTCGTCGGTTCCACGTGGAACAATCGCAGGCGTTGAGACCAAAATGGGCGTCCGCTTCGAAGCGAAAGCCGTCGTGCTGACGGCCGGTACTTTTTTGAATGGCCTAATGCATATCGGCCGCACCATGATCAAAGGCGGTCGAGTAGGGGAGGAGGCGAGCTATGGTCTGACGGAACAGCTCAAGGAGTTCGGATTCGTTACCGACCGAATGAAGACGGGCACGCCGGTTCGCCTGGACGGTCGTACCATCGACTTCTCTTTGGCGGAGCGTCAGGATGGCGATGCCGACTTCCATCATTTTTCTTACTTACCCGAGGAGGACGAGTTGAAGTTGTCGGGCGAGAACGGCAAGTTGCCGCAGTTGCCTTGTTGGACCATTCAGACCAACGAACAGGTACATGAAATTTTGCGACGTGGCTTGCCGGACTCTACGCTTTACAACGGACAGATTCAAAGCATCGGTCCGAGGTACTGCCCGAGCATCGAGACGAAGATCGTCACTTTTGCAGACAAGGATCATCACTTGCTTTTTCTTGAACCGGAAGGAACCGACACGCAGGAATATTACTTGAACGGTTTTTCAAGTTCTTTGCCGATCGACATTCAGCTGGAAGCACTTCATCAGATTCCGGCTTTGCGGAATGCGGTTGCCTATCGTCCGGGATATGCCATCGAGTACGACTTCTTCGATCCGACCCAACTCCGTCATACGCTCGAGACCAAATTGTGTCGCGGACTCTTCTTTGCCGGTCAGGTGAACGGAACGACGGGCTATGAAGAGGCGGCAGGTCAAGGTCTGTTGGCTGGCATCAACGCGGCGCTGCAGGTGCAAGGGAAAGAGCCTTTCACTTTGTCGCGCGATGAGGCCTACATTGGCGTCTTGGTCGATGACCTCGTGACGAAAGGTGTCGATGAACCGTACCGCATGTTTACCTCTCGTGCTGAGTATCGCATTCTGCTCCGTCAGGATGATGCCGATATGCGTCTTACGGAAAAGGGCTACCTGCTCGGACTTGCTGACGAACATCGTTATCGGCTTTTGCTCGAAAAGAAGAATTGGATTGAAAAGATTCTTTCGTTCTGCAACGAGTTCCACGTGAAACTGTCGTTCAATCCGGTCTTGGAGTCGTTGGGTTCTACGCCACTCAAGGAGGGAACACGTCTGGTTGCTTTGGTCAATCGTCCGGAGTTGAACGTGCTGCTATTGTCAGAGTATATTCCGGAACTGCGCGAGTTGTTGGAAGCTATCCCGAACCGGCGGGAAGAAATCATCGAAGCCGCAGAGATTCGCATCAAGTATGCTGGCTACATCGAACGCGAGAAGATAGTGGCAGAAAAGATTGCCCGTCTTGAAAACATCCGGCTGCGTCCTGATTTCGACTACAACAGTCTGCAGCAGCTGACCATCGAGGCGCGTCAGAAATTGTCGCGCATTCGTCCGGTAACGGTAGGGCAGGCCTCGCGCATTCCTGGTGTTTCTCCGGCTGACGTCAATATTCTTCTCCTGCTTTTAGGTCGATGAATTTCTTAAGGGCTATGAAGAGCTAAGAAAGGGAGTAAAAAGGGAGTAAAAGGGACGATAGAAAGTCCCCAAAAACTCCCGGCAAAAGACAAATGTCCCTTAAACTCCCCTTAAACTCCCCTTCTAAACTTCAATAAACAATTTCATAATAAGTATCCCATGAATATCGATTTGATTAAACAGAATTTGCGTACGGTTCCAGACTTCCCGAAGCCGGGCATCATGTTTCGCGACATTACCACGGTGTTGAAGAATCCCGTTTGTCTGCGTGAGTTGGCCAATGGACTGACCGGTTATTATACGGGTCGCGGCATTACGAAAGTGCTGGGCATCGAGAGTCGCGGATTTATTTTAGGCCCTATCGTGGCTAATAACATCAATGCCGGTTTTGTGACCATCCGCAAGCCAGGTAAGTTGCCGGCTGAAACCATTTCGCAGGAGTATGCTTTGGAGTATGGCACCGATAAGATCGAGATTCATAAAGATGCTCTTTCGCCCGACGATATTGTGCTGATTCACGACGACCTGATGGCTACAGGCGGCACCATGAAAGCAGCTTACGATCTGTGTCGTAAGTTGGGCGTAAAGAAGATTTACATCAATTGTATTATTGAGTTGGTCGATCTGAAAGGCCGTAATGTTTTCCCCGAAGGAACGGAAGTTTATTGTCCGATTACCTACGAGGGAGAATAATTTCACGTGAAACATGGTTCAGGCCAAAGATAATCCGCGTTATGATTATTTGATGGGTATTGTCAACCTGATGCCCAGCAGCCCCGGCGTCTATCGTTATTTGGATGCCGAGGGCACTATTATTTATGTGGGTAAGGCCAAGAATCTGAAGCGACGCGTTTCCAGTTACTTCACCAAAGAACATGAGAGCCGGAGAACGGCCAACCTCGTTCGTCATATCTACGATTTGAAGTACATTGTTGTCAATACCGAGAATGATGCTTTGAATCTGGAAAACCGAATGATCAAAGCCCATCAACCGAAGTACAATGTGCTGCTGAAAGACGGGAAGACTTACCCCTGGATCTGCATCCGCAATGAAGCCTTCCCGCGTGTTTTCCTGACTCGAACTGTGGTCAAGGACGGATCGAATTATTTCGGACCCTATACGAATATTTCGGTTGGCAAGGCGCTTATGGAACTCTTCGAACAGATGTATCATTTGCGGACTTGCAGTCTCAACTTGCAGCCGTCCATGATCGAAAAAGGTTATCGCGTCTGTTTGAAATACCATATAAAAAAATGCTTGGGTCCTTGCGTTGGTGGCATTTCACGTGAAACATACCAAGAGGGAATCGAAGAAATCAAACAGATTTTACGAGGACATACCGCAGAACTTTGCCGTAAGTTGTACGACCTGATGATGCAGAAATCTGCGGAAATGAAGTTCGAGGAAGCGGAGCAAATCAAGCATCGCTACGAGTTGATCTTGGGCTATCGGACACGCAGTAATATTGTGCCATCCACCATCAGCGACGTCGATGTTTTTGCCTACGATGAGGAAGACAGTAGTGCGATTGTCTCTTATTTTCATATCGTGCAAGGCGCCATCATTCAGAGCTATACCATCGAGTATAAGAAACAGATTGACGAACCCAAAGAGGATCTGTTAGCTTTGGGGATTTTGGAATTGCGCGAACGATTTGAGCAGGAAGATGAGAAGCTGTTTGACGCCAAAGAAGGAGAGGAGAGCGCTTCGAAAGGCCGTCCGCAAGTCGAGCTGATTGTGCCTTTCGAACCCAGCATAGTGCCCGATGGCTGTTACGCTTTTGTGCCTCAGCGAGGCGACAAGCGCAAGCTGCTCGAACTCGCAGAAAAGAACTGCAAGCAGTACCGTTTGGATCAGATCAAGAAATCGGAGAAGCTGAATCCGGAACAGCGTCAAACCCGTTTGCTGTCGGAGATTCAGAAGCAGTTGGGTCTGTCCGGTTTGCCTTTGCATATCGAGAGTTTCGATAATTCGAACGTTTCCGGCTCCGATGCGGTGGCTTCGTGTGTGGTGTTCCGCAACGGAAAGCCGGCCAAAAGCGAGTATCGTAAATTCAACATCAAATCGGTTGCGGGGGCAGACGATTATGCCTCCATGCACGAGGTGGTGATGCGTCGTTATCGCCGGCTGGTGGAGGAACACCAGGAGGTGCCGGATTTGATTTTAGCGGATGGTGGCATCGGACAGATGAATGTCATCAAGCAAGGACTTGTGGATTTGGAAGGACAGTTCCTGAAAGAACAGATGCTGGGACAAATCACAGACGATCGGATGCACGAGATTCACGAGCTGCTGCAGATTCCAGTGGGAGGTTTGGTGAAGGACGGACACCATCGTACGCGCCAGCTTCTTTTTGGCGATCCACCCAAGGCTGTCGATATCAAGGCGGGTAGCAACCTGTTCCATCTTCTCGAACATATTCAGGACGAAGTCCACCGTTTCGCCATCACCTTCCATCGTCAGAAACGCAGCAAGAGTCAGATTCATTCCGAGCTCGACGAAATTCACGGCATCGGTCCGAAAACCAAACAGGAACTTTTGCGCACCTTTAAGAGCGTAAAGCGTCTGCGTGAAGCCTCCCTCGACGAAATCTCTGCCGTTGTAGGAGCCGCCAAGGCCAAACTTCTTTTTGATTATTTTTCCGGAAGAGACGATGTTTCACGTGAAACGGAAGAGCCGTAAAATCTCGATAGAGATATAACGATTTTTATTCAACTTTCGCAAGCTTCAGTTAAGGGCTAAGAAAGGCTGAAAAAGGGAGTAAAAGGGGAGTAATAAGGACGATAGCAACAGTCCCTAAAACTTCCGTCCAAAACAACAAACGTCCTTTTTACTCCTCTTTTACTCCTTTTTTACTCCCCTTCCCAACTGAAAGTGAGCGAGTTGAAAACTTGCGAAACTTGAAATTTTTATATATACTGCAAACAAGAATATTAACTCTTTATTTTAAAATTATGAACAAGACACTTACTCGTTCAAAGAACAAAATGATTGGCGGTGTTTGCGCCGGTATTGCTGAATACTTCAATGTCGATCCGACTTTGGTACGCGTAGCCTACGCTATCCTTGCCGTTTTCTCAGCCGGCTTCCCAGGCTTGCTACTCTACATCCTGTTGCTCATCATCATGCCAGCTCCTAAGGAATAAAAAAAGCCAGCCTCAACCGGCTGGCTTTTTATTAGTTCACTTGTGTGTCCGAACTGTTTGGTTCCGAAGGCATTTGTTCTTCGGGGTCTTTTGAAGTTTCCGTTGCTTGTGATGCTTCAGCCTTTTCTTTCTCCAATTGCAACCTTTCTGCTTCCTTACGGATGCGCTCTTCTTCAGCGAACTTTTCCGGACGGTAGAGCGGCTTGAAGAATCGGACGGAAATGACACATTCCGAAATCAGGAAGATGACAAAGCACCAACCACCCAGGAATAGCTGGAAGGTGGTCCAACTGAAACCGTGCGACGGATTAAATGCTTCCCGAACGGTTGTCGTATCGTTGATCTGCGAGGTGCAGAAAAAAATCAGGAAAAGACTGTAAGCCAGAATAATACCGGGTGCTGCAAAAAACATCCAGTTGACCTGTGTCTTGATTTTCAGCAGGAAAAGTTCCAGCATCTGTCCGATAGCTTCCAGCATAATCAAGCCGCCCAGCAACTGAGGAATATAGTTGATAATATCTTCTGTATGAAGCAAAAGAATGTAAGCGAAGCCTAAAGCGTAAGCTACTCGCATAAGAAAACTGATGATGTGGTGCATACTCGCTGTATTTTGTGGTTATTAAATGGCAAACCTGTTTGGTTTTATGCCGCGAAAATACGACATTTTTTTTTAGAAGCCAACTTTTTTTTCAAAAAATTTGATTTTTTTGGTCAACTTATTGAAAATATCCGTATCTTTGCACCCGCAATTGGAAAGATGCCGGAGTGGTCGAACGGACCGCACTCGAAATGCGGCAAGCGGGTCACACTGCTTCCAGGGTTCGAATCCCTGTCTTTCCGCAAGCCTGAGGAAAACTCAGGCTTTTTCGTTTTAAATTACTATTACAGATTACAAATTACGGATTACGAGGGCAATCTAAGACGTTAGATTACCGCTGCTTCCACGGAAACTATTTCATGGCATCCGGAATAGCTGCCGACACAGCGGATTTCATTTCCTGCGTTTCGGAGTTGCCGCCGATTCAGCGGAAACGATTTCTTAAGTTCCGGAGTTAAAAAATACACAGCGGGAAGCATTTTTAATCTGGCGGAGTTGATTCTGATTCAGTCAGCGCGAGCTCTGCAAGATTAAAAATGCTTCCCGCTGAAGCGGCGCCTACTTCTTGTATTTAGAAACCCAATTTAGCAAAGAATTTCCGCAATAATCAGGAGAAATGCGGGCAAAAGTGAAAAATATTCCTGGTTTTTTGTTAAAAATGCGTTTTTTTTTGCTTCTCTCGTTAAAAATCCTTTTCTTTGCGCGGCAAAAAACAAAAAACACTAAATGTATTTTTAAGAAATCCTATTCTTTACCGTATTTGGGAGTATTTTCAGGACGATAGAAGGATTGTGTTTTCCGGAAATTGATTTTTTATTAACCTATATTACAAACCTTATGAATCTTTTTGATTTTACCAAGAAGGTATTCTCGACTTTGCTGTTGAGTATGCTTTGTGTGGTTGCGTTTGCGCAAGGGAAAACGGTAGCGGGAGTCGTCCTCGACGAATTCGGTGATCCGATGATTGGCGTGAACGTGGCAGTTAAGGGCACGACAACCGGCGCCGTGACGGATTTCGACGGTAACTACGTGCTTCATGGAGTAAAGTCAACCGATGTATTGTCGTTCACGTTCATCGGTTACACTACCAAGGAAGAAAAAATTGGCGATCGTGCCAAGATCGATGTGACGATGACGGAAGACAATCAGGCTTTGGAAGAGGTCGTTGTCATCGGTTACGGTACTGTTTCGAAGAAAGACCTGACAGGTGCGGTTGCTTCCATCAAGGCCAAAGACATTGCGGCGGTTCCTGTTTCGAGTGCCTCGGAGGCGCTGACCGGTAAGATGGCCGGTGTGAGTGTCACCACCACCGAAGGTTCGCCTGATGCAGACGTGAAGATTCGCGTGCGTGGCGGCGGTTCTTTGTCGCAGGACAATTCTCCTCTTTATATAGTAGATGGCTTTGAGGTTTCGAGCATCAGCGATATCGCACCTTCGGAAATCGAGAGCATGGATGTCTTGAAAGATGCTTCCTCAACCGCTATCTACGGAGCACGAGGCGCCAATGGCGTTATCATCGTGACCACCAAGAGCGGTAAGGAAGGAAAGGTGCAGGTGAATGTCAATGCCTCATACGGTTTGAAGCAGGTCACCAAAATGCAGAAGGTGCTTTCGCCTTACGAATATGCCTACTATCAGTACGAGCTGGAGTCGAAGTCGCAGAACTTCGGTTACACAACCAGCTACGGTTCGTTCCAGGATCTTGACATCTGGCGTTCTGTCAAGGGTACCGATTTCCAGGACGAGATTTTCGGTAATACCGGAAGCCAGACACAATACAATGCCAATATTTCAGGCGGTACCAAAGACTTGAAATACAACATCTCTTATGCTCACAACGAGGAAGAGAGCATTATGAAGAAGTCCGGCTACAATAAAGACAACATTAACACCAAGATCAATGGTAATATCAACAAGTGGCTGTCTGTCGATTTCCAAGCACGTCTGGCTTATCAGAATATCGACGGTTTGAGCGGCGGTAACGATACCAACGAGTCGAATGCAGCTACTTCCGTTGTGGCCCGTGCCGTGCGTTTCCGTCCGATTTCCCCTTTGTCTGCGGATGACGAGGATGACGAAACCAGCACCTCCACGCAGTATTCTCCACTGGAGCGACTGATGGATACCTACAAACAGCAGCAGCGTCTGCGCCAGGATTATAACTTCCGCCTGAAATGGAAGCCGTTCAAGGGCTGGACGTTCCAGTCGGAGTTGGGCTACTATTGGCGCTACAACAAAGCTGATCAGGTGTGGGGCACCAAGGCCAGCCAGGCTTTGAAGAGCTATGCTTCTGCGCCTCAGGCTTACTTCCTGCGCGACGACTATAAGGGTTGGAGCAACTCCAATACCGTTACCTACGATAACAAGAGCCTGTTTGGCAAGCGCGACCAGATCAACGTCCTCATCGGACAGGAATGGAAGAGCACTCGCGAGACAGAGCGCACCTCTCAGTCGGTTTATTTCGACAACTCGATGACCCTAAAGGAAATCCTGCACTACACTTCTACGGGTACGGCAATTCCTAACACCGCTGATTATGCAGCTGACGAGAATCTGCTCTCGTTCTTCGGACGTGTGAACTACACCATGATGCAGAAGTATCTGCTCACCGTCACGATGCGTGCTGACGGCAGCTCGAAGTTCGGTTCCGACAACCGTTGGGGCTTCTTCCCGTCAGCCGCCTTGGCTTGGCGTATCAGCGATGAGGCTTGGATGGAGAAGTCGGAAGACTGGCTCTCGAACCTGAAAGTACGTCTGAGCTTCGGTACGGCCGGCAACAACCGTATCAATTCCGGCCTGATGACCACCACCTATTCTTTGGGTCAGGTGACCGGTCGTAATGTGGCTTACTTTGGCGATGGCACACCGGCTTCCATGCTCGTGCACGGCACCTATCTGGCCAATCCTGATTTGAAGTGGGAAACCACTGTGACCCGCAACTTCGGTATCGACTACGGTTTCTTCAATGGACGCGTGAGCGGTAGCTTGGATTTCTATTGGAACACCACCAAAGACCTCTTGATGGCGGTCGATGTACCTACTTCTACTGGTTATTCACAGCAGTATCGCAACTTTGGACAGACCTCCAACAAGGGTGTCGAACTGCAGTTGCAGACCGTGATTGTCGATAAGAAGAACTTCAACCTGAACTTCACGTTCAACGCAGCCTACAACAAGAATCACATCGACGATCTGGATTACGACAATCCTTGGCAGACTTCCAACTTTGCCGGTTCGATGATTAACTACGGTTCCGGCGACTTCCGCGTGAAAGAAGGCGGACAATTAGGCGAAGTCTGGGGCTACAAGAACAACGGATTCTATACGATCTACAATCCGACCACAGGCGAAGGCGACTTGGTTTATACAGCTGCCGGATGGGCTTTGGCTCCCGGTGTAGTCGATAACTCTTCAAGCCTGTCAAGTCTGATGCCGGGTGCTCCGAAGTATCAGTTGGACGAAAACGGCGATCCTAAGCTTCAGAAGTTGGGCAACACCATCGCACCTGTCACGGGCGGTTTCGGTTTCGACGGACGTTACAAGTGGTTCGACTTCTCGGTATTCTTCAACTACAGCCTGGGCGGCGACATCGTGAACGGCACCAAACTGGCTTCATCGTTCTATGCAGGCAGCCAGAACGGTTACAATCTGGTGAACGACAGCCGTTTGGCCAAGCGCTTCAGCTATGTGGATCCTGCTACTGGCGCCAATCTGGCCTATCCTCATGCCAACGTCGTTGCTTCGTTGGGCGGATACGATGCTGCTACAGGCTATGCCTTGGGGCTGATGGAGCGTTTGAGCGACATCAATCAGGGCAAGTCGCAGTACGCTCCACAGTCGGTCACCAAGGCCGTTATTTCAAGCGATGCCGTGGAGGATGCCTCTTTCCTGCGTCTGCAGAACATCACCGTCGGTTACACGATGCCAAAGAATCTGACCCGCAAGTGGCTCATCGAACAGGTTCGCTTCTATGTGACCGGTTACAATCTGGTTTGCTTCACGGGCTATTCCGGAACCGATCCGGAGGTGGATACTTCTTCCAAGAAGAATCCGATGACTCCGGGCATCGACTATGCCGCTTATCCTAAGAGCCGTTCTTATGTGGCAGGTTTGAATATTACATTCTAAAAAAGAGGACTTCCCTTAAATACAAAAATAATATGAAAAGAATATTAGGAATGGCAGCCCTGGCGATGGGCACCTTGGCATTCACTGCCTGCGAGGACTTCTTGGACCAGAAGTCTGCCTCGGAGTACAGCAGCGAGAATGTCTATAATTCCGTCTATAATACCGGTCTGACCATCAACACCCTCTATGGCAGTTTGTGTCAGGACCGAACCTACAGCCAGTCCATGTCGATTCATGCCGGCACTAATACCGACATCGAACTCATCGACGGTCTGGGTGCTAACGGCACCGTCGAGGGTGGCGCCAACGGCGAACGCGTTTGGGGCAACTACAACCTGACCCCCAGCTATTATTCCGCCATCGGAGATATCTGGACCAAGCTGTACGAGATTGTCGAAAATGCCAACCTTTCCATCGAAGGCATCCGGAACAGCGACATCCTGACGAGCGGCACGTCTTCCCAGCAGAAGCAGATGAAGGCTTATCTGGGCGAGGCGCTCACGCTTCGTGCCATGGTCTATCTCGACATTATCCGTCTGTGGGGCGACGTGCCGATGAAGTTCGAGCCTACCCTTTCGGATCTGTCGAACGCTTATTTGGATAAGACCGACCGCGATGTGATTCTCGATCAGTTGATGACCGATCTGGACGAGGCCATCGGATACTTGCCCTACGCAGGCACCGATGCTGACTACACCACCGAGCACGTCACCCGCGGCTATGCAGAAGCATTGTATGCCCAAGTGGCTCTCACTCGTGCCGGCTATGTGATTCGCGAAAAAGCCAAGGACGGCTACGTAACCGCTTCTTCCGAAGCCACCTATTCGTATTTGGGCAAGACTTCCGACGATGTTTATCCGACCCAGCGTCCTGCTGATGCAGATCGCAAGGCGCTCTACGAGAAAGCGCTCGTGAAGTTGCAGTCGGTAATCAATAGCGGCTACCACAAGCTGAATCCTTCGTACGAGAACGAGTGGTATCTCATCAACCAGCTGCAGCTCGACAATACCTACCGCGAGAACCTCTTCGAGATTCCGATGGGCGTGGGTGTCAACTCCGAGTTGGGTTACACCATTGGCATCCGTCTGAACGGAACCACCTCTGCTTTCGGCTATTCCAATTCTTCGGGCAAGGTGAAAGTGACCGCTCCTTACTTCTACTCTTTCCGTCACGAGAACGACTTTGTCGATACCCGTCGCGATGTTACGTGCGGCAACTATCAGATCAAGGACGAGACCCGCAACGGCGCCAGCGTCACCTTCGACAGCCCGCTGAACAGCAACGCTCCTTTTGGCATTTATGTGGCCAAATACAATCCGCGTTGGATGAGCGAGCAGTGGCTGGCTGTGAATCTGGCAGCTGCCAGCAAGGTGTTTACCGGCATCAACTGCGTGAAGATGCGCTACAGTCAGGTATTGCTGATGTATGCTGAGGTGCTGAACGAACTGTACGGTCCGACGGCAGAAGCTGTCGATGCCCTTACGCAGGTTCACTGTCGTGCTTTCTCCGATGCAGCCCAGACCCAGGAGCAGGCTTACATCCAGAGTCAGGCCACCGACAAGGACACTTTCTTTGCTGCCATCGTTCAGGAGAACGCCTGGGAGTTGGGTGGCGAATGTGCCCGTAAGTGGGATCTGATCCGTTGGAACCTGCTGACCGATAAGATCAATCAGATGAAGACCGATTACAAGAACGCCATCGACAATGGCGACTGGCCGGGTACGGTTTACTATAAGTATGCTGACGACGGCAACACCATTCTCGACCTGTCGAGCTTCACCTGGTATGGCACTCCTGCCAGCACCGCCGGTTACTATGGCAGCGCCAAGGGTTACGGTGACATGAACGACACCCAGTACAACACCAACCTGAACGCACTGAGCGGTGGTTTGGTGAACAGTCCTGCCGTCAAGAACCGCTACCTCATCCCTCTCTATACCACTACGATTTCCAGTAGCAATGGTGTTTTGTCTAACTCTTACGGTTGGTAATTTCTAATTCTTGAAGTATATGAAAATTCAGAAATATATTTTCGGAGCAAAGGCCCTGCTTATGGCAGGTGCCCTTGCATCGTGCACCGAAGGCAACGATTGGGAGAGCGATTCGTCGTTCAGCCGCTTGTTCGGTGTCAGCGACTTGGCGGTAACGGAAGGTGCCCTTACTGCAGATGTTTCGTTTACCGGAGTCAGTGGTGCTGAATATTACACCATTCAGCTGGATGCTGATTCGACGGCTTTGTACGATGGAAACGCTTCTATCAGTATCAATTCCGACGGGACTTCGTGCACCGTGAGCGGACTCACCGCAAGCACACCTTATTATATGCGTGTTCAGGCTTGTTCCACGAAGAAGAATCCTTCCAAGTGGGTCTATTTCCAGAAGACATCCAGCGGCTCGCTGGTGAATTATTTCAAAACCAATGCAGAAGCCATCTTGGAGGCAGATGCCGCTTTGGCCACTTCCAGTTCCGCCAGAGTCACTTGGGATGCCGCAGGTTTTGCTGTAACCCATTTGGTGGTTTTTGCCGGTGACATGGAGCCCGATACCATCTATCTGGATGCTGCCGCTATTGAGGCTCAGGCTTACACGCTGACCGGTTTGGAGGAATCTACCGTCTATACCGTTAAGATCTACAATGGCGATGTCTGCCGTGGTACGGTTTCGGTGACTACAGCTGCAGGTATTCTTTCGGTTTATGCTAAGGATAGTATTACCATCGTTGCCAAGTGGACGGCAGGTGCTACCGTATCGCATGTGGTGGTTACCGATAGCTTAGACAACAGCACGTCTTACCCGGTTCCATCCGGTCAGGATTCGTTGATCATCAAGCCGGTGAACCCGCGTTCTGCCTATGTTGTTGCCTTGTATAACGACACAGAGCGTTTGGGCAAACAATCGCTGGTTACTCCTGCCGGCGACGGTTCTTCTACTCCGGGCGACGATCCGGGTGAAGACAATCCTTCGGGTGACGATCCGACCGGCGTTTCGCTGACGGGCGACGTGATTACATTTACTGCAGGTTCTGTTTCTCAGGAAACCTATACGGTGGGTGACCTCAGCTTCGTTGTCGATGCGACAAGTGCAATCACCATTGAAGCGAACAGTCAGTATTTCGGAAATGCTGATCACTATATCAACTACACCACACGTTTCAAGAGTGGCAAGACTTCTTCCAGCCGCAAGCTTTCGGTAGTGGTTACCAAACCGGGTACGCTTTATATCGCCGCCCGTTCGGGCAGCAGTAGTGAGACCCGAAACCTGAGTATCGAGGGTCTTTCCGTCGATTTGTCGGACAGTAACGCTATCGATGCTACCGTCAAGACGGCTGATGGAAGCACCGCTGTGAAGAAGGTATTCCCAATCTATTCGGTCGAGCTGGAGGCAGGAACCCACTCTCTTGCCTTGGGCGCTTCCATTAACATTTACGGTCTGAAGTTCGTTGCCAAATAAGGGCAACGGGCTTCAGCCTTTATTTCAATCATGCAGTGATGTTGAAACGGTTTTTCTTTCCGATTCTTGTATTTTTGGCTTTGTGCTCAGGCGTAACGGATGCAGAGGCGCAGGGCCAGTTGCAAACGGCAGCCTTCCCGGGTGCTGAGGGCTTTGGCAGATATACCAGCGGCGGACGTGGCGGAAAGGTGTATCACGTAACTACGCTCGAGGACACAGAACATCGGGGGTCTTTGCGTTGGGCCATCAAGCGGGAGGGTCCGCGCACCATCGTGTTCGATGTGGCAGGAAACATTGAGCTCATCAAGCCGCTTGTTATCAGAAACGATTCCATCACCATTGCCGGACAGACGGCACCCGGCGACGGTATCTGTCTGAAGAATTATCCGCTCCGCATCGAGGCATCGAATGTGATTCTCCGGTTCATCCGCTGCCGGTTGGGCTACGACAAGCCCGATCAGGAAGGGGATGCCATCACGGCCTATTCGAAAAACAATTCCCTGCATGATGTGATTATCGATCATTGCTCTGCTTCCTGGTCCGTCGATGAATGTTTTTCAGCCTATGGCATCCGCAACCTGACGGTACAGTGGTGCTTCATCGAAGAAAGTCTCTTCAATTCCGGTCATCACAAGGGCGCTCATGGTTTCGGTGGATTATGGGGCGGTGCACCTGCCACCTTCCATCACAATCTGGTGGCACACCATTCGTCGCGTGTGCCCCGTTTGTGCGGATCAAGGTTCTCGAACGATGCAGAAGCAGAGAAAGTGGATCTCCGCAATAATGTGTTCTACAATTGGGGACCCACCAATGGCGGTTATGGCGGCGATGGCGGACAGTTCAACTTCGTGAACAATTACTATAAACCGGGTCCGCGCACCATTCGGGGAAAACAGATGGATTCCAAGACCGGCAAGGAAAAAGAAGGAACAGCGGTCGTTTACCGTTTGTTCCAGCCTAATGGCGATCCTGGCGGGAATGCACAGCCCAAAGGTGTGTGGGGCAAGTTCTATATGAGCGGTAACTTTCTGGATACTTCGGTGGAAGGCATGACACCCGGGCAGAAGTTTGCCTGCTTCAAGGTGAACGAGAACAACTACGAAGGCTTGATTCCGGGCAGTGTGGATAAAGTGCCTCTGCCGGAGGGCGGAAAGAGTGCCCTCATTATGGATGAGCCTTTCGACCCGGGTCAGATCAAGACGCATCCGGCTGATGTGGCGTATGCTCTGGTCATCAATCTGGGCGGTTGCTCTTTGTCGCGCGACACGGTGGATGCCCGCATTGCCCGCGAGACCTACAACGGCACCTACACCTATACCGGTTCCACTTACAAACGAAAATACACCACCAATTCGAAAGGCGATACCGACATCAACCTGTATTCCAAATACGGTATCATCGACAAGCCTTCCGATGTGGGTGGATGGCCGGAACTGAAGGCAACCGAGGATCAGATTGCCTTGGTGAGCAAGGACGAAAACGAAAACGGTATTCCCGACGGATGGGAGACGGGCTACTTCGGTTCGCTGGTCGATGGAAACGGTCACGATAAGAATCCCCGATACACCAATCTTGAGGTCTATCTGAATTGGATTGTTTCCGACATCATCAAGGCGCAGCGATAATCGGAATATTGTCGATAATTTAGGCAGTGCAATCCATTTTTTTGCATTTTTTCACCCGTTTTTGATTAAAACAGGCCGGTAAAGCAAAAAAAATGATGTTTTTTCACTATTTTTTCACTTTTTTTTGGTGGTATGAAAAAAAGTGGCTAATTTTGCCGCGTCTAAATTGCAAAATCAGCTCTCTTTGTAATTTGCTTAATTCATAACAAAAATAAATATTTACTAACTTAATCCATTAAAGCGCATGAAAAGCGGTACATCTAAGATGTCTTCTTTCTGCAAATCCACAGTGCTGACGCTTGTCCTTGCGATGAGCGGTGTTGTTGCGTTTGCACAGTCGAAGACGGTAAGCGGTACGATTCTCGACGACTTTGGTGATCCTGTTTTGGGTGCCAATGTTGTGATTGAGGGAACAACAATCGGTGTAACTACCGATATGGATGGTAACTTCATTTTGAAGGATGTTCCAGAGAATGCCAAGTTGAAAGTTACGTTTATCGGTTATGCACCGGAAACGATTGCTGTAGCTGGCAAATCAAAAATTTCTGTCACTCTTCATGAGGATGTCACAACATTGGACGAAGTCGTAGCCGTGGGTTACGGTACCATGAAGAAATCCGATCTGACCGGTTCCATTTCTTCGGTAGGAACGGACAAGCTGGTTGCCAAAGGTGCTCCTACTGTTATGGAGAACCTTCAAGGTTCCACTCCTGGTGTGAACATCACGATGCCTGGTGGTCGTCTCGGCTCTTCTCCCTCTATTGAAATCCGTGGTAAGTCTTCCATTAACTCGAGCACCACTCCTCTGTATGTTGTGGATGGTGTGATGTGCGATGATATCGATTGGTTGAATCCTCAGGATATCGAAAGAATCGATGTGCTGAAAGACGCTTCTTCTACCGCTATCTATGGTTCACGTGCTACTGCCGGTGTCCTGATGGTTACCACCAAGTCAGGTAGCACCATTAAGAAGGATTCTAAAGCAAACATCAATTACGACGGATATTACGGTTGGAGTCAGGTGGCTCGCATGCCTGATTTCATGGATGGTCAGCAGTTCTATAACTATCGCTTCCTGAAGTTCCTGGCTCCGTCGGTTTCCAACTCTTCCGCACAGGCTAATCCGGCTTCTCCTACTTACGACTTCACCAGCGCATCTGTCCTTGAGCAGTGCCTCTTGGCCTATCAGGCAGGAAATTCTTCGGCCGGCTACGCACTGAAGAATATGCTGGCAAATGGTGCGACTACCGATTGGGCCGATCTCGTCACCAAGAGCGGAAAGCAGCAGAACCATTATGTTTCGGTCAGCGGTTCCAGCGAAAAGATCAACTATCATGTAGGTGTAGGCTATAATGAAGAGACCGGTATCTACGAAGGAGATTCACGGCGCCGCTTGAACTTGAAAGGTTCTATCGACGGCAAGGTGAATAATTATGTCAGTGTAGGCTTTAATGTCAATTTGGCTCGTCAGGTGAACAAATATGCCGACGATACGGCTGTTCAGTACGCTTATCGCATGAATCCGTTTATGATTCCTTACGATGCCAACGGTGTGAAGAACATCAAACCGGGCAACTATGAGGCTTTGGGAACCGATCCTTCCTACCAGTTCTCCGATCAGGTGAGTCCGCTGAAGTATATGGACAACTCGCAAAAGCAGCGTGAAACTTGGCGAATTCTGGGCAATTTCTATGTGCAGATCGATTTTATGAAGGGACTGAACTTCAAGAGCACCTTCTCTCCTAACTTCAACTACTATCGCACGGGTTCTATATCCGGTATTGCCGATCCGGACAACGAAGGCTATACCTACGCGAACACTCCAATGAGCGACGAAGGATGGAACACCATCAATCAGACAACCAACCGGAGCATTTCATACACATGGGACAATGTGCTTACCTATACACGCGATTTCGGCAAACATAACATCAATGCCATGGGTCTGTTCTCGGCTCAGCAGGGTAATACCGAGAAACTGGTCTGGGAGGCCAATGATTACGAGATTTCCGGTTCCAAGTGGTGGAATATGTCGGCTGCAACCTATAATCAAGGCAACTCTTCTTCAAGTTATACGGAATACAGCATGCTTTCCTATGCTTTCCGTTTGAACTATAGTTATGCCGGCAAGTACATGGCAACGGCAACTACCCGTTGGGATGGTTCCAGCAAGTTCGCCGACGGGCATCGTTGGGGCTCGTTCCCTTCCGCTGCCTTGGCTTGGCGTATATCCGGTGAAGACTTTATGGCTGACACGCAGGATTGGCTGTCAAACCTGAAACTCCGTGCATCCTATGGTGTAACCGGTAATAATGCTGGTATCGGCAACTATGCTACACAGTCAACGGCTGCTGCAACATCCTACTATCCGTTCGGAGGCGTTTACTACAATGGCTATGCTTCTTCCGGTATTGTTGACAAGGAGCTCCAGTGGGAAAAGTCAAAGGAGCTCAACATCGGTCTTGACTATGGCTTCTTCAATAACCGCATCAGCGGAACTGTCGATTTCTATAAGAAAACCTCTGAAGACCTGCTTTACGAGGTAGAGTTGCCTCTTGAAGCTGGAGTGTCTTCTTCAGGAAGTGCTTTGAAGTTAACAACCAATGTCGGATCTGTAGAGAACAAGGGTGTGGAAATCAGTTTGACGACTGTGAATATCGACACCAAGAACTGGACATGGACCACGACCTTCAACTTCTCCCGCAACAAGAACAAAGTGAAGGAAATCAATGGAACTGGCGACCGTGTTGCTTCTGGTGTTACTGGTTCTCTCTTTGTCGGTTCATCGTCCAACGTCATCTGGGCATACCAGACCGACGGTATCGTATCAGACAAGATGATAAGGGTTCCGAATACCGATGCTGCCCGCAATGCCGGTTATAATCCCGGCGAGAAGGTGAAGTCGAGCGAATATTATTATAATGTATATGGCTGGACAGAAGGCAATCCTATCATCCGCGATGTAAATGGTGACGGTTCGTTTGATACCGATAATGACCGTGTGATAACTACAGCCGATCCGAAGTTTACTGGTAGCTTCAGCACCACGCTCAGCTATAAGAACTGGGATTTGTCTATGTCGCTCTATGCCAAGATTGGTCAACATGCTTATTCTAATTTCTTGAGTGAATATCTGAACTGGGGTGACCGCGGCCGTCAGAAACTCAATGTTGACTACTACATTCCAGCCGGAACTCTGGTTGACTGCGACGGCGTGAATGCCGACGGCACCTACATCAATCCGGTTTATCAGGAAACAACCCACTATGGTTCCTATCCTTTCCCGAACAACGGCGGAACCAATGGTTTCACAGGAAATTCCAAGACCTATTGGGATGAGGCCAAGTGTGTAGTCAAGACCTCGTTTGTCAAGGTCAAGAACATTACACTGGGTTATACTTTCGACAAGAAGTTGCTGAAACCATGGGGCTGTTCTAACCTCCGCCTATATGCTACGGTTACAAATCCGTTCGTATTTACCGACTATAAGGGCTTCGATCCTGAGTGGGCCGACGCATCTCTGAAGCAGGATGGTCCCTCTACCATTACCTATCAGATTGGTGCAAGTGTCAAGTTCTAATCTCCTAATCTTTTGAAGAAATGAAAAAATCATTATATTTCTCAATGGCTGCCGCAGTTCTGACTGGTGCTATGCTTACCGGGTGCGACGACTTCCTGGAGGCTACTAACAAATCTGCAGGCGGACAGACAGCCGACGAATTCTTTACGTCCAACCCGACATCCATGCTGTACTCTGCCTATGCCTCTTTGCGTACGGTTAGCAATCAGTACATTATCTTTGAAGAAGGAACGGATCTGTATCAGAATACCCGAGGACACTCTGCAAGTGCATTCGGTACCTATGCGCTGACTTCCGATAATAGCACGGTAAAGTCGCTGTATGTTAACCTGTATGGTGTTATCAATTATGCCAATGGCGTTATCAAGTACGCGAGCGAATCTTCGTTAGATGCAGCTGAGGCACATTTCCTGCGCGACTATTCTTATTTCCGTCTGGTACAGCATTTCGGTGCGGTTCCCTATGTAACCAGTTATATTGAAAGCGCCAGCCGTAACTATCCCCGTACATCGGTCGATGAAATCTATGCGAACCTGATAGAAGATCTGACTGCTTTGTATAATCATGAAGCGTTGCCTGCCATGTCAGCACACGACGGTCATGTGTCCAAGCAGGCTGTCGCTGCCCTGCTGGCTAAGGTAGAGCTTGCCGCCGGCTGGGATTTGAACACCACTCTGACCGATGCTGCCGCCGGTTCGTACAATGTTGATGCCACTTCTCATTTCACCGAGGCCGCTGCATGGGCTGAAAAAGCCATCAATGGCGTGACCTTGTACTCCGCCTTCAACGACAAGTGGCTGCCTGCCAATGAGGCTACTAATCAGGAGGAAATCTTCTCCGTTCAGTTTGAAAGCGCCAATGATCCCGACGGGGCCGGTTCCAATGACAATGTGCTGGCATTTACCTATGGCGGCTATCCAACTGGAACCGATAAAGCAGCTTTGAAGTATGTGAACAGCGATTTCCAGCAGAGTGAAAAATCCATGTATCTGTTCGAAAAAGGTGATGCCCGTTATGAGGGAACTTTCATGACTACGTTCTTTGCCGGAGCAGAGGCCGATTTGGCAGACGGATATATGGCTTATTACAATGGTGCCAGCGAGGATTCACACAAGATTGCCTGCAAGTGGTTCCCGTCTTATATGACACAGGCAGAATGCCAGGCTTGGATTGATGCCCACTTGTCTCAGTTGCAGAATTTGTCAGATTACAATTCAGCACTTTCCGGCTTCAAGGGCGCTTTGCTAACCTCCCCCAATGTAGTTGTTTGGACAATTACCGGAACTTCGCAGAGCAAATCAACCGTTTCGCTTGAGGCATTCAACTCGCAGACGGTCAATGGCACCTGTGTCAAGAAGCATGACGATCCGAACGGTATCTATAATGATCAGTGCTATCGCAATATTGTGCTGCTTCATGCCAGTGAAATCTATCTGACTGCTGCCGAGGCTTACCTATTGGCTGGAAATACTTCAGCATTTTGGACAAAGGTCAACGCTATCCGCAATCGTGCAGGTCTGACGCCTCTAACGAACCTCTCGGCTTATGATCCTCAGTATGGTATTACCAGTGCTTATGGTACTACCACCGAACTCGATCTTCTTTTGGATGAACGTGCCCGTGAGTGCTATGCAGAGCAGACCCGTTGGGAGGATTTGCGCCGCACCAAGCAGTTGGTTCGCTACAATATTGTATTCAATAAGAGCCTTGCCTCTGCTTCCGATGTGAAATGGTTGCGTCCGATACCTGATGCTGAAATCCAGAATAACGATGCGATTTCCATCGAAGACCAGAATGAGGGCTATTGATTCTATAACTGCTAAAATTTGACTACAATGAAAAAAATATTATTCAGTTTGTTCGCAGTTGCGGCTCTTTGTGCAGGTTTTGCGTCTTGCGACGATGATGACGACGACATCAATCGTGGCACGCACAAGGCTTCTCCGGCTGCAAATTTCGAGGGCGTTTATACAGGCTATTGGTCGGTGTTTGATGCCAGCAATGTGTTGGAACAGGAGAATATTCCGGGTTCTATTACCGTTACCAAGAACGATTCTGTGGCAACCATTGTGACGCTGATACTTGCTGCAGATGGTATTTCTGCTGTGAATGGCAAGTCGGGTGTGGGAAATATTGCCTGGGTCAACAATGATGCCAAGATTTCGAATGCCAACGCATCCAATGGTTTCGGCAGTGTTTTCAGTGCCGATATTACTGATGCAGTTTTAAGCTTCAAGTTCAGCTTGTCTGTCCGATCCGGACGTTCTACGGTTACCAAGTTCTATCAGTTTAAGAGCACGGAAGAACCGAGTGAATTGGCCCAGTAAGATACACTATAATGGTTTTCCGGAGAAACAACCTCCGGAAAACCATCATGATAAAATCATTCAATTAACCACATTATTAACCTTTTAAAACCATTTAATGATGAAGAAACTTTTACTTCTTTCTGCAGCTTGTGTTGTTATGGCTGCTAATGCACAGACCGAATCTGCATTCATGGATCCAGTTGCTACTTTGGGAGAAGGTGCAAAAGACGCGGCTGTTGCTGTTACTGCAGGTACCGTTTTCTGCCAGTCTGCCAATATTAAGATGGAGGCTGCTTGGGACGACACTTACAAGATTGTTGCTTTGGCAGGTGAAAACGATCCTGTTAAGGCTTTGACCATTGATGGCGTTACCTATACTGCCACCACAGGAGTTCAGGGTCAGACCAATCCTAAAGAGAACTCTTTGCTGACGGGTGGTCAGAACTCAGGTGCCGTTTTCAAATTTGAGGTAGCTGCTGACGGTTATCTTTACGTTTTCGGTAAGTTCACTTTCAACAAGAACTACTATGTTTGGGAAGGTGACGTTGCCAATGGTGCCGGTATGGCTGTTGCTTACACAATGACCGCTTATACCGTCGCTGACGGTTCTAAGGTTGGTTACTCTTTGCCAGCTGACGAACTGGGTTACTACGCTGCTATGGGTTACAATGATGAAGGTGTAGCAAATTTCACCTCCAATCCAACCTATGACAATGGTACTCAGTATCTCTTTGCCGGACAGAAGGACGGTGTAGGTATCGATGCTACATGGACTTCTGGCAACGCCCTTGGCGTTATCAGCTTCCCAGTTTACAAAGAGGCTGGTCAGTACTTCGTAAACGCTTGCGGTTCGAAGGTTACTTGCGACGGTTTCGTATTCATCCCGGGTGCAACTGCTGCTGCTACTATCGGTGCCGGTGAGGCTGCTTTGAATGAGATCGCTGCTGACAATGCTAACGGCAAGGTTGCTTACAACATTCTTGGTCAGCGCGTAGCTGCTAACACTCGCGGTCTTGTTATCGTTAACGGCAAGAAGGTGATCAATAAGTAATCATCCGATTTTCCGGTTATACAGATAACCATACTACAGGTTGCAGCTTTGTTGTGCTACGGTACATACAAAGCTGCAACGCTTTACCTTTCTTCTTTTGAATTTATCTCCAAACATAATTTTTTATCTTACTCACAATTGCTACAAAAGGATTTATTTGCGTGTTTCCCGATTTTGCCAACCAAACTTTGCAAAAAGAAAGGAAAAGTTGAGTTTCTTTAAATTTCTTTCATTTTAAACAAAATTTTGTAAATTTGTTTTTTGAAAAGATAGTATCTTTGCGGCAAATTGTGGAATTATTAACGAGTTAAATTTTCAAATTTGAAACTTAATTACTAATTTTAATATAATTATGAAAAAGAGGATTTTCTTATTTTCTGCTTTGTTGACTTCCGTAGTCGGCTCGGGCGTATTCCAGTCCTGCAAGGATTACGAGGAGGACGACTTCACGGAACTGAAACTTCAGAACCATGAAGTGATTAGTGATTTGCAAGACTCAATCAAGGCTTTGATGGATACGGTTGTTATCCTTCAGAAGGCGATTGACGGTGTTGATGGCGCCAAGGGTGACAAAGGTGACAAGGGCGATACCGGCGACAAAGGCGATAAGGGTGATACCGGAAAGAGCGCCTTTGAAGTATGGAAAGAAAGTACCTATGCTTCAGACTTGGATAACGACGGCGACATCGACGAAGCTGATATGCTCCTGTGGATGAAGGGCACCAATGGCGCCAAGGGTGACAAAGGTGACAAGGGCGATACCGGCGACAAAGGCGATAAGGGTGATACCGGAAAGAGCGCCTTTGATCTCTGGAAAGAAAGCGCTAATGCTGTCGATGAGGATGCTGATGGCGAGATTACTCTTGCCGATATGTTCTTGTGGATGAAAGGTGAGCCAGGTGTACAGGGTGCACAGGGCGATAAAGGTGATAAGGGTGACCAGGGCGATAAAGGCGACAAGGGTGACCAAGGTGATAAAGGCGACAAGGGTGACCAGGGCGATAAAGGCGACAAGGGTGACCAGGGCGATAAAGGCGATAAGGGTGATCAGGGCGACAGCGCTTATGACGTTTGGTACAAATATATGACCGACAACAACATCCTTTCTGACTTGAATGGCGACGGCACTACCGATCAGCTTGACTTCTTCCTCTATTTGAAGGGCGATAAGGGTGAAGACGGCACTGTTGCAGCCGGCGACTCTTGCGGTTGCGATACGGCTGCCTACAACAATGCTGTTCGCGTGGTGAATCGCATTACCAGCGCTCTCATCGGAACCAACGGCAATCTGACTTCATCTCAGTTGGATGAATTCGAGAAGACTGTCAGCGATGCTTATCAGTCGCTCCTTCAGGCTATCGAGGATATCAAGGACATTAAGGATGCTTTGGCAAAGATGGTAACCGGTGTTATCATCCAGCAGACCAAGAATCCTGTATTCGGTACCTTCAATACTCCATTTGGTGTGAGCAGCAACGTGCTGATGTCATACTATGGACGTGCTGACTATTTCAACTTCCCGAAGGATGCGCGCTTCCTGACCGATGCACAGTACAATGTGCTTACCAATAACGGTCTTTCCATCGATTCTTACGAGCATACTGCTACAGGCGGTATCACCGTCGATGGTCAGGGCAACGCAGGTACCCTCTATCTCACCGTCAATCCGAATACGGTTGACTTCACCAGCTTGAACGTAACGCTTGTAAATTCTCTCGACGAAGAGTCTCCTTGCAAGTTGCAGCCATTGGAGAAGGATTCTACCACCAAGCTGAACTTCGGTTATACCCGTGGTGCTAACAATGGTTTCTATTCAGCTGTTGCTTCTTTCGACGCTGATGCTGTTGCAGCGGGAGGCACCACTCTTAACATCGATCAGAGCGAGATCAAGGAGGCTGTAAAGGATATCATTTCTTATGAGGATGGTTTCAATTTGAGCAATATCAGCACAACCCTCTACAAGGCTGCTAACAATATTTGCGACGCAGAAGCTGTGAAGGTAAGCTGGAGCGACAGCTTGGGCGAGCATGCCGTTTACTCAAAGTATGAGTTGGCAGCTGTTGCAGCTAAGCCACTTTCGTTCAAGACCTTCTCCGGTTTCAACTATCAGACGGTTCCTGGATACGAGCGTGCTTCAAAGGTTTTGGATGAGATCCTCGATAAGATCAACGGTATTGATGACAACGTTGATAGCATGTTCAGCGGTTTGACCAGCGGCTTGAACCTGAATATCAGCATTGACAGCATTGATCTCGGTATTGATGTTTCTAAGTTGGTTGCTTTGTTGGATACTACTACGATTCCTACGGTGCAGTTGGAGGATTTGTCGGATGATCTGCTTGCCCAATTCAACATTACTGATACCATCGTTATGCAGGTGGATACAACCATTTTGAAAGAGAATAGCGTACATCATGATGGCTATCATGTCAACTTTGACGACTTGAACACAGAGTTGAAGAAGGTAATTAGCAGCATCTCTTTCTCTACGCAGATTCCAATTAGAGATGAATCTGGTAATCTGGTTCTTGATGGTACGGGTCAGGTACAGTTCAAAGATTCTCTCATAACGCTTGATGGAAATAGCATTAGCGATATTCAGATGGATCCGATTGACATTCAAAACATTCAGTTTACTATCACAGTTGAATATATTTATCACAAGGATCTTCGTCCTGCAATTACCGATCTCTACAACAAGATGGCCGGTTCTGTAACACAGGTGAACGGTGCACTTGGCACACTCGACGACTTCCTGTCTGAGATCAAGACTTTCTTGCAGACTATGGATAATGTTGAAGGTAAGATTAATGAGTCTTTGGGTAGTGTTACCGGTGATCTTTCTACACAGCTTGACAGTGCACTGAATACGGTTAAGAACAAGGTTAAGAACACCATCACTTCTTACCAGACTTCTGCTGCTAATTTGGTTACCCGTCTCCAGAATTATTTGGACAAGGTGAACAATAAGGCCGTTAGCATCGTTAACAAGGCTAATGTTGTTATGCAGCCTACTATGGTTATTGATACCGACAAGGGTGCTAAGCTCTGTAGCTCTTCTCGCAACTTGCCTACAGTCGTTAGCGGCAACGTAATGCTCTATCCTACTTCTTACAATGCTGAAGTTTTGGCTCCTGCCTTCAAGAAGTATGTAGTGGTTACCAACGTTTACAAGGCTGACAATCTCAAGGCCAATGTTAACAGCGGAGATGCTGATTGCGTCAGCGAGCTTAAGCGCATCAACGGCCATGAGGCTCTTAACACGGTTCTTCCTGGCTACACCCGTGCTATTGGCAACGTTGAACTGAAGCCTGGCTTCGAGTATGCGATTTCTTATCTCGCAGTCGATTTCCACGGTGAAGGTGCCAACAAGACCTTCTATGTAAAGGTGAAGTAATCGAAGAACTTTTGGTGAAACAGTAAAACATTGCAACAATGAATTTCAAGAAAATACTTTTCGCAACCCTGTTTTCTGCCGGATGCCTCTATGTATCCGCGCAGGAGACAATGCAGGTTACGACAACCGAAGAGGTCTTTGCACCTCACTGGTACTTGCAGGCTCAGGCAGGTTTCCAGAACACCTTGGGTGAGGTTGATTGGGCAGATCTGAATTCTTTCAACGCTCAGTTGGCTGTGGGTTATCAGTTCTCTCCGATTTTAGGCGCACGCTTAAAAGTGGATGGCTGGCAGAGCCGTGGCGGTTCAGAAATCAAGGGTGATATTTACAAGTGGAAGTGGAACTATGTCACTCCGGGCTTGAACCTGACGCTCGACTTGTCTAATCTCTTCTGGGGGTACAAGATTGACCGTCGTTGGGCATTGGGCGTTTTCGGTGGTGCCGGTGTTAACTTCGCTTTCAATAACGATGAGGCCGGTGATGCTTACAATAAGCTCTATGCTGCATTGGTGGCTGCCGGTATGAATCCTGCTTCTAACGACAGGGCTCTCCGTTACTATTGGAAGGACAACAAGGTTTCTTTGGTAGGCCAGTTCGGTCTGAACTTCGATTATCGTTTCAACGACCGTCTGTCTGCCGGTATCGAGGCTAACTGGAACACTCTTACCGACCGCTACAACAGCAAGAAGGCCAAGAATGCCGACTGGTACTTCAATACCCTGCTCGGACTTCGTGTCAACCTCGGTCCTACACACAAGACCAAGACAACCGTCACCGATGTACCGGTATTCCGCGATACTATCTACATCCACGATACTATCTACGTGACTGTTGAGAAGCCTGTTAGCGGTCAACCTGGCGAGGCTGCTGAGTATGGCGACATGATCCGTCGCGATATCTTCTTCATCATTGCCGGTTCGAAGGTTTCTGACGACCAGATGGGCAAGGTTCAGGATTTGGTTGCCTTCCTCAACAAGAATCCTAAAGCCAAACTCAGTGTGACAGGTTATGCTGACAAGGGCACCGGTAATCCAACGATCAACAAGGGCTACGCTCAGAAGCGTGCTCAGTCGGTGGCTGATATTCTCGTAAATCAGTTCGGTATCGACAAGAGCCGTCTCATCGTGGATTCCAAGGGTGATACTGAGCAGCCTTACGCTGAAAATAACAAGAATCGTGTCACGATTTGTATCTCTGAATAAGAGTTGATAACTGTTTAATATAAGTCCATCCTTGTACCCGGTTCGCGCTTGGCACAAGGATAGACTTTTTTATTTTGAAGCATGTCCTTTCGCAATTTTCTTCTTTCTTTCGTTCTTTGCTGTTGTTCTGCCTCTGCTGCTTTCGCTTTAGAGGGCGGTTATTATCGTGTGCAAAACTATGCCACAAAGCGCTTTTGCTATATCTGGGATAATACCGGCAAGCTGGACTGGGCCAAGACCGATGCTGATTTGGGTGCCATCGAGCTTTTCAAAACCAAGAACTATTCCGATCCCGGTGGCGTCATCTATGTTAAGCCGGTGGGAAGCAGTTACGACATCCAGTCGCAAGGCACAGGTGTCTATAAGATGATTCAGTATTATGTCAGTTTGTCCGATCGTGGCAACGGCAACTACTGGGTTTATGCTTCGTCGAAAGGTGTTACCAAGTATTTGTGCGATGCAGCGACCAGTACGCGCGACGAACGCGGCACTATGGCAACAGCCACCAGCAGCACGGGTGCGACTTACCAGTTGTGGCATGTGCTGCCCATCTCTGCAGAAACTGACGAATATTTCGGAATCACCCCGACGGTTACCATGGGTTCGCGTTATTTCAAGCCTTTCTATGCAGCTTTCCCGTTCCAGTTCTATTCTTCGGGTATGAAGGCATGGTATATCTCGAAGGTGGATGAAAAGAATGGAGTTGCGATTATTTCGGAATATACGGGCAACGTTATTCCCGGAGAGATGCCAGTCATTTTGGAGGCTTCGACGGCCAATGCTACAACCAATCGTCTTTCCTTGCTCACGGAAGGTGGATCTGCACCCGCAGACAATCAGCTTACCGGCTGCTATTTCTGCAACCAGTATCGTTTGACCTCCAGCAATGCCAAGACCGAGTTCAACGCCTCCACCATGCGCGTGCTCGCTACCAATGCGAACGGCAAACTGGTTTATACCAATAGCACCCAGACATTGAAGCAGATCAATAGCAAGTATTATCTGAATGCCAACGAGAGCTATCTCAAGGTCTCGTCTGCGGCTCCGGCTGAATTAGTGGTAATGACCCAGGAGGAATACGATGCCGCCTATCCTCCCAAAGTAAATGTTTCTTCCATCACACTGAACCAGACTTCCGCCAATCTGTATGTCGGAGACAACCTTCAGTTGCAGGCGGTAGTCAGCCCGGACAATGCGACCGATGCCTCTCTGACCTGGAGCACGTCCAATGCACAGGTTGCCACCGTGGATGCCAACGGAAAAGTGAGCGCTCTTGCAGAGGGTACCGCCCGGATTACCGTTACAGCGAATGACGGCAGTGGCATCAGCGCTTCTTGTGATATTACGATCACCCGGAAGATCGTTTATGTTTCTTCGATTGTGCTGAACCAGACATCCGCCAATCTGTATGTCGGAGATAATCTTCAGTTGCAGGCGGTGGTTAGCCCGGACAATGCGACCGATGCCACTCTGACCTGGAGCAGCTCTAATGCACAGGTTGCCACCGTGGATGCCAACGGATGGGTGAGTGCACTTGCAGAGGGTACTGCCCGGATTACCGTTACTGCGAATGACGGCAGCGGGGTCAGTGCCGCTTGCGATATTTCCGTTCAGAATGGCACCGGCATCAACGCCGCCAAGATGTCTTTGCAGCGGAATGGCATGATCTATAACCTGAAAGGACAGCCGGTTCGCCGCACAGAGGACAGTACAGAAGGCCTGCCTGCCGGTCTTTATCTCGTTGACGGACGACTTATCTTTATCCCGTAAATTGTTCTTATGTCTATTAAGCGTTTTTCCCTTTTGTTGATGGGCGTGGGGCTCATCTTGAATACTGTTTCAGCCCAAGAAGAAGTGAAAACTTCGAAAAGTTGGATTGAGAAAGGCTTTTTCAACCATCTTGAGGTGGGCGTAAATGCCGGGTCAACCGGTATCGGTATCGATGTCGCCACTTCGGTGAGCAAGTATGCCCGTCTGCGTGTCGGCTTTACCTATATGCCCCGTTTCCAGATGAAAAGTAATTTCGGTGTTTCGTTGGGCGATTCAGCCTATCATCGGACATACAGCCCGACGACGGGCAAGCGAACCGACAAACTGGGAAAAATGATTGACTATATGCACGACCTCACCGGCATGACGATCGAGGATAACGTGGATATGGTTTATAAGCCTACGTTCTATAACTCCAAGCTTTTAGTGGATGTTTTCCCATTCACCGACAAGCGCTGGCATTTTACCGCCGGCTTCTACTATGGCACCCGCGAGATCGGGCGTGCCGTCAATTCGGTGGAAGATGCCACGACCTTGGCGGGTGTCAGTTTCTATAATTATATCTACGATAAGGTGGCGGAAGACAATCCCAACATCTTTGGCGATCTTATCTCCATCACGCCCGAGGTATTGAATCGCATCAAACCGATGTTCCTCAATGCTGGCAGGATGGGTATGCATGTAGGGCGGTACAAACACAACGTCTATGGACAAGTGGCTGTGCTCGACGAACTGGGCTATCCGGTTTACGATGATGAAGGTAATCCCATGTACGAGCAAGGAATCATCCATGCCAAGGGATCTTACTACATGATGACGCCCGATCCTGAGAACTGTACGGTGAAGTGCTATGCCAAAACCCGGCGATTCAAACCCTACGTGGGCGGAGGCTATAGCGGAAGCATCAGCAAAGACAAGCTTTGGAATCTCGATGTCGATTTGGGCGTCCTTTTCTGGGGCGGCACACCGCATGTCTATACTCACGACGGAACCGATCTTACCCGCGATGTCTATGGCATACAGGGCAAAGTAGGAAAATACATTGATGCAATTGCATCGGTCAAGGTTTTCCCGGTTCTTGAAGTCCGTATTTCAAGAAGAATTTTCTAATATTCAAATCATACTCAAAATTAACTAATACCTTTTTTCATTATGTGGAAGAAAACTTTCTTTAGTATTGTGTGCATTGTGGCATTTTGTTTCATAGCAACAGGTTGCAAATCTGATCCTAAACCTAAGACGGAAAAGGTTGAAGAATCCGGTGTCGGAGAACTTGCCGTTGATGCTACCACTTATTCCCTGCCTTACGGTTATCGGGTAGAGGCAGATAACTATTATCGTTTCATCTTTTCCAACTTGTCGCAGAAGAACGTAAAGCTTACCACCAAAACCCGTTGGACCTACTGCGACGTCCTGCTTCTCGATGTGAAACAGGGACTCCTGCCCGGAGAATATAATGCTCAGGTGAATGTGACTGTGGAACAGCCTATCGGTGGAGAGGATGTACAGGCTCCTTTAGAGGCGATTGCACAAGGCACTATGAAATTGTCCGGTACTGCTAACGAGTACGAGTTTACATTCGCATCCAAGTCGATTCGAATCGTTAACAACAAATTGAGCGTTTTCACGCCGCAAAATATTACCCTGAAGTATAAGGGCAAACTGATTGAGTGGGAATAATCCTTCCCTCATTCGCCTATGAAAAAGACCAACCTTTCTGCACGCCAGATTGTTGTCCGCGTATTGATTGTTGCGGTAGCGGTTGCACTCATCGACTATGTGTTTCCGCACCACGACACTTTCCGCTATGAGTACGAACTGGGAAAACCGTGGCGCTACGGTCTGCTGACCGCCAATTACGATTTCCCGGTTTACCATAACGATTCGGTGATACAGCAGATGGAAGACAGCGTGCGCAGGCAGATTTCTCCCATCTACGTGCAGGATACGTCGGTCTTGGCTTCCGTTTTGCGGAAGTTACCGAAAGAGCATTATGTGCTGGGTCCGGATGCCTATGACCATTTGGAGTCAACGCTGCGGCAGTTTTACGCGCAGGGCATTCTGACCAATCCCGAAAAGAAACGTCTGTTGGCAGAAGGCTACGATCACGGCCGTGTTTCATCGGGTTCCTACCAGTTGTTTAGCAGGAATGCAGAAGATCTGTTGAGCGAAAAGCAGGTCTATGACAGTTTACGGTCCGATACCACCTTCTCTTCCGCACTGCACTATGTCCAGAACATGCAGGATTACGTGCAGGCGAATTTGGTACGCGATACGGCTTCGATGAACAGGGAGTATCAGGAAGCACGCAAGTCGATTTCCACCTCCTATCGCGTCATCGTTGCAGAAACCCGCATCATCGATCAGGGACAGATTGTAGATGCCAAAACTAAAGACGTGCTCGATTCCTACCGGAGAGCGCAGGAAGAACGCCGTGCTGACTCGAACAGCACGCTGATGATGCAGATCGGACAGATTCTGCTTATTTCCCTATTTGTGGGAAGTATGCTGGGCTTCCTGTTCTTTTTCCGCAAATGGCATTTGGAGAAACAGTCATATATGTTTGTCGCCATTGGCATGGTGACCCTGATGGTGGTGCTGACGGCCTTTGCTTCCCATCATCTGATTGGAGGTGTCTATCTGGTGCCTATCGGAGTGACTACCATTGTGCTTTCCACGTTCCACGGTTCGCGAACAGCGTATTGGTGCCACATGGTGATGGTGCTGCTTTGCTCGTTCATCGCTCCTTCACACTTCGAGTATCTCATTGTGCAGAGTGTGGTGGGTATCATTATTATTTTCAACCTGAACGACGGCATGAACGACCGCGGACAATTGTTGCGAGTCTGTCTGTTTGCCTTCTTTGCCTATCCGCTTGTCTATTGCGCCTATACGTTGGCCAACGAGGGAACCTTGGAGAACGTGCCGGTGCTGACCCTGATTCTGATGGCTTGCAACGCCGTGCTGCTCATGATGTCCTATCTGATTATCTATGCTTTGGAGCGACTGTTCGGTTTCGTTTCGGGTGTCACTTTGGTGGAGCTTTGCAACATGGGACAAGGTTTGCTGCTCCGCCTGTCGAAAGAGGCGCCCGGCACATTCCAGCATTCCATTCAGGTGTCGAATCTGGCTGCTGCAGCTGCTGAGGCCATCGACGGCAAGCCACAGTTGGTGCGCACCGGGGCTTTGTATCATGACATTGGAAAATTGTGGAATCCCGTCTATTATACAGAGAACCAGATGGGCGGAAATCCGCACAGCCATTTAGAGACAGAGAAGTCGGTCGAAATGATTAAGAAACACGTCACCGAAGGCTTGAAACTGGGTGAAAAAGCCAATCTTCCCACCGACATCCTCCGTTTCATCACCACTCATCACGGAAAAGGCACGGTTAAATATTTCTATCGCACGTGGTGCAACGAGCATCCCGACGAGGAACCCGACATGAGCCTGTTCTCTTACCCGGGCCCGGATCCGGAATCCAAGGAAGAGGCGATTCTGATGATGAGCGACAGCATCGAGGCAGCATCGAAGAGCTTGAAGGAATTCAATCGCGGTGCCTACGAGAAACTGGTCAATACGATTGTCGATAGCCTGCTTACCGACGGGCGGCTGAGCAATGCCCGCATTACCTTGCAGGAGATCAATGTGGCAAAGAAATCGTTCGTCGATACCTTGATGCACATCTATAAATCCCGTATCGAATATCCGGAACTGAAAGAGTCATGATATCGAAGCAATCTACATCGTTCCTGAAAAAGCTGCTCCCATTTGTTTTGGGTGCGGCTTTTGTTGCATTGGCGTGGTTCAGATTAGTGGTTCAGAACAGCGAAGTGCTCATAGAGGCGCAAGATCAGAGCTTCTGGCAACCCGGCAGCCAGTATTATGAGCAGATGATGCAGGAACCCGGAGGCTGGTTCTCTTGGGCAGGGCAATACCTGACGCAGTATTTCTATATCCCGGCTTTGGGAGCTTCTTTGCTGATCGTGCTTTGGCTGGCAATAGCCGCCCTGTGGATTTGGGGAGGCCGCTTGCCGTGGTATTTGTGCTGGATAGGATTCATGCCTGGTTTACTGCTGCTTTGGGCTGAAACCTCGTTGGGCTACTGGATCTATGTCAGCAAGATTCCCGACTGGTGGTTTGCCCCCACACTGTTCGTCTTGGCAGTATCGGTGGCAATGGCTTTGGCGCGTGGCCTGAACCGCTGGATACGCATTCCCTGGCAGATAGGGTGTCTTGGCTTCCTGATTTTTATGGGCAACAGTTGGCTCGATAAGGCGCAAGTGCCGGCAACGTTGCAAACTCCGTTCCACGCGATGACCGACGACCCGAACTATCTGGCGGAACTGCGTATGGGACAGGCAGCAGAAGCCGGTAAGTGGCAGGTAGTGCTGGCAGAAATGCGTCAGGCAAAGCAGAAACCGACCCGTGCGATGTGGATGCTGAAGAATATGGCGTTGCTGCACGAAGGACGTTTGGCAACTTCCTGGCTCGACTATCCCTGCATCACGCAACTTCCTGTAGCCAACGATTCCGTCAATGTGACATTGGTCGAAACCCAAGGGCCGCTGATTTATTACCTGCAAGGCTGCATCGGGTTCGCTTACCGGTGGAGCATGGAAAATATGGTGGAATACGGTCCTTCGATGAAGCGTCTGCGGCTCATGATCCGCTGTGCCTTCATCAAAGGCGAATACGATTTGGCGCGGAAGTATCTCACGATGCTGCAACGCACCCGTTTCCACAAGGCTTGGGCTGACGAGCAGAAGAAGTATCTGTCCGATCCTTCCCGGTTGTCCGACGATCCTTATTATCGTATTCCGATGCAGCTCAGTGCAGCACATGAAGATATTCTCGATGGAGACAACAGTCGGATGGAATCTTATCTGCATGCTACGGCCAGCGGAAGTAATTCCCTCGATGATCCGCTTCTGAGCGAACTCTGCTTGGTGTATGTTATGCAGACGCAGAACATCAATACTTTCTGGCCGCAATTTCAGAAGTATGCCCAGTTGCATCAGGGGCAGCCTATGCCGCAGCTGATACAGCAGGCCGTTCTCCTTTACCAGAATCTGGAACCTCAGTCAGCGCCAAATCAGCAATTCCCGTTCGATGAGGAAGTCGTGCAGCTCAACCAGCAGTTCCACCAACGGGCGAATCAGCTCGGACAGCGAGGCATTGCTCAAGAAAACCTTGGGGAAGCCCTGAAGCGGGAGTTCGGAAAAACATTCTTCTGGTTTTATTTCTTCTGTCGCGATTTAAGTACTTACTGATATGAGAAATCATCTTGTCATCCTTCTGTTTTCCCTGGTGCTTTTGGTATCGTGCAGCACGCGGCATCCGGAAGTGCCGCAGCAGTTTCAGGCTACAGAACAGCAGGCTTGCATTTTCCCCGATTATACCGATGTGACGGTTCCTGCCAACATTGCTCCTTTGAATTTTATGGCAGCAGATCCGTCGGTAACGTCGTGTGTTGCCCAAGTGGATTATGAGGGCGGTTCTTTCACGTATGGTGAGGGTAATAAGGTGATTATCGACGAGTCGGAATGGGCAGTAATGCTGCAATCCGCCCGAGGAAAGTCGCTGACAATTACCTTCTATACGCAGGCTGAGGGAGGGGCGTGGCAGCAAAGCAAGCCGTTCCGGATTCATGTTGCTGACGACGAAATCGACCCCTGGCTGTCGTACCGCCTCATCGAACCGTCGTATGTGGCCTACGAAACCATCGAACTCATGCAGCGCAATCTGACTTCTTTCGAGGAATCGGTCATCCGCAGCAACCGGCAGAACAGAAACCAGTGTCTGAACTGTCATTCTTACCAGAACTATCATACCGAAAACATGCTGTATCATGTGCGCGGCAAGGGAGGCGGCACCATGCTGACCTATAAACATCAGTCGAAACTGATGACAGCCATGCGCAGGGAGGGAATGATTTCCAATCCGGTTTATCCGTCCTGGCATCCGTACTTGCCGCTCATTGCTTTTTCGACGAACAAGACCGGACAGCTTTTCCACACGCAAAGCGCTGAGAAGATCGAAGTGCAGGACACCCAAAGCGAACTGGTGCTCTATGATGTGGAACGCGATGCCATGCGAATCATTCCGTCACCGATTGAGGATTTCGAGAATTTCCCGACCTGGACCCCCGATGGCAAACAGTTATATTATACTTCCGCCCATTTCGTGTGTCAGGATACCGTTATTCCCAAAGAACGCGAATTGGCGAACCGCTACAAAGAACTGCAATATAACCTGTACGTGCGCGACTTCAATGCTGATAGTCTCACTTTCAGCGAGCGTCGCCTGGTTTTGGATGAGGTGGCGATGAACCAGAGTGCCACCTTGCCAAGAGTGAGTCCCGACGGAAAATATCTCCTTTTCGCTTCCGGTCAATTCGGGTGCTTCCACATCTGGCATCCCGATGCAGATATCCGTCTGCTCGATTTAGAGACCCAACGGCTCGATTCGTTGCAGGCTTTGAATAGCGACCGCGCAGAGAGCTATCCTTCCTGGTCGAGCAATGGCCGTTGGATTTTGATGGCTTCCCGTCGTGATGACGGGAACTACAGTCGTGTATATATTGCCTACTTCGACCGCGAGGGCAAGGCCTATAAAGCATTTGCCGTGCCCCAGGCAGATCCGGAGCACGACAAGTTATTGTTAAAGAGCTATAATCGTCCGGAGACGATGTTGGAAAAGGTTACAGGAAGAAATTGATACCGATCATGAACGGATGCGCCTGTATCTTGCGGGTGTTCGTATCGAAGAAGTCGGTCAGCGCATAGCGACCGAAAATGGTGAAGTCGTCGGTGCCTATGGCAATGATGGCGTTGCTTCCGATCGGATTGATATTCATGTCCCGACGGCACAGATAATACTTCCGGTCGCCTCCCACCTTGGCACGCGAGCGGATGTGGTGACGGAGTTCGAAGTCGGCACCCATCGCAAAACGGAACGGACTTTGGCCCATGCGGTGACGGGTCTGGAAGTTCAGCAGCACAGGCACGCGCCAGCTCCAGTATATCAGACGCTGGTTCTTGTAGTCGATCGGATTGTCGGTACGGGTTTTCAGTTCGTTGTCGAGAATCACATCCCCGTCGGTGGCCAGGTGAAATGCTTCGTCACCCTTCATCCGGTAGCTGCTGCGCGAAAGAGCCAGATGCGCTGAAATACCGAACGTCTCCCGATTGTTCCAGGTGTAGAAGTCGAACATCGAGAAGCCCCATTCCCAGCTGCTGGCGGCATTCAAGTCGAAATCGGAACTGGCGAGTTCCGACCAGCCTATGTAAATCAGATCGAAGCCTACTTCAGTGGAATGGTGCCAGCCCCGGTGGCGCGGACGATTGGATACGGGTTCCCCGAAACTGTTGTATTTCACATCTTCGTCCAATTCGTTTTCCGAAGAGGTTGAAAAACCGGTAAGATTCAGTTTCCATGAATGCTTTTCGGTACCGTTGCTACCAATGGTGATGGATTTCGATACCACATTATTATAGACGTGCACTTCCGTTGAGTCCGTTTTTTGGGCAACGGCTGCCGCAAAGACGGCAGAAAAGAGCAGGAGGGAGACAGTAAGTTTTCTCATTGTTGTATGGAGTTTCAGTAATTATTATTGCGTTATCAATTTCTCAATCATTTCGTCCGACAAGTCGCCGGTCAGCACGATAAACGTCTGCTCATCATCGTCGTTAATGAACATGACCAGTTCTTTGGTCTTTTGCCTGTCGTTGAAGATTGTTGATACCTGAGAATCATTGTCCTTCACCACCATCAGCGTCTTGTAGTTGTCATCCGATTTCAGGGTGTTGAAGTCGTTTTTCATCTGCTCGCCCACTTTCCGGTTTTCCGAGTTGATGATCAGAATCACATCGATGGCATTCGACAGACCTTGCACCTTGACGCCGTTAATGGTCACCGAATTGTCAGCCCCTTTCAGATGGCGGAGCATCCATTTTGTAATGCAGATATACTCTACATCTTCCATATCGCTGTATTTTCCGAACACCGCGTTTTGGGCAAAAGCCTGCGTCGGAATCAGGCCGGTTAGGGTCAACAGGCACAAAGCCACAAACAGATATACTCTTTTTTTCATAGGTCTCTATGTTTTTTCAATGAAATTTTCATGTGGAATAGATTCACTCGAACGAAATGTATTTCGAAAGGTGACCGTTACGCTTCTCTTGCAGCGGGCGGCAGTTGTTTTCTGCCATCTGCAGCCCTTTCGAGCTGTGGTAGTTGATCAGCGTCAGGGCACGTTCCATTTGCAGTTGCGCCTCCTCGGGTGTCCGGCAGGTATCGATGAACGGGTTGTCGCTGTGTTGCATCATGTTGTAGGCAGTTCCCAAGGCGAGAACGATCGCAACACAGGCGGCTATGCGTCCCCAGAGATGGAGATTCAGGCGTGGAGACTTCCTGGCGGACGGTTCTTCCGATGCCAATCGGTCGATGGTGTCCTGCAAGCGGAGTTCCATGCCGGCAGGCATCTGTTTTTCTGCCTCTTTCAGCCATGCCTCATCGAATTCCAGTTTGGCTTCCTTCAGCAATTCGTTGAGCTCAGGCGAGTCGTCTTTGTCTCGTTGGTAATAAATCTTCATATCACTCCTTGTTTTTGGGCCAGTTCCTTGAGCCTTCTGCGGGCTCTCGATAACAGTTGGCGTACATTATCGGGTTTCAGTTTCAGCAGTTCGCTGATTTCGTCGTTTGTCAGATCCTCGAACACTTTCAGATGAAGGACCTTCTGCTGGTCTCCGGGCAGTTGTTTCATCAGTTGCAGGGTGAGCTTCAGCCGGTCGGTATCTTCCACCCAGTCATCGTCGAAGGATTCTTCGGTCCATTGCCCGTCTTCATCGCTTGCCGTTTCGTGCCGGCTTCTGATCCGGTCGATGCAGAGGTTGCGGGTGGCGGTCAGAACGAAGGCTTCGAGCTGACCTGTGGGCGGAAGCTTCTGGCGCATTTGCCATAGTTTCACAAAGATGTCTTGAACCACATCTTCCGCCTCGTCGGTTCGCTGCAGCAACCGATAGGCTATCGCAAACATCTTGCGACTATGGGGCATTACTGCCCGACTGAATTCTGTGGGATCAGATATCATTGTTTTACGTTTCTGTATTATAAACGTAGGGAATGTGATTTTGTGACAAATATTTTCAAAAACTTGCTTGCAAAGATAGTGCAAAAGTCGGAAATGACCTAATAAACGGATAAATTACGAGGCGGTTGGCAAGATTTCGGGCATTATTTTTGCAAATTTCCGGGAAAAACGCGACCTTTGCAACGATGTTCTTTAATTTTGAATCTTCCCTACGGCTATGAAACGCTTTCTTTTTTCTTTTGCGGTTGCCTTCCTAACCTTCATTTCGGTGGCGCAGACCCAGCAGGAAATGGCTGAAGTCTTCCGTGAAGCCCAGACGCCCTATAAGTACGGATTGGTGGTTGTCCCGAAGGATGAGCATCACATGACCGACTGCCCGACGGTGTTCCGCATGAACGACCGCTGGTATATGACTTACGTTATTTTCGACGGTAAGGGCTACGAAACCTGGCTGTCCGAGTCGGACGATCTGCTGCACTGGAAGGAGGTGGGCTGTCTGTTGTCGTTCCAGCAGGACACCTGGGACAAGCAGCAGCGGGCAGGTTTCCCGGCGTTGCTCAACTGGAACTGGAACGAGAATCCGCAAACCCTCGGAACGGAAGGCGGATGCTATTGGATGGGCTACTTCGGTGGCGAGAACAAAGGCTACGAGGCACAGCCGCTTTCCATCAGCATGGCTTATACCGATGCACGGAAGTTCGAGCAGAAACTGAAGGAAGGCAACCCTCATCTGGCTTGGGAGACCTTAGGCAAGCCGGTGCTTTCGCCCCAAGACAGCACCGTGCAATGGTGGGAGACGGGTACGCACTACAAACCCTTGGTTTATCGGGATACGGCACGCACGCTCGGGCACGAGTACCTGTTATATTATAACGCATACGGGCGGCATCCGGAAACCGGTCTGGGAGCCGAACGCATCGGCATCGCTTTGAGCGACGATCTGGTGCATTGGCAGCGATATGCGGGCAATCCGGTTTTCCATCACGAGACGAAAGGCACCATTACGGGCGATGCCCAGATTGTGCTGTTCCGTCCGCAATCTGACAAGCAGAAACCGCTGTACGTGATGTTCTATTTCCGGGCCTTCGACCCCACACGTACCTACAAGGCCTACAATACGTTTTCTTGCAGCTACGACCTTGTTCATTGGGAGGACTGGCAGGGTGAGGATCTGATTTATCCGACCGCCGCCTACGACGAACTCTTTTCGCACAAGACTTTTATCCTGAAGTGGCAGGGGGTGGTCTATCATTTCTTCTGCGCGGTCGATAACGACATGCGTCGGGGCATTGCGGTGGCAACATCCCGGGATTTTGGTCAGTCGCCGCTTCATTTCTATCATCCGTTCCGTTTGGGTAACGGTTTTACCGATCATGCCGTGCTGCAGAGCAACCGGGAGTCGGTGGTGTGGGGTGAGGCGATGCCCGGCCGGAACATCACCGTGCGTCTGAACGGCGAAGCATACCAAGCTGTTGCTGACGGACACGGATTGTGGCAGGTGAAACTCGCGCCCCATAAGGCTTCCTGTCAGCCCTACATCCTGACTGCCTGTTGCGAAGGCGAACCGGACACTTTGAAGCTGCAGGATCTGGTGTTTGGCGATGTCTGGATGGTTACGGGTCTTTCGGCCGATTCCGCCAACCTGCACCGTTTGTCAGTCAATGCGAAGAAGTTTCAGGTCCGCACCCTAACGCCACCCAAGCAGGGCGATTGGCAGGCGTGGACGCTTCCCGCTTCCTCTTCATCGAAAGAAGCTGTTAAGTTGGCTAAGAAAAAGCCTGTGGGAATCATTTCGGCCACAACGCCGGGCGCCAAGCTGAAAAGCTGGACTTCCGACAACGGCAAATGGAGCAAGATTCTCCTCAAGCCGATGGCTCCCTATACCGTGAAAGGCATCCTTTGGTACGACGCCCCGCTTCCCGCTTCTGCTGACGAACTGGAACAGGTACAGTCCTACTTGAAGCAGGCGCTGCAATCTTCTGAAGCGGACTTCCAGAAGTGACATGATAACCGTTACCACGTTCGATAGCTGTTATGACGTTATTACGATGTTCTCTATTGCAAAAAACAGCGAAAAATGTGCGAATTTATTCTTTGCTCTCGTCAACGTTGCCGCCCCAATAAGTGATGTCGGCCAGTTCGACGATGAAGAAAAGATTGGTATATGGATCAATTTTGCCTGATCCGGCTTGTCCGTAAGCCAGATACCAGGGAATGTGAATCAGCCATCGGTCTCCGATGTGCATTTTCTGCAGACAGTCGCCCCAGCCCTTAATCACCGAGCCCGGTGTGAAGTTGCTGTAATATTGCACCTGATAGGATTCGAGGCTGTCCGCCTTGGTGGCATATTCGGGGTCGGTAGCAATATAACCGATACCGAAAATCTTGTTCATGATATCAGCGTTGTTGCGCTGGCTCTGGCTGTAGAGAATATCATACTGTTCGAAGCGTGCCCAAACGCTGTCTGGATTGAAAAGGGTGTAATGAACCTTGAGAGAACTGTTGTAAAAAGGGGTGTACCATTTGTGAATGGCACGCAGACTGTCTTCGTTAGCCTTTTTCAGCGAGCGATAGACCGAACAATAGGCGTATGGTTCGGTGAGCGATGGCACGCTGTCGGTAAAGTAGGCCTCTGACCCTAAGTCCCGGATGTCGGACAACAGAGAACGGGTCAACTCGATATTCTGGTCGCGCCAATCGTAATATTTGGTGTAATCGACGTCATCGTCATCATTGCAGGCAACGAAGCTGAAAAGCCCCGCTGCCAGCAAGATAAAGATATAGTGCAGTTTGTTAGTCATTCTCGATTTTACGCAGAAGTGAAGAGATATTTACGCTATCACCGATAATCTTGTGCAGATCGTCGATGGCGACGCGTTCCTGTTCCATACTGTCGCGGAAACGGAGTGTAACGGTATTGTCTTCGAGGGTCTGACCATCGACGGTGATGCAGTAAGGAGTACCGATAGCATCCTGACGGCGGTAACGCTTACCGATGGAATCCTTCACCTCAATCTGGCAGGTGTAGTCGTAGCGCAGCAACTTCAGGATTTCCTCTGCTTTCTCAGGCAGACCGTCCTTGTTGACCAAAGGCAGGATGGCCACCTTGACTGGAGCCAAAGCCGGAGGCAATGCCAATACGACACGGGTGTCGCCCTTCTCGTTCACGACCTCCTCCTTGTAGGAAGCAGCCATCACCGAGAGGAACATACGATCGACACCGATAGAGGTCTCGATGACGTATGGGGTATAGCTCTCGTTCTGCTCCGGATCGAAGTACTCAATCTTCTTGCCGCTGTACTTAGCATGCTGGCTGAGGTCGAAGTTGGTGCGGGAATGGATGCCTTCCACCTCCTTGAAACCGAATGGCATATTGAACTCGATATCGGTGGCAGCGTTGGCATAGTGAGCCAGCTTGTCGTGATCGTGGAAACGGTACATATTGTCACCGAAGCCCAAAGCCAGATGCCAGGAAAGACGGGTCTTCTTCCACTTGGCAAACCAATCCAGTTCGGTGCCTGGCTTGATGAAGAACTGCATCTCCATCTGTTCGAACTCACGCATACGGAAAATGAACTGGCGAGCCACAATCTCGTTGCGGAAAGCTTTACCGATCTGAGCGATACCGAATGGCAACTTCATGCGGCCGGTCTTCTGTACGTTCAGATAGTTGACGAAGATACCCTGAGCGGTTTCAGGACGCAGGTAAATCTTCATCGAGCTGTCAGCAGTAGAACCCATCTCGGTAGAGAACATCAGGTTGAACTGGCGTACATCGGTCCAGTTCTTGGTGCCGCTGATAGGATCGACAATCTCCTCGTCGAGGATGATCTGCTTCATACCTTCCAGATCGATACCGCCGGGCGCGTTCATCACCTCTTGGTAGCGCTTGTGCAGGTTGTCGTATTTCTCCTGATTCTCGAGTACGCGGGCATTGGTGGCACGGAACTTCTCTTCGTCGAAGCTGTCGCCAAACTTCTTCTTGGCCTTCTCAACCTCCTTATTCATCTTCTCCTCGTACTTGGCAAGCTGCTCCTCGATGAGCACATCAGCACGGTAACGCTTCTTGCTGTCGCGATTGTCGATGAGCGGGTCGTTGAAAGCATCCACGTGACCGGAAGCCTTCCAGGTGGTCGGGTGCATAAAGATAGCGGCGTCGATACCCACGATATTCTCGTGCAGCTTGGTCATAGCCTCCCACCAATAGCGCTTGATATTGTTTTTCAGTTCAACACCGTTCTGACCATAGTCGTAAACAGCGCCAAGACCGTCGTAGATTTCGCTGGAAGGGAATACGAAACCATATTCCTTGCAATGAGATACGAGTTTCTTGAATACTTCTTCTTGAGTTGCCATAATATTGATTGTTTACAGAATTAAAATTCGAACAAAATTTGCGCGCAAAGATACTATAAATATTTTAAATGTAGAAATTTTCGGAAAAATATTTAGTATTTTTAAGCCTTACAATAGATAATTGCCATAACAGTTAGCCAATTAGTTGTTCTTTCTCCGATTCGAAGCATCGAAGAGGGCTGCTTTCTCTTCAGCTGTCAGACCATCGTAACCGTTTTTGCTGATTTTGTCGAGGATGGCATCGATTTTCGCCTGTTGCTCGCGCTGGCGCTGGTTGTAGTCGTGGTCTTGCTGCCGGTCGTGATAAACCGGACGTTTGCCGCCACGTGTGGCTTGCATACGAGGCTTAGGCTTGAACAAGTCGGCCACCCAGTCGCAAAAAAGATTGAACTGCCGGGTCAGGTCGATGCCGCGTCGTTCCAGATAGCCATAGGTCACACCGAACAGCATGCCGCCCAGGTGGCAGACGATGCCACCGATGTTCTCGCCTCCCGCCAGATTCATCAGATTGATGCCCAAGGCTGCCAAGGCAAACCATTTCATCTTGACAGGCACCACCCGGATGAAGAAGTTCAGGTAAATGGCTTCGTTGGGCTGACGCATGGCAACCGCTGCCACCAGGGCAAAGATGGCGCCCGAAGCGCCTACAACCGCTACATTCAGGTTAGCGGCAGCGTAGGTGACGGCGTGCAGATAGGGGAAGAGGTTGAAGCAGAGCAGATAGAAAATACCGGCAAAAAGTCCGCCCATCAGGTAGGTGCCTAACAACTGGCGTCCGGTGTGATAGCGCAAAAAGAACTGTCCGAACCACCACAGCCAAAGCATATTGAAAATCAGGTGAAATACATTTTCTCCCAGATTAGCATGTACGAAAAAATATGTGAAAAGAGTCCAGGGAGTATAAAGGAACTCATTCAGGTTGGCATGCAGACCTAACCAATCCTCCCACTGGCAATCGTAGCCTGTGAACAGAAAAGCGAAGAGTCGCAGCAACTGTGTGACCGCCCAAACAGTCACATTGATAACAATCAGCTTGCCGGGCAAGTTGAGCGACTTGTACTTGGCAATATATTCGTTCATCGGAAAATCAGAATTCGAAATTACGGTTCTTTCGCCAGAACATAATCAGGATGAAACCGAACAGCATGCCGCCTAAGTGTGCGAAATGAGCGACACCTGTCTGATAGCCCCAAACTCCCGCAAAGAACTCGAACAGGCCATACAGAATCACCAGCCATTTGGCTTTCATCGGAACTGGTGGGATGAGCAGGAAGATCCGGGCATCGGGGAACATCATACCGAAAGCCAGAAGAATACCGAATACGGAACCGGAGGCACCGACAGTAACCAGTTGGTTGACGCTGAAATGCCCGCCGCCGGAAATCGCAATTCCCTCCGTAATCAGATCGTGATAGGTGAACGTGCTGCCAGAGTTTTGAGCCAGCACCTCATCGACCAGCGCTCCCATATCGTAACGCCAAGCCAGTTGCTGAATCAGTGCGGCTCCTATGCCTGTGAACAAGTAGAAGATGATAAAGCGCTTTTCGCCCCAGACCATTTCCAAGAGACGTCCGAACATATAGAGCGTGAACATATTGTTGAAGAGGTGCGAGAAGTTGCCGTGCATGAACATGTAGGTGACCGACTGCCACCAATGGAACTCGTTGGAAGCATAATAGTGCAAACCGAGGAGGTTGGTGAGGTCAATGCCTCGATTCTTGAGAACGGATGTCGCCAGCAGCATCAAAGCATTGATGATGATGAGGTGCAAAGTGATATTTGTAACCGAACGGCCAGAAAAATTACTCATAGTTTTTTGAATTTCGAAGCGCAAAAATAGATTATTTTTTTGAAAAAGAGCAATAAATGCCTTGATTTTTTAATTTTTATTGCAAAAAAGTTGCATTTCGCTCTTTTTATTTGTAAATTTGCACCGTTTTTGGATAGTTTTGTCTCTTTCAGAGGCATGTTTTTCCTGTCAGAAAACAGAAACGAAAAATTGGCTATGTCAGCAAATAAATTCAAACCAAAGAAAAAGAAATTATTTGGAGCGCGGTTTACTTCGACGCTGTCGGTTGCCCTGGTGCTTTTTGTGCTGGGTACCGGTGCTTTGGGCGGATTGGCTGTTGCCGGCCTGGCCAATGTGATGCGAGAGCAGTTCACCATCACCATCACGCTGAGCGAAGCTGCGGACAACCAGTATGCCCAACAACTGGTGAAAAAACTGGAAGCGGCACCCTACACTTCGCGTGCCGCCTTCATCAGCGCTGACAGTGCTTTGCAGATAGTGACCCGCGAACTGGGGGAAAGTCCGGAAGAGTTCCTGGGCTATAATCCCTTACAGGCAAGTATCGAGTTCCAGTTGAAATCATCGTACGCACAAACGGATAGCATCGAACCCATCTTGGATACCATCACCAAGGAGGCGGGGAATAAGATCGATTCCATCGACTACAATGATGAACTGCTTTCAGCGGTCAATGCCAACATTCACCGAATGGCCATCTTCCTGCTGATTATTGCGGCTGTCCTGATTCTGATCAGTATGACCTTGGTGGGCAACACCGTCAGGCTGGCCTTGCACGCAGATCGCTTCCTGATCGGAACTATGAGACTGGTGGGCGCTACCAACTGGTTTATTCGCAAACCGTTTGTGTTGAGTCAGGCCTGGCACGGGCTTATGGCAGCATTGGTGGCGATGCTGGCCATAGCGGTGCTGCTTTATTTCGGCCTCGACAGTACGGGCAGTTCCGCGCAGGCTTTGGCTCAGCTGATATTGCAACCATTGCATGTGGCATGTGTGGCAGCCGGCATGATTGTGGTGGGTATGCTGATACCGGCCATAGCCGCCTGGCGGGCAGCCAATCGCTATCTGTATTGTACCACAGACGAACTGTATTTGATGTAATTTAGTAATCGATATGAGACTTTGTTTAGGTAAATTGAATTTTATCATTATGGCTGTTGCAGCCCTGATGATTTTGGTGGGATTCATTCTGATGAGTGGTGAACCGAGTACACCGGAGCATTTCAATCCGGATGTGTTCAGCGATACACGTGTGGTGTATGCTCCGAATCTCTGCTTCTTTGGCTATCTGCTCATGATTGTGGGTATTTGTGTGAAAAGTCCCCGGAAGAAAGAAACGAGTGTGGTTGCAGAATCAATAACAGGAAATAACTAATAGCCGGAGATGGAATATACAGAATATTTGTATGCCCTGATATTAGGCGTTGTGCAGGGGTTGACGGAATATCTGCCGGTGAGCAGCAGCGGTCACCTCGAACTCGGTCAGCGTATTTTGGGCGTTCATTCGGAAGATAGCCTTCTGTTCGATATTACAGTGCATGTGGCTACCGTATTCTCGACACTGGTGGTGCTCCGTAAAGAGGTGATCTGGATTTTCGAGGGATTGTTTTCGCCTTTGAAACCCCGGAATCCGCAGCAGGATGGTTTTCTGGCCCGTTTGTCGGATTCGCAGCAATATGCCTTGAAGATCGTCATTTCGATGATTCCGATCGGAATTGTGGGACTTCTGTTCAAAGATTGGGTAGAGGCCGCCTTTACAAGTCTTTACGTGGTGCCTGCCTGTCTGCTTGTCACCGCGGGATTGTTGGCACTGACGCACTATTTCCGTCCACGAGAGAAAGAGACCATATCGCTGAAGGATGCCTTCATTATCGGTCTGGCTCAGGCGGTTGCCGTATTGCCGGGCTTGTCCCGTTCCGGTTCGACCATCGCCACCGGCATGCTGTTGGGCGTGAAGAAGGAATCTCTGGCGCAATTCTCGTTCCTGATGGTGATTCCTCCTATTTTGGGCGAAGCACTGCTGGAAGGTATCAAGCTGGCCAAGAACCCGGAAGATTTCCATTGGGAGGTGCTTGCCATCGGTTTTGTCGCCGCCTTTGTGAGCGGTTGCCTGGCCTGTAAGCTGATGATTGCACTGGTCAAGAAGTGCCAGCTCATCTGGTTCGCCGTATATTGCTTCATTGTCGCTATTCTTGCCTTCATCCTGCTTTGATGAGAGAATACAACTTTGAAGCGGGTGAGGTGCTGGTTTTCGACAAACCCCTGCACTGGACCTCTTTCAATCTGGTGAAGATTGTGAGAAACAGCTTGTCGAGGCGCATGGGCATCAAGCGCCTGAAAGTGGGACATGCCGGTACGCTCGATCCTTTGGCCTCAGGCGTGATGATTGTCTGCACGGGTAGGGCCACCAAGAACATCGACCAGTTGCAGGCAGGCACCAAGGAGTATATCGCAACGATGCAATTGGGTGCTACCACGCCATCGTTCGACCGGGAACATTCGGTGGATCATACCTATCCTGTGTGGCACATCGACAGGAAACTGGTGGAAGAGACATTACCCAAGTTTTTGGGTTCCATTATGCAGGTGCCACCAGTTTACAGTGCTTGCAAGGTGGAAGGACGGCGAGCCTTCGATTATGCCAGAAGCGGTGAAGAGGTAGAACTGAAAGCCAAAGAACTGGTGATTGATGCAATTGAACTGCTTTCGTTCACCGATCCGGAAGAAGCCGCCCAACAGGGCCGGAAGCCAGAACTCACTATTCGGGTGGTTTGTTCGAAAGGCACTTATATCCGGGCTTTGGCACGCGACATCGGTGAAGCCTTGGGGAGCGGAGCTTACCTGACAGCGTTGCGCAGAACACGTGTCGGACAATACTCTTTAGAGGACTGCCATGTGGCGGTGTGCGATGTCGAACAATGGGCGGCACAAGTGCCAATTATAAGAGAAACAGAATAAAATTTCAAACCATATAAGACAGATAAGAAGATGAAACTTTCGCAATTCAAGTTCAAGTTGCCAGAAGAGCGCATTGCTTTGCAGCCATCCTATCATCGGGACGAGTGCAGAATGATGGTTCTCCATCGCAAGAGCAAGAAAATCGAACATCGGTTGTTCAAGGATTTTATTGAGTACTTCGACGAGAAAGACCTGGTTTTGTTCAACGATACCAAAATCTTCCCCGCCCGATTGTATGGCAATAAGGAGAAGACCGGTGCAAGGATTGAGGTCTTCTTATTGCGCGAACTGAATCCTGACATCCGCTTGTGGGATGTTTTGGTCGATCCGGCACGTAAAATACGTATCGGAAACAAACTCTATTTCGGGGATGATGAAAGCCTGGTGGCTGAAGTAATCGATAATACGACTTCCCGAGGACGCACGTTGAGGTTCTTGTACGACGGACCCCACGATGAATTTATCCAGATCCTGTATGGTTATGGCGAAACTCCGATTCCGCCTTCGCTGAAAGAACTGCGTGATGTGATTGATGAGCCGGTGGATGATGACCACCCGTTTACCGACAGAGAGCGTTATCAGACCATTTTTGCCAAGGCAGAAGGTGGTGTGGTGGCTCCTGCCGCTGCCCTGCATTTCAGCCGCGAATTGCTGAAGCGCATGGAAATTAAGGGCGTGGATTTCGATTTTATTACCGTTCACAGCAACCACGGAAACTATCGTGAAATCGACGTGGAAGATCTGTCGAAGCACAAGATGGACAGCGAGCAGATGTATATTTCGGAAGAAGTGGCCAATCGGGTGAATGAAGTGAAGGCCTCGGGCCATCATGTCTGTGCAGTCGATACTTCTGTGATGCGTGCCATCGAAAGCAGCGTTTCCACGATGGGTACCCTGAAGCCTTTTGACGGATGGAGCAACAAGTTCATCTTCCCGCCGTACGATTTCTCGATTGCAGACAGTATGGTGGCCAATTTCTATGCACCTCTCAGCACTCTACTGATGATGGTTTGTGCTTTTGGCGGATATGAATTGGTGATGGAAGGCTATAAGCAGGCGCTTAAAGAGGGGTATAAGTTCGGTTGCTACGGTGATGCCATGCTGATTCTTTCTGACTGATGGCATGGGTTTATCTGGGCTTGGGCAGTAATTTGGGCGATGGCGCAGAGAACATCGGTAAAGCCATCGAACTGCTGAACGGCCAAGCCGGAAGGGTGGAGACAGTTTCGTCTCTCATCGAAAGCAAACCATGGGGGTTTGCCAGTGAACACCGGTTTACGAATGCCGTTTGTGCCATCCACACTTCGTTAGATGTCTGGAGTCTGCTTGATGTGACGCAGGCCATCGAGCGGCAGATGGGCAGAACGCTCAAACACAAACCCGGAGAAAGTTACACCGATCGGATCATCGATATCGATATCCTGATTTATGGTATCGATCCGCAGGATGCTCCCACTGAAGAAAGGGTTGGAAAAACGGGTTTACGGATGAAAACCGAGCGTCTGACGCTTCCGCACCCGCTCATCTTCGAAAGGGAGTTTGTAGCGAAGCCGCTTCAGGAATGCTATGAAAGGCTGGTTGAAAAACTTCTTTCAAAATAAGATATTACGAAACATTAATTATAAAACTATGAAATCTTTTCTGAAAAACGTGTTGGCTGTCATGGTTGGCCTTTTTGCCATGGGAGTGTTGTGCACACTCTTCTTCACTTGTTCCATGATAGTTTCGTTGGCCACTTCATCGGGTTCAACTGCAGATAAAAGCGAACCTGGCGATGTGATGTACTTGAAAATCAATGGTGAGGTGACGGAAGTGCCGCCTTCGATGCCATTCCTGTTTGACATCGTGAACGGTTTCCAGATGAAGCAGGATCTGTCGTTGCGAGGCTACTTGAACGCTATCGCCATTGCCAAGCAGGATCCGAATATTGTGGGCATTTACCTGAATACGGACGGTATGACTGCCGCTCCTGCCAGCTATGAGGCTATTCACGATGCTTTGGTGGATTTCCGCGCTGCCGGCAAGTGGGTTATTGCCTATAATGACAATTTCTCGATGGGCCAGTATTATGTGGCATCTGCTGCAGACAGTGTGTTTGTGAATACGATCGGTCAGGTGACATTTGACGGTATGAGCACCGTACTGACCTATCCGAAAGCCTTGCTCGACAAACTGAACATCGAGATGCAGATTTTCCGTGTCGGTTCGTTCAAGAGTGCTGTAGAGCCTTATATGGTGGAGCATATCAGTGAAGCAAACCGTTTGCAGACGGAAACGTATCTCCGTAATATCTGGAATCAGATGATTGCAGACATCGCTGTGAGCAGGAATCTGTCGGAAGATTATTTGAATGAATTAGCCAATCAGGCCGTCAGCTATATGCAGCCGGAAGAGTTGGCAGCCACGAAGCTGGTGGACGGACAAGTCTATAAGAGCGATGTCGAAAAGATGATTCTGGCTAAGACCGGTAAAAAGGAACTGGAGGGTATTTGGGCAAAAGATCTGGTGGATACCGGTTTCGAGACCTATTACCCACAGGATAAAGACCAAAAGATTGCCGTGCTGTATGCTGTAGGCGAGATAGCCAGTGAGGCCACAGCCTCCGGACAGGACGGAATTTATTACGAGGATCTCATCAAGGAAATCCGTAAGGTGGCAGATGAAGATGCCGTGAAGGCTCTTGTATTCCGCGTTAATTCGCCAGGCGGTTCCGGTTTCGCCTCTGAGCAGATCTGGAAGGCATTGACCGATCTGAAGGCAAAGAAACCATTGGTTGTTTCCATGGGCGACTATGCAGCATCGGGCGGCTATTATATCAGTTGTCTGGCTGACTACATCGTTGCAGAACCCAATACGCTGACCGGTTCGATTGGTGTGTTTGGCGTAATTCCGAACTTTGGTGGACTTGCCACAGGAAAGTTGGGTGTAAACTTCGAGGAGGTGAAAACGCACGACTTTGGAACTTTGACAACCATGCGTAAGGCTATGGAACCGGAGCGTGCCAAGATTCAGAACGGTATCAACCATTTCTATGAGCTGTTTACTGCCCGTTGTGCAGAAGGCCGTCACATGGACCAGGATAGCATCAAGGCGATTGCCGGTGGCCGTGTCTGGACGGGTTCCGATGCTGTAAAGATCGGTTTGGTAGATGAGTTGGGAGGTTTGGACATTGCCGTTAAAAAGGCTGTTGAGCTGGCTAACCTGGAGGATGGCAAATATTCCCGTGTGAACTATCCGGAACCAAAGAGCGAAATGGAACAGTTCCTGGAGATGATGAACGAGCAATCGGATGATATTACGCTTCGTATTGCTGACAAGTTGCTCGGAACGACTCCTGCAGACCGCTCTGCATTGCGGTTCATTGGACGTTTGCAGCAGGCTGACCATATTCAGGCCCGCTCGTTCGATGCCGTGATTTATTGATATAACGACTATTGTAAGTAACCAATAACAAGATTCCGCTATGGTGCTGCCCAAAGTACATACGCTGCCGTTCCTGTTGCCCATTGCATGGATATACGACTGGGTGATGGCTGTCCGCAATTGGGCTTTTGAAAACGGCCACTTGCCGGTTACATCCTTCGAAGACCAAGTCGCTGTGATTGGTATCGGAAATGTTGTAGCCGGTGGTGCCGGGAAGACCCCGCATATTGAGTATCTGATTCGTTTGCTGCAAAGAGAGGGGGTCGGACCGATAGCGGTATTGAGCCGCGGGTATAAGCGCGAAACCAAAGGATTCTTGAAAGCGGCACCAGGAGTCACAGCCCGACAGTTGGGCGACGAAAGTTACCAATTGTTCCGTAAGTTCCCGGATGTAATCGTAGCCGTCGATGAAAAGCGTGTTGATGGCATCAGGAATTTGTTGAGCTCAGACAATCCGCCTAAGGTTATTTTGCTCGACGATTGTTTCCAGCATCGGTATGTCAAACCAGGACTGACTATCTGTTTGAGCAGTTATCATCGTATTCTGTATCGCGATTCTGTCTTGCCTGCCGGTTTGTTGAGAGAGAATCCGAAAGGAATCCGACGTGCGAATCTGGTGGTGATAACTAAATGTCCGGATTCATTACGGGATGAAGAGGAAACCGAAATTATCGCACACATGCCAACCGAACTTTCCCAACCTATTCTGTATAGCGGTTATAAGTATGGGCAGTTGGTTAATCTGGTGACTTTGAAACCGACAAAGGTGGATCCGAGAACAGATGTGCTGGTTGTTTCGGGGATAGCTGATCCGTCGGTGATGATCAGTTATATCGGTAAGCGTTTCCGTCTTCTTGACCATATGGCGTTTGGAGACCATCATCGCTTCTCGAACAAAGACATCCAGAAGATCCGGGAACGATTGGATGGCGTGAATGCTCAAGGAAATGTTACTCAGATCAAAGGATTGGAACCGATTGTTATTGTTACGGAAAAGGATGCTGCCCGCCTGCTCGATCACAAGGCGGTCTCGGAAGAGTTAAAGAAACGTATCTATTATCTTCCGACAGAGGTGTTCTTCCTGAAAGATCATGAAAATCAGTTTAACAAAATAGTATTGGATTATGTTAGAAAAGATCGCTGAAACCGCTGCGTTTATATTGAGTAAGACGACCCGTCGTCCCAAGACCGCTATCGTTTTGGGTACAGGGTTGGGTCAGTTGGCATCCCAGATTACCGATGCTGAAGAGATTCCCTATGCTGATATTCCGAACATGCCGGTATCGACGGTTGAGGGTCATTCCGGTAAACTGATTTTCGGTAAGCTGGGCGGCAAGGAAATCATGGCCATGCAGGGTCGCTTCCACTACTACGAAGGTTATAGTATGAAAGAAGTGACTTTCCCTATCCGGGTGATGAAAGCCTGCGGCATCGAGACGCTGTTTGTCAGCAACGCTGCTGGAGGTACCAATTCCACATTCCGTGTGGGTGACATCATGATTATTGAAGATCACATCAATCTTTTCCCGGAGCATCCTTTGCGGGGCAAAAACGATCCAAAGTTGGGAGACCGTTTCCCGGACATGACAGAACCCTACGATTTCGGTTTGATTAAATTGGCAGAGCAGATTGCCGCTGAGAAAGGCGTGCATCTGCAGAAAGGCGTCTATGTGGGAACGCAGGGACCGACTTTCGAAACACGTGCTGAGTACCGCTATTTCCGGTTGATCGGAGGCGATGCCGTAGGTATGTCAACGGTGCCGGAGGTCATTGTGGCGCATCATGCGGGCATCCGTGTGTTCGGTGTGTCGATCATCACCGACCTGGGTGGTTTCGGAACTCCCGAAAAAGCTAGTCATGAAGAAGTGCAGAAGGCAGCGAATGCCGCTCAGCCTATCATGACCATGATTATGAGCGAAATGATTCGCAGATCGTAAAAGTTATTTATAGTAAATGGCAGAAATCAAAGAATACGGTGAGTTTGGGCTTATCCGTCACCTCACCGAGAATTTTCCTCTCAAAAATAAATCTTCCTTGTACGGCGTGGGCGATGACTGCGCCGTCATTGATACTGATCCTGCAGAAGGCAAACTGGTAGTTACCACCGACCTGCTGCTGGAGGGTGTGCATTTCGACCTCACCTATTGTCCGCTGACCCATTTGGGATACAAGGCCTGTGTGGTGAACTTCAGCGATGTCTATGCGATGATGGGAACCCCCAGACAAATTACTGTCTCGGTGGGAATCAGTAAGCGTTTTAAGGTGGAAGATATGGAACAGCTGTATGCCGGTATGAAGCTGGCGTGCGATACATACGGCGTGGATCTGGTGGGAGGCGATACTTCCACATCAATGACGGGATTGACCTTGTCGATCACAGCTATCGGTGTAGCCAAACAGCCGGTTTATCGCAACGGTGCCAAACCGAACGACCTGATTTGTGTTTCGGGTGATTTAGGGGCCGCTTACATGGGCTTGCAGTTGCTGGAACGCGAGAAGACCATCTATTACCAGCAGTATGAGGATTGGCGTCGCACGGGTTCGAAAGAAGCTATGCCGCAGTTCCAGCCTAAGTTTGAAGGTAAAGAGTATCTGTTGGAACGCCAGCTGAAACCAGAAGCCCGCAAGGATATTGTACAGAAGTTGCAGGAAACTGGTATTCAGCCTACCAGTATGATGGATATCTCCGATGGCTTGTCGAGCGAACTGCTGCATATCTGCAAGCAGAGCCAAGTGGGATGCCGCATCTACGAGGAGCGTATTCCTATCGACTATCAGACAGCCGTACAGGCAGAAGAGTTCAATCTGAATGTTTCGACCTGTGCCCTGAATGGAGGCGAAGACTACGAACTGCTCTTTACGGTTCCTTTGGCTCAAAGCGAAAAGATCCAGCAGCTTTCCGGCATCCGGCTGATCGGACATATCACCGACGAACGTTTGGGAACTGCTATGATTACCCGTGACGGAAACAGCGAGATAGCCCTGAAGGCCCAGGGCTGGAATGCTTTCACCAAGTAAATAGCGTCCGATGATGAATATAGCCGCTCTTTTGTCAGGAGGAGTGGACAGTTCTGTGGCTGTCCACTTGTTGTGCGAGCAGGGATATAAGCCTGATTTGTGGTACATAAAGATCGGTATGGATGATGCCGATCAGGGATATTCGTGCCCACAGGAAGAGGATTTGGAAATTGTGCAGGCAATGGCGCATAAGTACGGGTTGCACTACGAAGTGCTGGATCTGCAGAAAGAATATTGGGACGAGGTAGTTACCTACACTATCGATAAGGTGAAGCGGGGATTTACTCCCAATCCGGATGTGATGTGCAACCGGCTGATCAAATTCGGGGCTTTCCATAAAAAGATCGGTTATCAGTACGACAAGACAGCTACCGGTCATTATGCCGCTACCCGCATCGGGTACTTGGACGAACAAGGGTATTTCGTGCCTGTTGAGCACGAGGATCCTTTTGTGAAAGTGGAAGATTTGCCTCAGGGTGAATCGATGTGGTTGGGCACAACTCCCGATCCGGTGAAAGATCAGACAGATTTTCTGGCGCAGCTGGAAGACTTGCAGGTACAGCATTCTTTGTTTCCTATTGGGCACATGGAAAAAGAGGAAGTGCGGCACATTGCGGAATCTGCCAAGTTGCCGTCAGCGCACCGCAAAGACTCTCAGGGCATCTGTTTCTTGGGAAAAATCAATTACAACGAGTTCATCGAGCGCTTCCTGGGTGCGAAGGAAGGTCCGATCATCGAACTGGAAACCGGAAAGATTTTAGGTAAACACCGGGGCTTTTGGTTCCATACCATCGGACAGCGTAAGGGATTGTATCTGAGTGGCGGACCGTGGTTTGTGATTAAGAAAGATATTGAGCAGAATATTGTCTATGTGTCGCGTGGCTATGATCCGGAGGCCCAGAAACAGGATTGGCTGGTGATGCGGGAGATGCATTGGATCACTTTAAATGCAGTCAATCCAGCCACATCGAATCTGCCTGTGAAGTTCAAGATTCGTCACGTAGCTGAATTGAATAACGGAACACTTTTCCAGCGAGCTGACGGTAGCTATTTCTTGCAGATGGAAAAGAAAACCAATGGTGTGGCTCCCGGTCAGTTCTGCTGTGTTTATACGCCGGACGGTAAAATCTGTCTGGGCAGTGGAGAAATTGCTTTAGAATAATCAGAAACCTTCAATATTGCGATCAACTGGAGGATAGTCGATAGAATAGTGCAAACCTTTTGATTCTTTGCGTTCCATCGCCTGTCGCATGATCAGGTATCCTGTGTTGATCATGTTGCGGAGTTCGCAAATGTCCTTATCGACACGGCTGCGCAAGAAAAGTTTTTCGGTTTCCTCGTACAAATTATCCAGACGGGTCCAGGCACGCTTCAGGCGAAGGTTCGAACGAACGATGCCTACATAGGTCTGCATAATCTGCTGAACTTCCGTTTTCGAGTCGCTGATGAGATAAAGTTCCTCATGCGGCACCGTACCCGTATCTTTCCAAGCCGGAATATCCGTGCGATAGGTCAGAGAAGCGATGCGAGGAATCGCATGCTTGGCAGCCAGATCTGCATAGACGATAGCTTCAATCAGCGAGTTGCTGGCCAAACGGTTGCCGCCATGCAGGCCCGTGCACGAACATTCGCCGGCAGCATACAGACGGTTGATGCTGGATTGTCCGTTGTAATCGACGAGAATGCCGCCACACAAATAGTGGTGACAAGGAACCACCGGAATCGGTTCTTTGGTGATATCGATACCGATTTCCATGCACTTCTTGTAGATGTTAGGGAAATGACGTTTTGTTTCTTCCGGATCCTTGTGCGTAACATCGAGCAGAACGTGATCGCATTTGTTCAACTTCATCTCGTTGAAGATAGCTCGAGCCGTGATGTCGCGGGGAGCCAATGAAAGACGAGGATCGTACTTCTGCATAAATTCGCGTCCGTCGAGGGTCTTCAAAATACCGCCATAGCCGCGCATTGCTTCAGTAATGAGGAAGTTCGGGTGATCGCCCGGATGGTAGAGGGCCGTAGGATGGAACTGTACAAATTCCATATCCTTTACCGTACCTTTGGCGCGATAGACCATCGCAATGCCGTCACCGGTGGCAATAGGTGGATTCGTCGTAGTCAGATAAACCTGTCCGACACCACCCGTTGCCATCATGGTTACTTTCGACAGGAAAGTGTCGATCGCTCCGGTTGCTTCGTCAAGCACGTAGGCACCATAACATTCAATGTCCGGCGTGCGACGTGTCACCTCTTGTCCGAGGTGGTGTTGGGTAAGAATTTCGATGGCAAAGTGATGTTCCAGCACATCGATATTCGGATGTTTCTTGACGGCTTGAATCAAGGCTGACTGGATGGCGTGACCCGTGTTGTCAGCATGATGCAGGATGCGGAATTCCGAATGCCCGCCCTCACGGTGCAAGTCGTATTCTCCATCTTGATTCTTATCGAAATCGACTCCCCATTTGACCAATTCCTCGATTTGCGCCGGTGCATTCCGTACGACAAGCTCGACGGCTTTCGGGTCGCTCAGCCAGTCGCCGGCAACCATCGTGTCGTGAATATGCTTTTCAAAATTGTCAACTTTCAGATTTGTTACACTCGAAATGCCGCCTTGCGCCAGATCCGTATTTGATTCCTGCAACTGGCTTTTGCAGATTAAAGCCACTTTGCCCGCGTTGGCAACTTTCAGTGCGAAACTCATGCCGGCTATGCCGGTACCGATCACCATGAAATCGTATTTTCTTTGCATGCCTAATATAGTGTTAACCGACTGCAAAGTTGATAAAAAAACTAATAGGTTGGTAACCAAACAATACTTTTTTTTGAAAAAAGAGTAATTTTTTGCATTTTTGGGGCAGATATTTGCAGATTTGTTTGTCCATGTGGCGGGATTTCGCTACCTTTGCATCGTTTGTGTTTCGCAGAAAATGATAGTAAAACAAAATAAAGATGAAAAAATCGATTTTTAAAATTCTCTTATTGCTCACCGTTGTTGTGACGCTAAGCAGTTGTGGAGCTCAGAAGAAAATTGTATATCTTCAGGGAGCAGAAGAAACGGGAACTTTTCAAAATGACAATCCTTATTTGCTGACTATTCGTCCGGATGACAAGCTTACGATTATCGTGAATTGCAAGGAGCCGGAACTGGCTGCACCTTTTAACATGCAGTTAAATCAAAAGGCATTTACGTCTTCGGGCAATGTGTCTTTCAGCCAGAGCGGAGGTACTCCTCAGTTGTTCTGGGTAGATCCGGAAGGATATATCGAATATCCGACGATGGAAGGGAAACTGAAAGTGGCAGGATTGACCCGCTACGAGTTGCGCGACACCATTCAGAACTATCTGAAGAACAGCGGTTACATCCAGGATCCTATTGTTACCGTCGAATTCTACAACGCAAGATATAGCGTGCTGGGCGAAGTTACCCGTCCGGGTCAGTATCCGATGTCGAGCGATCGTGTGACGATTTTCGATGCTGTTGCAGCTGCCGGAGACCTTACGATTTTCGGTGAACGCGACAAAGTGCGCCTGGTGCGCGATAACGAAGGAAAGCAGGAATATCATACGTTGGACTTGAAAGATCCAGAAGTGATCAAGAGTCCTTATTACTATATTCAGCAGAATGATGTTGTTTACGTAGAGCCTAACAAGTCGAAGGCAAGTAACCGTGAGGTTTCAAGTCTCTATACGTTCGGTATTTCTATCGTTTCGGTACTGCTTACCGTTACCAACATCATCATCAGTGTTACTCGCTAATCTCTCATCCAGTATAAACAAATTATGATTACTAACGATCCTAATCAGCAGCAACAGCCCATTGTCAATGGTTCAACCATTGTGTCGGGTACCAGTTCTGAAGAAAATTCAGGCGGTTTGGATTTTCAGACCATCGTCAATATTTTCTTAGGAAAGTGGCATGTGTTTCTTATTTGTGCTTTTGTAGCCTTGTTGATCGGAGCTGCCTATATCTGGCACTCCCCCAAGATTTATACCCAGCAGGCATCGGTGCTTGTCAAAGACCAGAAAAACGGTGTCGGTGCAGGTGCCGGTTCCGCATTTGCCGATATTGCAGGATTCTCGGGCTTGACAACCAGTAATGTGAAGAACGAGTTGCAGATTCTGGCTTCACGTTCGGTGATGATTGAAGTGATTAAGCGTCTGGGTTTGCAATATACATACTTTGAGCCGCGTTTCATGCGCGAGGATGAGTTGTATATTTCTTCTCCTGTCTATATTATTCCGTCCGACCCTGACCAGTCGGTGTATGGTGCGGCTTTTGAAGTCCAGTTCCTGTCGGAATCCGATACAACCCAGTTTAAGTATGTTTCGGAAGATACAACGTTTGTGTGTCCGTTCGATCAGGAAGTCGAATTGCCGGGTATCGGTTTGGCTACGGTTCAGTTGCGCCGCCACACCTTCGACGACTACTATCAGAACCGTGCTCATAGTGTCAAAGTGTATGCCGGTAATCTGGATCGCGTTGCTACAGGCTATATGAAAGGTTTGTCGGTAGATCTGACACAGAAGGATGGAGCCATGCTTCAACTTTCTTATCAGGCAACCTCACCTCGCAAGGCCGCTGACATTCTGAATACGCTGATTGAAGAGTACAATCGTCTGACCATCGAATCAAAGAATGAAGTCTTGACCACCACGTTGGGATTCATCGCTCAGCGAATGGAAGTTGTCAGAAAGGAACTCAATGCGGTGGATGCTAAGTTGGAGGGTATGAAGTCGTCGGAAAAAACGGTTAACCCGTTGACCGAGGCGAGTGGTTACCTGACTCTTTCCAAGACGCAGGAAGTTCAGATGTCGGAGTTGGAGGTGCAGTTGCGAATCATCAAGGATTTGCGCAGTTGCATCGACACCAGCTATCTGAAGTTGCTTCCAATGAATGTGGCTTTGAACAGTCAGGTGCTGAATAGCCAGATTCAAGCCTACGATGAGGGCTTGATGCGCTACAACCAGTTGAAGTCCTATTCTTCGGAAAACAGTCCTGTCGTGCTCGATAAGGCAACGGAACTCAATTCCTTGTATTCGAATATCCGGAATACAGCCGCTGACGTTCAGGCAGGTATTGAGCTTCAGCTGAAGGAGGTGCAGCGTTTGTCGGACAAGAACATGAGCCGTGTTAGTAACGCTACCAGCAACGAGCGACTGCTTACAAGTATCAGTCGTGAGCAGGTGGTTAAATCGGAATTGTACAATTATTTGCTGCAGAAGTCTGAAGAAAATGCCATCATGAAGTCAATGACGGAATCGAATGTCCGACTGATTGATTCTGCCTGGGGTTCTCCCTATCCGGTAGCTCCTAAATCGAAAATGATTCTGCTGGTTGCCTTTGTGATCGGAATCGCCATTCCGTTCGGTTTCTACTATCTGAAGGATATTCTCTACACCAAGGTTCGCGGACGTTCGGATGTTACTAATGTGGTGAAAGCTCCGGTGGTGGGTGAGATTCCAAGCAAACCTAAGAAGCAGGCAAATCAGACTTTGTTTGTCGAGGCAGGTTCGAACAATCAGATCTCGGAAGCTTTCCGAATCCTTCGTGCCAATCTTTCGTTTATGGGAGTATCGAACAAGACTCAGGTGATTGCCCTAACTTCCACCATGTCGGGTGAAGGTAAGTCGTATATTGCCATGAACCTGGCTATGACGTTTGCCATTTCCGGCAAAACGGTTTGTATGGTCGATCTCGACTTGCGTAAGATGGCAACTTCACGAAATTTCAAGCTGCGTGGCAAGAAGGGTGTGTCCGAATATCTGGCAGGACAGGAAGACGATCTGATGTCGCTCATCCAGACAACGCCATATGAGAATGTTTCGGTCTTCCCGGGCGGTATCATTCCGCCTAACCCGGCCGAGTTGCTGATGAGCGAACGCTTTGATAAGGCTATCGAGGAATTGCGCAAGCACTTCGACTACATCATCCTGGATAATCCTCCGTTGGGCATTGTGGCAGATACCGGTATTGCCAACCGTGTGGCTGATATCACATTGTTTGTAATCCGTGTGGGCAAGCTCGACCGTCGTCAGTTGCCGGCTGTTCAGGAGATTTACAGCAGCAACCAGTTGCGCAATATGGCTGTTGTGCTCACCGACATTGACTACGAAGCACTCAATTACAGTATGGGTTATACCGGTTATGGTAAGTATTACGGCTACCGTTACTACGGACATACCTACTATAATTACTATGCATCGTATAACGAAGGCGAGAGTTCGCACAAGCATTCTTACGGACTTTATCGGAAGAAACGTAAGAAAGATAAAGAATAATTTCATTCCCCGAGACTTCCAGATGCCTCGGGGAATTGTTTCTAATAAATCATAAACTCATTCATAAGTAATGTCACTTCAGTGTGGTATTGTCGGATTGCCTAATGTAGGCAAATCTACTCTTTTCAATTGCCTGTCGAGCGCCAAAGCGCAGGCAGCCAACTTCCCTTTCTGCACCATCGAGCCTAATGTAGGCGTTATTACGGTGCCTGACGAGCGTCTGAACAAGTTAGCCGAAATAGTTCATCCCGGCCGTATTGTTCCTGCCACTGTCGAGATTGTCGATATTGCAGGATTGGTGAAGGGTGCTTCCAAGGGCGAAGGCTTGGGAAACAAATTTCTGGCTAATATCCGGGAAACCGATGCCATTATCCACGTGCTCCGTTGTTTCGACGATGGTAATGTGGTGCATGTAGATGGTTCGGTCGATCCGGTTCGCGACAAAGAAATCATCGATGCCGAACTCCAGCTTAAGGATCTGGAGACGATTGAGAGCCGTCTGCCCAAAGTGCAGAAGTTGGCTCAAGTCGGTAATGATAAGGACGCTAAAGTTCAGTTCGAACTGATGAGCGCCATCAAGGAGGCTTTGCTTGCCGGAAAATCAGCCCGCGAGATTACCTCGAAGTTGACGGCTCCGGATGAGATTCAGGCCGCCCGCGAACTCTTCCTGCTGACCAGCAAACCGATTCTTTATGTTTGCAACGTGGATGAGGCCAGCGCCAAGACAGGTAATGCCTACGTGGAAGCCGTCAAGAAGGCTGTTGAAGGCGAGGACGCAGAAGTGTTGGTCATCTCGGCTAAGATCGAGAGCGAAATTGCAGAACTTGAGAGCTACGAGGAACGGCAGATGTTCCTGGAGGAACTGGGCTTGAGTGAGAGTGGCGTGAATCGGCTCATCCATTCAGCATACAGCCTTTTGGGCTTGCAGACCTATATCACCGCTGGTCCGATGGAAGTGAAAGCCTGGACATTCCGCAAGGGAATGAAAGCTCCGCAATGCGCAGGTATTATTCACGGAGACTTCGAGAAAGGCTTTATCCGTGCAGAAGTCATCAAGTACGATGATTATCTGCAGTATGGTTCGGAAGCCGCTGTTCGTGAAGCCGGCAAACTGGGTGTGGAAGGCAAAGATTATGTGGTTCAGGATGGTGACATCATGCACTTCCGTTTCAATGTATAGACTTCTCACCATAATTTTATTATGTATGGGCACCGGAGCTTGGGCGCAAACAGCGTCTTTAACTCCGGTGCTGCCCGATTCCGGTATGCAGTATTGTCTGCCTATCGATATGGAACCGTTCCTGGCCGGAAATTTCGGGGAATTGCGCAAAAACCATTTCCATGCAGGGCTTGATTTCAAGACACAGAGTACCGTCAACCATCCGGTACGGGCTTTTGCAGACGGATACGTTTGCCGGGCAGGAATCAATGCCTATGGCTACGGATTGGTGCTCTATGTCCGTCATCCGCAATACCAGTTGACATCTGTCTATGCGCATTTGAACGGATTCAGCGCCTACATATATAATAAGGTACGCGCGAGACAAGCAGAAATGGAGGAAAACAACGCACAGGTCTGGTTTGAGCCGGACGAACTTCCGGTAAAGATGGGAGACATCATTGCACAAAGTGGTAATACCGGCAGTTCAGGAGGACCTCATGTGCACTTCGAGTTGCGCGATTGTAACGACGACGATGATGCCTTCTACAATCCGATGCCGTTTTTTGTCGATAGCATTGCTGACCATAAGGCACCGCGAGCCAGTCACGTTTATTTATATCCGTTGGGAGGATTGGCCAACGGACAAAGTGTGCGCCAGACGGCAGCCGTTATTAAGTCGCAATCCGGACAGCGCACCCTCAATCGGGTGTTTACGGCTTGGGGACGGGTCGGTTTAGGCATCAAGGCGTTCGATTACATGGAAAACCAAAGCAATTTATATGGGGTTACTTCCATTCAGCTCTATAAGGATGATGAGCTAATCTACCATTACGATTGCCGGGGATTCCGCTATTCAGAGCGCCGCTACACCAACTCCCTGACCGATTATGCCGCTTGGTTGTTGCATGGAAGCCTGATCCAGAAAAGTTTCATTGAACCGGACAACCGCTTGCAGATGATCGACCATACATTAGGCGACGGAACCTTTGTTATCGATGAGGAACGTACCTATCAGTTCCGGTACGTGCTGTCGGACGCCCATGGAAACCAGAGCGAAATTTGTTTCCCCGTGAGAGGAAAAAATTTCCCCCACGGGCCCGCAAATTCTCCCCTGTGGAGCGATATGCCTGCAGGCACTCGGACAGGCAAGGGTATTTTGGTCCGTTGTCAGGAATCCTTCCACTTCGATTCATTGGGATGTAGTTTCAGCCTTGACCCCGGCAACTTGTACGCTGATGCCATTCTCCCGTTCAGGAAATCGTTGGTGGCAGAACCGGTCAAACCCTGCGTTTCTGACATCTATACCATTGGCGAAGTAAGTGTGCCGGTGCATGGAACTTTCCCCATTTCCATTCCGATACCTAAAGCCTATGCAGATACCTTGACGCATCCGGAACAACTGTATATCGTGAATGTCGATGGTGGATATGAAGGCGGAGAATATCGCGATGGTGCCGTGCATGCCAATGTCAGCGCTTTCGGACGTTATGCTGTTCGGCGTGACACTAAAAAACCGATAGCCGGCTTTACCAGTTTGACTTGGAACCGCGGACAGATTTCTGTGTCCGATGTGGGAAGTGGAGTCAAACAGTTCAAGGTGTTTATCGACGGTAAGTTTGTTCCCTTCGACCTCAACCGCTATGGATGCAGGTATGGCTATCCCCGGCATTTCGGAATCGAAAAAGGCAAAACGCATACCATTCGGATCTGGATCACCGATTATTGCGGCAACGAAAACGAGATAGAAACCAAGAGATATTTTTAAATATACAAATATGAAATCAGTAGCATCTTCACTTGTATTATTCCTGATGGGATGTCCGATATGGGCTTGTACGAACTTCATTGTGGGCAAAAACGCTTCTGTAAACGGATCGACGATGATCAGTTACGCGGCTGACAGTCACCAGCTTTATGGCGAACTCTACTATACGCCTGCTGCCGATCATCCGGCTGATGCCATGCGTCCGATTATCGATTGGGACACGCAGCGCCCTTTGGGACAAATCCGGGAAGTGCCACACACCTATCGCGTGGTCGGTAATGTGAACGAATATCAGGTAACGGTAGCAGAATCCACTTGGGGCGGCGATCTGACGCTGATGGACAGCACGGGAATCGTCGATTACGGTTCGCTGATCTATATTGCCCTTGAACGCTCCCGTACCGCTCGCGAAGCCATCGATGTGATGACGTCGTTGGTGGCTGAATATGGTTATGCCAGTGAAGGAGAGACTTTTTCCATTGGTGATCCGAACGAGGTTTGGGTGATGGATCTAATCGGCAAAGGTCCCGGCAATAAAGGCGCCCTTTGGGTGGCTCGTCGCATTCCCGACGACTGTATCGCAGCGCATGCCAATCAGGCACGTATCCATACATTTCCGCAAACCAAGAAACTGAACAAGAAACTGAATCGTTACGAGGTGGGCGACAGTTGCCTGTATGCAGCGGATGTTATTTCGTTTGCCCGACAGACAGGACGATTCAGCGGTTTGGATAAAGATTTCGATTTTTGCAGGGCATACGCAGAGCAGGATTTCGGAGCTTTCCGTGCCTGTGACGGAAGAGTTTGGGCTTTTTTCAACCATTTCAAGAAAGGAATGGATAAGTATTTTCCTTTCGTAAACTACGAATGCACGCCCAATTGTCCGCAAGATTCCGTGCTTCCGCTTTACGTACGTCCGGATCGGAAACTTTCGCATCGGGATGTGCAAAATGCGATGCGAGACCACTTTGAGGGTACACCTTGGGATATGACGCAAGATGTGGGTGGCGGTCCGTTCCATTGTGCGTATCGCTGGCGTCCGATGGGATTCGAGGTAGATGGACAGAAATATATTCACGAACGTGCGGTAGCTACCCAGCAGACAGGCTTTGTCTTTGTTAGCGAAATGCGAGGCTGGTTGCCTCGTGAGGTGGGAGCCAAGACCTGGTTTGCGGTCGATGATGCCAATACGGCAGTATTTACTCCGATTTACAACAATATTCTGGAGGCACCGGAATGTTTCCGGGTTGGCAACGGTGATATCTTAACCTTCAGTTGGACGTCCGCTTTCTGGATGAATAACTGGGTGGCTCAGCAAGTTTATACACGTTATGAAGCCATGATGGAAGATGTCAGTCGGGTGCGCGATGCCCTTGAAGACAGATTCGATAGCCAGCAAGACAGCATCGATACTCAGGCGCTTGCATTGTTGAAAACCAGCACGTCCTCCGTTACCCGCTTCTTGAACGACTATAGTGCTGCAGAAGCCAATGGAGCTACATCGAAGTATAAGGAACTGGCTCTGTATCTGTTGGTCAAATACATGGACGGCAACATCAAAAAAGAAGTGGAAGGACAGCCGGGAAATTTCAAGCGCACTCCTTATGGCGTGTGTGAATTTCCTCTTCAACCCGCTTATAGCGAAGATTTCCTGCGTGCTATTGTCAATCAGCATGGAGATGTGATTCGAGTCAAGTGATTGAGCGATTCATACATGATGCTATAAACAGAGAAACGGCCCGTCTCACGACGTGCCGCTTCCTTCATTACCTTAAATCTAATACCATGAAAAACACGATGCAAAGATAGACATATTTTCTTAAATATACGTACAACCGATTGCATCATGGTTGTTTTTTAACTAAATTTAGGTATAGGAACCGACATTTTGTAATATGTATTTTGCAAAATGTCGGTTTTTATTATATCAAATTGACGCATTTTTGTTTCAGCCAAATGCGGTCGCTTTCTTCTAAATAGGGAGATACAAGTTCATAAACGCGTCTGTTATAATTGTTTATCCAATTGGTCTCATCGACGGTTAAGAGATTCCTGTCGATGCAGGATGTATCAATATAACAAAGAGTCAGCGTTTCCAGACAAAGAAATTCGCCATGTTCCGAAAGATCGCAGGGAGTGGCATCAGGAGCCTCATTCTTCACATCGAAAGGTCTGACAAGAACGCAATTCTCATGGCGGACACCATACTTGCCGCCTAAATATATGGCAGGTTCGTTGCTAAAGAGCATCCCTTCCTCCAAAATTTGCGGATTGTGCTCCATACGGATTGATTCCGGTCCTTCATGGCAACCCAGATAGTGTCCGACACCATGACCGGTTCCATGGCGATAGGTTTTCCCGTCGCGCCATAAATCCAAACGAGCCAGCGCGTCCAACTGGTCGCCGCGAGTGCCTTTTGGAAAAACAGCTGTTGCCAAACGGATATGCCCTTTCAAGACCAATGTATAGTCACGTTTCATGGCATCGCTGACCTTTCCGACGCCAATAGTGCGGGTGATATCCGTTGTTCCATCTAAATACTGACCGCCAGTATCAATCAGCAGCAATCCGTCTCCTTGAATCGTTACGTTCGATTCTGGACGAGGTTCGTAATGGGGCAAGGCGCCATGCTCGTTCCAAGCCACAATGGCATCGAAACTTTCTTCGCGATAGTCTTCGAAGGAACTTCTGTAATGGATCAGTTTGTCAACACAATCCAGTTCTGTAATGGTTTCACCGGCCTTTAAGGCATCTTCTAACCAATGGTAGAAACGGGTTAAGGCGATGCCGTCTTTCAGCATGGCTTTGCGATATCCTTCGATCTCCACCGGATTTTTGATGGCTTTCATCAGCGGAATCGGATTGTTCGTCGTATAGTGCAAACCTTTTTCAGCTGTCAATGGGGCCTCTTCATAGGGCGCCGTTTCTATGCCCAGGTTCTGCAAATACATCTTTACTTCTTGTGTCAGCTTAGCATCGTCCACAAAGAGCACTTTTCGGGTTTCGGACAGCAAGAGATAGCTTATAAAAACAGGTGTGCAATGAATGTCAGAACCTCGCAGATTCAGCACCCAGGCTATTTCGTCTAATGCTTTTAGGAACAGCGCACCTTTCCCGTCTTCCCGATGAATGCAATCCAGCACCCTCCGAATCTTTTCTGCGGCAGAAACACCATTATAGGCATCCGGATAGATTTCAATTTTTCCTTGGGGCAAAGTGGGTCGATCTTCCCACAAAGGAGAGATCAGATCCTTGTCCATGGTGATGAAATCAGCCATTTTCCCGAAAATCACGCGTTTGTCTCCCGCAATAACCGGAGGGTTCACCGATTGTTTGATATAGTTGTTCAGCCAGGTTTCCACAGGAATATCCACCTTCATTTTCATCAGTTGGAAGCCACTGTCCGCCAATTGCTGGTCACCACTCAGAAAGAAGCGGGAATCGGTCCATAACAAAGCTTCGTTCTGGGTGACAATCACCGTAGCTACTTCGCCTCTGAAACCGGTCAGCCAGGTAATACACTTCCAGTATTCGGGCAGATATTCGCTCTCATGCGGATCGGAATTGACCATCAGATAAAGGTCGATACCCTTTTGTTGCATGGATTGTCGCAAGTTTTTCAGTTTCTGATTTTGCTTCATTTTTTTGCTTGCTAACTTAATAAAATTTGTTTCCTAACTGGAGAAAAATATTTTCCTAACTGAGAAAAAATATTTCCCCTGTTGGGCCGCAAATGTAATCATTTTTTTGCAAAATGGGAATAACATAGAGGAAAAAATAAAGTTTTCAACACTTTTTCCCACATTTATTTGGATTATTGTCCTAAAAGTTTTAACTTTGCACCCGTTTATCAAAGTGGTAAACGGCAGATGCGTCCAAGGTCGTAGAAATGGAGATGTAAAAAAGGGGGCCGGACAAATCTGAACACTTAATAACCCGTACGATATGATCATTGTACCAGTTAAAGAGGGCGAAAATATCGAGCGTTGCTTGAAGAAGTTCAAGCGCAAATACGAGAAGACAGGCATCATCAAGGAGCTTCGTCGTCGTCAGCAGTTCGATTCACCTTCACAGGTAAATCGTAGAAAGATGGAGCGTGCCATCTATGTGCAGCACCTTCGCGAACAGCAGGCTGACTAATTCGCCGCAAAACTAAAGGATTGTGCCAATGTTCATGATAAGAATGATGTGGTACAGTCCTTTTTTCACTTTCTAACCCTTTTGCATCTTGAATTTTAATTCAAACTTGAATCAATATAAAAAACGAAGCAAATGAAATACACATCCCTTTTACTGTCCGTTGTCGCCGTCCTGCTGCTCAGCAGTTGCGTAGCCCGTGAACACTACATTCTTTTTCAGGATGCCAACGAATATCAGGATGCCAAGCGAATTGCCACCACCTATGATATCCGTATTCAGGCTGATGACCAGTTGGCTATTGCCATCGCTTCGAAAGACAAGGAGTTGGTAGATGTTTTCAACAACCAGACGTTTATCGGAAGTAACTCTGCACCGGGAATGGGATCCACTACGACCAATGGCAATACGGCTCAGATGCTGGGTTCGACCACTTTGTCGGGTTTCCATGTGGACAATGAGGGCTACATTGAGTTCCCGATTTTAGGTCGCATCTATGTGGAGGGCAAGTCACGTAAGGAAGTCGCTGAAGATATTCAGGATCGTCTGCGTGAGGGACAGTATGTGAATGATGCTGTGGTCAATGTCGAATTGCTATCTTTCCATGTGGTAGTCATTCGTGGTAACAATGGTCAGATTCTGAATATCAACAAAGACCGTTGCACGATTGTCGAGGCAGTTATGATGGCCGGAGGCTTCATGAACGGTACCGACCGTGAGGATGTATTGCTTATCCGAGAGGAAAACGGCGAGTTGTGGACCTATCGTGTCAACTTTACCATGTTGAGCAACCTTTTGAATTCTCCGGTTTATTATTTGCAGCAGAACGATATTATCTACATAGAGCCTGCCGGTACCCAGAGTTTGGATGAAAGTGCCGGTTACCGCTACATGTCAGCCATCACTTCCATTTTGTCGTTTGTCGTATCTATGGGAGCCATTTTCCTGTCGGTGAACAAGTGATAGCATAATGTCTGATATCGTCAAAGTGCACTCCAAAATTTTGATATGGAAAACATGAACTATTCCCGTGCAGATATGGGATTAAATATGTCGAATCAAGGCGATGGTCCGAAAAAGAAAGAGCAAGCGCCGCTCTTTAATATAAAAGACTTCGCCATTATGCTGCTCATGAACTGGTTCTGGTTCGTATTGAGCGGTATAGTCTCATTCGGTGCCGGATATCTGTATGTAAAGACATTGGTGCCTCAATACGAACGTTCTACCGACTTGCAGATCAAGTTCTCGATGAACGAACAGTTCGACATGCAGTCTTATTTGGGAATTTCCGATCTGGGTGTTACCAATATGAGCAATGAGCTCTACATTTTGAACTCATTGAAATTGGCAACGCAGGTAAGTGATCGTATCCATTTCGATGTTTCCTATTTCATTCGTGGAGCTTTCCGTCATGAGTATCTTTTTGAGAACCGTCCTTTTACTGTCTCGTTTCTCAGTAAATACGATAACGACATAGAACTCGACATTATGCCGGTATCACCCCAGCAGTTTCGTATTTGCAAGGTAGTGTATGGAGGCGTAAAGACGGAAATTGACGAAGAATCGAGCTACTACTATTTTGGGGCAGATCTGGCAATTCCCGGTACGGAACAATACATCCGCGTGGACGTTACTGATGAACAGTATCCTTCATTGGTTACCAATATGGACGAAATGATTGTCGTTCAGCGAATCAGTCCGATAGAGGCGGCAAAAAGTTGCCGTTCTAAAGTGACAGCTGAGAAACGTGCTGCTGCAATGGTTCGTCTGATATGTGTTTCCACCTCTGTTGCCGAGTGCGATTCCATCTTGAGAGCCTTTGTCGCTGTTTACAATCAGCAGACATTGGAAGAAAAGAATGCGCTTACGGTCAGTTCGGCAAAATTCGTTGATGAACGCATCGAAGAAACAGCCAAAGAACTGGGAGAAACCGAAGGTCAGTTGTTCGATATTGGTGTTGATCCGAATTTGGAGGTTAAAGCGAACGACATGAGCCAGCAGCTCGGACAACGGGATATGGCTCAGGAAGAGTTGTATGAAATTCAGGCAAAAATGCAGGCGGCACGCGATTTGAAAGCCCGAATGCAGACATCTGTAAACGAGAAAGACTATATTCCTCAGTTGGCAGGTTTGGATGAAGCCGGTATTTCAGGACAGGTTCAGGCCTATAACGAAATGGTTCAAAAGCGTAAGCGTCTTATAGCCAACTCTTCGGTCAATAACCCTGCTGTGCTTCAGATTGACGACAATTTGGCCAGCATGGAGCCGGCTTTGATGTCGGGCATGGATTCGTATCTTGATGCCTTGAATATCAAAATGCGTACAGCGAACAGCAAGGTGGCGCGTTATTCAGCAGCTACGGCTAATGCTCGCAAGTCGAAATATGACAGCACCTCTGTGATTGCCCAGTCATTGAGTATCACTCGCGAATACAAGCAATCGTATTTCTCTTTCCTTTTGAAGAAACGTGAGGAGTTGCGCTTGCAGATTGCAGTTTCCGAAGCGGATACCCGACTTATCGAAGATCCGATGGGTGAGTTAGGGCCTATTTTCCCGGTGGTGAATTCCATCATGATCAAATTTGTGGGCATAGGTTTGGCTTTGCCGGCTTTGATTATGTTGTTGATTGTCTTTTTGGATTCTACGGTTCGTGGACGTAAGGATATTGAGGATGCCCTTTCAATGCCGTTTATCGGTGAGGTTCCGGGTTACGATAAGAACAAAGATGACCGGCCTTTGCTTGATAAGCTCAGAGGCATTGACAATCGTGTGAAGAGCAATAAGATTGTGATTACCAACGAGAGCAAGAATGCATTGGCGGAAGGCATGCACATTGTGCAGAGCAACCTTTCGTTCATGACAGATAATCATGGAAATCGGGCACAGGTTATTCTCTTCACATCTTTCTCTCCGGGTGCAGGTAAGAGTTTCGTGTCCTGTAACTTGGCATCGTGTATGGCTAATACCGAGAAACGTTCCATCTGGATTGATATGGATATCCGAAAAGGACACAAGAATCCGATGATGTTCAAGCGTGAAGACTGGCAAAAGATGCGTCACGGACAGCGTACGGGTCTTTCTGCCTATCTTTCAGGAAAAGCCGAGTTGGAAGACTGTATTTTCGTGTCTGCCGCTAACCCGCAGTTGGATATTATGCCTGCCGGACAAATTCCTCCGAATCCGGTTCAGTTGCTGATGTCTGACAAACTCGATCAGCTGATTGCAGATTTCCGTAAGAAGTATGAGTATATCATTCTCGATACCGTTCCGGCGGCTTTGATTGCAGATTCGTTCATTTGTTCGCGTTTGTCCGACTTGCAGATCTTTGTGGTGCGTGCGGGTGTTACTCAGCGCAATGTACTGCCAGAGGTTGAAAAGATTTATCAGTCTCATAAATATAAGAATCTTACGGTATTGTTGAACGGTGCTACGATGTCTCGTCGTCGTTATGGCGGCTATGGTTACGGCTATGGTTACGGCTATGGTTACGGCTATGGTTACGGAGAGACGGATGAAGACATGCGAACAGGATCTCAAGATAAAGATCGTGAAGTCGATTAATTTTCCTTTGTAAAACCTAAGAATTTATAAAACAGACAAGATGGGCAATAATAATGGGTGGGACATCGTCATTCGTCCCCACAAAAAATGGTTGGACCTCGATTTGAAGGGCGTTTGGAAGTATCGAGACCTCTTCAAGCAGTTCGTTAAACGCGACATCGTTACTGTTTACAAGCAAACGATCTTCGGTCCGCTGTGGTTTTTCTTCCAACCCATTTTTACCACCGTCATGTATATGTTCGTTTTTGCCAATTTGGCTGGCATTTCAACGGGCAACATGCCTCCTGCATTGTTTTATATGAGTGGTACGCTGCTTTGGAACTATTTTGCCGCTTGTTTTACCACGGGACAGAATGCCTTTACAGGAAATACTGGTATCTTCTCGAAGGTGTATTTTCCCCGATTGGTGGCTCCTCTGTCGGGTGTGACTTCTGGTTTTCTGAAGGCTATTGTGCAAAGTATTCCTTTGTTGGCCATTTGGATTTATTTCTATTTCGATGAATCTATTGAAATCGGATTGACATGGGAGTTTTGCCTTTTCCCACTGTTTTTTGTGATTTTGGCACTTACAGGATTGGGTTGCGGTTTGATTGTTTCAACCTTGACCGTCAAATATCGCGATTTGAATAATCTGGTTGCCTTTTTCTTGCAACTATGGATGTATTCTACGCCTGTGATTTATCCAGTCGATGTGTCTGGCGATCGTGCTTTAACGCGATATTTGTACTTGAATCCATTGCAGGGAGTTTTTACCGATTTCCGCTATATGATTAGCGGTATTGGTGAGATGGACTGGTGGTCGTTGCTTTATAGTGTTGTATTTATGATTGTCATTATGTTCCTGGGCATTTTGGTATTCTCCAAGCAAGAACGGACTTTTATGGATACAATCTGAGAATCGGGAGATCATGGTTCTACGTTGTTGTTTAGTATGTGATGAATATGGACCATTTTAGGAGTATCACTGCAGTATTAGTTACTTGTACATGCCTGCTTTCTTCTTGTCTGGAAACGGCTACGGTACCACAAAAGTACCAAGGAGTTGCCACAACAACGTTCGATTATGCGACTTCGGTAACATATACTGCTTCTGTCAGTTTTCCAAATTGGAAACCAACCGCGGAATCTACAGGGATTTATTTCGAAGTATATGCTGAATCACCCTTGGATGGAGCAGAGCTGAAGCCAGGTTTGAAGCCCGTCTTTTGCAGTTATACGAAGAGTGATGGAACATGGAAAGGAACAATCGAGGTTCCGGCTTATGTCAAATCTCTGTATATATATGCACCTGATGCCACAGAGAATCAGGTGCAGGAAGTAAGTATTTCTGGAACCCAGTTTTCGGTAGCATGTACTGCTTCTGATATTGCTTCGTCAGCTTCGGGGACTATGATAAACAGAGAAATGTTGTCAGATGTCTATCTTTTTGAGGATACTTATCCGGATCCAGGAGACAATGATCTGAACGATTTGGTCGTGCAGGTCGATAAATTCCGTCATATAGGGATTTACGAATCAGGGAACGAAAGGGTTGCATGCCTTAATTATGAAAAATTCCGTTTTACCACTTTCGAAAACGTTTCTTCTGGTGATAACGGCTTGGCAGTCGAATTTGTTCTGGGAAACAACATTATTCTCTCGAACATCAAGAATATCTTATTTACAATCGATGGCAGGTATATGTTTACGGAGGAGGATATGTATCCCACTTCAACGGGATATTATTTTTACATTACTCCGGATATACATCGTAGAACGGCAAACTGCCGGTATATTTTGGCCAAGAAGATGAATGATGATAAAGCATGGACTTGGTCTGGCCATACTGTTGAACTGACCGTTTATTATTATAATCCGAACGATGGAGTAAATACAACGGTAGATTTAAATGACATTGCAGCAGGTCAGAGCAAGGTGAGGCCGTTTCTTTACCGATGGGAAGAAGACTGCGAAAATGAGTTTGCATGGGAGGTTCATGTTCCCTATGAAACACCATCCCCTTTGGCAACCGATTATCGTAGAAACTATTTTTCAGAAGACATCTATACTTATTTCCAAACATTGGATGACGGTTCGGAACCTGAGAATGGAATGTTTTATACCAGAAGCACTTCTGAAGGCCGTTATCGTCCGTATCCCTTTGCTGTTAAACTTTCTGGGGTCGAGGTACTCAACAGTAATCTCTATAACCTACTTTTGCCAAGCAATGATAAGTCTCCCATCGATAGTCTATTTACCACCTTCACCGATTGGGTGGAAGATCAGGCTACGGATCGTGCCGGCACATACGATAATTGGTATCTCAAATAACCAATAAAAAGATATGGTTGAATAGAGCTGATGCTAAAACGGAAACCACACAAAAGCCGCAGCGTCCCAAAGCGCATGACTGAGGATGATGGCTGGCAGATGTTTGGGAAACAATCGGTATAGACCTCCCCAAGCTAAACCGCAGGTTAGTGCTGCTATGATAAGCATGAAGTTCAATGATGGGAGATGTACAAGGGTATAAAAAGCCGTTGCTGTCAGAAATGCGGTTGTAGGTTTCATGTAGCGGCACAATGTGCTTTGAATGTATCCTCTCCAGAAAATCTCTTCAGCGGGTCCGATAATGAAAAGCAATAGCAATGCAATGACATGAGGCGATAACGAGGACTTCATGTCATAGATGAGATTGACCTGTGGACGGGCGAAGTCAAATAGCCATTGCGATAGTTTATCCCCTATGTAAAACACGATCCAAAGAGAAACCGCAATCAGCAAAGCAAATCCAAGATTTGATAAGGCTTGAGTCCGCTTTTGGGGCCAAATGCCGGACAACCCTTTCATGTTGAAGGTTGCGACGGAAGTGAGTATGATGGCAGATGCAGACATTGCCCACCAGAAGTTAAACCAATGAGCGGTCCATGGTGAAAACATCAGGAACCAAAGTGTGGCAGCCACCAGAATAGAGAATATAAGTCTGCTTTTCATCGGTAATGAATATCATCCATGTAGTAAAACGCTGCCAGCAAGACCTGCCATCAGAAGTAAGCTGAATACCAATTGAAGTTGTGCAGTTCGCTCGTCTAATCGGGCAATGGATTCGATTCCTTTCTGTTTGTACTGAAGCACACATCGCACATTACCGATGGCGATTGGCAGAGAGAACAAGGTAAGGAGAATGGTAACGGGTTCCATGCTGGCCAAACAAAGTCCGATGATCCACAAATAGGGCATCAATACTTCGAAAACATAAACGCCTACTGCGACGGTTCGTCCAGTCAGCATGGCAAAGGTGTGAATGCCGGCTCGTCGGTCCGTTTCGATGTCGCGAGTGTTATTGATGTGCAGAATGGCTACCGTGATGCTACCAACTGGAACTGCTATCCATAGTATTTCAGGAAGAATGTTCCCCGTGATAATAAAGGTGGTGCCCAAGGTGGGAAGCAAGGCGTAACAGCACATGATGACCAGATCGCCTAAGGCAGAATATTTCAGTAGAGGGTAGCAGAGCGAAAGCAAAATACCGCACAAACCAATCCACAAAAGGGGTAATCCAGTCAGACAGACCAGACCGATGCCTCCCAAAATCGCTACTGTTTGTAATCCCAAAGAGTAATACAGGAACTGTTTGGGTTGAAAGATACCGTCAACCAGTGTTCGGACGCCGTACGTGTCAGAGGTGTCCACTTTCTTTCGATAATCAAAATAATCGCTCCAGACATTACCCGCTGCATGAATCAGAATAATGTTGACAAGCGTCCAGAGGCCCAACAACCAGGAAGAGGTTGTGAAGGTGAAACTGATCTCTTCTTGTCTGCTGAAAATCCATAGGATCGTTACACCTACAGGCATCGCTGATGCCGGGAAAGACCAAGGGCGTGTAGCTAATATCCAATCTTTAATAGAGTGAGTAGAATATGTCATAACAAATCAAATTTGCTGCAAAGTTACATTGTTTTTTGGAAAAACCTGCATTTTTAGATGGAGTTTGAGGTTTTTTTGGACAATTTTTTTTGATTTTCTCCATTTTGTTTGTATCTTTGCCCCGATATATAGTGTGTGCGCACGCCCGTTACCTGTTTCCATGAAAAGTACTGTGACTGGCGTTGCGGAGCTTTCGGACTAATACCATGTGAGATCCTTTTTCGAACTGAAGATTCACGGCACGGCCCGAGAAGCTCTGGAGCAGATAGACAGCCGCGGATATTCACTGCCCTACAAAGCAGATAAAGTGTGAATGTTTATTACGAAAAACTTCGTAACAAAAATTTTCGTAATCTGTAAACAGACTTTAATATGAATCCTTTCAAATACTGTAACGGCTGATGCAGCCATTTATAATTTGATGCAGTATGACGGGCGTTTTGATCAAGTAGTAGATACTGCTATAAAGGTTTACTTTGCTTTGTGGATAGGCAAGAAGAATTCGTTATCGATTTATGGGTAAAATAGTTTTCAAATTATGTAGCGTATGAGTAATATTGCAATTCGATTCGATCACGTGGGCAAGATGTACCAGCTCGGAGTAGTGGGTACAGGGACCTTGAGTAACGATATAAAGCGATGGTGGGTTACTTCTGTGCTTGGAAAAGAAGATCCGTTCTTGAAAATCGGTCAGACGAACGACCGTACGCAGAAGGCACAGAATAGTTTTGTATATGCTTTGCGCGATATCACATTTGATGTGCGCCAGGGAGATGTGGTCGGTATCATCGGCAAGAATGGTGCCGGAAAATCTACCTTGCTAAAACTATTGAGTCGTATTACTGCTCCAACCACCGGAAGCATTAAGGCCCGAGGACGAATTGCCTCTTTGCTTGAGGTTGGCACAGGTTTCCATCCGGAACTGACAGGTCGTGAGAATATTTACATGAACGGTTCCATTATGGGTATGACCAAAAAGGAAATCGACAGTAAGTTGGATGAAATTATCGATTTCTCGGGTTGCGAGATGTACATAGATACTCCTGTGAAGCGTTATTCTTCGGGTATGTCTGTACGCTTGGGCTTCGCCGTTGCGGCCTTCTTGGAACCGGAGATTCTGGTCGTTGATGAGGTATTGGCAGTTGGCGATGCCGAATTTCAGAAGAAAGCTATCGGAAAGATGAATGATGTGGCGACAAACAGCGGTCGCACTGTGCTTTTCGTGAGCCATAATATGTCGAGTGTCCGTTCACTTTGCAAAAGTGGCGTAGTCCTGAAGAACGGTATGGTTGAGATGATCGGTACTGCTGATGAATGTGTCGATTTCTACATGGAAACAAGTATTGAAGATCTGGTAGATCATCTGGTTCTGACTGAGAAGAATCACCATCGCGGTTTTGCCCGAGAAGTGGAATATCGAGAGGTCCGGATGTTGAACAATGTGTCGGAAGTAGCCACTTACGAGCCTTTAGATTTCGAGGTTTCCCTGCATCGGAATGTGGTTACTGCCGATCATGTGGTTTTGGGTATCTTCTTCGACAACAGTGCAGGTCAGCGTCTATCGGCTTCTTATACCAATCCGATTACATTGCCTTCTGAGAAGGAAGACTTCAAAGTCCACATTACGCTTCCCAATCATCAATTGGCAAAAGGTACCTACAACGTGAAATTTAATATATTGGATAGTTGGGACTATCAGGGAAAGCCTCGTGAATACGATTCTTGTGAGCGGTTGCTTAGTTTCGAGGTCAAGTACGTTGACCCTGCTCATAAGACCAATTTCGTATTCTGGCCCATTCAGCATATGGGTAGCATTGCGATGAGGGGTACTACAGCAGAACTTTTATGAAACTTCTTTGGAACCGACATACACGAGTATTCGTTCTATGGATGCTTCGCTGGTTTTATCCGGTAAAACAGGGGCGTGTCATGCTTGTGTCTTGGAATGGTGCCCAATATAACTGTAACCCGCGTGCTATAGCTGAAGCGATTGTGAAGGGCAAAAGCGCAATCCGGGTCTTTCGTCTTAACTATGCATTTGTCAACCCGGATAATTTTCCTGACGTGCCGGCTGCTATTCATAAAGTTCAGATTGGCTCTTTAGAATATTACCGTTTGCTTGCCACTTCTCAGTTTATAATCAGCAATATCCGTTTTGCGGGGTTGTATTTTCCGTATAAAAAACGGAAACAGTTATATATTCAAACCATGCATGGTGGACATGGTTTGAAACGTGTCGAAATGGATGCCGATCTCCCTGCCAGTTATCAGAAGAGTTTGTTGGAGGATGCGAGCAGGACTGATTTGATGATTTCTGATTCTCGGTTTTGGACTGAATTGGCGCATACAGCATTCCGGTTCCCCGGCGAAGTCCTTGAGGAAGGTCTGCCGCGTAATGATGTATTTTTTTCGTCCGACGAGGACAAACTAATGATTCGTCGCAGGGTTCTTGAATATGTGGAACTGCCGGATGACGATTCCGAAATAAGGTTGTTAATATACACTCCTACATTCCGTAATAATGGCCGTCGTGATGTGTATGGATTTGATGTGCGTCGTGTGACTGAAGCTATGACTAAGAGGTTCGGGGGTAAGTGGTTTGTTTTGGTCAGTTCTCATCCTAACATGCGGACTTACTACAAAGAGATTTATAATTTTTCAAATCCGGCACTCAAGGATGTCGGTATGTATCCAGACTTACAGGATATCCTTATTTCCGGCGATGTGTGTATTACGGATTATTCATCAGCAGGTATGGAATTCTGTCTCACAGGTAGGCCCGTCTTCCTGTTGGCACGTGATATGGGAGATTATGACCGGGGATTCTATTTCGACATGCACGCTCTTCCATGGTCATTGGCCGAGACAGATGATGAACTTATCCGAAATATCGAGTCGTTTGACGAAAAGGCATACAAGCAGAAACTTTCACAATTCAACGAAGATGTAATCGGACTCAATGAGACAGGTCATGCCTCCGAAGCAGTTATTAGTTGGATGTTAAAGCATGTAGATGGTGCTAAATTCAATTAAGAGTGATTCTTAATCTTCTCATAGTGAGCATTAATTGAATGTTGATTTTTGTGGCATCTTCGCTGTAACAAAAACAAATTGGGATGAAAGATTTCAAAGAGATGTTGAACCAGACAGAAGGTAGGCGTATTGAATTCAAGGCAACATTACCTTCGAACTCGGATATTGCTAAGACTGCTGTCGCGTTTGCCAACGATGCAGGAGGTGAAATATATATCGGTGTTTCAGATAACCCGAGGGAAGTTGTCGGCATAGAGGAGGATGATCTGTTCCGCATGGAAGAGCAGGTCAGCAATGCCATCTACGATCGTTGCTACCCGGCCATTTTGCCGGAGATTTCTTTCATTACGGTAGAAGATAAGCATTTAATAAGGGTTTTGATTTACAGAGGCAATCAACCTCCCTACCATTTGAAGGCCGAAGGAAAGCGCAATGGCACGTATATTCGCGTCGGTTCTTCTAATCGGTTGGCCGATGAAGAGATTATTCTCGATTTGGAACGCCGACGCAGAAATATTTCTTTTGATAGCGAGATCTTTTTTGAAAAGACTATATCCGAGTTGAATATCAATAGTTTTAAACGCCTTTTCAAAGATAAGACGCAAGAGGATCTTGATATACCGACTTTGCGGAAGTTGAATTTAGTTAAGGAGTCGCAGGGTAGTTTATATCCGACAAATGCGTTGATTTTGCTGTCTGATGATCCAATACGTTCGGAGTTTTTCCCAAATGCGAAGATAGAATGTGCCCGTTTCAAAGGAACCACCTCGGAAGTCTTTATTGATCAGAAAGCGATAGATATGGAAGTAGCAGAACAATCAGAAGCAGCATATGTTTTCGTGTTGCGACACATCAATCAGTCTGCCTGGTACGAAGAAGGAAGTATCTATACTAAGCGTCGATGGGAGTATCCAATTAATGCTATTCGAGAGGTGATACGAAACGCTGTTGTGCATCGGAATTATGCTCTTTCCGGCAAAGATATTAAGGTGGCAATCTATGATGATATGGTTGAGGTGACGAGTCCCGGATTACTGCCTCCCTCCATTGATTATGCTATGATGGAGAGCCGGCAGTCGGATGCTCCCAATAAGGTGTTAGCTCCAGTTTTCAAGCATCTTGGGATGATTGACCAATGGGGTAATGGTCTTAAACTTATTTCTGCGGAATTAAAAGAATATCCGAATGTAGAATTGAAGTGGAAGAATGTCGGGATGTCCTTTCAAGTACAATTCATTTTCATAGGCGATGAAGGAAAAGGTGACGTGAAAGGTGACGTGAAAGGTGACGTGAAAGGTGATATAGAAGCTGTTATTTTAGAGATAAGGAAGAATTCATCAGTTACTATACCTCAATTATCTCAAATATTAAATTTTAGTAGCAGCAAATGTGATAGAATTCTGGCAAAACTTCGCGAGCGAGGTGTAATAACCCGTCAGGGTGGACGAAAGAATGGTTATTGGGTTATTAACGACCCCGAGTAATTCTCCTTCTTACTAATAAGCAATGGACATCAGCATTATCATCCCAGTTTATAACGTTGCTTCATACATTGAGGCCTGTATGCAAAGTATTTGCAAGCAGACCTTCAAAGGAAGCTTTGAGGTGATTGTGGTGGACGATTGTGGCACCGACAATAGCATTGTGCGGGCTGAACAGATTCTGAAGACAGAGTTGCCGGATTGTGCTACATATCAGATTCTCCATCATGAACGCAACCGGGGATTAAGTGCTGCACGCAATACAGGAGATGAAGTATCACAGGGAAAATACACGCTTTATGTCGATAGCGACGATCAGCTGACATCTGTTTGCTTGGAGAAACTGTTTGAAAAAGCAGAGAAGACAGGTGCGGATCTGACTTATGGTGCCTATGAAACATTTTCCGTTGAGCATTCGGAAGGAATCCAAGTCTTCCAAGGTCCATACATTATGGCCTGGAACAAACTGATTCGAAAAGATTTTCTGCAAAAGAATCATATCGGTTTCGTGGAAGGTTTGGTGCATGAGGATAATCCGTGGAGCTTTGAAGTGAAGGTTCGCAAGCCTATTACAGCGGTAGTTGAAGAGGTGACATACCGATATCTGATTCGCGAGAACTCGTTGCAGACGAGTAAGGATTATACAAAACATTTTGACGCTTATTGCCAAATTTTGAAGGAATACAGCCGCATCATATATAGTTTGGATTCTCAAGATGCAGTCCATAGATATATCTATTACCTGGAGCAGCAGAAAGCCTTGTTTTTTGCCACTACTATGGAAAAAGGCACAACGGAGCAATTGCATCAGCTTTATGAGCTGATCCGTTCCATAGGTCCTATCCCTAAATGTTCAAAACCCGATTTCCATTACTATCTTCCCACCATTTTTGGTTTTTGTGCGTATAAGAAGTTTCATAAGTATCATTTGTGCTAAGGGGGTAGCTTGAATGAAATTTGAAAGATGAATTTCACAGATAGAATTCAAGAATTTGTTATGTGGTCTTTTTGAAGCAAACACCAACCAGCCAAGCTTCATGTCTGCAGTTTTTACCGGAGAATGTCATTCAACTATGCTAAGTTGCTATAAAGTATAACTTGTAATTATGGAGAGAGTAATAGCCGATTGACATATGAATCAGGAAAAGATTATTGCGTTTGATCGTCTTGCAAAACAGTATGGAGAGGTATTCTCTACACGTATGGCCGTTGAGGATTATATGGAGTATAACGAAATATTGTTCTCCTGCCACAGTTGCGGCATTGAGGGAAATACGTTTACGGTCAACGACACGAAGGTCTTGAAAGAAAAGGGGCTGGATATGATACCTCAAGGAAGGACCCTGTTCGAAGCCTTTGAGATACTTGACCATTTTCGGGCTTATGAGGAAATGGTCAGGACGGTAGAGGCTCCTTTGACGGAAGAATATGTTAAGCATTTGCATTTCCTGCTTACGGAACATACCATCAGCTATCGCCATAAGGGGGCTAAACCTGGAGAATATACTGAGTTCGATATGTGTGCCGGTGAAACGGTTTTCGGCGAACACGAAAAACTCATAGCACGCGTGCCGGAATTGCTGCGTTCCACCCTGTTGGCTTTACAAGACAAACGATGGCATCCAATGGAGGTCGCAGCTCGCTTTCATGGACATTTTGAGTGGCTGCATCCATTTCGAGATGGCAATGGACGCATTGGTCGTCTTCTGGTAAATAAGCTTTTGCTGCAAAATAATTTGCCGATCCTCATTATTCCTGTTGAGCAGCGGCCGGTCTATCTTGAGTGTATGAAACTTTTCAGAGAGAATGCAGAGCCACTGGTCGATTTCTTCTTCAATACAGCCATTGTCCGTATGGAGAGAGAAATAGAACAGAAGCGAATAGCGGGTGAAGAGCTGAATTCCGGTTTGTTGTAAATTGTTCTATCAGATATTTTTCAGTCAAGACATCGTTCATTACATTGGTGGAAAGAATTTTTGAATTGGCGGTTGCCATAAATAGTTTTTTGTGCTTCTTATAAACTTTGATTTACAAAAATAGGGAAATTCTGGCGCAACCGACAAACTGGCACACCGGACATTATGATAGTGGAAGGAATATCTGAAATGGAAGCTGCTGTAAATTGAAAATCTTTACTTAGAGGTTATGCATAACGAAATAAAACGTTTGCCGATAGGCATACAGAATTTTGAAAGTTTACGCAGAGACGGTTATTTGTATGTAGACAAAACCGCTTATGTATATGAATTGATAGATAAGGGCAGGTACTATTTTTTGTCACGACCCCGCCGTTTTGGCAAATCATTGCTGATATCGACATTCAAATCGTACTTTGAAGGAAAGCGCGAACTATTTGACGGGCTTGCTATAGCCAATAAAGTGACGGAATGGTTGTCGTATCCAGTTTTATATATGGATCTCAATACTGGTAACTATGTTAATTCCGAAGCCTTGGACAAAAGACTGGACGAAACTTTATCTGTTTGGGAGTCACAGTATGCTACCGAACGGAAAGATTTGACTTTCGGCATGAGATTTGAGAAAGTTATAGAAGCCGCATACAAGAAAACCGGATTGAGAGCCGTTATCTTGGTAGATGAGTATGACAAACCCATATTGCAGGCCATAGGCAACCCGGAATTGCAGGATGAATATCGCTGTACATTGAAAGGATTTTATGGGGCTTTGAAATCGATGGACGGTTATATCAAGTTTGCACTATTGACTGGAGTAACCAAAATCGGGAAGGTGAGCGTTTTCAGCGACTTGAATAATCTGAACGATATTTCCATGGATCGGCCCTATTGCAGCATCTGCGGCATTACCGAACAGGAATTGCACGATAACTTTCAGAATTACGTTCCGGCATTGGCGGAAAGCAATGCCATAGGTATGGAGGAGTGTTATCATCGTTTGAGGCAGATGTATGACGGTTACCATTTCCGTCAGAATACAGAGGGTGTTTATAATCCATTCAGTCTTCTGAACGCATTGTCAAAAGGAGAGTTCGGCAGTTATTGGTTTGAGACCGGCACACCAAGCTATCTGGTAGAGCTTCTGCAACGCTATGATTATAATTTGGAGAGTATGTCGAAAGCTGAAGTTACAGCCGATGTGCTTAACAGTATTGATTCAGAATCGACGAATCCTATTCCGGTAATCTATCAGAGTGGATATCTGACCATCAAAGGTTACAAACCCGAGTTCAAAAAATATCTCTTGGGTTTTCCAAACGAAGAAGTTGAAGAAGGGTTCATCAATTACTTGCAGCCCTATTATTTGTCGCGGGCAAATGAAAAATCGGTTTTTGACATAGAAAAATTTGTAGAAGATGTTAGAAAAGGTCAGCCGGAACAATTCTGCCGACGGCTTAAATCTCTATTTGCTGATACACCTTACGAATTGGTCAGGAATTTGGAGAATCATTACCAGAATATCGTATGGGTGGTTTTCAAATTGATGGGATTCTATACACAGGCAGAATATCATACAAGTGATGGTCGTATTGACTTATTAATTACGACAAATGATTATCGCTATGTGATGGAATTCAAATTAGGTGGCACTGCTGAGGCAGCATTGCAGCAAATCAAGGACAAGCAGTACGCGATTCCTTTTGCTATGGACGAAAAGAAAACGTTTCTTATTGGAATGAACTTTGAAAACAAGACTCGGAATATTGACAAGTATCAGATAGAACCGATTTCTTGGAGTTCGGAGTAACCGCCGACAAAATATTTTTCATTTCTAACACTCTGGAGATGCTGCCGACTCTTTAGAAACGATTTCCTGGGATTCGGAGTAGCCGCCGACAAATTTTTTTTCATTTCTCGCACTCCAGAGTTGCTGCCGACTCTGTCGGCGCGAGGTCCGGAAGATTTGAAACGTTTCCCCGAGAATCGGCGCGAGATAAAATGAAAAAGAAATAGAATCTTATCTGTCAGATTCATCCCTTATGGTTATTTTTGTATTTTCATGCCTTCTCCATTAATTTCCGTCATCACCGTCTGCTACAATGCAGCCTCTTTGATTGAAGAGACTATACAATCCGTATTAGGCCAGGATTATCCGAATTTGGAGTACCTGATTATCGACGGAGCATCAACTGACGGCACCTTGGATATTATAAAGAAATATGCCGATAGAGTAAAATTTGTGAGCGAACCCGATAAGGGCATCTACGACGCGATGAATAAAGGGTTGAAACTGGCTCAGGGGGAATGGGTGAACTTTATGAATGCCGGAGACACTTTTGCAGATTGTAACGTCGTTTCGGATGTTTTTGAAAACAGAGAACTGCCTGCAAATGTGCAAGTGATTATCGGAACGACATACGATGTTTATTCGGATCGTCGTGTATTGCGTCCTCTTCAGCCTGTCGATGAGATAGCCATGTATATTCCGTTCTGTCATCAGTCTTCATTTACCCGCATTGGTACTGACAACCATTGGTCTTTCGATACAACTTATAAGATGGCAGCAGACTATAATTTGTTCTATAATATTTGGGAACGATATGGCGCCGAGGCATTCCTCCAGCTTGATATGCCTGTCGCATGCTATAGAATGGAAGGGTCTACGTCTTATGTTAATATGCACCGTACCAAAGGAGAATATCTTCATATACGTTCCCGACACCGTAATCTGCAGTGGTGGAAGGAATGGCTGAAGTGGCATTTTCGGAAATAAATGACTAATAGTTATCGATTTATAAGGAAATCTGGTAGAGATTGTCAATTCGCGTGAAGTTGTCAAACGAAAGAGAGAATAGTTTCCTTTTTTTTCGAGAGATTGTTGTTTGTGGACGATTCTGGCAGAGAGTCTCTGTTGGGCAGTTGTGGATGAAATTTGGGACAAAACAATCGAGTGACTGGATGATGTCTTTTCAATATGAATTGTATTATGGATGGATTTAAAAGTATAGAGATAAAGAATTTCAGGGGAATCGACCATCTGAAAATCGATGATTTCTCTCGTGTTAATGTAATGTTGGGGCAGAACAATTCTGGCAAAACAACAGTGCTTGAAGCTATAGCAATGTTGATGAGTATGTCGAATCCAGACATACCCCAAGCTATTAATGCCATACGTGCCCGTAAGCCGTTTAGCAATTTTATAGATATACAGTACTACTTCAACAATTTGGATATTACAACACCTCCGGAAGTGAGAGCCGAACAGACGGATGGCATTTTTCGGCATATGAAGTTAGAGTTATCTTATGTGTTTGATGAGTTGGCAGATTCTCAGAAAGCCCACCAAAAGCAGATGGGAACTGTCAAGTATGTTAATACTTTGGAAATGAATTTCAATGTTTCTAATGGAACGGCTATGCAGAACTATCAGAGTTGGCTGCGAGTAAATTCACAAGGTTTGGTAGTCAACCGTAAAGTGGCTGATGGGTATTTGGAGAATAAAAGGGCATGGCTGACCCCATCGGATTTGATGACGAGCAACCTCGCTAATGACTTGGCCGATTTATTCAAACGGAATCGAAAGGATGCAATTATTGCATTACTGAAGTTGTTTGATTCTCGTGTTAATGGGATTGAGATTCTTATAGATGATATTTATGTCGGATTCGAAGGCATGGCTCAAATGTTGTCACTGAGTATGATGGGAGATGGTCTCCGACGTTATTTGAATATTGTGGCTGCTGCTGCTAATCCTCATATAAATATCCTTCTCATAGACGAGATTGACAATGGGCTTCATTATTCCGTTTACAAAAAGTTGTGGCAATCTTTGTTTGCTTTGGCTAGTGCAACAGGCAAACAGATATTTGTATCAACCCATAGCAAGGAAACCTTGTATTATCTAAATGACATGTTACAAGAAACTCCCGCCTATAAGCCAGATATGCGGTTATACACTTTAGAGAGGACTGTCAAGAAAGGCTTGCAAGCCTATATGCTTACCCATGAAGGCTTGAGAGGCGCATGCGAGAATGATATAGAACTTAGAAGTATTTCCTTATGAAGAAGAGATTTCGTATTTTCGTTGAGGGTGATGCTGACAAGAAATTTTTAAGTGACTATTACCATCACCTCTTCCAAGAGAACGCTCCCCAGTACAGTATCAATCATACTGGTGATTTGAAAGGAGAGAAATCTGGTGGGATTAAAAAACTGTCGGACGAGATCAACATTCGGGAAATGCGTATCAATGCCGACCAAGATGGTGTGAATCTTGTAATTCTCGATGCAGACAAAGATATTAAAGTCCGCCGCAAAGAATTGGAAGCGATCAAGGAACTATTTCATATAGAGTTTGAGTTGTTTCTTCTTCCCAATGACAAAGATTCCGGTGCGTTGGAAGATATGTTGGAGCAAATCATCAATCCTGTTAATCAGCCAATTTTCGAGTGTTGGGAAAACTATGAGAAGGAACTTGTTAAACAAAATATACCTGCGTACACCTCCGCCATTGACAGCGCCTGCCAAGAAGACTAAGATATATGCCTATCTTGAAGCTCTTCTTCTTGATAGCAAAAGCCAGAAGAACTTGATTAAGGAAGTAAATCGAAAATATGAGAATCCTTCACATTGGAATCTTGATGCTGACTATTTGAACCCCTTGAAAGCGTTTTTAGAGGAGAACTTGTTAAAGTAAAGCGGTTAAGGAAGTGTGCCAAAAGAGTGATGTAGATAATAGAAATCAACATGAATAAATCCATAAGCTAATCAAATCCTCTCCATTTAAGGAGAAGATAAGGAAGATGATGCCTGCCGGGCTGGAGACGACAGCAAATATGATGCTTGATTTTATGAGCAATAGCAATGAAGAGCAACAGAAAGATATGGCCGCTTTTATAAAGATGTCTATGAAAAAAGATGAAATCAAAGCATTGTTTGATTTTTCGATGTCCTTACTCCATACAGATGTAATCCCCATCAGGGAATCCATTTACGATACAGGTATTGATGGGGTCAAAGAACTTAATGAATATATGATTGATAAATATGGTCGAGACAGTAAGAGCACAAATGCAGCAAATACCTTCTGTTGGCTGATTCTGAGACTTCCGGCAAAGGAGGAGATGAAGCGACTTAGGTTGGTATATTAATAGAATGAGTTGTAGTTAACGCCGAAATTGGGTATTATGAAAGTAAATGTAGAATACACAGACGAAATCCGAAGATATTGGATTACAGATAATTTGCCGAATTGGAAAGCCATTGAAGGAGACTTAGGCTTTGAGGAAGTTCATAATTGTCAATTAATGCCAACTGGGGATTTTTCTGTGAAAGAAAGTACCGAAGCTAAAGGAAATACAATTTATGTAGGACATTTTATTAATATATGGGGTCATTGTATTACTGATAATTTGAAGCGGCTATGGTTTCTTCGTTCGAATTATGGGAAAGAACTTTTATCAAACGGATATAGACTTGTTTGCACACTGCATCGGGATGACTCATTGATTGGAAACTTCAAACAATTGTTAGCTTACCTTGATATTGATGCAAATAAGATTCTCGTAGTTAAGAAGCCGATGACTTTTGCCAGAATGATTATTCCTCAGGAGAGTCTAATCTGCAGATCACCATTATTATAAAGAGTTTAAGGAGACAATAGATTATATACAAGGTAAAATTCCTTTACAATCGGGAATGCCCTCAACCGTTTATTTTTCTCGAACTAAATTGCAAAATGGACGAGATTTCGGAGAAAAATACATAGAGGAATCCTTCGCAAACGCAGGATTCACTGTAATTTATCCCGAAACGTTGACTTTGGAACAACAATTTCTGATTTTGAAAAATTGCAAAGTCTTTGCTTCGACAGAAGGGAGTATTTCTCACAATGTGATGTTTTGTCAGGACGGAGTACAGAGTATTATTGTCCGTAAAACTCGGTCTCTGAACGGTTATCAATTTTCATCTCTGTCAATTCGTAATAGTGATAGTGTTTGGATTGATGCCCATTTGTCCCTATTCAAAATTTTTGACGGCAGTTATGGACCTTTCTTTCTTTACGTCAACGATAATCTTTCGCGATATTTTGACTCAATCGGAATGAAAGTGTCGGCAAAGTTCCCATTAGGAATGTTTATCAGATACATTCTACGAAGCGTATGGTTATCACTCCGGTACAGACAGCGAATACGTTTAATTGGAGATTCAGATTATTATTGTACTCGGCTTCGTCAAGAGGTGGGTTTTCGGAAGAGATGATATAATATAATCAGATTTCTGCTCTCCAAAGCGGGTATTAGTATGGTTAAGACAACCTAAATAGTATGGTTTATGTTTAGAAGACTGCTGACTCATTTTATCTCGGAAAATAAGATTCGGGAATTGCATTTCGCCCGTCATTATTACCATTGGTCGCTTTCAGAACAACGACCCAAGCCAATGGTGATAAGTTGTTTTGAGGGAGGAAATGGCTTTGCAGACAGGCTCCGTGGTATTATCTCGGCTTATGCATACGCTAAATGTATCGGAGTGCCATATTGCCTGGAGCATACAGAACCTTACCTATGGGAAAATTATTTTGTCCCGAACCATTATGACTGGAGATTGAAAGAGGACGAGAAATCATATAATCTACGGTATGCACGTCCTGTCTTTTTCATGGACGATGCACGGGGAAATCATATTCTTGAGTTGAACCCTGCTTTACAGTATCATATCTATAGTAATCAGTCGTTTTTGTCTTTGCTGAAGAAGACCTTTAATGTTCAGTTGAAGTATCATGAACTCTATGATGAATTATTCCGTCCCTCGGTAAGGTTACAAAGTCAGATAGATAAAGTGCAGTCCGATTTAGGATGTGACTATGTTTCGGTATCCTTTAGGTTCCAACGACTGATGGGAGACTTTGACGATGTGATTGGCCGCGTTCTTTCCGAATCGGAGCGTGTAGCGTTGATTGGCAAGTGCCGTAATTTCCTGTGCGAACTGAAGAAAAAGCATCCCGAAGTTTCCCGCCTTTTAGTGACGTCAGACAGTTCTACATTTGTGAAAGCAATTTCAGATTTCGACTTTTGTTATGTAATCCCCGGCGATGTCGGCCATTTGGGCACGGCCCAGCATGAATCTGTCCTTCTGAAAACCTTCCTTGATTTTTATATGATTTCGAGAGCAAAGAAGGTTTATATGGCACACACGGGCGAGATGTACCGGGGAGGGTTCGCTCAATCAGCTGCAGCGTCGACTAACACAATATATGAAGAAATACTATTTTAGGATGCTGTAATATTGTAGCAGAATGAAACTTGCGTTGCTTATAACTATTATCGGGTTAATTATTACCATTGCTAAACACATGGTTAATAAGGGCTCTGGAAGTATCTGTTTTGCACCGACGCGCGAGGCTACAACTATCTTGAAAGGAGGAATGTCATTGGTAATTGTGTGGGTGCATTTTTCTATTTTCAGTCCCACGCCAGTCTCATATTCCGGATATTTTGCTGCGTTGGGAGCTCCTGTAGTGGGAATGTTTCTTTTCTTGTCTGGTTATGGTTTAATGAAGTCGTGGCAAATTCATGGAGTCAGTTTTTGGAACGGGTTCCTTAAGCGGCGGTTTTCGAAGCTTTTGTGTCCATTATTAGTTGCTACATTGATTTTTCAGATAGTGCGATGGACACAGGGAATTTTTTCATGGTCTCTTATATCAAAGGAATTCCTTCAAGTAGACCCACCTCTGCCTTTTTCTTGGTTTGTGTATGAAATTGCCGTGTTATACTTGTTTTTCTTTATATGTGGACGATGGACACACAATTATTCTCGGTTTTGTGCACTCTTGTTTCTTAGCATTTTGATAATTTATGTATTTCTACGACATATCAATTGGCTTTATGTTTGGTATTGCACGTTACCATGTTTCATGGGGGGTATTGATGGGATTGTTTGAAAATCGTGTCTTAACAATACTGAACAGGCATTTTATTGCTGCCATGATTCTATTTGCTGTTTTTTGCTCGTTAACGCTCTTCTCGTTGGTTAAGTCGGAAGGTTATGAAGATCCTTCCAATCTATTGGGTGGCATATTTTTATTCCTACTCCCATTTATTTGGTTTGTCCTCCTGATTTGCATACAGTTGAGGACCGGATGGGTAGGATATGCGCTTGGGGTGATTTCTTATGAGATTTATGTCTTTCATGGCATTTTTATAATGAACATGGCACTGATAAATGGAAGTGGTTGGTTTCATTTTTTTTTCGTTTCCGGAGGAAGCTTATTGTCTGCTTTTTTCATGCATAAAATTCAACTCTTCCTTCATCATATTAAATAAAAATGACTGACATTATCGAAAATAGATTGAATTAATCTACAATTTTATGGTTATCAGAAAGGTTAAATCGCTAGTTAGAAATGGGCTTAAGTTTTTGGAACTTAAGGCTGTAAATCGTAAATGCACAGGGCCAGTTTGTATCTTTCAGTGTAAAGGAGGAGCTCCAGGACTGTTTTCATATCTTATCAGCGTGCTTGGTTTTGTGCGGTGGACGCATAAGCACAATCTTAGGCCGGTAATAGACCTCCAGTCATTTAAGAATACTTATTTGGCAGAAGAAGCTGTTGGCGAACTCAATGCATGGGATTATTTCTTTGAGCAGCCGGGGCAGATTACTTGCGATGAGGCAATCCAATTGCCCGGCGTTCAGTATTTCGACACAACAAAAGAAGACTGTCAGGGCAAGATAAAAAGCCCCTGGTGGGATTGGGAAGTCTATGATCAAGATTCAGTTACCTGTAGGATGTGGCGGGCTTATGCCCATCGCTATATCAAGCTGAGCAAGGGGAGCTCAGGACAAGTGAATCAGACATGGAATCGTCTGATGAATAAAGGAGACAAGGTTTTGGGAATACAATGCCGCGGTACTGATTATACGGCGCATAAACCCAAAGCCCACCCCGTGCAACCATCTCCGGAAATGGTTATGGACAAAGCAGAGCAGTTGATAAGAGATAGTGGGTATAATAAGATTTTCCTTGCCACCGAAGACAGAATCGTATTTCGTAAGTTCAAACAGCGGTTCGGGGACATGATAATCTCCTCGGACACAGAGCATGTCGATTATGATGGGAATGCATGGATTAATAATGTTCTTCCGGGTAGCGAACAGGAAAAACTGGAGCATGGAATGGCATACCTTGTATCCATGATGATGCTGACCCGTTGCAATGCCTTTATAGCTGGACGTACCAGTGGTAGTTTGGGCGTTATGTGTCTGTCTGCTGGATTTGAATATACTTATATTTGGGATTTAGGAGTTTATTAGGTACTAATTGTGTGCATTACAACAATAATAAGATTTGTATATTCTTATTTTGGCAGAACAATGAAGATAGCAATTCTTACAGCAGGTTTTCAAGCCTCATCTACTGCCTTAGTCGCATCTTATTTAGCATTAGGATATAGTGTGGACTATTATATCCAAACAGACAAGCGAACGCCTAAAGAGAAGTTAAGAAGTTTAGAGGCTTTAGAATTGGATTTAGATACGAGCATATTTTGGATTAAGCAAATTCCTCTTACTCATGTTCGAGGAATTGACTTTATCAAGCAAAAAGAGAGGCTGAGAATTTTTTGTTATAGATCTGCTGAATTTTTTGATGGATCGAAGACTTTCTTACAGAAGGTTATGCCTCCGATGTTGATATATGGATTACAAATACTCCTTTTGTGTAGGAATTATGATTATATTGGTGTTATAGGCCAAGGGAGTTTTATATCGCATCTTTCCCTAAATTTATCAAAAAAAAAGATACTCCATACTCATACTTTTCATGAGGTGTTTTCACATCAGTCGAATGAATTAGATTCAAATGTCACTCAACTGGTAAATGCCGGAGTTCCTTTGGTCGTGCATTCAGAATATGCAAAATCGAGATTGGAAGATTTATATAAATCAAAACAGATAAAAGTCACAGCTATTCCATTTGGTTTGTTTTTAGGATATAGTGATTTTGAAAAATCAGATTCTATCGTATTAGATAGATTGAAAGAGAAACCTTATCTTTTGAGTTATGGCTTTTTTTCCAATTACAAAGGATTTGATTCAATTTGGAAAGCTTATCTGATTCTTAAACAAAAGATGGGTGATTTACCCTTTAAAATAGTTGTAGCTGGCTCAGGTCATTTGGAGATAATAGAAGAAATGAAAAAATATAGTGATTTCATAGTTATAAACAAATGGCTTTCAAACGATGAAATTTCTACGTTGATTTATAATTCAAGAGCAGTATTGGCTCCCTATCATTCAGCATCTCAAAGTGGTTTGCCTCAAACTTGTTATGTTTTCGACATTCCTATTGTTGCGACGAGAGTGGGTGCGTTTGAAGAAGTAATTAAAAATGGAGAAAACGGCTTGTTAATAAATGATTCTCCAGAAGATTTGGCTCAAGCAATGCTAACCATTTCAAATGATAAAACTATACATTCTAATATTGTTGGACGAAGAGGATTGCCTAATATGTTCTCTTGGAATGTGATTGGGCTTCAATATATGTCTATGATTCGAGGTTTAAAAACTTTTGAAAAGAGCAAATTGTAACAAAATATGATAAAATCAATTAAACTAAAGAATTTTTTTAGTTTTGCATCACAAGAGATTTCTTTCGGGAACTTGAATGCATTGGTCGGCATCAACGGAGCTGGAAAATCGAACTTAATTAAAGCACTACAAGTTCTCAAAGCGGTCATTGGAGATGGAGATATGTCCGACCTGTTAATCAACCAATGGGGAGGATATGACGCTATTATGTATATGGGCAATACAGAGCCGGGAGCATACATTCAGATTGAGTATGAGTTTAATTATGATATTCTGGCCCTTTATGGCTACCATTTTCAGGAGCCTGTTTTTTATAGCATCAGTTTTCATAAAGTTGCATCGTCTCAAAATTATTATCTTTGTGAAAGTTTTCATACTGATAATGAAGGACGACCGGGATATCGCTATTTACAGATTAAACGAGGGAAAGGTTTTGTCCGAGAAGGACGAACAAATGATCAAACGACCGTAACTTATGAACTTGACAATTTTTCAGAGTCAATCCTGAGCCAATTGGTTGATAAGGATCGGTATTATCAAATATATACGTTGCGTGAAGCAATCAAAGATATTGCAATATATACCAATTTCAATACAATGGCTACAAGTCCTATTAGGAAACCCGTGTTGCCTGGTTTTTCGAATCGTTTGACTTCAGACGGTGCAAATCTTCCTCAGGTTCTGAATGCTATAAAGGTGAATGATAAGCCGAGTTACGGAAAAATAACAGATGCCATTACTTCAGTCAATGCAAATTTCAAAGGTTTTGATTTTAATTATCTAGGGACAAGTATTGAATTGCTTTTAGATGAAACTGGACTAAATAAAGCAATTCACGTAACACATATTTCAGACGGAACACTTCGTTATTTATGTTTGTTGGCTATTATTTTTAATCCTCGTCGTGGCAAGTTAGTTTGTATTGACGAACCGGAAGTCGGTCTTCATCCAGATATGTTGAGTGAACTGATACAGGCAATCATGGAGAATGCAGAAAGGACGCAATACATTATTTCTACCCATAGTAATCTGCTTCTTAATCAATTGCCGGTGTCAGATGTGATAGTATTTGAAAAAGATGGGCTAAATAGCAGTGTTGTGAGAGATTTTAGAGATAAGGAGTTTGTCGAATGGGCCAGACAATATAGCACGGGTACTTTGTGGCGTAATGGTGATTTGGGAGGAAACAGGTATTAAAAGAAACGTGTAAGATGAGTGCGGTTATCTATATAGAGGGGACACAGGAACTGGATAATGGGGATTTACGAAAGGCCTTTGCCAAACTTTTTGAAAAAGAGTTGAAGGGCAGAATGCCCAAGATTATAATGGGTAACGGAAAGTGGCAGACGATAGATAAATTCCTTTTAACTCCTATAAAAGTAGGTGAAGTACGCTTTCTTTTAGTCGATTCGGATTCGCCAGTTTCGAACAAGACTGATATTTGCAAATATTTCAACAAGAAGGTTTCTAATCCTAAACACGTTTGTGCAGAATACAATACTTATCTGATGATACAAGAGGCAGAGGCCTGGATTTTGTCGCAACCTGTAGTGCTGAAGAAGCATGGGATTAAGGTCGGCAAACTCTCAAAGAAAAATGTGATGGAGATTTCGAATCCAAGCGACTTAATAGCAGAAATCTATAAGGATAGTGGAAAAGAATATCATAAGGTAAGAGATTTCTGCCTGCTATTACCAGATTTGGATACAAGTGTTTTGAAATCTTATTTCTCAGATTTTAAGGGTTTAATGGAAACACTTGATAAGTAATTAAGATGAGTGTTTTGAATAAAGTGCTGCATGCTGACTATTCTGCCCGTTTCTTCAGGCTTGTATATGACTGGAGACGTTGGTGGATGCATGTATGCTACTCATTCTGGTATAGTTTACTGGCTCGTCTGATGGGCGTGAAACTCGGAAGACGTGTCGCTTTTAATGGACCAGTTACTATTGACCGATTCAAATATAGTCGGATTGAGATTGGAGATCGATGTGTTTTCAATTCGCATTGGCTTTTCAATCCGAGAGGCGTTAGTCGTTGTATTCTTCAGACCGCAACGGATTATGCCAGCATCGAGATTGGAGAAGGAACGGGCCTGTCGGGGGTGACGATTGTAGCGAACCATGCTGTGACTATCGGCAAACATGTTATTATCGGGGCCGGTGTGAAAATCGGTGATCGTGACGGACATCAGGATAGTTTGGGAACCCAGGATGCCCCGATTGTGATTGGTGATCATGTTTTCATTGGTATGAATTCCCTGATTTTGAAAGGAGTGGAAATCGGAGAGAACACTGTGATCGGTGCAGGGAGCGTGGTTGCCAAAAGTATTCCGGCAAACTGCATTGCTGCCGGTGTTCCCTGTAAAGTGATTCGTCAAAAAGACTAAGATGAAAAATGGATAATGGAAAGAGTGATGCAATTAGTGTATTAAAAGGGATAGGGATTATTCTTATGGTTATAGGCCATTGTGCCCCAGCATCCTCGTTTGCATGCCAGTTGATATATGCATTCCACATGCCATTGTTCTTTTTTGCCAGCGGATATTGTTTCAAAGTAGAGTATTTAAGTAATGTCTTTTCGTTTATACGAAAAAGAATAAAGGGATTATATTTTCCATTTGTATTATGGGGAATCATTTTTACACTTTTGCACAATGCATTTTATTATGTAGGCATTATAAATTCTGAATATGGAAGCGGCAATTTGGTAGCTGGGCCTTATAACCTATCAGATATTTTTCGCGGAATTACTTCATGTGCAGTATTTCGTTTGTCAGGATATGAAAGTGTTTTGCTAGGAGCATTTTGGTTTTTAAGGACCATGTTCATTTCATCAATTTTTTTTATCTTTTTATCTTCAACTTGTTATCGGTTCATACATAATGTGTTTCAGGCTGTTATTATTGTAGCACTAATTACGTTGTTATTGTCAATATGCGTTACATTATGCAAACCTAATATTCAACATCTTTTATACAGAGAACTTTTGGGAACTTTCTTTATTTCATGTGGTTATTTATTCCGTGAGAAAAAGTTTTTTTCGGAAGTGATTTGGCTATGGAGTTCGTGTTTAATTTTTACATTTGTTTTTTTAATGCATCATTGTGGAATGTCAGATGTAGCTACATGGAAAGATGCTATGAGTTTAGCTTCAACTGGTGTCTCAGGAACGATAGTTTTACTATTATTAAGCGAGAAAATGTCAGGATGTAATGGATTAATAACCCTTGGTAATAGAGGCGCAGATGAAAACTTCCGTGGGAGCCTGAGGCAGGCTTAGCCAAAAGAATGGCGCAGATATGATACATGAAGAAAGATTTTTTCGTACCTTTGCACCATGGAACAGCAAACATTAGGCATTGACAGAGATTTTTTCAT
>JAFSKF010000003.1 GCA_017449065.1 Bacteroidales bacterium
GGACCGACGCTGAACTTCATCTCGCAAAGATGCACCATGCGGTCGGCCCGGTCGATGATAAGGTCAATCTGTGCGCCTTCCCTCTTGGCCGGGTCTTGATTGGCCTTGTCAGCCAATTGCCGCCATGAGGAAACGCTGGTTGCCATTCCTGAGATGCCAAGCGCCCGCTTTATCTGCCCTACGTGGCAGAGGCAAAGCAGTTCGAATGCCCTGCCCATCCAGGCTTCTACACTGTGCGACTGGAAATTATGGCTCCACCACTGTTCATCGCCTGACAGGTCTTCGGAAAGGAACTTATAATAAAATAAGGTGTAAAAGTCAACCAGCCTGTAAATGGCATCGGTTGACTTGTTTGGGAAACGAGCCATTTTGGCGATGAAGTCGCATCGCTCCAGATTACGAAGTACTGCCGTGAGATTGCGACCTTCTATTTTCAGAGCTTTCATCAAATCGTTCCGAGTCATGCCTTCTTTATGTTGACTGAGAGTTTTAACCACAGAGATATATTGGTCGGCATGTTTGAAAAGTGCCGTATATAGTTCCTCAAACTCTATTCGAAGTGGGGCATTCGGAGCAAAGCATAGTCGGTCAACATTTTGGACAAGACTCTGATTCGTCTTCAGAAGACTTAGGTAGAAAGGGACTCCGCCAAAGAGCATGTAACACTGTGCTATCTGGTATCGGTCCCATTTGCATTGGTGAGAGCGCAGGTATTCTTCTGTCTCTTTAAGGTTGAAAGGACGTAGATAGATGTTTGCAGTGATGCGAGCATGAAGCCCACCTTGGTTTTCAATCAGTTTGTCAACCATCCATGATGTTGCCGAACCAGACCCTACAAAAAAAATATCGTTCCGACGATTGGCCCAACCATTCCAAAAGTTCTCCAAAGCTTCAACAAAGTCTGACTTTTGTGTGTCTATCCAAGGCATTTCATCGAAAAACACTACTTTTTTTCTGTTAGCTGGAAAATTACCAAGATGTTCCTCCAGCGCATCAAAGGCATCAAACCAGTCGGCATACTTTGGTACAGTCTTCAACGCTGCATACTGTTTCATGGCTTTTCCAAAATTGCGCAGTTGAACCCTTTGCGTGGAACGATGCGAGCCCACGAAACTGAAATCATAATCCATCTTGAAGTACTGATCTATGAGGAAGGTCTTTCCCACGCGCCTTCTTCCATAAACGATAACAAATTCTGAACGGTCTGACTCCATGCAGTCCCGTAGCATAGAGCACTCTCTGTCTCTCGCAATAAGCTTCTGTTCCATATTAGTGATCTTTTATTTGCCGGCAAAGGTACAAACAATTATTGAGAAAAACGCATTCTGTAGCACATTTTTGCCCCAAAACATAAAAATTTATTCATTATTGGGGCGAAATGGAGCTAAATGATAAAATCTATTGGTGACATTTCGATGAAGCCAGATGCTGATGTGGCTATGAGAAACTTGCACAAATATCACGTTTTTGAGGTTTACAAAGGTTAAATACGTTAAATCTTCATCATTTTCAATCTCTGTAGAATCTACGTCGGCACTTTTCTACCGTTTAATACGCAAGTCTTTGATATAAAGGCATTTGCAAATACTACAATTGCAGCGGATTGTCGTCAATTAACTTTCCTGACAATCTGATCTTCATTAATGGAGACGCATTCTCATGGTGCACCTCGCTTAAGAGCATAACCCTGCCAGAAAAAGTAAGCATGATCCAGAATAATGCTTTTAATGAGTGTGGTTTAACAGATGTCTATTGTCTGAATCCTTCCAGCCCGACCATTGCTACTAACTCCTTCTCCAATCCGGAGAATATCACGTTGCACGTTCCTGCTGGAAGCGTCGATACCTACGGTGCCAATACAAACTGGGCTGCATTCAAGGAGATTGTAGAAATAGAAGGTGATACGGCTACAGAGAAACCGGTTCGAACAATTAATGACGCAGAAGTCTTCACCCAATATGCTGAAGAAGAATGCGACATCAATTACTCAAGGAAATTTTCAGGGACACAATGGCAGTCCTTGTATGTGCCGTTCAGTATCCCTATTGATACTCTCAATAAGTATGGCCTGACCGTTGCAGAACTGAACGATACACACCAATGGGACCGGAACGGGGACGGCATTGCAGACAGCACACGCCTGGAGTTCTTTATGGTAACTTCGGGTAGCACGGAAGCCAATTATCCGTACCTGATTAAGGTTGATAAGCCCAAAACGGTATCCTTCACTTTGAAGAATACGATGCTGCAAAGATCGGAAGAAAACAGCATCGAATGTTCGTCTATCAAGCAGAAATTTACCTTCACAGGAACCTATTCTGGCGTACCCGGCTCGACTATGTACAGTCAAAATTACTACGGAATGTCAGGTGGTGCATTGAAGCGCGTTTCCAGTTCAAATGTATCTCTTTCACCACAACGCTGGTATATGAATATTGAAAACAAGGACGGTTCCGCGGTTGTCCACCTGGCTCCGGCTATCCGCTATGTGGTATATGGAGACGAGGAAGATTCCGACATTACTGACATCATCACGATTCCGGACGACAAATCCGCACAAAACGAAGACACATATAGTCTGGATGGTATCCGCCAAACTGATGTTACAAAACGAGGCTTATTTATTAAAAACAATAAAGTAATTTTAATCCGTTAAACTATGAAAAAAAGTTATTTGAAACCCGCTACAGAAGCTTTGCATTTTGCTGCTTCCAGTGTTATCTGCACATCGTATGGTTCGACCCCGGTAGGCGGTGAATCTGATCATATGGATACTCCGAGGGGTAGAAATGAAGATTGGGAATCCTATGAGAACTGATAGGTAACCTAACAGTGAACTTGAGTAGGAGGAAAACTAAGCTGTTTTCTTCCTACTTTCGTTTTCCAAACTCTCTCATCTGCGCACATAGGTATTTCGCTCTGAATCCGGTTTTCACATGGCATCGGAGATTATTCTCCATTCTCTTAATAAAACCAAAAATCTGTTACTTTTATAGAATCTTTAACAGTTCGGACAAACGGTTTCACAAATATAGTTAACGAAATGTGAGGGTTGTCGGACAAAGTTGTAACTTTGCGGCATGAAACCGATACGAACTCAGATATTCGCCTGCCGCCTATGGCTGTCAGTAGTGATACTGGCCGCAGCTTTCGGACCGCAACTACCGGCTTATGCCCTGCAGCAAGACACCATTCAAACTGAGATGCCGGAAACAAACATCAAACTGAGTTCGCAGTTCCAGAAAGAACTATACAGGGCTTTCCAGTTTGAACAGACGCCCATTGCAGATACAACCAACTCGATGGCAATGCCTCTCGACCGACAGCAATTGCATGAATGGGTGGGAGAGGTTGCAGTCGATATTGCACCTCAAACATTGTTCCCCATTCCGGGATTGGACAAAGCCTGCGACGGTGTCTATTCCTGGCGCAGCAAAAACGGCAGATACGGCATCCTGAACCGTGGTGACGGGACCTCCTGCTTCACGGGATTGGACGTGAATGCCTTGGGCCGCTACATACGTCCCGCTGAAATCCGAATCCGCAAAGCGCAGGCTCTTGCTGCCACAGCCCGTCCCCTGATGGACAAAATCCTTCCCGTCGAAGGCCTACCTGTCCTGACGGTTGCTGACAGCAGCGTCTATCGCAGTAAAAGTTGGAAATAGAGAAATCAAGAGCTGATTTACTTGCTCAATGAGAGAGTGGGTGCTATCATTCCAAAGGGTAGCATCCGCTTTTTTTATTTTTTCTTCTTGACTGATTTGGCTGTTGATGCGCGCCATAACCTTTTCTTGGGTGGCCTGATCTCTTTGCATGGCACGAGCGATGCGAAGGTCTAAAGGAGCAGCAATGCACCAAACCTGATCAGCAGGAATCAGGTGGCTGAATCCGGATTCATAGTAAATGGCAGATTCGACGAAAAGAAGAGACGTTTGAGCGGCTTCTGTACGTATCTCTTCTGCTACTGCCGGATGGACCAACGCATTGATTTGCGCCAGGAGTTTCCGGTTCTGGAAAATCCGGGAAGCCACAAAAGACCGATTCAAGGATCCGTCAGCTGTCTGATATGTCTCTTTGCCCAAAAGTGCTTCCAAAGAGAGGCGCAGTTGGGTATTGGTGTTCATTAATACCTTGGCTCGGGAATCGCAGTCGTAAACAGCATAACCCATTACTTTGAGCAACTGGCTAACCATCGACTTTCCGCAACCTATTCCTCCGGTGAGAATGATAATCATAGCAGATTGTTTTTCAGGTGACAGATTTCCGGTTTATTCTTCAATGGAATATTCCACTTCTTTAGGCTCGAACTCTATGCCGTAAACTTCCGCAGTGGTGAGATCGGTATAGAGTGTTACCGGCAGAGCCTGTAGTTCTGGATGCTTCCGCAGACTGTCGTACGAAACGGTCAGCTGGAAGTTTTCAGCATTGTATTGGTGATATTGGCTGAAATTCGCCAGACACTTCACGCGAGCATGACGGGGAAAGAGAATCAGTCGTTTGCCGGACGGGACATTAGAGGCCGTGATTTCCACTTCGTCGAACACTTTCTCGACATACTGAATCACGGGAACCACCACATCCACAGAATCGGGCGTCGCCTTAACTCCCATGCCTAACTGAAAAGCCACCCGTGCCCTCAAAGTATCGGTCAGATCGGAAGCCGCAAGCAACTGGGTGTGCACGCTCTGCAGGGTGTCGAGGATGTAACTGGGGGCATGCACCAAGACCGAATCGAAGGCGAGTTCGGGTGCAAAATCGCGGAAGTTGCCACGCGTATAGATTTGAGTGTGCAGGTGAACGGGCACTTTCTTTCCTTCCGTCAGCGCATAGCGGGCATCGATGAGCGTGGGATAGATGGCGGTAATCTGTGTGGTGGAAGAAAGTTCGTTGAGCAGAAGCGATTGCAATTCAGCGCCGGAGATACGGAAATTACCGGCAATATCCGCGTAACGGTTGAAATCGACCGTCAGCGTCCGGAAACTGCTATTCTTGCCATAAGCCAGCAGGTGAATATTGTTGTCGTAGAGCGTCACCCTGATCTGGTTGGGAACGTGAGTGGTGAATACGGCATCAGCAGGCTGGCCTTCGATGACCAGATTCACCTCATAGGTTGAATCGCTCTGTTCGTAGGCGCTTTGTGCCAACCAGAAGAAAAAAGAAACCAGAACAAAAACAGAAAACGTCAGCACATCCCGCCTGCTCAAGGTGGGTAAGGTGCTGACGAATTTCTTGAAATTATCTGATTTCCACATTTAATTATTTCTGCTGAGCTGCTGCCAAATCGTTCAAGTCCTTATATACGCACTCCTTGCTGACCTGAATGCGGGTCTGATAGTCGGGCTTCAGTTTGATGACAAAGCTTTCCACTACGGTCTTGCCCTTGGCATCGGTGTTAGAGTTGATGCTCTCAATCTTACCGAACAATCCGCCGGTGGTGATGACATTGTCACCCACTTTCATGTTGTTACGTTCCTGTTCGATCTTCTTCTGCTGCTGACGCTGCGGACGGATCATGAAGAAGTAGAACACTACGATGATGAGGATGATGAAAATCCAGTTCATGCCCATTGCAGGAGCCTCTTCTGCAGCAGCCTGTGCTGCTTCTGCCTGAAGAAAAAGAGTGTTGAATAACATATTGTTTACAAATTAAGATTTACTATTGTCGTCTGACGGTTCACACTTTGAAAATGACTCCGTCCTTCTTCCATTGCTTAACAATCTTATCGACGATGCCGTTCACGAAGCGGGCGCTGTCGGGAGCACAATAATGCTTGGCCAATTCGATGTATTCGTTCATCGAGATGCGGACGGCGATGTCGGGGAAGTGCTTGATCTCTGCCAAAGCACAGACCATGATCACTTTGTCCATTAGAGCCATGCGATCCACCTGCCAGTTATCAGCATTGCGGTCGATAAGGTTCAGGTTTTCGTGAGCATCTTCCAATGCGAAATGATAGAGGTCGCGTGCAAACTTGCGGTCTTCATCATGATCGAACATCTGAGCCAGATTCATCTGCTCCTTCGAAGGATCGATCTTGTTGATGGCTTTCACCACGAACTGCATAACGGTAGCCAAATCGTCGTTCCAGTAGATGTTACGGCTTTCGAGGGTAGCATCGAGCAAGGCATTGCGCGAAATGACTTCCGCAAAGATGTTTTTCCAGAGCTCCTTCTCGTCTTCAAGTCCTGGAATGGCAGCCTGGGTCATGAACTTCTTGTAGGCGGGCAGTTTCTCCACCTCCTCCAGAATACCGCGATACATTTCGGTATCGAAATCGCTCAAAAGTTCATGCTTCTCGCAATAGTCCAGCACTTCGCTCTTTTCAGCAATGCATTTGGCAACCTGGTTTTGTGCGAAGCGGATATTCGGGAAACGTTCTTCTTTGGTTGGCATGAACTTGTTACGTGCCGTATCCAATTGAAGTTGCCGGTATTCCGTCAGTTTCACAACCAACGCCAACAGATAATTGTACAACTGGTAGCTCGACTCCAGCGATTGAGACATCTGCTCTTCACTGTTCAGTTTGTCGATGGAACCTTGCATGAAAGCATATACCAGCTGAACCGTCTTTATACGTATTAATAACCTGTTTATCATATAAAACTAAATTTGGCGGCAAAGATAAGAAATTTACCTGATACCGCCAAATTTATTATTATAAAAATTCAAAATCAGGGGTTAAATTCAAACCGCCCGTACCGATTGGCAAGTTGTTTTTACATCATGCCGCCCATGCCGCCTGCTCCACCGGCTGGCATAGGTGGTTCAGGAGCCGGTTTGTCGGCAATCACACATTCGGTGGTCAGGAACATACCGGCAATGCTGGCTGCATTCTCCAAAGCCACACGAGCCACCTTGGCCGGGTCGATAACGCCAGCCTGGAGGAAGTTCTCGTAGCTGTCGGTGCGGGCATTGTAACCGAAGTCACCCTTGCCTTCCTTCACTTTCTGTACGATTACAGCGCCCTCTTTGCCGGCATTAGCAACAATCTGACGCATTGGTTCCTCGATAGCGCGCTTCACAATCTCGATACCTAACTGCTCGTCTTCGTTTTCACCCTTCAGGTTCTCGAGAGCAGCGGTGGCGCGGATGTAGGCTACACCGCCACCAGGCACGATACCCTCTTCCATAGCGGCACGGGTAGCGCAAAGAGCGTCATCCACACGGTCTTTCTTCTCTTTCATCTCTACCTCGCTGGCTGCACCTACGTGAAGCACTGCTACGCCGCCTGCCAGTTTGGCAAGACGCTCCTGCAACTTCTCACGATCGTAGTCGGAAGTGGTCTTCTCGATCTGAGCCTTGATGGTAGCCACACGCTGCTGGATGGCCTCCTTATCACCGGCACCATCCACGATGGTGGTCTTCTCTTTGTCAACAATCACCTTGTCTGCCTGACCTAACATCTCAGGAGTAGCATTCTCGAGCTTCAAACCTACTTCCTCGCTGATAACAACGCCACCGGTCAGGATAGCGATGTCTTGCAGCATTTCCTTGCGACGGTCGCCAAAGCCAGGAGCCTTGACAGCACAAATCTTCAGGCTGCCACGCATAGAGTTCAGTACCAAGGTAGCCAATGCCTGGCTTTCCACATCCTCAGCAATGATCAGCAGCGAACGGCCCTGCTTGGCGATAGGCTCAAGCACTGGGAGCAAGTCCTGCAAGTTGGAGATCTTCTTGTCGTAGATAAGGATGGCTGGCTGATCCATCTCGCAAGTCATCTTCTCGGCATTGTTCATGAAGTATGGAGAGATGTAACCGCGGTCGAACTGCATACCTTCCACAACGTCAACGGTAGTATCGGTACCCTTAGCCTCTTCAACGGTGATAACACCTTCCTTCTTGACAGTACGCATAGCATTGGCAATCAGCTCACCGATCTGCTCGTCGTTGTTGGCAGAAACACGGGCCACATTCTCAATCTTCGAATAGTCGTCACCGATTTCCACGCTCTGGCTCTTGATGTTCTCAACGACCTTGGCAACGGCTTTGTCAATACCGCGCTTCAGATCCATTGGATTGGCACCGGCAGTAACGTTCTTCAAACCTACACCGATGATTGACTGGGCCAAAACTGTAGCCGTTGTAGTACCATCGCCGGCAGCATCGCCGGTCTTGCTGGCTACTTCCTTAATGAGCTGTGCGCCCATATTCTCGAATGGATCCTCCAGTTCTACTTCCTTGGCAACGGTAACACCGTCCTTGGTGATGTGTGGAGCACCGAACTTCTTATCGATAATCACATTGCGGCCCTTAGGACCCAGTGTTACCTTGACGGCATTGGCAAGCTGGTCAACGCCGCTCTTCAACAAATCGCGTGATTCAGTATTGAATTTGATAATCTTAGACATAACTGTAAGTTTTAATAGTCAATTAACCCAAAATGGCCAAAACGTCCGATTGGCGCATGATCAAATATTTTTCACCCTCAACTTCGATTTCCTGTCCGCTGTATTTGCCGTACAGAACCTCGTCGCCTTCCTTCAGCACCATTTCCTCATCTTTGGTGCCTTTGCCGGCTGCAATGATCTGACCCTTCAAAGGTTTCTCTTTTGCAGTATCTGGAATGATGATACCGCCAACGGTTTTTGTCTCAGCAGGCGCTGGCTTAACGAGCACGCGGTCTGCAAGTGGTTGGATTTTCATACTTTTTTATATTTAATGTTTAACGATAGATTAAAAGATGTGCGACGTCCCGACTGGGGAACGCCGCACTTAACGTAGCAAATATCGTGCCAAACTTTTTATTTTGTCAAAATGTCACACTCCGGCACCAAAATGTCATAGTAACCTAAGGCTCGCATACCTTCGTGAACGCTTCTGGCATTCAGTTGCCCACCCAAGAGGCTGGTATGAGTGTGATCGTGGTTATAATACTGCTTGGCTCCTTCCTGTCCGATAACGTCCAGCTTGTCTGCAGAGATATTATGCACATCGATGAATGCAACTCCAGTTGCTTCTACCACCTCGCGATACCACTTGCCATAGGAGTCGTTGCGGCGTTCAATGCGTCCCTTGGGCCACTCGTTGCGCGGTGTGAGGCTGAGCAGAATAGGAGTAGCGCCTTTTTCGCGTGCATCCTGAATCATCTTCTTCAGATACCAGCCAAAACTATAGACAGCTTCGTACTCACCCGAAGAAGCCAGTTTGTAAACGTGCACGGAATCCTTACCGGTTGCAATGTCGGCACGTTCCTTGTTCTTGTCGATGTCGCCGGTATCGTTATGACCGAATTGCAGGAAAACGATGTCTCCGGGTTGCAGGGAGTTATAGACACGCTCCCAGCGGTTTTCCTTGAGGTAAGTGCGACAAGAGCGTCCGGCCTTGGCTTCGTTGGCGAAAACGCACTTGGTCGTGTCGAACACCATGTATGCCTGACTTCCCCATCCCCACATGCCGGTCGAATCCCGGTCGGTATTCTTGCATGTCGAATCTCCGCAAAGCCATACGACCGGTTTGCCGGGTTTCCGGTTCACTTGTGCCGTAGCGGGAGTAAGGTCGATCAGATAATCTTTCAAAGGACAGTCGGTCTGCTGCAAAGCCAAAGCGAAGCTATAGGCATTGTTTTCTGCTCCATAGCGAGAGGTATGGATCTTATCGACATAGAAGAACATATACTCCGTCTTCCAGGGGCCGAACTTCTCCAAACGGCTGGCACTCACTTCCTCCAGATCGACAAACGGAACACCCATTTCTTCAGCGATTTCTTTTTCCCAATCAGCAATCTGGCGTTTGCGGGTGATGGTGGTCGGATTGTCCCAGTTGTGACGTGGGGTGAGGGAGCAGAGAATCGGATTGGCTTTCTTTGCCTTGATTTCGCGGATAAACTTACGCAAGTATTCTCCGTAGCTATAAACATCTTCTTCCTTGCCGTTGTCTTTCGGGTTGCGGCAATCGTGCATTTTCACGTGTACGCAAGTGTCGGGATCTGTGCCTTTGATGCAATTACGGGCGGTAAAGGTGTCTAACGGTCCATTGTCGTTGTGTCCCAATTGGATCAGCACATAATCGCCTTTCTTGATGCCAGGAAGCACATCCGGCCAGAAACCGTTGTAGAAACTTCGGGTACTGGTTCCGCCCAAAGCGTGATTTTCGACGGTGATACGGGTGGTGTCGAACCATTGGTAGGCGAAAGCTCCCCAGCCCCATTGGCCGTTGCTGCCGTCACCCTTGGTACCGTTGCGCATCGTACTGTCGCCAATCAGGAACAGTACGGGTGATTTCTTGCTCTTGCGACTTGATCCGGCTACGGGACGAGCATATTTGTTACCGATGTCGGCAGATTTCTTGTAATTATCGACAGTTGTGTCGTTGATGCCGTTGGCATCTTTCTTCTCTTGTGCCCATAGGCTGGTCGCTAATAGGGCAACCGAAAGGAATATGGCGAGTTTCTTCATTATTTTATTAAGGAGTAAAAGGGATATATTAAAGGGAGTAAAAGGGGAGGCTAAGGGACATTAGTTCCCGTCCGGTTTTACAATATCGACAAAAGGACTGATATTCCAGTGGAATGATTCGAAAGCATCGGGATGCGACGGATCGAAGTCCTCGAACGTGGGAATGATGCGGCTCTTCAGGTCCTCCAACTTCGACTGCTTGATGCCCATCACCACCATCTTGGCGATTTCGTAGGCACCGTAAGGGTTGAAGTGCGTATTGTCTTCAAGTTTCTTGTCTTGTCCGGGCCAGGTGTTGGCGGGATAGTGCACAAAGGCTTTGGTCGATTCTGTCGGACCCATGGCCTCGTAGAATTGTTTCGTCATGGCTTGCAAGTCGATGAGCGTGATGCCTTCGCGTTCTGCAATCGCATGGATGGCAGCCGGATAGTCGCGGTGAGTGTTCACCACTACGTTGCCCTCAAAGCTGCGACGCATTGTTGGCGTGCACAGGATGAAGGTTGCACCCTTTTCCTTGCACTCGTCGTAGATCTGCTTCACCTGATGGCTGAACGCATAGAAAGCGCCGTTGCCCGGACGTCCGTCTGCCTTCTGGTCGTTGTGTCCGAACTCCAGCACCACATAGTCGCCAGACTTGAGAAGGCTCCGGACCTTAGCCCATCGGTTCTGCGACAGGAAGGTGGCTACAGCCAGTCCGCTTTCCGCATAATTGGCTACGGCAATCCGGTCGGTTAGGAAGCGTGGAATCATCTGTCCCCAGGAAGCCCAAGGCTCGTTGCTTTGATCGACCACAGTACTGTTGCCGCAGAGATACAGGGTTGGAACGGTCGTGTCGGGTTCGATCTTCAGGCTCTGTACAGCAGGAGCATCGCCGTTAAATTCGATGGTGAGTTTCTCGTCCCAATGGAGTTTTCCGCCTTCGTTGGGCTTGATTTTGATTCTGTCCTGCTTTCCTTTTTCGTCTGTGAAATAGATATTGCGCTTGTTCACCACGAAAGTGACTGTTTCGAACTTGCCCTTTTTGGTGGCAAGGTTTTCGACAAACAGACGACGGCTTTCGCAGCGTACCGAAGTAGAGGCGGCGCGTTTCTTGCTGCCTAAGGTCACCGTTACCCGATAGTTCCCGTCGGGCAGGTTGAAGCTGACAAAGAACGGCTGGTTCGACTTTCCGTCCCACGTGGTGTTGAGGTCGTAGCCGTAACCGATGCTGTCGTTATAGACCGGAATTTTCGGGAATGTCAGTTCTCTCACTTCAGCAAAAGAGAGACTGCAAACAATAGCAAAAACGATGGATAAGATGAACTTTTTCATAGTGCACTGATTTTTCTGGCGCAAAGATAGATAAAAAAATGGAATTACAAGCCTTCAAGATAAAAAAAATGACAAAAATGCCCCTAAATAATATGTTGAGGATTATATTCAGGGGCATTTCAAAGATACAGCTGCGTTATTCGTATCGGATGGCCTCAATTGGATCGAGATTGGCGGCCTTGGTGGCAGGAATATAGCCAAACAGCACTCCAATCAGGGTACAAACCGCAAACGAAAGAATAATAGACCAACCGGGGATGGATGTAGGAAGGGCAAACACGGAAGTAGCCAGCTGGCACAAACCGAATCCGACCAGAATGCCCAATAATCCTCCGGTCACACTAATCAGAATCGATTCGATCAGGAACTGAACGGAAATATCCATGCCTCGAGCACCCACCGACATACGCAGACCGATTTCTTTGGTGCGTTCGGTGACCGATACCAGCATGATATTCATGATGCCAATGCCTGCCACCAACAGCGAGAAGGCAGCGGCAACCACCAGAATCAGCGTAACGTTGTCCATGGTGCTCGACATCGTCTCCATCATTTCTGCCTGACTGCGGATGGTAAAATCATCGTCGGCATCCTCTTTCAGCTTGTGGGTCTCGCGCAAGATGGTGGTCAGTTCCTCAATCGCCTCGTCGGTCATCTCTTCGGTCAGGGCCGAGCAGTTGATGGACGAGAAGAATGTCTGCGCCAACAGACGTTTCATCACCGTCGTGTAAGGCATAATCAGCAGATTGTCCTGATCCATACCGAACGAATTATAGCCTTTCGATTTCAGCACACCCACAATACGCACCGGCATGGTCTTGAAGCGGATGGTCTTTCCGATCACATCCCCGCCATCCGGAAAGAGTTCATCGACAACCGTCTTACCTACCAGGCACACTTTCGCAGCCGTCTGCACATCCTGTTCGGTGAAGCAGGTGCCGTCTTCAATCTCCCACTGCTTGATGTCCATGTATTCCAGACTCTCGCCATAGACGGACGTATTGGTGTTGTTGGCGCCATAAATCACCTGTCCGCTGGAAGTAACCTCGGGAGAAATATAGGTGATATACGAAGCCCGGCTCTTGATGGCCTCGAAGTCTTCCATCTTCAGGGTCTGCATCGACGACGGATCCTGACGGACACCGCCTCGCATATCGGCACCCGGACGAATCATGATGATATTGGTGCCCATCTGCGAAATGTTTTTACGTATGCTTTCCTTCGAACCTTGTCCGATGGCCATCATCACAATCACGGCTGCCACACCGATAATGATACCCAGCATGGACAGGAGCGAGCGACCTTTGTTGTTCGCTATCGCCTTGACGGCAACGCGAAACGTCATGCCCAACAGCGTGGTTCTTGCCACAATGTACAAAGCAACCACCAGGGCAATAATCACTAAAAGAACAATAATACTCATCTTATAATTATTGTCAAAGGGTTAATCTTGTGGCTTGGGCAACGCTGCCAGTGCGGCTGCCGCATCCAAGATATTATCATTATAGGTATCACTCTTGATCTGCCCGTCACGCAGGAAAATGTTTCTCGACGAATATTGGGCAATCTCCGGATTGTGGGTCACGAAAATAATCGTGTGTCCCTCGCGATGCAGTTTCTGAAACAGCACCAGCATCTCGAACGACGTGCGAGTATCGAGGTTTCCGGTTGCCTCGTCGGCCAATAGAATGGTCGGATCGTTCACCAAGGCACGGGCAATGGCAACACGTTGCATCTGTCCGCCGGACATCTGATTCGACTTATGCTCCAGACGGTTTCCCAAGCCCACCTCAATGAGTGCCTTGATGGCACGCTCGCGGCGTTCCTTGGCCTTCACTTTCTTGTTGTACATCAGCGGCAGTTCCACATTCTCGACCGCTGTCGTCTTAGCGAGCAGATTGTAGTTCTGGAAGATGAAACCGATCTTACGATTACGCAGCTTGGCGCGCTGGTTCTTCGACATTCTCCGCACCGACACACCATCGAGAAGATACTCGCCGGAGGTGGGCGTATCGAGGCAACCCAACTGGTTCAGCAACGTTGACTTGCCCGAACCGGAAGTGCCTTGTATCGTCACGAACTCACCTTCGTAGATCTTGAAGCTGACCCCACGCAGGGCTTTCACGATTTCATCGCCAACGTGAAATTCCCTTCGCACGTTTTGCAGTTCAATGACGACTTTCTTTTCTTTATTCTCAGGATTCTCCATAATCGTTATCTATGATAGGATCTCCGTTTTATTTTTTCTTACTGTTAGGCGGACCCGGCATAAACGGATTGCTGGTAGCCTGCTGGGCATTGTCACCCGATGCTTCCTGGGCTATCTTGGCTTCGCTGATGCAGACAAAGCCTTCCTCAACGCCCGAAAGGATTTCGGTAGTGACACCGTTGGAAGCACCTACTTCAACCGGAACAGCCTTTACCGTATGGGCTTCCTTCACCCAAAGCTTCGTCTTTCCCGGGCAATCGACAATCGAATCGCCCTCTTCCACCATCGTTTCCTTGGGCACGAATCGCAAAGCCTTGGCGCTTACTGTTAGCACATGGTTGCGTTCGAGTGTAAAAATGTTCACACTGGCCGTCAGGCCCGGTTTCAGTTTCAAGTCGGGATTCGGAGCGGAAATCACAACTTCATAGGTAACCACATTACTCTCGGTGGTGGCTTCCTGGCGCACTTGCGTTACGTAGCCCTCGAAAACGTCGTTCGGATAAGCATCGACCGTAAACGAAACGCGCTGTCCTTCCTTCACGCCACCGATATCGGCTTCATCCACATCGGCAATCACGCGCATATCGGTCAGGTCTTGGGCAATGATGAAAAGCGTTGGTGTCGTCATCGATGCAGCCACGGTCTGCCCCTCTTCCACTTCACGGCTCAGAATCACACCGTCAATCGGACTGGTGATGGTAGCATAGCCCAAGTTGGTCTTTGCCTCATCGACCGAAAGTTGCTGTGCTTCGAATGTGGCCTTCGACTGGTCGTAGGCAAGCACCGCCATTTCATATTCATCGTCGGAGATATACTGTTTGTCGTGCAACTCCTTCATGCGGTCGAGACTCTTTTTCTTATACTGCAAATCGCTCTTGGCAGAAGCCAACTGTGCCTGTGCGGAAGCCAGTCGTGCGCTCAGGGTCGATTTATCGAGCTCAGCAATGATCTGTCCTTTCTTCACCTCGTCGTTGAAATCGACATAGATATGGCTGATGATACCGCTCACCTGCGTACCTACTTCCACTTCGGTAACCGGTTCGATGGTTCCTGTTGCCGTCACGCTGGTGCTGACATTACCGCGCGTCACCTGCTCGGTTTCGTAAGTCACTCCGTACTTGCGTCCGCTGCAACTCATGAGCATGGCACCGCATCCAATGGCAAGTGCCCAATTAAGAATCTTCTTCATATAGTTTCTGTTTTATTTGTTTTCCATTCCTGTGTAAAAATCCATCAGTCGCAGGTTCAGAAGCGAAGTGAACTTGCTTTGAAGCGTTTCCTGCCGGGCCTGCAGATAGCTGTTCTTCTCGGTCAGCAGGTCGATGACGCTTTCTAAGCCCACGTTGAAGCGTTCTTCCATCAGCTCGAAGCTCTCTTTGGCTGAAGCTTCGCTCTTGACGGCACTTTCGTAACGGGCCTGTGCGGACAGGATATCAAGATGCAGCGTAGAGATTGTATTGCAAATCTGCAAACGGGTATCCGACTGGTTCAGGGTTGCGGTGGTCTGCGCAATCTTGGCTTTGTTCACCGAACTGCGGGTGCGACGACCGTCCCAGATAGGCACACTCAGGTTCAAACCGACCGACTCGTTCATGTTATCACCCAACTGCGTACCGTATGTATCACTACTGCGATTGTTGTTGCTGGTCGAAACACCTGCCATGAGCGACAATGTTGGCTGATAGGAAGATTTGGCAATCTTGACAGCCAGTTCGGCACTCTGCACATCCAGTTCGGCTGCCTTCATATCGGGCAGATGGGTAAGCGCCAACTGCTGTGCCTCCTCCACCGAAGGGGCGATAGCCAGCACATCGTCGTCCGAGAAACTCTGATAGTCGATCTGAAAATCAGCGCTGTTATCGAGCTGCAACAGTTGCTTCAAGTTCAGGATATTCGATGCCTCAGTATTGCGGGCATTCACCAGATTGTAATAGTTCTGCTGGTACTGGCTTTCCATTTGGGCCACATCGAGCTTACTGCCCTTGCCCACTTCCAGTTTGGCTTTGGTGCGCTCCAGTTCACGCTCTGCCACCTTCAGGATCTCCTCGTTGGTCAGCACCGATTCGTGGGCATACAGAATCTGGTAATATGCCTGAATGATCTGAATCTCCACATTGTTTGCCGTCATTTCGGCACTATAGATATCGCTCTGATGATCGAGCTTGCTTTTCTTGAGCGTATTCACGTTGCTCAGGCCGTCATAGAGCGTAACGCTGAGGTTCAGGTTATAGCTGCCGTTGTAGGTCGGATTGGTGGATGTCTGCACCTGACTGTTGGCTCCTGTTCCGGTGGTGATGGTACTGCCGTTCTGCTGGGTCCAATACCAGTTGTGCGAAGTGCTGAACGTGAGTGAAGGGAAAAAGGCGGCCTTGTTGGTCTTTACATCCTCTTCGGAGCTGAGAGCCGACTGTGCTGCCTGCTGAATCTGGATATTGTTGTCTTTGGCATAGCTGATACATTCTGCCAACGACCAGCTTTTCTGCGCAAAAGCCGGAGTGAGAGCAAGCATCAGCGTTGCCGACAAAATGGAAATCATATAGTTTTTCATATCGTAGAAAATATTAATTTTTCTGTTCTATCGGTCTTTGGACGGTCAGGTAATGATTTGGTTTAAGATCCGTCTCGCAATTTTGCAGAACGTTAACACAAGGTTAACTTTTTTTAATGTTTTAGGGTAACCGTCAGGGAGCAGATATGCTGTTGCGCTGTGTCTGGCCAAACTTTTAGCACGTAGGTGCCGGTATCACCGAAGTGAATGGGCCAGGCGGTCACATCGAATTGTTTGGTGTAAAGTGTGCTCCAGTGATCGCCATCGGGCAAGCCTGTCGAGTCGGCCAGCGAAAGCGAAACAATATGTTCGGGCTGCCCATTATCGAGCAACAGATGCAGCGGCAGTTGACTGCACGGAAAAGACCGTTTGTAGCGGACCGCCAGGCTCAGCTGATAGAAAGGCTCCTTACCGACGGGAAATCCTGACATCGGCTCCTCCACTACACGCACATTATAAAACAACGTATCGGCTGGCGTCCATCCCGAAGGATCGACATCAGCCGAATGGTCATATACAATTCCTTCTTGGCTACATGCTGTCAGGAGCAGTGTTGACAGAATGGTCGGAAAGATTCTTTTCTTCATTTTCATTCTTTCGCTCATTATTATTGCGGCTCTTGTTCCGGTTTTTACCCGATTTCTTTTTCCGTTTGCTACGGTCGAAGCGGGTCAGTTCCTCGTCCCCCACGCCATCGGTAAACTGAGGAATCTCCACTTTGTTTCCGTCGATAGCCAGTTTCTCAGGTTTCTGTCCGCGCTTATTCATCTCGATGATATCGAAAGCGCGACGGGTGCTGATCGTAACCGTATTGAAAGGTCCGTCCTTAGAGGTGCTATAGGTAATTGTGCGAGCCAGCGTATCCTGCTTGAATACGTAATAGTCGCTATCGCGGGTCTGCAAAACCGTATCTTTCGGTGGAAAATCTTTGTGCGCTTCCATGTAGCAATCGACCTCGAAGTTCATGCAGCACTTCAGCTTGGCACATTGTCCCGCCATCTTCTGCGGATTGAGCGAAAGATCCTGAAAACGGGCTGCTGTTGTGCCGACGCTTTGGAATTTAGTGAGCCACTTGGCGCAGCAGAGTTCTCGCCCGCAAGGACCGATACCGCCAATGCGTCCGGCTTCCTGACGGGCTCCGATCTGCTTCATTTCGATGCGGACATGAAAAGCCTCCGCCAGAACCTTGATCAGCTGACGGAAATCCACTCGCCCGTCAGCAATATAATAGAAAATGGCTTTCTGTCCGTCGCCCTGATATTCCACATCTCCGATCTTCATCTCCAGCCCCAAGTCCTTCGAAATCTGACGACTGCGGATCATCGTATCCTGCTCCTTCGCCTTCGCTTCCTCATAGCGTTCCATATCCTGCGGACGCGCCAAGCGGAAGACTTTCTTGATGGCATCGGGGTTATCGAAGCGGAAGTTCGTCTTCTTCATCTGCAGATGCACCAAGTAGCCGGTCAGGGTGACTTCGCCGATATCGTGCCCGGGAGTACCCTCAACAGCCACCCAGTCGCCTTTATGCAACTCCAGATGTTCTTTGTTCAAGTAATACCCTTTGCGAGTATTCTTGAACTGCACCTCCACATAAGGACACTCATCGACCAACTCGGGAGCGTCCTCCATGTAGTCATAGACCATCTGCGGCTTGTTTTGTCGGCAGTTTTCACATTTGTCCATACTCAAGTTATCATTAAGTTCAACGAATAACTCAAGCTACTTACTTGGCGTAGCTGACAGCACGAGTCTCGCGGATGACGGTAATCTTCACCTGACCCGGATAGGTCATTTCTTTCTGAATCTTGAGTGCGATATCGTTCGAAAGCTGTTCTGCTTCGGCATCGTTCACCTTATCGGCACCCACAATAACGCGCAACTCACGTCCTGCCTGGATGGCATAAGTCTTCACTACGCCCGGATACGACTGAGCCAGATTCTCCAAATCGTTCAGACGCTTGATGTATGCCTCGACGATTTCGCGGCGAGCACCTGGACGGGCTCCCGAAATGGCGTCGCATATCTGAACGATCGGTGCGATGATGGATGTCTTCTCGCACTCGTCGTGGTGAGCGGCAATCGCGTTGACGATATCCGGCTTCTCGTGGTATTCCTCCGCCAGTTTGGCACCTAAAGCTGCATGCGGCAGTTCCGGCTCATCGTCGGGCACTTTGCCGATATCATGCAACAGGCCTGCACGACGTGCTTTCTTTACATTCAGGCCCAGTTCGGCTGCCATGATGGCACAGAGGTTCGCGGTTTCGCGGGCATGCTGCAACAAGTTCTGGCCGTAGCTCGAACGGTACTTCATCTTGCCAATCAGGCGGATCAGTTCCGGATGCAGACCGTGCACGCCCATATCGATGGCGGTACGCTTACCGGTTTCGATAATCTCCTCCTCCAACTGCTTGCGCACTTTAGCAACCACTTCCTCGATACGGGCGGGATGGATACGACCGTCGAGCACCAGCTGGTGCAATGCGAGACGGGCCACCTCGCGACGAACCGGATCGAAGCAAGAGAGCACAATGGCTTCGGGGGTATCATCGACGATGATTTCCACACCGGTAGCAGCTTCGAGGGCTCGGATGTTACGGCCTTCACGTCCGATGATGCGTCCCTTGACCTCATCGCTGTCGATATGGAACACGGTGACAGCGTTCTCGACGGCTGTTTCACTCGCCACACGCTGAATCGTCTTAATGACAATCGACTTGGCTTCCTTGTTTGCCGTCAGACGTGCATCGTCCATAATCTCGTTAATATAACTCTGAGCCTGTGTCCGCGCTTCATCTTTCAGGCTTTCCACCAGTTTGGTCTTTGCCTCTTCGGCACTCAGACCGGCAATCTGCTCCAGCATCTTGCGACCCTCTTCTATGCGAGAATCGGCCTCTTGCTTTTTCTGCTCCACCATCTCCAACTGGCGCTGCAACATCTCACGGGTACGGTCGTTCGAGGCAATCTTGTCTTCCAACGACTGCTGAAGCTGCTGCGCCTGCTGCTGCATCTGGCGGATCTTCTGCTCGTTCTGCTGTATCTTCTGGTTGCGCTGATTAGCCTGCCGATCCAACTCACTGTGCATGTGATTGATCTTCTCCTTGGCCTCCAAGAGTTTCTTCTCCTTCAGCACCTCGCCCTCCTGTTGGGCAGCGGATAAAGCATTCTTATAAGTTTTTTTCAGGAACTGGGTCCCGATAACATACACCAAGACTCCGCCGATAACGAAGCTCAATGCTGCTGCTACGATTGTAATTACGTTCATATTGATAGCATATATATAGAATAGTGTGTCCATTGCTTTGGGCCATGGGCGACACGCGAGAAGGGAGAGAAAGATGAATTAAGGTTAATGCGACTGATTGAACTCCTCTAACTGCTGAACCATGCTTTGGAGAGACTCCTCCACGGGTCCGACATCGGTGGTGCGGCGCATACGCACCAACTTCGAAGCAATATCCAATGCTGCAAAAGCCATCATATATTCGGGCGGCAGCTGGGCAGCACGATACTTGGTCTGGTAGGAAATGACGCGTTCGTTCACCAAACGTGCTGCCTCCCTGAAGATAGGTTCTTCAGCTTGCGGCACATAAAGCGGGTGCTTCACTTCGCCAACCTGTATTTTTATCTTAATTGTATCCGACATTATTCAGGAACGCTTGCTCCATGATTGGCTATCTGGAAAGAGGTTGCGGCCTCCCATTCAGCCGGTCTATACACTCATCAATCTCGCGTATCATGGCGAGGTACCTGTTGCGGAGATCTTCAATCTCCTCGCTCGATGCAGCACTCACTGCTCCGGCTTTCAGGTTTTGGTATTTTTCAGACCATATCCGATTTTCTTCCTCTAAGCGTTGCATCGCCTCCTGCTGTTCCGCTTGCTGCCCTTCGAGTTCCGCGACTCGCGCCTCGGCATCCAAGCAACGCTGCTTGAGCAACGTTATCTGCTTCTGCAATTTCTCCAGCAGAGGTCCGAAGAGGTTTATCTCGTTCATTTTCCAAAAAATTCCGTACAAAGGTAACAAATTCTTTTGGATTTGCGCAACTTTTTACGCACTTTTTTGCACTTTCGCCCTGCTTTTCTGGCAAAATCTGTCTAATTTGTACAAAATCCCGGATATTTTTATCTGTTTTTTGTCATTTTTACTGAGCAATATGGGTTCTTCGCTCCGCTCAGCCGATGTACTGCTGATAGAACGGCAAGCACAATCCGGCTACGAAAATCACAGCCAACAGGATGTGACAGGCGGTTTCCAACCTTCTGCGCGCTTTGCGTGTGAGGCACCAACGCTGCATTTCCATGAGTCCGCCATAGGCCAGGAACGGATAGGCTGGCAGCAGATAGACATCGAGTTTGCCGCTGACGCACGAGAGCAACACCAGCGTAACCAGAAAAGCGGTCACGAAGAACGACTGTTCGTCGGCAACGAAGGAGGTGCGGTTGCGCAACACGCGATACAGGTATCGGCCGATGCCCACCAAAGCCAAAGGTCCCCAAGGCAAGGCGGTGTACCAGATATGCACCAGGTAGAAGAACCAAGGACGCTTATGATGGAAGGCCTGAACGGCACGATCGACGGTCTGATGGAACAGCATGTTGTTCAGGTAATCGGCTCCTCCTTCCAGGTAAGCCGATCCGAACCAGACGGTGCAACCTGCCACCAGCACCACCCACGCCCGCCAGTTCCACATCTTCAGCCAAGTGCGATAGTCGCGGCTGATGAGCATCCAAGCCAACGTGACCAGCAGCGGAATCAGCACGCCAAACGGGCCTTTGCTGAACAAGGCCATGAATACCAGCACACCGAACTTCCACGAACTGCCTTTCTGCCAATACAGATACAAAGCCCAGACGATGAACAGCGACATCAGCATATCCATGCGGGCAAAGACAGCCAGCCCTAACTGCAAGCCCATCGTGGCTGTCATCCAAGTATAGAAATCGCTGTCGAAACGGGTTTTCGCGGGTTCTCCCTTGCCTGCCCAGCACAAAGAGCGCGTCCACCGGTCCATAATGTGCAGAATACCCAAGGCGGGAATCAGCGAAAACAGACAGATTACCCATTTCACATGACTTCCCAACAGCCAGCGCGACGCCATCACGAGCCAGATATAAAGCGGCGGTTTGTCGGCATAAGGTTCGTCCAGGAAAGTAAACGACCAGAAATGCCCGTCACGCAACGCCTCATCGGCAATCGTAAGGTAACGGAGTTCATTTCGCGGAGTGAAGTCGCGGAAAATCATCACCGGCAAGAGAGCGATGATGTAAGGCAGATAGGGCTTTAGGATATTCCAAAAGGATTTCATTGGCGTTAACTGGATTAAGGAACGCGAGCGGTTTCGCGTTTGGTGGCAAACTGGCGTCGTCCGATCACGATATTCCGGATGCTGGCAATGATGCCGATCTGACCCAGACAGAGAATCCAATCCAGACGATAGATACCATAGACGATAATCATAGCAGATCCGATTACGGCCAGCCACCAGAATGTGAGCGGCAGGAGCGACTGTCTGTGGCGGAAGCTGTAATACCACTGATAGACAAACCGGCTCTTATAGATAAACTGCCCTAACGATCCCCACAGGAGGGCATAGAGGGGCACATCCTCGTTGCGGAAGAACTGCTGCCTGAAATCGGCGGCGTTCATGCCGATAAACAGCAGAAGCAGCACCGGAAGAATCGCAAGTACCCAAGGGATAGCCAGCAGCAGTTTGCTGGTCTGTGCCATCCGGTCGTACAGCCCTTTCGCCTTCAGGTTCCATAAATATATATAAAAGGAGAGCGACTCGCCGAAAATAATCGAAAAGTCATCGCGCATCCAACCGTAGGCGAACAGCAGCACCGACCCAATCACGCTGAACAGCCAGAACAGCGTGGGCGATTCAATGCGATGTGCCCTCTCCGACTTGATCCACTGCACCAGAATACGCGCAGAGAAGAAGAATTGGGCAAGCAGGCCTATAACTACGGTCAGGTTCATTTACTATTATCTTCGCATTTTGTTGTTTTCTGGCGGCAAAGATACAAAACAAAAACAGAAACTCCAAATTTTCTTCAAAATATACGTTAAGGGAAGATGCTATTTCAAAACTATGTGACCTTCTTTGTCAAATTTAAATATAAATTCTTCCGTTCTTATATCTTTCTCCACTTCCTGATCTTCATAAATAACATCTTCAACCGTCGCATCGAGATATGAAAAAAATTTATACGAATTATTTTTAAGGTTAGAGGTGTAAGCATATGATTTTTTATCATAAAAACAGTTATATAACTCCGAGATTGAAGTTATTGTATCATTCGTCATGTTAATCAAGAATAACTTCTTTTGTAATTTGTTAACTTGCATAATTAAAAAACTATCGAAATTTTCTTTATGGCAGACGAATTCTGCAAAGTTTATGACCGAATGGTGGCAAAATTGTCCCTAAAAGCTGCGAAATTACCGAAAAAACGCAAATATCATCGCGCATCCACCTTGTCAGATGCGGAAATCATGGTCATCCTGATATTGTTCCACAGTTCAGGCTACCGGTGCCTGAAACATTTCTATCTGGAATATGTCTGTATCCATCTGCGCCATCTGTTTCCCAAGGTAGTCTCCTACAGCAGATATGTTGAACTGGAAAAGAAAGTAATGTTCCCACTCATGGTTTGCTGTCAGGTTTTTCCCGTGAAACCCGTTGATGGTAAATGGGACATCCTTATCAACAGAGACGTAATACTTCACCGTGTTAACCTGATCCTCAATGGCAACATCGTCATCGTTGCATGATACCACCATCGCAAACATCATTAACGCAAACAAACGCTCGCAAAGGTAGCGCTTTTTTGTGAAACAGGTATTAAAAAGTTGTTCGTAAAAGTTCGAATTTGATTTTGCGAACTTTTACGAACAAAGATATGTAGTGAAAAATATGGAAAAATTATCCGAAAAATCTATAAACTGTTGATGAA
>JAFSKF010000054.1 GCA_017449065.1 Bacteroidales bacterium
CATCAGCAGAATCGCTAAACTCCAAAATGAAGGGATTCAGAGCACAATTGCATGGCATTGCCGACATACCTTTCTTCATGTATCGTATCTGCACCATCTTTGGCTAAGCCTGCCTCAGGCTCCCACGGAAGTTTTCATCTGTATGCGTTATGCAAAAATTTCCGTGTTTTCTGTGAGTTCTGTGTGAAATTAAAAAAACTGCTATATCCAAAAGGGGTGTGCCAAAATGAAGTGAAGTGACACACCCTTTTTATTGCAATACTCCGAAAAAACTTTATTCTCCGAAGAGAGCCGTAGATAAGTAACGTTCTCCAGTATCGGGCAACAGAACCACAATGTTCTTGCCAGCGAACTCAGGACGCTTGGCCAAGTCGGAAGCGGCAAAGGCTGCAGCACCGGAAGAAATACCGACCAACAGGCCCTCCTCTTTTGCCAACGAACGTGCGGTAGCAAAGGCATCTTCGTTCGAAACAGGCAGGATCTCGTTGATGACCTCACGATTGAAGTTCTTCGGAACGAAACCGGCACCGATACCCTGAATCTTATGCGGACCGCTCGGGTTGCCGGACAATACTGCAGAAGAAGCTGGCTCGACGGCTACGACATATACATTAGGATTGTGCTTCTTGAGAGCAGCAGCAACACCCGAAACCGTACCGCCTGTGCCTACGCCGGCAACGAACACATCTACCTTGCCTTCTGATGCTGCCCAGATTTCCTCGCCGGTAGTGGCTTCATGAATGGCTGGGTTGGAACCGTTTTCGAACTGCTGCAAAATAACGGCACCCGGTGTAGCATCGCGCAACTCCTCAGCCTTGGCTATGGCGCCCTTCATGCCTGCACTACCTGGGGTAAGCACGATCTCGGTGCCATAGGCAGCGGCCAACTTACGGCGCTCGATAGACATCGTTTCTGGCATGGTCAGAATTACCTTATATCCTTTCACAGCACCCACCAGACTCAAGCCGACACCCGTATTACCTGAAGTTGGTTCGATAATGGTGCCTCCTGCTTTCAGGATGCCTTTGCGCTCTGCATCCTCGATCATTGCCAACGCAATACGGTCTTTCACGCTGCCGCCGGGATTGAAGAACTCGACCTTGGCAATAACGTTTGCCTGCAGGTTGCGCTTCTCTGCAAATTTGTTCAACTTGACCAATGGGGTCTTTCCGATAAGCTCTGTAATGGAAGAATAGATTGCCATAGCTTTATTGTTTTTAGAGTGATTAATTCTTGTTGTGCCGTTTTATTGTTTCGGCACTGCAAAGATAGGGCAATTATCTGACGGCTGCAAATTATTTTGCCTTTTTTCTGCCCTTCACCCCTAAATATACCACAAATGCGGGAGAAAAAACTCCCGCATTTATGGTCATTTATACTTGAGCAAAAGCCTGTTCAAGATCTGCAATGATGTCGTCAACATGCTCCACGCCTACCGACAGACGAATGGTGGATGGAGTGATATGCTGTTCTGCCAACTCCTGCTCCGACATCTGGCTGTGAGTGGTGGAAGCCGGATGGATGACCAGACTCTTCACATCTGCCACATTGGCCAGCAGCGAGAAGATCTTGAGTGCATCGATGAACTTCCAGGCTGCCTCCTGTCCGCCCTTGATTTCGAAGGTAAAGATCGAACCGCCTCCATTCGGGAAATACTGCTGATAGAGTGCATGATCCGGATGCGAAGCAAGAGCCGGATGGTTCACCTTAGCTACCTTAGGATGCTTTGCCAGATAATCGACCACCTTTAAGGCATTCTCGACATGGCGCTCGATACGCAATGGCAGCGACTCGGTGCCCTGCAACAGCAACCAGGCATTGAGCGGCGAAATAGCAGCACCGGTATCACGCAAAAGGACGGCACGGATGCGGGTTACGAAAGCGGCAGCACCGGCAACATCGGCGAAAACGGCACCATGATAAGATGGATCTGGTTTGGCCAAAGTCGGATACTTTTCGGGATTCTTCTTCCAGTCGAACGTACCGCCATCGACGATGACACCACCTAAGCTGGTGCCGTGTCCGCCAATGAACTTCGTGGCTGAAATAACGACAACATCGGCACCATGCTTCAAAGGCTGGATCAGAATCGGAGCGAAAGTGTTATCGACAATGAAAGCGATATTGTGCTTGTGGGCCACTTCAGCCACAGCCTCCAGATTCAGTACATCGGAATTAGGATTACCGAAGGTCTCGGCGTAAATCACTTTGGTGTTCGGCTGAATGGCAGCTTCGAGAGCTTTCAGATCGTTTACATTGACAATGGTATTGGTGATTCCCTGAGTGGCCAGCGTGTGTGTGATAAGGTTATAGGAACCGCCATAGAGATTGTCGGCAGCCACAATGTGATCGCCAGCCTGCGCAATATTCTGCAACGCGTATGTAACAGCGGCAGCACCCGAAGCGACTGCCAAAGCAGCTACACCTCCTTCGAGAGCAGCAATACGCTTCTCGAAAACGTCTTGGGTAGAATTGGTGAGACGTCCGTAAATATTACCTGCATCGCGCAAACCGAAACGGTCGGCTGCATGCTGTGAATTACGGAACACATACGAGGTGGTCTGATAAATAGGTACGGCACGAGAATCTGATGCCGGATCGGGTTGCTCCTGACCTACATGAAGTGCCAAAGTCTCGAGATGAAGTTTCTGTTCGTTTGCCATAGTCTTTATATTTTTAAAAGTTAATATTACATTTTTGCGATTTGACGATGCAAAGGTATGGAGTTTTAGCGGTATTTTCCAAAAAAGTTTTCCTATTAAAGAAAATATTTCTAATTTTGCAAAGTCAAAAAGAAAACTTTGTTAGCGAACAAATTAAAACTACCTACTATGGCAGAAAAAACTATCATCGAGCATTTGGATGCTACCGATATTGCGATTTTGCGTGCGCTGCAGCAGGACGCCCGTCTGACGACCAAAGAGATTTCGCAAAAGGTGAATCTGAGCTCCACTCCCGTCTTTGAGCGCGTCAAGCGACTGGAACGGGAAGGCTACATCAAACGATACGTCACCGTGCTGGATGCAGAAAAACTTCACAAAGGGTTCGTTGTGTTCTGTAGCATCAAGCTGAACCCGATGAACAAAAAGTCGGCAGAGGAATTCTGCGAACGCGTTCAGGAGATTCCGGAGGTAACGGAATGTTACAATATATCGGGCCGTTTCGACTATCTGTTGAAAGTCCACGCACCCGACATGAAATATTATCAGCGGTTTGTGCTCGATGTGATGGGGGAATTGCCCATGTTAGGCACCCTCGAAAGCACGTTTGTGATCGAAGAGATCAAACACCTGTTCGGTGTCGTCATTTAAAGAGTTGCTCGACATTGAGGTTCACACCCACCTGAAGCTTGATGCCATCGGTGAGCGGCGCATTGAGGTAATAGTAATCCGGTTTATAGTTGAAAAGATTATCGACGGCCACGGTAACACGAATGCCGTTCCCAATGTGCTGCACGACGCTGAGCTTCCAAAGGGTGTACGGGTTGTAATGGATTTCCTTGCGCAATAGCTTACCATCGGCGCCTTTAGTACGATAATCGACAAACTCCAGATTATCGACGCCACTGAGGGCACGTCCGTTTACGGAAACATTCAGGGCATAGTTATCGGTGAAAGCGTGGAACCAGTCGAGACGTGCCGTAAGGGAGTGAGCCCGAGCAGGCACATACTGGTTGTTGATGCTTTCTCCGTCGTCATCGGTCGGAAACTCTTCGTGAATGTAGGCATACGACAATCGGGCTGCCCATCCGTTGCTCCATGAGGCCTGAACCGTTGCATCGAATCCATAGGTCTGATATTTCTTCAGATTGATGTAGTTGAGATACAACTGGTCGGGAAGCGACGGGTTGATGGTAGCGTCAACATAGGGTGAACCGGTTGCCAAGCGCTCCTTAATCCGATTGTAATAGCCGCTCACCGTGAAGTTGTAGTGCTCAATGGTGTAATCGGCCGACAGGTTGAAGTTATTACTTACCTCGGGCTTCAGATCCGGATTACCCTGAATAATCCAGATACCCGCCATGTCGAAGTTATAGTATTTCTCTTTTAAATTAGGCGCGCGAAAGCCCATACCGTAACTTGCCCGCAAACTGAGATCATCCTGCAGTTTGTATCGGGCTGACAGCTTCGGGGTAACACGGTTATCGTGTCCGTCACTGAAATAATCGTATCGCAATGCAGAAACAACTTCCCACCGGTCGGTGATGTTCCAGTCGTATTGTGCAAAGAAATCGAACGAATCCTGTTCGCGCACCTCTCCTTCCAGATTCTTATTGAAAAGATAGTCGTGCATATAATCGGCGCCTAAGGTCAGTATGTTTCCGGCTTCGGAAGTATGACTGTAGAGCGCTCTTGTGGTGTTCTGCACGTTGCTGTAATCACGCACATCCAGTCGGGCAATCTTCTGGTAGTCCGATTTGTCGTACTGATCGAAATGATAAGAGATTTCTAACCTGTCGCGATCCGAAATATCATAATTCGCCCGCAAGCCGCCGGCAAAATCGCGGAAACGTTCGGGTGCCGTCGGAGTTCGCACCTGCTGGCGGAAGAAATAGCCGGCATTGGCCGTAAAACTCAGCTTCGACGTCGGATGCCACGAGAACTTGTCTTCGACATGATAGGTCTCGTCTCCGTAAAAATTGGAAATGACGGTAGCCTTCTGGTTCGGACCGCTGTGAAACGAATAGTTATCGATGGTTGTCCCGTTGAAAGACAACTGGTTCTGTATGTGGCTTCCATGCATACCCCAATTCAAACCGTAGCGCCACTCATTGTGCTTTGAACCTCTGCCATGCACATTGAGCGTCCACTTACGCTCGGGGCGTTTGGTGATGATATTGATGACTCCGCCTGCGGCATTAGAACCATACAGGGCTGAAGCGGCTCCTTTCACAATCTCGATGCGCTCCACATTGCTCATGTCGAGTCGGGTGAAATCCACATCGTCCATGGTTTCTCCGGCCAATCGCTCTCCGTCGAGCAAGAACAGCAACGACTGTCCGCCGAAACCGGAGAAGTTCAGGTGTGTCTGCTGATTATACGATTTCGAAAATTCCACACCCGGGAGTTCCTGCTCCAACAGATCCTGAATATTGGTGGCATCGGCTTTCTCGATGTCTTCGGCTGTGATCAAACGAGTCTGAATCGGAACGTCCTTGAGTGTCTTCGCAGTTCGGGTAGCAGTTACCACCACGTTCTCCAAACCGAGACTGGAATGTTCCCAATCGCTATAGGCGCTGTCGGCTGCCGCCTGTGTAGTGAAACGAAGCCCGGTAGCATCACTTCTGCTATCGGCTACCGCTGACAAACTGCCTTGCAGAAGGAACAATCCTCCGACAAGCAGATGGGGGGGGTTCATACAAAGACGTGACAGATTCATACAAACGCAACTTAATAAGGATATTCTATTTCGATTGTCAGACAACATTTAACTCCCGTTGTACTCATGTAATTTGCCAAACGAAGGGCAGCGATGCTTCCATCAGACATCCGCAAAAGATACACATTAGACCGATGAGTAAATGTCGGCGGAATGGGCGGAAGATTGATTTTAAGCCAAGTGGAAAGCACTTCGCTGACGGCTATTCCCTGACACGGAATCAACTCGGCAATCATGTTCGAACTGTCGAACCACACATCGCGTTCGTTGTAGGAATCGGCAACGAATGTAGTATCTTCTCCAGCTGCCAGCATCGCATCGAACAATGCGGCACTATTGGCAGGAAGCGAAGAAAGCGAAGTGTAGGGAGTTGCCAAGACGCTTCCGTTGTGGGTCCGCACATTATTCCGATGTATTCCCAAATCCCAGGTTTCGGGCTCTGGCTGGGTATCGACCTGCGTACTGTCGATAACCTCATAATCGCTCAAGCCGGCTCCGGTCAGCACCCGGAACCGATAGGTGCGATTGTAGGAATATCCGTCCCAAGCCGACGTCAAACCCTGTGGCACAGGATAAGGCGTGAACGTCAGACTGACGCTGTCGCCTGGCAATCCGGCTTCTTGGGCAGCCAATATTTCATCGCGGAAAGCATGCAGGTCTATATAGTACCATTCTGCCCAGTTCGTTGCCTCCAGATAGACCGAACTGATAATGGTGTCGCCTTGCGCTTCGGAATGATTGCCCTTGGACGAACTATCGTCGTAGATGCCTTCGAACAAACCACTACATGCTGAGCATATCCATAAAGACAGACCCAGCATGCCATAGAGAAAAGATGATCTCATCGCTTAATACTCGAAAATCCCATTTTCTGTATGGAGTGTCACATGTGCGTGATCGCTGGCCTCGACGCGTCCGATAATCTGAGCATCGATATTGAAACTCTTGCTGATTTCGATTACCTGCTGGGCTTTGTCGGCAGGAAGATAAACCTCCAGACGATGTCCCATATTGAAGACCTTATACATCTCCTGCCAATCGGTGCCCGACTGCTCGTGGATGGTGCGGAAGAGCGGAGGAATCGGGAAAAGATTGTCTTTTATGACGTGCAGGTTCTGGATGAAGTGCAGCACCTTGGTCTGCGCACCACCGGAACAATGCACCATGCCATGGATGTCGTGGCGCATGGCATCGAGCATTTTCTTGACCACCGGGGCGTAAGTACGTGTCGGGCTCAGCACGAGTTTGCCGGCATCCAACGGAGAATCTTTCACCGCATCGGTTAGTTTCAGGTTGCCGCTATAAACGAGATCCTCCGGTACGGCATGATCGTAGCTTTCGGGATACTTCTCGGCCAGATATTTGGCAAACACATCGTGGCGGGCAGAGGTCAGGCCATTGCTGCCCATACCGCCGTTATATTCTTTCTCGTAGGTAGCCTGTCCGTAGCTTGCCAAACCGACAATCACGTCTCCGGCCTGAATATTGGCGTTATTGATAACGTCCGAACGTTTCATGCGGCAGGTCACCGTACTGTCAACAATCACCGTACGCGCCAGATCGCCGATATCGGCTGTCTCTCCACCGGTGCCATACACACCGATTCCCATGTCGCGAAGTTCTGCCATCAGTTCATCGTTGCCATTGATGATGGCAGAAATGACTTCACCCGGAATCAGCATCTTATTGCGACCGATGGTGCTCGAAACGAGAATATTGTCAACAGCACCCACACAGATCAGGTCATCGATATTCATGATGAGAGAATCCTGTGCGATACCTTTCCAGACGGAGAGGTCGCCGGTTTCTTTCCAATACATGTAGGCAAGGCTGGTCTTGGTGCCAGCACCATCGGCGTGCATGATGTTGCAATACTCTGGATCACCGCCTAAGATGTCGGGGATGATTTTGCAGAAAGCCTGCGGATAGAGACCCTTATCGATGTTCTTAATGGCATTATGAACATCTTCCTTGCTGGCGCTGACGCCACGCATCATGTAACGTTGATTATTGTCTGCCATTTTATTTGCGATATTGTTTGCGTACCTGTTCTTTCATCTGCTTCTGCTGCATCTTCTGTGCCTCCTGTGCTCGAGCCATCAGACCTGCACACCCCGACTGCTCGTTCTTCTTTTTAGGATGAGTCAGGTTATACTTCATCTGTTCCAGAATCTTATCTTCGTCCATGGTAGCACGAATGATGTAAGTGATGAGAATACTAATCAAGGTGGACAGGAAGTAGTAGTATGACAAACCTGCAGAATAGTTATTCAAGATGGCGAGGAACATGAGCGGCATGAAATACATCATGAACTTCATTCCCGGCATGCTCTGCTGCGACGGATTCTGTTTCTGCACCAGCCAGGTATAGAACATATTGACGGCAGTCATCAGAATGCAGAACAGCGAAATGTGCTGATTGAAGACCCAATCGACTATCGGAATATGCCGATTCCAAGTGATGATAGCATCGTAGGTGGAAAGATCGTGTGCCCACAGGAAACTCTGTCCGCGCAACTCGATACTGGTCGGGAAGAAATAGAACAAAGCGATAAGCACAGGCCACTGGAAGAGCATCGGCAAGCAACCGCCCATCTGATTGACACCGATCCTGCCGTAAAGCGCCATCATTTCCTGCTGCTTTTTCATGGCATCTTCCTGATTCGGATACTTCTCGTTCAGCTTCTGCACTTCAGGCAGACGCTGAGCTATGCGCATCTTTGCGGAAGAGATGAACGATTTGCGCACAAACGGGAAGGTGATGCCCTTGATGAGCAAAGTCATCAACAGGATGATGAGACCGTAGTTGAGATGATAGCTGTCGAGCCAATGGAAGAACGGCAAAACGATGAAGCGGTTCACCCAACGCACAATCGGCCAACCCAAATAGATGGTGTGCTCCAGTTCGATATCTTCGTCACCCAAGCCGACACGTTCGGCAACTTCCTCGCTGATTTCGTTGAGAAGCGGGTAGTTGTTAGGACCAAAATAGAAACAAAGGCGTTCGCTATCGTTCTCCAGATCAAAATACAAGTTTACCGAATAGTCTTTCAGATAGATATTCCCGAAAGGATCGTTCGCATCGATGAGCGATGTACGCATTTCACCATCAGTGAAAAGATTGCGGCTGATAAGCATCGACGAGAAGAACTGGTTCTTAAAGTTAAACCAGGTGAGCGGACCGCTGACGGTCTTCTGTCCGTTCTTGTCGGAACTCTCCAAGTCATCGTCGGTAGGACTCTCGTTGGCAAAACGGTAATAAAGACTGCTGTAGCGCTCCTCGAAGTCTCGACCTACTTCCGTCCGCAATAACTTATGATTCCACTTGAGGTTGAAGCGACGATCGTGAGACAATCGCTCAAGGTCTTTCGTGCGAATATCGAAATCGACTACATAACTGCCTTCATGCAGGGTATAAATGAAATCAAGAATACCTCCCTCCTCGCTTTGCAAACGCATGGTTACCGAACTGTCGGAAACAGCAAGCGGCTGGAAGAACAGTTCGCTGGAACTGATATCGTCACGATAAGCGCCTCGTCCTTCGAATGAAATGGACATGCTATTATTGTTGGCATTGAACAGACGAAGCTCGGTAGAATCATTGTTGTTAATGTAGTTCTTGAGGCTGACACGCTCAATCATGCCACCGTGCGTATTGACATCCAGACTCAGCACATCGTTCTGCAAGGTGAAAATCTGCTCCTCTCCTTTCGAAGCACCTACCAAAGAACCGAAATGTTTTACTTGATTCAAACTGTCCTGAACGGCAGCCAGATTCCGAATACTGTCTTTCTGCACTTCGCTCAAAGTATCCATCAATGCATTGTATTCTGCTTCTGCACGACGCTGTTCTGCACGCTCTGCCTCCTGCTTGGCTCGTAGTTCACGACGGGCTTGTTCCCTTTCAGACGCATTCTTTCCGTTCCACCACGTCATACCCATGAAGAGCACGATGAGCAGAAGGGTTCCAATAATTGTATTCTTATTCATTATAACTTATAGATTTTCTTTAAAAACGCGTGCAAATGTACAAAAAAAAATCGAAAGCATCCGTTTTTTATCAAAAAAAATGATACTTTCGATGTTTTTTCCAATCATAACAGATGGATTGGCACACTTAATTAACTGAATTGCTACTCACGGAGTCCCATTTCCCGTCTTCTGACAAACAAGTACATCATCAGACTTTTCAATACATGATCAACGTTGCGCGGCTTCTCGCCACACCACCGGACAATCTCCTCTAAATAGTCTCGGGCTTGTTGACGCGTGTTTTCGTAGCATCTGCTGTAGTTCTTGGAAAGGTCGAAACGCAACTGACTGAGGCTTGCATCTTCGGCCTTAACTACCGCATAATCTCCATTAATTTGGACAGAGCATTGGATAGCCATATTATTTAAGGATTTTAAAAACGGATTTTATAGATTTTTGAAAAACTGCGACGCAAAGATAAATAGTTTTTTCAGATTCTGCAAGATTTCAGGATAAAAAAATCAAAATAAAAGCGAACTTTCTCGGGAAAGTTCGCTTTTATGGGTAGTGTGTGACATTCGGAGGTTATTCGCAACCGAATGCCCCACTTTCGGAAAGTTTTTACTTACCGGCAAGCTTGTCGCGAAGAGCGGCAAGAGCATCGATATCGCCAAGAGTAGCCTTCTCGACAACTGGAGCCTGTGCAACTTCAGCGGCCTCAGCAGCTTCAGCGGCCTTCTTAGCCTTGCGTGCTGCCTGCTGCTCACGACGAGCCTCTGCCTTAGCGGCATCCTCGAAGATACGGCTGTGGCTCAAAATAATGCGACGGCTGTCCTTGTTGAACTCAATAACCTTGAAGTCGAGAGTCTCGCCCTGAACTGGCTGAGAACCGTCTTCCTTCTGGAGATGCTTAGGAGTTGCAAAGCCTTCTACACCTTCCTCAAGAGTGATAACGGCACCCTTGTCGATCAACTCGGCGATGGTACCCTTATGGATAGAACCAACAGTGTAGTTTACTTCGATAGCATCCCAAGGATTCTCGTCAAGCTGCTTGTGACCCAAGCTCAAGCGACGGTTCTCCTTGTCGATCTCCAGAACAACCACCTGAATAGGAGCACCAATCTGGGTGAACTCCGATGGGTGCTTGATCTTCTTGGTCCAGCTCAAGTCGCTGATGTGAATCAGGCCTTCTACGCCGTCCTCGATCTCAACAAATACACCGAAGTTGGTGAAGTTGCGAACCTTGGCAGTGTGCGTTGAACCTACAGGGAAACGAACCTCGATGTCAGCCCATGGATCAGCCTTCAGCTGCTTCAAACCAAGAGACATCTTGCGCTCTGCACGATCGAGAGTGAGAATCTGTGCCTCTACCTCATCACCTACTTTCAGAATATCGTTAGCGCTGCGTACATGCTGGCTCCAGCTCATCTCTGAAACGTGGATCAGACCTTCTACGCCCGGAGCGATCTCAACGAATGCACCATAGTCGGCCATAACGACAACCTTACCCTTAACCTTGTCACCAACCTGAAGATTGGCATCCAAAGAATCCCATGGATGAGGAGTAAGCTGCTTCAAGCCGAGGGCAATACGCTTCTTCTCGTCATCGAAGTCAAGAATAACAACATTGATCTTCTCGTCGAGAGTAACAACCTCCTTCGGATCGCTTACGCGGCCCCAAGAGAGATCGGTGATGTGAATGAGACCGTCAACACCGCCGAGGTCAACGAATACGCCGTAAGAAGTGATGTTCTTAACGGTACCTTCAATAACCTGACCCTTCTGGAGCTGTGACATGATTTCCTTCTTCTTCTCTTCGAGCTCTGCCTCGATGAGTACTTTGTGGCTAACCACAACATTGCGGAATTCAGCATTGATCTTAACGACCTTGAATTCCATTGTCTTGTTTACGAATACATCGTAATCGCGGATTGGCTTCACGTCAATCTGTGAACCTGGCAAGAATGCCTCAATGCCAAATACATCAACGATCATACCACCCTTAGTGCGGCACTTAACGAAGCCGGTAATAACTTCGTTGTTCTCCAAAGCCTCGTTAACACGAGCCCATGAAGTAGAAGTGCGAGCCTTCTTGTGAGAAAGAACGAGCTGGCCCTGACGGTTCTCCTGATTCTCGATGTAAACCTCTACCTCATCACCGACCTTCAGATCAGGATTGTAGCGGAACTCTGAAGCAGGGATAACGCCCTCGCTCTTGTAACCAATGTTAACAATAACCTCGCGCTTGTTGATGCTGGATACTGTACCTTTGACTACCTCGTTGTTGTTGACCGAATTCAGTGTTTTTTCGTAGCTGGCGGCCTGTTCTTCTACGCTCTTGTTGCCAAGAGAATCGCCGTTCTCGTAAGCTTCCCAATCGAAGTCTTCAACGGCAGTGTTCTTTAAATTGTTAGACATATAGTGAATTATTAAACTCTCCCTTTAGTGGGAAAAGCGCGGCAAAGTTACAATTTTAATTCCGATTTCACAAATGTTATACCTTTTATATTTATAAGGAGGAACCGGGTTAGGCACTTTGTTTTAAAATTTGTAACCTCGGGATTGAATTTTCTCCAATAAAATTTGGACATATGCTCTTTTTGCTTTATCTTTGCACCGTATAACAGAAAAAAAATAAATCAATAACTCCAACCATGATTGAACCTATCTACTCGCCTGCTGCTGACCGTTATGACCGTGGCATGCAATATCGCCGCTCTGGCAAAAGCGGATTGTTGATGTCCGCTCTTTCGTTAGGTTTCTGGCATAATTTCGGTTCGATTTCGAACTTTCAGAATTGTAAGGAAATGATGCATTGCGCCTTCGACAATGGCATCACCTGTTTCGATCTTGCCAACAACTACGGACCGCTGTATGGCACCGCCGAAGAAACGTTCGGACGCCTGATGGATGTATCGATGCACTCATACAGAGACGAGATGTTCATCACTACAAAAGCCGGTTACGATATGTGGCCTGGTCCATACGGCAACTGGGGCTCCAGGAAATATCTGATGGCTTCTTTGGATCAAAGCCTGAAACGTATGCACCTTGAATACGTTGATCTCTTCTACTCCCATCGGTACGATCCGGAAACACCATTGGAAGAAACATTGCAGACTTTGGTCGATATCGTTCGTCAAGGCAAGGCTTTGTATGTCGGAATCTCACGTTGGCCGGATGAAGCAGCCAAATTTGCATACCAATACTTGAAAGAACGGGATGTTTCATGTCTATGCTACCAAGGCAAGCATAATATGCTGGTTCGTGATGACAACGCCATCAATCTTGCCGCAGAGCATGGTGCCGGATATGTCGGATTCTCTCCTTTGGAACAGGGTTTATTGACCAATAAGTATCTGAACGGCATTCCGGACGGATCTCGAATGTTCCGCAAAGAGCATCTGACTTCCGATCGTCTGACACCAGAACTTCTCCAAAAGATCAAAGCTTTGAACAATCTTGCAGAACAACGAGGCGAAACTCTCGCTCGCATGGCTCTTGCCTGGGTCCTGTCGAATCCGAAGGTTACATCTGTCATTATTGGCACATCATCGGTTGCACAAATGCAAGATAATCTTCAAGTGCTCAAATCTGCCCCATTCAGCGAGGATGAACTTCTTCGCATCAACGAAATTCTGAAGTAAGAAAAGAGGGTTCCGATTTTCGGAACCCTCCCCGTAAGGTGACCGCCCACCGTCTGAGCAACGCTGGAAGCGGCGCACTTACAAAAAAGAGACCCCGGAACTTCCGTTCCAGAGTCTCCCGTAAGGCGGCCGCTTCCTACTCTCCCGCGTTGGCAGTACCATCGGCGTTGCAAGGTTTAACTTCTCTGTTCGGAATGGTAAGAGGTGGAGCCCTTGCGCTATA
>JAFSKF010000055.1 GCA_017449065.1 Bacteroidales bacterium
AAAAAACTTCTGCAGTTTCTCAAACTGCTTCTTCAGATTATTGTGGCTGCTTTGGCCGGTTATGGAGGATCTGTTAGTGGCGCTGATCGCTCCGCTGCTACGGACGATACTCAGGCATCTGTGGTTATGGTTGCTCATCGCAGTGACGTGCACGCTGCTGATGCAAACCTCAAAACCCGCTGCTGATGCTGATTACCGTAAAGCGTATGCAAAGGTTCCCGAACTGCACGTTAGGGATCCTTAGGATGATTACAGATAACTGATTACTGATTACTGATTACTGATTACTAATTACGGATTACTAATTACGGATTACTTTGTCCAATAAATCATCATTATGTCCTTACCAAGAGGAATCAGAAACAACAATCCACTGAACATCCGCAGGACGGATAAGGATCAGTGGAAAGGTATGGCAGAGAAGCAGACCGACCCGACGTTCTGCCAATTCACTTCGATGGAATGGGGATGGCGAGCTGCCTTCTGTCTGCTCATCCGCACGTATTACAGCAAATACCAGCTCTCAACCATCCGCGCCATCGTTTCGAGGTGGGCACCTGCAACGGAAAACAACACTCCGGAATATATCGCGAACGTCAGCCACCTCTCCGGCATCGGTCCCGACGAACCGTTAGGTGATCCCTCCAAAGTTCCCAGCCACTGGCAGTTGCTGGCAGCAGCGATGGCAATACAAGAAAACGGCCGGCACGACCTGGATCTCATTGCTCTGCTACGAGGCTGGGAACTGTGCCTAAATGCCTCTTTTCATTTCCCCACTATCACATAGGTCTTTCCGGCCTGCGTCTTGAGGTCATAGACATATTGAGCGGGAGCCTCCACGGGATTCAGTTTCGCCTTGTCGCTGACAATCACTTCGGCATCGGGCACGAACTGGGCAAACAGCGGATTCGGATTCGACTTATAGTTCAGCTGTCCGGGTTTTGCCACCTGACGCAAACCTTTACCCTGGAGCGGCGAGGCTGCACGCAGACGACAGTTGCCTCCGATACGGCTCGTAATGGACAGGCGCGTAACCTTGCCGTCCTTCCACTCCATGTCGAGCACAAAGCCACCACGAGCCACCAAGCCCGAAATGCGTCCCTCCGGCTTCCAATAGTCGGGCAAAGCCGGCAGGAGGTCGATGGCACCGTCGTAGCTTTGCATCAGCATTTCGGCGATGCCTGCCGCACAACCGAAGTTGCCGTCAATCTGGAACGGCGGATGGGCATCGAACAGGTTCGGATACGTTCCGCCACCGGGTTTCTTGCCGTCGGTAGGGTTCTCGTGCACCAGATGCAACTGGTTCTCGAGCAAGGTGTAGGCATGGTTGCCGTCGAGCATACGCGCCCAGAAGCACACTCGCCAACCCATTGCCCAACCCGTCGAGATGTCGCCACGATGAATCAGCGACGTGCGGGCGGCATCGAACAACTGAGGCGTCCGGCGCGGAGAGATCTGCGTGGATGGGAACAATCCGTACAGATGCGAAATATGGCGGTGCTGATCTTCGGGATTGTCCCAATCGCCCAACCACTCCTGGTACTGACCCCACGACCCCACCAGATGAGGCACTAAGCGGGCACGCAGCGAGTCGAGATGCAATGCGTATTCGGCATCGATGTTCAGAATCTGAGCTGCACTAATAACATTGGAATAGAGATCGCGCACCAGCTGGTTATCCATCGAGCAACCGTATTGCGTGGTGGCATGGAATCCTTTCGGGCCGTTTTCGGGCGAATTGCTGGGCGAAACCACCAGCCAATGGTGTGAAGGCTCTTCGATCATGGTTTCATCGAAGAACAACGCGGCTCCCTTCATGATAGGATAAACCTTACGCAGGAAATCCACATCGCCGGTGTAGAGGTAATGCTGCCACAGATGCTGCGTGAGCCAGGCACCTCCCGACATCCACATGCCCGAAGGAGCATTGTCGATGGAACCCGTCACGCGCCAGATATCAGTATTATGATGCAGCACCCAAGCCGCAGGATGCTTAGTGCCGTACATGATACGGGCCGATTCGGCTCCGGTCCGGCTCACCTCCTCTATCAGCTGGAAGAGCGGGCCGTTCAGTTCCGACAGATTGCAGACCTCCGACGGCCAGTAGTTCATCTCGGTATTGATGTTGACGGTGTATTTCGAATCCCAGCTCGGCAGCATCTTATCGTTCCAGATTCCCTGCAGATTGGCCGGCTGTCCGCCCGGCTGACTGCTGGAAATCAGGAGGTAGCGGCCAAAGCGATAATAGAGAGCCGCCAGGTGCTTGTCGTGCGTGCGGGCAAACTGCGCCAGACGCACATCGGTAGGCCATTGGGCATACTCGTCGGCACCTAACCATAAGGTATTGCGGTCGGCCTGCTCCTGATAGCGCGCCACATGCTGCTGCCACAGGTTCTTCCACCCCTTCCCGACTCCTTCGGCCAACTGACGCTTCGCCCTTTCGGAAGCATCGGCCGAAACGTCCTGATAGTTGACGAAGTTAGAAGCAATCGAAATATAGAGCGTCGCTTCGTCGGCTTCACGCACGCGGATGGAACCATCGCGCGAAAGCAAAGTGCCGCCTACGGCAACAACGTGGAGACGTCCTTCGAAACGCACCTTGTTCTTCAGTTTCTCGTGCGAACCCGTCAGACCCGTCAGCACAATCTCGTTGCCCTCGCTATACAGCTGTGCATCCTGCTGCGGTGTGGTGAAGGTGACCGTGAACGAGATGCCGCCAGGCTGATCGGTGGTCAGACGGACCACCACCACACTGTCGCCCAACGGTGCAAACACCTCGCTGCGATAATGGCGGAACGCCTGCGGACCCGTCACACCCGGGGCTGCCTGCACATCATACTCGGTCAGCGTGCGGGCAGAATCGAGGTCGAGTTCCCGCCGATAGTTGGCATAGTATTCGTGATCTTGCAGGGTGAGACGCAGCTCTCCGAAGGTCTGGTAAGGCATCCCCTGATTGGTGGGCGACTTCACGTACTGTGTGCAAAGCGTCTGCGCCTCACTCCACTTGCCTTCGAACAGCAGATTGCGAATCTCCTGCAAATGCGTGAGTGCCTCGGGATTGGCATTGTTGTTGGGAGAACCTGCCCAAAGCGTCTCTTCGTTCAGCTGAATGCGTTCGTTGCCGGGAATGCCATACACCATAGCCCCCAGCTTGCCGTTGCCCAAAGGCAAGGCTTCGGTCCACACTTGTGCCGGCTTCTCGTACCAAAGCAGGTTACGGTTCTGCATCGGCAACGTCTGCGCACAGAGCATTCCGAACACAGAGCAGCCCATCAGAAAAGAAAGAAAGTATTTTTTCATGCTAAACATTATAAATCGGTCGTGTTAATCATCTCAAGAAACAAGAAAACCCCGGCCATAGTCCACCTATCGCCAGGGTTTTCGTTCTTTTTATTCGGCAACCAGTTCTTCGTTCGGCTCCTCGCCGCCCAAGATCTTTGCCATAATCTTCTCTTCGATCTCTTGAGCCAGATCGGGATTATCGAGCATGAGCGCCTTCGTGGCATCACGTCCCTGCGCCAGCTTACTGCCGTTATAGCTGAAGAAGGAACCGGACTTCTTGATGATGCCGTACTCGACACCCAGATCGACCAACTCGCCGCTACGGGAGATGCCTTCGCCGTACATGATGTCGAACTCAGCCTTGCGGAACGGAGGTGCCACCTTGTTCTTCACTACCTTGACGCGCACGCTCGAACCGATGGCCTGCTCACCCTGCTTCAGGGTGGTGACGCGACGGATGTCGAGACGAACCGAAGCATAGAACTTCAAGGCATTACCACCGGTTGTGGTCTCAGGATTGCCGAACATGATGCCGATCTTCTCGCGCAACTGGTTGATGAAGATGCAGACGGTGTTGGTCTTGTCGATCACAGAGGTCAGCTTACGCAAAGCCTGACTCATCAGACGAGCGTGCAGACCCACCCGGTTATCGCCCATTTCGCCTTCGATCTCCGCTTTAGGAGTCAGGGCAGCCACAGAGTCGATGACAATGACATCGATGGCAGACGAACGGATCAGGTTCTCAGCAATTTCGAGGGCCTGCTCTCCATTATCCGGCTGCGAAATAAGCAACTGGCTGGTATCGACCCCTAACTTCTCGGCATAGAAACGGTCGAAGGCGTGCTCGGCATCGATAAAGGCAGCAATACCGCCCTTCTTCTGAGCTTCGGCAATGGCATGAATGGCCAAAGTGGTCTTGCCGGATGACTCAGGTCCGTAAATCTCGATGATTCTTCCACGAGGGAAACCTCCGACACCCAAAGCGGCATTCAGTCCGATACTACCGGTTGAGATCACATCGACTTTCTCGACTTCCTCATCGCCCATGCGCATGATAGAACCCTTACCGAAGGTCTTGTCAATTTTTTCCATAGCGGCCTGAAGCGCTTTCAAGCGGTCGGCCGATGGTTGCTGATGTTCGTTTTTCATTTGTAAGAATATATAAAATTATTTGTTTTTAACCTTGTAACTGCAGCTTACCTTTCCCTTGACGATGGCGTTGAGCTTGTTTTTGATGAGCTGTTTACGCAACGCAGAGACATGATCGATAAACATCGTTCCGTCGAGATGATCATACTCGTGCAACGTCATGCGGGCAGCAAAACCGGTCACACGTTCTTCGTGCTCCCCGCCATCGACATCCCGATAGCGGATCACAATCCAATCCGGACGCTTCACGGCCTCGTAGATGCCCGGAATAGACAAGCAGCCTTCGTCTTTCGTGTTGGTTTCCTTGCTTTCCTCGATCACCTCCGGATTGATCATGCAACGACGGTAATCCTTGCACTCCGGATAATCTTCTGCCAAACCTGTACCATCGACCACAAACATACGCAACGCCAAGCCCACCTGTGGAGCCGCCAAACCTACGCCATTGGCTTTTTCCATGGTCTGAAACATGTTTTCAGCCAGGGTCTTCAAATCCGGATAATCGGCAGGCACCTCTTCGGCTTCTTTCCGAAGCACGCCCTGTCCGTATAGATAAATAGGAAGTAGCATACTAATACCTTTATATTATTGTTATTTCTGCAAAGGGAAATGCTGGGGATTGAAACCCGGCATATTCCGGTTCTCGAGATACGACTGCAAGATGATGGTTGCCGAGATGGTATCGACCATTCCCTTGTCCTCCCGCCGGCGCTGTTTGCCGACACCGCTTTCGAGGATCGCCTGATGTGCCAGCACCGACGTGAAACGTTCATCCACCAGATCGATGGGCAACTGCGGGCAGAGCTTGTGCAAACGGTTCAGGAACGGCTCAATGTATTGCCAAGACTCGCTCATCTGTCCGTTCATCTGCTTCGGCAGACCCATCACGATGCGCTCCACTTGCTCTTTCTGCAAATAATCGAGCAAGAACTTCTCCAATTCGTGTGTCGGAACCGTTGTCAGGCTATTGGCTATAATCTGCAAAGGATCGGTGACCGCCAGTCCTGTGCGTTTCCGTCCGTAATCGATGGATAAAATTCTTGACATATCTGATTATTTAGCTCGCAAAGATAGATACTTTTATCAAATATTCCAAACTTTTCATGGAAATTCGGTGATTTTTTTTTAATCTGAGTAATCGGAGTACTCTGAGTACCCAGATTTTTAAAAAAGCAAGCATCGTTGCTCTCCCGAGCTACGATGCTTTACAAAAATCCCTTTGTAAATTGAGAAGCTTATGAGAGCCGAAGACGGGACTCGAACCCGTGACCCACGCATTACGAATGCGTTGCTCTACCAACTGAGCCACTTCGGCAAGCGCAAACCTCTGTGTTTTCCGAAATTTGCGGGTGCAAAGATACGAAAAAAATTCGCACTTTCCAACTTTTTTGATAAAAATCTTTTATTTTTCCTTGTTTTTCCTATAAATTTCAGGCATCAGCAGGCTTTTCTTACGGTTTTTTGCTGTCGCCATCCCGGAAAATCCATAAAAGTACGACCGTCAGCACGAGACTGAGTACGGTAATCAGCGGACCGAATGTAAAATCCTTGCTGAACGTCATATCGGGTGCATCTTGCGACTTATAGACAATCAGCGCCACCAGATTGTTGGTGAAATGCATGACGATGGAAGGCCAAAGCGAACGGGTCCAATAGACGGCATAGACAAACAGGGTGCCCAACAACCACCGGGGAATGAGGCCGAACAGCTCGAAGTGAATCAGCGAAAACACCAATCCGACCAATATCGCCACAATATGCCTGTTCAAACGGGTATATTCGCGGAAGCAACGCAACAGCGCACCGCGGAAAAGCATCTCCTCGCCGATAGCAGTAGATACGCACATCAGCAGCACCAGTTCCAGCCATCCTCCGAAACCGGAAGGTTGCAGCACGATACCCAATACGGCCTGATTGTTCAGATACTCGTGTTCGCAATAGGCCCGCAGCCCGTCCGGCATCGGACAGCGGAAAGCAATCACTTCAAGGGCATCGAACACAGGCACCGCACAGATCATGATGCAGAAAGCCAGAAGCAGGGACCACCAGTTGGCCCTCAGCAGACCTAAGTCGCGCAACGACTTCCGCCAGGAAGGTTGCCATTCCGGCTGGTCAGAGGCATAGACCAGTCGCGTCCACAACAAAGGCACCAGCATCATGACGACCAGATTCTGCGCCCATTGAATCAGGTGCATCGACAAAACGAGCTGACCCGATTGCTGCAACGAAAACGCAGGAATACCCACCACCATACATACCGCAAAACCCAAGAATGCGAGTATCATGAGCAAAAGAAGCCGTTTCCAGAATTTCATTTTATCCGATTTTGATTGTTACAGGGTGCAAATATAGGTAGTTTTTGCGACAAAAGAAGCGAAAAATAAGATTTTTTCGAAAAAAGTCGCAAAAAAATTTGGAAACTCCCAAAATAAGCACTATCTTTGCACCCGCAAACAAGAAAACGGCAAAAGTTTTTCAAGTTTCACGTTCGAAAGAACAAGCCCTGCCCGGGTGGTGAAATTGGTAGACACGTACGTTTCAGGTGCGTATGGTTTGCGCCATGCGGGTTCGAGTCCCGCCTCGGGCACAGAGAAGTTTCCGACATCGGTCGGGAACTTCTTTTTTTGTATGGTATTTTTTATCGAAAATATGGCATTTTTGTCGGATAACTGAAAAAATGTACAAAATTCCATAGCCTCCTTATTTATAATATTTACCTTTGCACCGAAGAATAACAGATTCCCGCTGTTTCTTCGTTACTTTGTTGTTTTGAGTTAGGCAAAATATGGTAAAATTTAGATTTTAAGTAAGGTTAAATGATTGTAAATTGAGAAGAGTTGCACGGGAGTGTGGCTCTTTTTTTATGTAATATTTGGTATTGTCAGGATTTTTCTGTACCTTTGCGCCGTTATTTAAGGCAATTTACAATGAAGATGTTCAAACCGCTGTCCATTCTGTTCTGTTTCCTGGCAGGCTTCAACCTGCTTCTTGCCGAAGGGCAGCACAATCACCAACACTCCTCGTGCGTTAACGACAGTCTGGATCCTATCAAGGAAGCCATTCTGCACGAAATCGTCGTGAGCGGCCTGACCGGCACCCAGCGTATGCAGGATGCGTCCGCTCCTTTCTCAGTTATCACCCCCAACGCCCTGCACCAGAGTTTCGGCTCGAACTTTGTCGATGCCATCGGCAAGCTGCCGGGGCTCTCGCAGATCAGCACCGGTTCGGGCATCAGCAAGCCCGTCATCCGCGGTTTGGGATACAATCGCGTGGTGGTGGTCGATAACGGTATCCGGCAGGAAGGCCAGCAATGGGGCGACGAACACGGACTGGAAGTGGCAGCAGAAGGCATACATTCCGTAGAGGTTCTGAAGGGGCCCGCTTCGCTGATGTATGGCAGCGACGCCTTAGCGGGAGTTCTGATCCTGCATCCGGAACCCGCCTTGGAAGAAGGAATCCGTCACATTCGCGTGGGCGGAGAATACCAATCGAACCAAGACCTCTATGCCTATCATGCCACCTTGGCGGGCAATCAGAACGGCTGGCTCTGGAACTGGACCTTTGCTGACAAAGCGGCTCATTGCTATAAGAACGACAGGGACGGCTATGTGCCGGGATCGTGGTTCCGCCAATGGGACGTGCAAGGAATGTTCGGCATCAACCGCTCGTGGGGTCACTCCTGGCTTCGTTTCTCGCACGTTGATTTCACCCCCGGTATCGCGGAAGGCGAACGAGATGCCGTCACCGGCGAATTGGAATTCGAAGAGGGTGCATCGGCCAAGAGCTACCACAGGCAACTCCCCTTCCAACGCGTTCTACACACCAAGGCGGTGAGCGATAATGCCTGGAAGTTAGGGAACGGACAACTGAAAGCCATTGTGGGATACCAGCGCAACTACCGCCGCGAGTTCGAGGACAGCAAACACGATGCTGAGCTGGCGCTGAAACTGCATACGGTCAACTACGACGTGAAATATCAGACCACCCTGGAGTCCGACTGGAAACTGGCTGGAGGCGTGAACGGTATGTTCCAGAAAAACGAAAACGAAGGGGAAGAATATCTGATTCCCGACTACCGGCTTTTCGATGTCGGACTCTTTGCCACCGCCAGCCGGCAGTGGAACGACTGGCACGTGTCGGGCGGCATCCGTGCTGACAAACGGTTTCTTTCGTCCGACGAGCTTATTGACGATGGCACGGTCCGCTTCTCCGACTTCGACAAGGACTTTACGGGCATTACAGGAAGTGTGGGCACTGTATGGAACATCACCGATGCCGCCAACCTGCGCTTGAACTGGGCGCGCGGATTCCGGGCTCCGACCATCAGCGAATTGGCCTCAAATGGCGTTCATGAAGGCAGCATCCAGTATGAAACGGGCAACCAGACCCTGAAGCCGGAATACAGCCAGCAAGTGGATCTCGGCTTCGACTACACGTCCCGTCACATCAGCATCCAAGCAGCTGTGTTTGTAAACAGAATCGACAACTATATTTACCTGAATAAGCTGGCCGGTATGCTGACCGACGGCTATCAGACCTACCAATACAGACAAGGGGATGCCCGCCTTCTGGGTGGAGAACTAACCATAGATGTGCATCCGTTGGATGCCCTGCATATCTCGAACAGCCTGAGCTGGGTGGAAAGCCGGCAGCTGCACCGTCACGACGACGGCAAGTACCTGCCCATGATTCCGGCTCCACGATGGAATACCGATGTCCGATACAGTTTCAAGGACTTTGCTCACGGACACTGTACTCGTCCGTTTGCGGCAGTCGGCTGGGAATACAACTTCCGGCAGGATCATTATTACGGCACCGACGACACGGAAACCGCTACCCCCGACTACGGACTGCTGAATGTTTCCTGCGGCATCGACCTGCACCTCTGGGGACACAACTGCATCGAACTCACCCTATCGTGCCAGAACCTGCTCGACAAGGTCTATCAGCCGCACACCAGCAGGCTGAAGTATGCCGACACCAACATCCTGACCGGAAGACAAGGCGTCTTTGCGATGGGACGCAACTTCTGTCTGAAAGCCAACATCCCGATCGAATTCTAACACAGATCAGTTGCTTGGCAACTCTTCCTCTGCAGGTATTTCGCCGGTCTGCACCTTCTTCTTATATTGCGAAGGAGGAACGCCGAACTGTTTGCGGAAACATTTCGAGAAGTATAAGGCATCGTTGAAGCCGACATGGTACGATATCTCCGAAATATTCCTTTCATCTTCGGCCGACAGCAGCAACTCGGCAGCCCGCTTCAAGCGATAAACCCGCAAATACTCCACAGGAGCATAGCCCAGCACGCCACGCACCTTATTATAAAAGACGGTACGGGACATTCCCATCTCGGAGGCGAACAGTTCCACATTGAAATCTGCCTCGCTCATGTGTTCGTCAAGAACGCGGTTCAAATGTTCTACGAACTGCTTATCCCGCGAATTGGTGCAAACAGGCGTCTGTTGTGCCCCCGGTTGGGTGGCGTATTTCTCGCGCAAACGCTGTCGCTGCTCAATCAGGCGCACAATCCGGGCCAAAAGGAACTTGAAGCTGAACGGCTTCGAGATATAAGCATCGGCACCCGATTCGATTCCCTCCACCTGCTTTTCGGCAGAGCCTAAAGCGGTGAGCAGAATAATCGGAATATGACACGTCTGGAAATCTTTGCGCAACCGTCGTGTCACCTCGAAGCCGTCGATACCGGGCATCATCACGTCGCAGACAATCAGGTCGGGCATCAGTTCGTGAGCCCGGTTCAGACCCGTGGTTCCGTCCTCGGCATCATATACCTCAAAGTAAGCACACAACTCTTCTTTCAGCAGATTGCGGATATCGTTGTCGTCTTCGATGATCAGAATCTTCTGGTTGTTCAGCGGTTCGGGCAGATCCGGCATCCGGATGTCGGAAGCGGCAGGTGCCGAAATGTGCATCTCTTCTGCTGAAGCCGATACCACCGAAGCCGAATCGGGCCGTTCCACAGTGGAATTTTCCGGCGTTACGAAATCCTCTCCGGCATAGAGATTGGTATCGAGCGGCAAGGTGACCGTAAAGATAGAACCGCCTTCGGGATTCTCGCTGAACACCAATGTGCCCCGATGCTTGATCACCAGCTGCTGACTGAGATGCAGGCCGATGCCGATGCTGTCGCTATGCTGATTGGTGTGCATGTAAGGCGTGAACAGTTCCTTCTGCTTGTCTTTCGGAACTCCCACCCCGGTATCGGTCACTTTGAAGACGAATTTGCGGGTGCGTTCGTCAACAATCACATCCACGTCTATCTTGCCACCCGACAATGTGTATTTGAAGGCATTCGAAATGATGTTATAGGTCACCTTGTCGAGATGTCCATGATCGAAGAACATCCGATAGGACGTATGGCTGAAATGCATCTGGTAATCGATGCTCTTCTGTTGCGCCATGACAAAGAACGACGAGGCGATATCGCGCACAAAGGCAATCACATCGCTTTCTTCAAGCGACAGAGTGAGCTTATTGCTCTGCAGTTTGCGGAACTCCATAATCTGGTTGGCCAGGCGGCTCATACGACGCACGCCGCTCCGCATGGTCAGCAACGGGCTGCGTGCCTCGGCGGGAATACCCGGACACTCCGACAAGCGCTCCTCCGCACTCTGGATCAGACTGAGCGGCGTACGGAATTCGTGGCTGATGCCGGCAAAGAAAGCCATCTTGAACTCATTCAGTTCTTCGGTGATCTTCAGCTGCTGACGCATTCGGAATGCCTGCATTATCAGGTGCCAGATAAAGAATCCGAGTGCCAGGAACGCAACCAGATAGAGGACATAAGCCCACCACGTCTGCCACAACGGAGGACGAATCGACACCTTCAACGTCGTCTCGGCACGATCATCCCACACACCGCGATCGTTGGTGGCACGCACCTTAAAGAAGTAAGTGCCGGGCTTCAGATATTTGTAATCGACATCCTGCCGGGTGGTAGGTTCACTCCAATTGCGATCGTAGCCCTGTAGCATATATTTGTACATGTGACGCTTGGAATTGCCCGGACAGAACACCTCGAAATGCAAGGTGTTCTGCTGGTAATCAAGCTCTACGGATTCGGCATACGAGATCGACTGGCGGAGCTTAGGATTGTGCGGATCGGCCAGATCGACTTTCTGTCCGTTGACACGGAAGTCAGACAAGATGGGTTTCCGGCTCTCCGGGCTGTCAAGGAACTGGGAAGGATCGACCAGCGTCAACCCATAAAAAGTGCCGCTGACAAAGCGCCCGTCGGGCAAAACCGACACGGTACGCGAATCATAGACGTTGCCCAAAGGCTGGCGGGAGAAATAATACGGCTCGAAGGTTTGCGTCTGCGTATTGAAATGAGACATTCCAGACATCGTTCCAATCCATAACGTACCCGTCGTATTACTGATATAAATGCTTGAAACCTCATTGCTGTTCAGTCCGCGACTCGTATCGAAGACCTCGTAGCTGAGTTGTCGGGTGGACGGTTCTATCTGGCAGCCTACCAATCCGACACCCATCGAGCCTACCCAGATCTTTCCCGTGGGAGAAGCCTGCACACAGTTCATTTCGTTGGTACAGAAGTTCCCGTCTTGCAAACTGTAGCGAATCAGGTTTTTCGGGTTCGAAAGAACAGAATCCGGATGGAAGCGGTACAATCCGTTATTACCCGCCATCCAGATCCAGCCACTACGGTCTTCTGCCATCTGTTTCAGCGTTGTGCTGCCCGATCCATCAAACTGCAAGGTCCGGAACTGCAGGTTCTCGCGAGTGACGGCACCCGTGGGAATCTTCGCAACAGAAAGTCCACCGCCCATGGTAGCCACCCACATGCATCCTTTGTCATCTTCCAGCACATCGAAGATATTATCCGACTTCATATCGGACTCCTTACGGCTTCCCCGGAAATGCACGCCATCCACGTATAAACCATCGCCTCGGGTACAAATCCATTCATGACCGTATTTATCGTTTTTCACCGAATAGACATTGGCCGGAAAGTGCCGGGTCTTTTCCACCTTCAAATCCGACGACAATGTCATCAGGTCTCCCTTACGGGTGGCAACCATGACCTTGTCTCCCACCGTGCCGACAAAACACATCGCATTAGTCACCCCAAAATCCGATTCGGCACCGACAAAGTAACGTGCCGTCTCCTTCAGATTGGGTTCGAAATGCGTTACGCCCACTTGGGTGACCGCCAGCCAAAGATCTCCTTCCCTGTCAAGGTACATCGAGGCAAGCGATTCGCTGTCGATAACCGACTGTTCGTTGTTCTGGCCAGGCAGGAAATGTATCGGTTCTGTCTGGTTGACAGGATAGCAGAACAGACCGTTCGTGCTGGTCGATATCCATCGGTTGCCCCTGGCATCTACTACAACATGATAGAGTTCCCTGTTATAGGTGGTAGAAGTGCGTCCCGGCTCCAAAGGCAATACCACCAATGGCTCGTCAAGTGTCTTGCCGAACTGATAGAGATTACCGGTATTGTTGCAGAAATACGGATTCCCCAAATTATCTTTAATAATCTTGACATTGGGCGCTACACCGAGGTGGCTGCTTGTCAGTTTGCGACTCGTGAAATCGAACTCATAATTGCGATTCCGCCCGGAAAGGAACCACCGGTTGCCGACCAATACGGTATCGTTGATCTGATAAGGCTGGCTGGTCTTGTCGGAAAATGTCAGCTGCACCACCGGCTGATTCACGCTGGTCGGTAGGAAAGCCGATACTTTTCCACTGCGGAACATCACCCACACTGTATCTTGGTGAATGAGGCAGGCTTCGCAATAGGAGACCGTATCATAGACCAAGGTCTGTGAGGCTTCAGACAAATCGGCAGACCGGTTCTTTTCGCCCGGAAGAATGGACATACCACGTTTGGTTCCCATCCATACATTGCCTCTGGGATCTCCCACCAAGAACTTAATCTGGTTATCGGGCAGATTCCCATCGGTTTTGGCATAATAGACAGCTTCCAGTTCCCGGTCTTCGTTCAATCGGAACCGGGCGATGCCGTTATTCCGGCTGCTTGCCCAAACGTGTTCATCATCGAAGAAATAGAGATTATTGTATTTGTTGGGATGCAAGGAGTCGGCAGGAATGGTGAGAAAACGATCCTGGCGCAAGTCGTAGCAGCAAACGCTCTCTCCCATCGTCTTCATCCAAAGCAGATGGTTCTTGTCCTCGCACAAACGCATAATCCGGTTATCGCCATACACCAATGGATCGTGTTGGACAATGGTCCGTTCGATGTTTGTGATATGGTTGCCGTCGTAGCGCGACAATCCGTTGTACGATGCCATCCAGATGAAGCCCTGCGAATCTTGCAGGATATCGCGAACCCGGTTGCTGCTCAGGCCCGAAGCGGTGCTCAGCGTTTCCGACTGCACAACGATACCGGCATGAAGGTGGCATACACCCGCAAAACTCAGACCAAAGAACACGAACACCGATATAAGATGTTTTGTCATGGATTTTCCGAACATAGTTTTTTGTTTAAGGAAGTGTTTTGATTGTGCAAAGATAGCAGATTACAACGAATGTAGCAAATATTCGCTTCACATTTTTAAATATATTATATGGAATTTGGACAATTTTTCTTGGATTTGCTAAAATAAATGCCTAACTTTGCGGCTGAATATTTGAAATATTTCTGTTACGAATGAACTTACGCTTGTTTTTCTTCTGGCTATTTGTTGCGTTTTGTTTTTCTGAAGTTAGGGCACAACACCGGGTTATCCTGATTTCCATTGACGGACTACAACCAGCTGCCGTTGCCGACGACCGTTGGCCCCTGCCCTTTCTGCACCAGTTCCGCGATGAAGGCTTCTTTGTGCCTGAAGTGCAGAGCACGCATCCTTCCATGACGTATCCTGCCCATACTACAATCATTACAGGGGTTCCGCCTCGCGAACACGGCATCCATTGCAATCGCGTTTTTCAGTTTAACCGAAAGGAATCGCAGCTCTACCATTGGTATGCCGACAGCATCCGCGCCAAGACCCTTTGGCAAGCAGTCAAAGAAAAAGGCGGCACCACGGCTTCTTTGCAATGGCCTGTTTCGACGGGTTGCCCCTACATCGACTACAATGTGCCCGAATATTTTTCAGCCGTCAAAACAGAGGTAGGTGCTTTCAATTACCTTCGTCCTTACTGCACTCCGTCCGGCTTCCTGAAAGAACTGGAAGAAGAAGCCACAGGCAGGCTGTCGGACACTACCATGCGTGCCGACAGCTACGAGTATGATGCCAAAACAGCCTACATGGTGAATTATATTGAAAACAGATACAAACCCGACCTGCTGACCGTTCATTTCATTACTACCGACTATAAGCAGCATCAGACAGGCCCTCATTCCCGGGAAACCCAACAGGCATTTGCCTCGGTTGACAATGCCATCGGACTTATCGTCGAAAACCTAACCTACACCCGTCAGCTCGACAGCGTGACGCTGGTGATTACCGGCGATCACGGCTTTGTGGAAGCACAACGGAAAATCTACCCGAATGTCTGGCTGGTGCAGGCCGGCATGCTCTCCGACACTCTGGGCGGCAACTGGCAGGCTTGCTTCCATGCTTTGGGAGCAGCTTCCTATTTGTATGTGAATCCGACGCTGAAACTGAAACAACGTAAAAAGTGCATCGAAAAGGTTATCCGCTTGCTGGAACAACAGCCGGATTCCATCCGCCAATGGTACGATATCCTAACTCCAGACTCCATCGCCCTTCTGGGAGGTGATCCGCAAGCCGACTTGTGTCTTTCGACAAAGCCGGGCGCCGGATGTGGCAACAATCGGACAGGAAACGCGTTTCTGGCAGTCAAAGGCGGGATGCACGGCTATATGACTAACTGCACTCCAACCTGTCTGATACTCTACGGAGCAAAAGCCAGACAAAACGATCTTCCCGAAGTACATTCTTTGAACGACGTCTTCCCTTTGGTGGAAAAACTTCTCAAATAGACAGAAATATCTTGTGGATTTATTTCTTTTAGCTTGAATTTCCTAAAATTTCAACCATTTTGCTATTTTTATCAAACAAATCGAACATTTTTCAATTAAAAAATAAGTTTTTCGAACTTTTTTGAAAAATATTTTCGAATTTGTTTGGCAAAATTACAACCGATACGTATATTTGCATCGTCAAACGAAAGAAAATACGGTAAAACATTTTCTTTTTGTTTAACAATTTAGAAAAATGATTGCAAATTACTAAATAGTATCGGTTATGTTTAAGAAGCAAGGTTTGTACGATCCCGCCTACGAGCACGATGCCTGCGGTGTTGGTTTGTTGGCCAACATCAATGGTAGCAAGACACATGAAATCGTAGAACGCGGTCTTCAGGTTTTGGAGAACATGGAACATCGTGGTGCCGAGGGTGCCGACGAACGTACCGGAGATGGCGCCGGCATCATGGTGCAGATTCCTCACGAGTTTATTTTGTTACAAGGTATTCCAGTTCCTGAAAAGGGACATTACGGAGTGGCTATGACCTTCTTTCCCAAGGACGAGGAAGAGGGTTATCGCTGTCTGGATGCATTCAAACAGGAAATCAGTAAAGCGGGGCTGAATCTGATCAGCGTGCGCGACGTTCCGGTTAACAGCGATGTGTTGGGTACGTTGAGTGCAGCTGCCGAACCGGACATCAAGCAGCTGTTCATCAAAAGCGAGCATTATATGTCGCAGGAGGATCTCAACAAAGCGCTCTATCTGGTGCGCCGACGCGTGGAACTCCGCATCGCACAAAGTGACCTGACCGGAAAAGACGATTTCTATGTCTGCTCGCTATCCACGCGCGTTATAGTATATAAAGGTATGCTGATCTCCCGTCAGCTCCGCCAGTATTATCCTGACTTGCTCTCGCCTTGGTTCACGTCGGGCATGGCGTTAGTGCATTCACGTTTCTCGACCAACACTTCTCCCCGATGGCCTTTAGCACAGCCTTTCCGCTTCTTAGGACACAATGGCGAGATCAATACCATCCGTGGCAATCGCAGCTGGATGCATGCCCGCGAAACGGTACTCAATCCCGGCGAACTGGGCGGCATGAAAGAGATTACGCCTCTGATCCAGCCGGGTATGTCCGATTCCGCCTCCTTCGACAACGTGCTGGAATTCTTCGTGGAGAGCGGTATGTCGCTGCCCCATGCTTTGGCGATGATGGTTCCCGAATCGTTTAACGAGAAGAACCCTATTCCGCAGGACCTAAAGGATTTCTACGAATATCACAGCATCATGATGGAGGCCTGGGACGGCCCTGCTGCCCTGCTGTTCTCCGACGGACGCTACGTGGGAGGTATGCTCGATCGTAACGGCTTGCGTCCTTGCCGATACGTCATCACCAAAGACGGTATGCTGCAAATGGCCTCCGAAATCGGTGTGCTGCAATACGACGGCAGCGAAATAGCAGAAAAGGGACGTCTGCGTCCCGGCAAGATCCTGCTCGTCGATCTGGAAACCGGCAAAATCAGCCGCGATCAGGAAGTGAAGCACGAGCTCGCCTCAGAGCATCCATACGGAGAATGGCTGAACAAGAACCGCATCTATCTCGACAAGCTGAGCAGCGGACGCAAAGCCCCGGTAACTGTCGAGAACTACAACACCGTCAGCACAGCTTTCGGATACAGTCAGGAAGACATCAGCCGCATCATTGTGCCGATGGCACAGAATGCCCAGGAACCGACCTGGAGCATGGGCAACGACACGCCACTGGCTGCCTTCTCCAACCAGCCGCAGCGTCTGTTCGCCTATTTCCGGCAGCAGTTTGCCCAAGTCACCAACCCACCTATCGATCCTATCCGCGAAAAGGCGGTCATGAGCCTGGGCGGCTACGTGGGCAGCATTGACGGCAACCTGCTTGAGTTCAACCCCGAACTCTGTAAGATGGTTTCGCTGAGCAATCCGATTCTTACCAACCGCGAACTCGACCTGCTCTGCAACATCGCCTACAAAGGCTTCAAGGCGGTTAAGGCCGATATGCTTTTCAAAGTGAAAGACGGTGCCTTAGGCTTGCAGCAGGCTGTGGCCGATCTGTGCACAGCAGCTGAGAAAGCTGTCGATGAAGGATACGATTACATTGTGCTGACCGACCGGAAAATGGATGCCGAAATGGCTCCGGTTCCTTCGCTTTTAGCCACATCGGCCGTGCATAGCCATCTCATTGAGAAGCACAAACGCTGCCAGATTGGCGTGATTGTCGAGTCGGGAGAGCCTCGCGAAGTGATGCACTTTGCACTCCTGATGGGTTTCGGTGCTTCTGCCATCAACCCCTATCTGGCTTTTGCCACCATTCAGGAACAGATCAACCAGCACGAACTCGCCCTCGACTACGACACGGCCTGCAAGAACTATATCACCGCCATCTCGAAAGGCTTGCTGAAGATCATGTCGAAGATGGGTATTTCCACCCTCGGTTCCTACAAGGGAGCACGTCTGTTCGAGGTTGCCGGTTTGGACCAGGACATCATGGACAAATATTTCGGCGGTGCCGACAGCAAGATTACGGGTGTGGGCATGAACGAAATCTGCGAGGAGGTGCTGAAACCTCACCAGCAGGCGTTTGCCCAGTTCGCCGATAACTCGCTGCTGCCAAACTTCGGCAACTACGCCTATCGCAAGGATGGTGAGAAACATGCCTGGAATCCGGAAACCATCTCAACCCTGCAAATTGCTACGCGTCTGAACAGCTACAAGAAATACAAGGAATTTGCCAAGTTGGTGAACGAACGCGAGCAGCCGATGTTCATCCGCGACTTCCTCAGCTTCAAAAAAGCGGAAGTGCCTACCCCGATGGAGGAAGTGGAACCGGCAGAAAGCATCATGCACCGGTTTGCCACTGGCGCCATGTCGTTCGGTGCCATTTCGAAGGAAGCCCACGAAGCGTTAGCCATCGCCATGAATACCATTGGCGGACGCAGCAATACAGGCGAAGGCGGCGAACCTTCGGAGCGTTTCTATGTAGCCGACGGCGAACCCAATGTGCGTTCTGCCATCAAGCAGGTGGCTTCCGGCCGATTCGGCGTCACTACCGAATATCTGGTGAATGCCGATGAAATCCAGATCAAGATTGCCCAGGGAGCCAAGCCCGGTGAAGGCGGACAGCTGCCAGGTTTCAAGGTGAACGAGGTGATTGCCAAAGCCCGCCATGCGATGCCCGGCATTACGCTGGTTTCTCCTCCGCCGCATCACGACATCTATTCCATCGAGGATCTGGCACAGCTGATCTTCGACCTGAAGAATGTAAATCCGAAAGCCGACATCTCGGTAAAACTGGTATCCGAATCCGGCATCGGCACCATTGCCGCAGGTGTAGCCAAAGCCAAAGCCGACCGTATCATTATTTCGGGTGCCGACGGCGGAACCGGAGCTTCTCCGGCCTCCTCGACGAAACACGCCGGCATGAGTCCGGAAATCGGTTTGGCTGAAACGCAGCAGACGCTGATTATCAACTTGCTGCGCGGACAGGTGAAACTGCAAACCGACGGACAGATGAAGACCGGTCGGGACTGCATGATCATGGCACTGTTAGGTGCCGAGGAATATGCTTTTGCAACAGCCGCCCTGATTGTGCTGGGTTGCGTGATGATGCGCAAATGCCACCTGAACACCTGTCCGGTGGGTGTGGCTACCCAAGACCCGAAACTCCGTGCCCGCTTCCGCGGACGCAGCCAGTATATCATCAACTACATGCGTTTTGTGGCCGAAGAGATGCGCGAATATCTGTCGGAGATGGGTATGAAGTCGATGGATGATGTCATCGGCCGCACCGACCTGATTGAAACCCGCACCTTCGACACGAACTCGAAGACACGCAAGATCAATCTCTCGAAATTGCTCTATGTGCCCGAAGAGGCGAAAACGACTGCCATCCGCAACGTGAAACCGCAGCAGCATCGTATCGACTCCGTGCTCGACCAAAGCATCATCAAAGTCGCCAATCCTGCCATTTCTGCCAAGATGCCGATCCAGCTGTCCTATCCTATCAAGAACACGGATCGTGCGGTGGGTGCGATGCTGAGTGGTGCCATTGCCAGAAAATACCGGGCTGAAGGCCTGCCTGCCGACACGATCACCATCAACTTCAAGGGTTCTGCCGGACAGTCGTTCGGTGCCTTCCTGGTGCCAGGTGTACACTTCAAACTGCAAGGCGATGCCAACGACTATTTAGGCAAAGGACTTTCCGGCGGCAAGATCTCGGTGGTTCCGGCTGCCGGTACAACTTTCGCTGCCGAAGACAACATCATTTGCGGCAATACGCTGATGTATGGTGCAACCAGTGGCGAAGTCTATATTAACGGACGCGTCGGCGAACGTTTTGCTGTGCGCAACTCCGGAGCTACTGCCGTGATTGAGGGTGCCGGAGACCACTGCTGCGAATATATGACAGGCGGTGTGGTTGTGGTGCTGGGCACCGTGGGCCGCAACTTCGGTGCAGGCATGAGCGCCGGTGTGGCATACGTCTATGACGAGGAGCATAATTTCGACTATTTCTGCAACATGGAAATGGTGGAACTCACGCTGGTGGAAGATGTCTATGACATGAAGGAACTGCGCACCTTAGTGGAACGCCACTATGCCGAAACCGGTTCAGCCAAGGCCAAACGTCTGCTCGACAACTGGTACGAAAGCATCAACAACTTCATCAAAGTGACGCCTATCGAATATAAGAAGGTTTTGATGGAGAAGCGTCTGCGCGAACTCGAAGCCAAGCAGAAGCATGTCACTCATCAGGAATAATATTACTTCACCAATAATTTATATTTGATCATTATGGGAAATCCTAAAGCATTTCTGACCATCGATAGAAAAGAAGCCGGATACCGTCCGAAGGAAGAGCGTATCCGCGATTATGGTGAGGTAGAACAAACCCTCGCCATCGAAGACCGTATGCAGCAGGCAAGCCGCTGCATGGATTGTGGCGTACCATTCTGCCATTGGGCCTGTCCGTTGGGCAACCGCATGCCGGAATATCAGGATCTGGTTTATAAAGGCAAGTGGAAAGAAGCCTATCAGGTGCTGAACCAGACGCACCCCTTCCCCGAGTTTACGGGACGCATCTGTCCGGCTTTGTGCGAAAAAAGCTGCGTGCAGGCGCTGGAACATCAGGCCGTAACCATCCGCGAGAACGAATGTGCAACTGCCGAACGTGCCTACAACGAAGGTTTCGTCCTGCCCCGCATTCCGGCGTTCCGCAATGGCAGGAAAGTAGCCATCGTGGGCGGTGGACCTGCCGGATTAGCAGCTGCCGACCGCCTGAACCAAATGGGCTATACGGTAACCGTGTTCGAGAAGAACGAAGCCATCGGAGGCTTGCTCCGTTTCGGCATCCCCGATTTCAAGTTAAACAAGCACGTCATCGACCGCCGTCTGGAGATTCTTGAAGCCGAAGGCATCACGTTCAAGACGGGTGTGAAGGTTGCCGAAGACGGCGACATGACGCCAAAGCAACTCGATAAGGAGTTCGATGCCATCGTGCTGACGATGGGTGCCGAGACGCCTCGCGACCTGAAAGTGGAGAATCGCGATGTGAAGGGCGTATATTTCGCCCTGCAACTGCTTCAACAGCAGAATCGCGTGAATGCCGGCGTCGAATTCGAGAAAGCAGATCGCATTACTGCCAAAGGCAAGAATGTGCTGATTATCGGCGGTGGCGACACCGGTTCGGACTGTGTGGGCACCAGCAACCGGCAAGGTGCCAAGAGTGTTACGCAAATCGAAGTGATGCCCAAACCGTTCGAGGACGAAGATCCTGTCAATCCTTGGCCTGCCTATCCGCGACTGTTGCTGAAAACCACCTCATCGCACAAAGAAGGCTGCACACGTGAATGGAGCCTGAACACCTTGCGTTTCGTGCTCGACGACAACGGCAACCTGTGCGGTGCCGAGGTAGAGAAAGTGGATTGGGTTACACCTGCCGACGGCGGACGTCCCAATATGGTTCCTACCGGCGAGAAGAAAATCATTCCTTGCGAACTGGCGTTGCTGGCAATGGGCTTCACACAGCCGAACGCACAGTTTGTCGACGCCTTTAAGCTGGAGAAAGACCAGCGCGGAAACATCGCCACCTCTGCCCTCGGACAGACCTCCAATCCGAAGATCTTTGCTGCCGGCGATTGCCGCACGGGTGCTTCGCTGGTGGTTCGTGCCATTGCTTCCGGCCGATGTGCCGCACAGGGTGTCGAGGAATATTTCTCTACTTTGAAAAAATAAATCTACGAATCATTGATCAAAAACTCAAGATAATATATGTGTGGAATAGTTGGGGTTTTCAACCTGAAACCCGGCGAGTCTGTCGAACTCCGTCCTCAAATGCTCCAGATGTCGAAACGCATCCGTCACCGCGGTCCCGACTGGAGCGGTATTTACAGCGGCGAGAAAACCATTCTCTGCCACGAACGTCTGTCTATTGTCGATCCGATTTCGGGCGGACAACCTTTATATAATAAGGAACACAGCCTGGTGCTGGCGGTGAATGGAGAGATTTACAACCACCAGAAGTTTCGCGATGAGCTGAAAGACGAATACGAGTTTCAGACCGGCTCCGACTGCGAGGTGATTCTGGCACTCTACCAGAAGTACGGCACGCAGTTCATCGACAAACTGAACGGCATCTTCGCTTTCGCTCTTTACGACATCGAAAAAGACGTCTATCTGATTGCTCGCGACCATATCGGAGTCATTCCGCTCTATTATGGATACGATGCCGATCATCACCTGTATGTGGCTTCGGAACTCAAAGCGCTGGAAGGCTACTGCCCGGTCATCAAGTGCTTCCCTCCCGGCAAATACGTCTATAGTCCCAAGGGTGACACCTTGCAGACCTGGTACGAACGCGATTGGATGGATTACGAAAATGTGAAGAACAACTCATCGAGCATTCAGGAACTGCATGATGCCCTGGTGGCAGCCGTCGATCGGCAGCTGATGTCGGATGTCCCTTATGGTGTTCTGCTGTCCGGCGGACTCGATTCGAGCATCATCTCAGCGTTGGCTCAAGGTATCAACAAAACCAAATTCGAGAATCAGGATCATGTGGGTTGGACGCCCCGTCTGCACTCGTTTGCCGTCGGACTGAAAGGCGCTCCCGACCTGATTGCAGCCAAGAAAGTGGCCGACTATATCGGAACGATTCATCACGAAATCAACTATACCGTACAGGAAGGACTCGATGCGGTGCGCGATGTGATCTACTACCTCGAAACCTACGACGTCACCACCGTGCGTGCCTCTACGCCGATGTACCTGTTGGCGCGTGTCATCAAGAGCATGGGCATTAAGATGGTGTTGAGCGGCGAAGGTGCCGACGAGATTTTCGGCGGATACCTGTATTTCCACAAGGCACCCTCGGCCGAAGAGTTCCACAAGGAGACGGTCCGCAAACTCTCGAAGCTGTATCTGTACGATTGCCTGCGTGCCAACAAAGCGTTGTCGGCCTGGGGCGTGGAAGGACGTGTTCCGTTTCTCGACAAAGAGTTTCTGGATGTGGCAATGCGCCTGAATCCTGCCGACAAGATGTGCGGCAAGGGAGCCGACGGACGCATGGAGAAATACATCCTACGCAAGGCGTTCGAAGACGTGATTCCTCAGGAGATTGCCTGGCGCCAGAAGGAACAGTTCAGCGACGGTGTGGGCTACTCGTGGATCGACACACTGAAGCGCATCACCTCCGAACGGGTTTCCAACCAGATGATGCTGGAGGCTGCCGACCGCTTCCCGGTCAACACGCCTATGAACAAAGAGGAGTATTACTACCGTTCCATCTTCGAACAGCATTTCGGTTCGAACACGTCTGCCAGAACGGTTCCTCATGAGGCTTCGGTAGCTTGTTCCACCGCTATCGCCCTCGAATGGGATGCCGCCTGGAAGAACCTCAACGACCCATCAGGACGTGCTGTAGAAGGAGTACACGAAAAAGCATATTGATATGGTTACCAAATATATTTTTGTGACGGGAGGCGTCGTCAGTTCCTTGGGCAAAGGCATCATTTCGGCCAGCATCGGCAAACTGCTGCAGGCTCGCGGCTACAAGATCACCATCCAGAAATTCGATCCCTACATCAACATCGACCCTGGCACGCTGAATCCGTACGAACACGGCGAATGTTACGTCACCGTCGATGGCATGGAAACAGACCTCGACCTGGGACATTACGAACGATTCACGGGAATCCGCACCACTCGCGAAAACTCGGTCACTACGGGACGCATCTATCAGGCGGTGATCGATAAGGAACGCCACGGCGACTATTTAGGCCGCACCATCCAGGTAGTGCCACACATCACCGACGAGATCAAGGCTCGCATCAAGGCCAATGCGGCTCGCGAGCACTTCGATTTTGTCATCACCGAGATCGGTGGCACCATCGGCGATATCGAGTCGGCTCCTTTCATGGAGGCCATCCGTCAGCTGCGCTGGGAAATGGGACGCAATGCCATCAATGTGCACCTCACCTACGTGCCCTACCTGCGGGCTGCCGGCGAAACCAAGACGAAGCCTACGCAACACAGCGTCAAGGAACTGCAGAGCATGGGCATCCAGCCGGACATCCTCATTCTGCGTACGGAAAAGCATCTGGAACCTGCCATTCTGAACAAGGTGGCAAGTTTCTGCAACGTCGAGCCATCGTGCGTGGTGCAGAGCGAGGATCTGCCCAGCATCTACGAGGTGCCCATCAACATGCAGAATCAGGACCTCGATGCCAGCATCATCCGCAAGTTGGGCGAAGAAGTTGGTCCTAAGCCGGAAATGAAACCCTGGCGCACGTTCCTGAAACTGCAAAAGGAATCGACCGAGGAGGTTCATATCGGCTTAGTGGGCAAATACGACTTGCAGGATGCCTACAAAAGCATCCGCGAGAGCCTGAATCTGGCTGCCATCTACAATCATCGGCAGGCCCGGCTGCATTTCATCAACAGCGAGAACATCACCGCAGCGAATGTGGAAGAGCAACTTCAGGGATTGGAAGGCGTGGTGATCTGTCCCGGCTTCGGACAGCGAGGCATCGACGGAAAGATTGAAGCCATACACTATACCCGCACCCATAACATCCCGACTTTCGGCATCTGCTTAGGCATGCAGATGATTGTAATCGAATTTGCCCGCAATGTGCTGGGCTATGCCGATGCCCATTCGATGGAAATGGACCCGAACACCCGACACAATGTCATCGACATCATGGAGGATCAGAAGTCCGTCACCGACATGGGCGGCACGATGCGACTGGGAGCCTATCGCTGCGATTTGCGCGAAGGAAGCCGTGTGCGCGCCATCTACGGACAGGAACGCATCGAGGAACGCCATCGTCACCGCTACGAGTTCAACAATGCCTATCGCGCCGAATACGAAAAGAACGGCATGCAGTGTGTCGGTCTGAATCCGGAAAGCGATCTGGTGGAGATTGTAGAGATTCCGGAACTCCGCTGGTTTGTCGGCACCCAGTTCCATCCCGAATACAGCAGCAGCGTGCTGAATCCGCACCCGCTGTTCCTCGACTTCGTCAGGACCATCATCGGAAAATAACACCACAATACAACAGACTCATTATACGCAATCTTTTTCTAAAGTAGCAATAGCCGGAAAGTCGTGAGACTCCCGGCTATTTTCCGTTTTCGAAGAACAGGTTTTCATCTCTACATAAAAAAGAAGCCTGCGAGTTCAACTCGCAGGCCCTTGTTCGATTTAAGGCAATGGTTCTTAATAGGGATTTCGCTGTCTTTATAACCAAATAGTTTAAAATCTACTTCAATTTACAAAAGGGATATACTTAAATTTACAAAGGAATTCTATATTTGAACTCTAATAGTCTCTACTTTGTAAGATTGCTTTAAGCATGGCGCTTTGGCAACCTGTCAGAACTCAAAAGCATATATCTTTCTGTTTTGACGCTGCAAAGATACAGCATTATTTTTAATTTGCAAATATATTTTTGTACAAATTCCGTACAAAGTGAACAATTTTGACGAAAAATACGTATTTTTGCTAATTCGTAAAACGATTTTTCCATGTTTCGGACATTTTTTACATACCTGTTATCATCCAGCCCCCGAACAAACCAGAGGAGTCTCTGCTTTCACAAAGACCCCTCCTCACCGAGAAACTGTTTCAGTTTCTCCTTTTCATCATAAAATGACCCACCTTTAAAATCTTAAATTAACATCTCACACGGAAGGGTTATTAGCCCCTTCTAAAGAACTTAACTTATAAACAAAACACATTCATCAGGGATTTTCTTTTTAAAAAAAATAAAGCTTCTCAATCTGCAAAGAGTATTTTAATAATAGGTACTGTGATATGAAAAACAATTCATGTATTTTTAACACTGCAAAGATATAGATGTTTTGCGAAAGTAAGGCGGTAAATTCGTACAATAATCATACATTGCCCCATTTCTCCTATAAAAATCCGCAAAATTCACATTTTTTTGCGATTTTGATTAACAAATCGGAGAATTATTGTTATTTTTGCACTCGATTTGAAACAAAATATAATCTCGATATAAGAATCTCATGGCAGAATTTACCAAATGGGTTGCCTGCTGGGGCAATGCCACCTCTATCACCGACCGGAAGGAATGTGTCTATGCCAAGGACCTGACCTTACGCTATCCGGTCTTCATCCCCTTTTCCGGAAACAAGTTGCGGTTCCGTTTTTCGAATCTGACGGGAACCGAACCTGTAACGCTGACCCGCGTCTTCGTCGCCTCGCTGTCTGAGGTCTATTCGCCCGTACCTGTCACCTTCAGCGGCAATCCGAGTGTCACCATCGCTCCCGGATCGGAGATTACCAGCGATGCAATCCCCCTGGAGATTCAAACCGGCGGGAAAGTCGAAGTGAGCATCTACTTAGGCGAATATACACAGATGAACGCGGGCACGTTGATTACCGGTCCTTTGTCGAAAGGCAAATACGCCTACGGCAACTTCGCCGACCAGCAGCAGCTCCCGCCCGATCTGACCCGCAACACCAACTGGTTCTATTTTCTGAACACCATCGACATCCTCACGGAAGAAAGGAATCGCGCATTTGTGTGCTATGGCGATTCGATTACTGCCCAAAGCTGGCCGGATTATCTTTCGCTCAGGGCATGGGAACTGGGGCACCGCCATGTTTCAATCATCCGTCGGGCAGTGAGTGGCACACGCATTCTGCGGCAATACGATTGCATCACCTATCAGGCTTACGGCCTGAAGGGAGCCACCCGTTTCCCCATCGAGATGAACGTGGCAGGTGCCGATGCTGTCATTTTGCAGCATGGCATCAACGACATCATCCATCCCGTGGGCGTTGAGGTCAATCCGTTCCGTCCGTGGAGCGACCTGCCCACCGTTGCCGAAATGATTCAAGGCGTGCAGGACATCTATGTCAAACCCGCCCGCAACCTCGGACTGAAAGTCTGGAGCGGAACCCTCCTCCCTATCTACCTGTGGCGCACCTATGCCGATTTCCGCGAACAGATGAGAAACGAGTTCAACGAATGGCTACGCACCTCCAGTCTCTTCGACGGCTGCGTCGATTTCGATCAGGCTGTCTGCAACCCGCAACAGCCCGAAGCCTTTGCCCCCGGTTTCGACTCCGGCGATCACCTTCACCCCAGCGAAGCCGCCTACAAAGCCATGGCCGACTGCGTGCCCGAGGAATTGCTGAAATGATAAAAATATACCTAACAATTGCAGATATGCAGCCACCCGATTAGAAGCAGAAACACATCATACGTAGGATATAATACATATCCGTGGACGTCACATTTGTCTTGTCTCTTGGTGTAATATACACCACAAATCTGAGCAAATCTGACTTTTATAAACTTTTTGTTCATCTTCTCATCTTAAAATATATACTGTCCGAAATTTTCAGGCAAAATTTTTGCATATCTCCGAAAATATTGCGAACTTTGCGGCAAAATCTAATCTAAACTCAACAGATATTTATGTATAACAATGGTAATCTCTACATCGCACATAGCGAAAACGGCCCGATCTGTCTGACAGGCAGAATGTGCAATCGCCACGGACTCATTGCCGGCGCTACCGGTACCGGAAAAACAGTCACCCTGCAAGTATTGGCAGAAACGTTCAGTCAGGCAGGCGTGCCTTGCTTCATGGCCGACATGAAGGGCGACCTCTCCGGCATCAGCCAAGTGGGCAAGATGAATGGGTTCATCGAGAAACGCTGCGCCGAATTCGGCTTGCAGAATCCGGAGTTTCAAGCCTGTCCGGTGCGTTTCTACGACGTGTTCGGCGAACAGGGCTTCCCGATGCGAACCACCGTATCGACCATGGGCCCGCAACTCCTGTCGCGACTGATGGGACTGAACGACACACAGAGCGGTGTGCTGAACATCGTGTTCCGCATCGCCGACGACAAGCAGCTGCTGCTCATCGACCTGAAAGACCTGCGTCTGATGCTCGACTTCGTGGGCAAGAACTCCAGCAAGTTCACCACCGAATACGGTAACGTCTCTGCCGCTTCCATCGGAGCCATCCAGCGTGCCGTGATCGAACTCGAAACGCAAGGCGGCGACAAGTTCTTCGGCGAACCTGCATTCAATGTGACGGACCTGCTCGACCAGGAGAACGGTAAAGGCGTGATGTCGGTGCTGGCAGCCGACAAACTGATGCTGCAGCCTAAACTCTACTCCACCTTCCTGCTCTGGCTCCTCACCGAGCTCTATGCCACCCTGCCCGAAGTGGGCGATGCCGACCTGCCGAAGCTGGTGTTCTTCTTCGATGAGGCACACATGCTGTTCGACGATACCTCGAAAGCCATGCAGGACAAGATGGAACAGGTGATCCGTCTGATCCGCTCCAAAGGTGTGGGCATCTATTTCATCACACAATCGCCTACCGACGTCCCCGTTGACATCCTGGGCCAGCTCGGCAATCGCGTGCAGCATGCCTTGCGTGCTTATACCCCGAAGGACCAGAAAGCGGTGCGTACGGCAGCACAGACTTTCCGCACGAACCCGGCTTTCAACACCGAAGAAGCCATTTCGCAACTCGGAACCGGTGAAGCCCTCGTTTCGGTGCTCGACGAAAAAGGCATTCCTACGGTGGTGGAAAAAGCGAAGATTCTCTTCCCGCTCAGCCAAATCGGTGCCATCACCGCCGGACAGCGCCTGGATATCCAGAATGCCGCTCCCGCCCGGATTCAGGAATACAAAACCTTCTTCGACCGCGAGTCGGCCTACGAGGTTCTGACGGAACAAAACCAGCAGGCTGAGGCTGCCGAAGAAAAGCGCAAGGCAGAGAAAGAAGCGGAGAAGGAAGCCAAGGAGGCTGAGAAAGCCAGAGCCAAAGCCGAAAAAGAAGCCGAGAAAGCCCGCAAAGAGGCAGAAAAAGCCGAGAAGGAGGCCGCCAAGAGCAAATCGAAATCGAGCGGTTGGACACGCACCATCTTCGGCACCCTGATCGGTGCTGTCACCGGTGTGCTTGCCCGTCAGGTGGGCACTGCGGTATCGGACAGCATCACCGGCAAAAAGCGCAAGCCTGTCACCGCTAAGGAAGTGGCTGGCAAGGCTGCCAAGAGTGCATCGACCACCGTCACCCGCAAGGTAACAAACGAAGTACTAAAGAATATTTTTAAATAAAAGGAGAAAAAAGGAGTTATAAAATTATGAAGAATCAAATCTGGGCCGTTATTCTGAGCATTGGAGTGGCTCTGAGCGGCTATTTTATCTATTGTGGCATCGATGCCTTGGCAAACAAAGACCGTCACGTGACGGTGAAAGGTCTCTCGGAACGGGAGGTGATGGCCGATAAGGCAACCTGGTATTTGTCGGTCAAGGTTTCGGGCAATCAGATTGAGCGCCTGTACGACCAACTGGAACCGAAACTGCAAACCGTCAGGAAGTTCCTGAAGCGAAACGGCGTGAGCGACGAGGAAATGGTGGCAAGTGCTCCCGACCTGAACGACCGCTCCGACTGGTACAACTGGGCAGAACAGAGAGGGAAAATCGACCAGTACGAACTGACGGGGCATATCACGGTGGTTTCGCGCGATGTCGATAAGATCCGTGCCATCGAACTGAACCAGCAGGAACTGCTGAAATTAGGCGTAATGCTGAACGGCAGCGCGCCGAACTACGAATATTCGGGCTTGAACGACCTGAAACCCGAGATGGTGCAGGAAGCCACACAGAATGCCCGCGTGGTGGCCGACAAGTTTGCGCAAGATGCTAACTGCGAACTGGGTTCCATCCGCACCGCCCGCCAGGGACAGTTCGAGGTGACCAGCCACGAAGTCTTCCCCTATAAACGTCAGGTGCGCGTAGTGGTGAACATCGATTATTATCTGAAGTAAGGTGAGAGAGTAAAAATTTCCCTTTTTATTCCCTTAATAATTCTTTTCAGAGGGTGAAGCGATCTGCTTCACCCTTGTTTTTCAAACGGGTGATGGCGGCTGTCCAATCGTTTTCCATGATGCCGGCTGCCATTCCGTCGGCAGTTTGCACAAGGGTCAGCAGCGCCGAGTTCTCTTTGGCGGCATTCAGGCTCGATTTCTCTTCCGCACTCTGGAAAGGCAAATCCCATGCCGACATGTGCCAGCGGATGGCAAGCATCTCATCTTCGGTCATCTTCAGACCCCAGTTCTGCAGCATGATGACCGACTTCTCACCGTGTCCGAAAGGTGCCCACGAATAATCGAGGTTATAGCCTAAGACATCGGTCCACACGCCGTTGGGCAGTTTCTGCCGCTTGGTGGCCTGCACGTAAATAGCAGTCTTGCAGACATCGTGAAGCAAGGTGGCGATAACGATGCTGTCGTCGGGCAACAGCGTGTCGATTTCCGGCATCAGCGTTTCGCCCGTAATCATATTACTTCCGCCTTTCAGCGTCGCCTTCAGCAACTTTGCCATCTGAAACACGTGCATGGAGTGCAGCACCAGTCCGCCGGGCTCGTTCAGATGATGTCCGGCAGAAGCGGGAGCCGTATAGAATCCGCGCTCGTCCAGCTGCCAAAGCACGTTATCTATTCCTTCTCTCTGCGTATTCCTCAACGATTTTTCGAACCACAACTTCAATTGTGCTACCTGTGCCTCCTGCTCGGGAGTGATGATGATATTTGTTGCCATAGATGCTTTTTGTACGGTTTGTTTTGCGAAAAAATCCTTATGCCCATAGAAAATTTGCGCGATGCCTATAAAAAAAGTGCGCGATAGTTATGCCGCAAATTTTCCTCTCCTTTGTCCCCTCTGAATCACGATGCAAAGTTACGCATTTTTTCCGAGACTACCAAATTTTTCAGCCACTTTTTCGGGGGAACTTATAAAGTTATAACTTATAACTCCGACAGTTATAAAAGTTATAACTCCTGACACCTGACATTTAAATTTTCCAGATTGTCTTGTACTGAAATAGGTTGACTTCTGAAAACATGAGAAACACTCGGGGCAGCCATGCGGCAAAAAAACATCACATTTCCGGCAAAATATTTGGAAGTGTCGTAAAAAATGCGTATATTTGCATCATGAAACAACTCCCTCTGAATCACTGTTTCATACGAATGCAAACAACAGAATCACGGCACCGATAAGATGAAGACCGATAAACAGATGGCTGCAGCTGCAGCGAAATTCGCCCAGAGATGGAAAGGCAAAGGCTATGAGCGCGGACAGAGCCAGCTGTTCTGGGCCGACCTGCTCACCAGCGTCTATGGCGTGGAGAACCTTCCGGAGTTCGTCCGCTACGAGGAGCAGGTCACTTCGATGGTGGATAGCACCAACTTCATCGATGTGCACATCCCATCAACAAAAGTGCTTATCGAGCAGAAATCCATCCATGTGGATTTGCGCAAGCCCATCAAGAAAGGCGACGGCTATATCACTCCCTTCCTGCAAGCCAAGCAATACATCGTGAACATGCCGCAGAAGGAGCATCCCAAATGGGTGGTGACCTGCAATTTCAAGTCGTTTCTGGTTTACGATATGAACCAGCCTAACAAAGAGCCGGATGAAATTCTTTTGGAAGACTTGGGGACGGAATACTACCGACTGAAGTTTCTGGTCGATGCACAGAGCGAACATATCAGCAAGGAGATGGAGGTGTCGATGCAGGCCGGCGAGATTGTGGGCAGAATCTACGACGCCTTGCTGAAGCAGTATGACGACAATTCGCCCGAAGCCCTGCGCTGGCTCAACATCCTCTGTGTGCGCATCGTGTTCTGTCTGTATGCCGAAGATGCGGGCGTGTTCGCCAGAGACCAGTTCCACGACTACCTGATCCGCTACGATGCCGACGACCTGCGCAATGCCCTGATCCGGCTGTTCGACGTGCTGAAGACCCCGACCGAGAAACGCAGCAAATACCTCAAGGACGACCTCAAAGCCTTCCCCTACACCAACGGCGGCCTGTTCGAAGAGGAGATAGAGATTCCGCAGTTCACCGACGAACTCAGGCAGACGCTGCTGCACAATGCGAGCCTCGACTTCGACTGGAGCAAGATCTCGCCTACCATCTTCGGAGCCATGTTCGAGAGCACGCTCAATCCGGAAACGAGACGTTCCGGCGGTATGCACTACACCTCGATCGAGAACATCCACAAGGTCATCGACACGCTGTTTCTGAACGATCTGTGCAGGGAATTCGACATCATTCTGGAAGAGAAAGTCGAACGGCAGCGCGTAAAGCGGCTCGATGCCTTTCAGGACAAACTTGCCTCGCTCACCTTCCTCGATCCGGCTTGCGGCAGCGGCAACTTCCTCACCGAAACCTATCTTTCGCTGCGACGTCTGGAGAACGACGTTATCCGTGCCAAATATCACGGTCAGTCCATGCTGGGCGCCTTTGTGAATCCCATCAAGGTCAGCATCCAGCAGTTCTATGGCATCGAAATCAACGACTTTGCCGTCACCGTTGCCACCACAGCCCTATGGATCAGCGAGGCCCAGATGCTGGCAGAAACGGAGCGCATCGTGCATCAGGACATCGACTTCCTGCCGCTGAAGCCCTACCATAATATCCGCGAGGGGAATGCGCTCCGAATGGAGTGGGATGTGATTGAAGAAAAGTCGGATATTCCTACGATTCATGCAGAAAAAGTACACCTGATTGTTGAATCGGAGCCGAAAATGGTCAAAGATTCTTCTGTTGTCGAATACGGAGAGCTGAATGTAATAACGAAGCATTTTGAAAGCGCCAACGAACCGGAGAGTAAGTTCCGACGGGTACATTACGACTACATCATCGGAAATCCGCCGTTTGTAGGTGCCAACATGATGAGCAAAGAGCAACGTGCAGACCTTCGCCACGTTTTCGGTTCAAAGTGGAAGAACATTGGTGAAATGGATTATGTGACAGCATGGTATATGCAAGCGGCCCGCGTAATGAAAGGAAGGGATACCCGTGCTGCGCTTGTTTCTACCAACAGTGTATCGCAAGGAGAACAGGTCGCTAATTTGTGGCAACCTCTCTTCGAACAGCTTGAAATGCATATTGATTTTGCACACAGAACTTTCCGATGGGATAGCGAAACGACACAAAAAGCACATGTACATTGTGTGATTATTGGTTTCAGTAATGCAAAAAACAAGGCTCCCAAGATAATATATAATGGAGAGAATGTGCGAGAGGCAGCGAATATTAACGCCTATCTTATGGATGCTCCCAATGTGTTTGTCGGAAGTCGAAGTAAACCATTGTGTGACGTTCCCGAGATTCGCAAGGGAAACCAGCCGACCGATGGCGGACACCTAATTATAGAATCGGAAGATCTTGAAGCGTTCCTTGCACGTGAACCGAAGGCAGAAAAATTCATCAAACGGCTGATTGGTGCTAAGGAATTTATCAATAATAAGTTACGATATTGTCTGTGGTTGAAGAATGTATCCCCTGCTGAATTAAGGCAGATGCCTGTGGTTATGCAACGTATAGAGGGCGTTCGTCAAATGCGCAAAACAAGTAGCGATCCTGCAACGAGAAAACTAGCTGATACTCCTTGGCTCTTCCGAGAGACTAATAATCCTGAGACGTATATAATTATCCCGTCTGTATCGTCGGAAAAACGGAAATTTATTCCGATGGGCTTTTTAAAGTCCGATACAATACCGACCAACCTCGTTCTTATCATTCCCGATGCAACGCTCTATCACTTTGGCATCCTTGAGAGCAATGTTCATATGGCGTGGATGCGAGCTGTATGCGGAAGATTGGAAATGCGCTATCGTTACTCAAAAGATGTAGTTTATAACAACTTCCCTTGGCCTAAGCCCTCCGAGGAACAAAAGATGAAGATTGAACAGACGGCACAAGCCATTCTTGACGCACGTGCTCTCTATCCGGATTCTTCTCTGGCAGACCTCTACGACGAACTGACAATGCCCGTAGAGCTTCGTAAGGCTCATCAGGAGAACGATCTGGCGGTGATGCAAGCCTACGGCTTCCCGGTCAGAAATACGTTTACGGAAAGCCAATGCGTGGCAGAACTGTTTAAGCTCTATCAGGAAATGACTGAAAAGAAAGGGAAATAAAGGGTCTCTCCTTCAGCCAGTCGAACCGGCCTTTATCGGCTTCATGCTGATGCCACGAAGTCCAATAGACGGATGCGGGAAGGCTGTTTCTGCATAAAAGGACGCCCATTTTCGGGAGTCCTTTCTGAAAAATATGCTTAGAAACACAAAAACAGCTACGAAAACATATAAGCATTAGTTAGAAATCGTCAAAGTTGTCTTATCGCAGATCAATCGGAAACCGACATAAGCGGCTTTATCTTCCGTGAATGCCAAAGAGAAATTAACTCGATTATTAATTAAAAGAGCGTTAGATACAGGTGTAATTGCATTTTCTGCACTATTAAAATAGCCGCCCATATATTTATAGGCGTAATACACATTATACGTATGGGTACTTCCTGTATTTGTCCATTCTCCCACATTTCCACTCATATCATAAAGGCCCAACTCATTAGGAAGTTTCTGTTTAACCCCATGAGGCGTTCCATTACTGTTTAATGAGAACCACGCGACATCTGCAGCTATATTTCCTCCACAATAGGTTGTACTCTTCGATAAATTCCCTCCTTTGGCTGCAAAAGACCATTCAGCTTCGCTTGGTATAGAAAAAACACTCCCTGTTTCTAAATTTAACCTGCTAATAAATGCATTGCATTCGCTTAACGAAACGTTTGTCACTGGCATACTTGGATCCTTTATCGTTGACGGATTCGTCTGCATAACAGCTTCCCAAAGTTCCTGAGTAACCTCAGTTTCTCCCACATAATAGCAATTTCCATTTAGGCCCGAAACGCCATTATAGACTTTCATCATGCGGAAACTAACTCCAGCAACAGTAAAATCCTTAAAACGGACTGCTTTCCAGCCATTCATATTTTCAGAGGTCGGGATATTCAGATAACCGCTTTTTCCTTGTGCCAGGACTTTCGAACTAACTGTTTTTTCAAACGCCAGGTTGTTTGCCCTATCGTGTATGGTTATTTTGCGATTATCCTCTTCTTCAAAAAAGCCGTAGTAATAATCTGAAAATCCGTCTTTCAGAACGCTGCCATCAAAAACAGAATCTCCCTTAACAAACTCATTATCTTCCAGACTGTAACTTCGATAAAAGGATATTCCTTCTGCTATAAAAGATTGCTTGGATGTACCTTTTAGCCTGATTCGTCCTGTCATAGGCTTTAAAATCGCATCCACTTTAACTACTTTGTCGTTGAACGAATAAGTGGCACTATTATCTGCAAAAATAGCCGTTGTCTTGTTCAATGTAACTGCACTGTAGGAACTTTCTGCGGCATTTTCAAAATAATAACATTCGCATACGGCGTTATCGACCTCAGTCAATGAACCATAAATCTCCAAATCCCACTTTGATGCTGCGGAACTATATTTTGCCATTCCGCTGATTCTATCGTTTCCTGACGAAAACTGAAAATATACCTTTGAACCATCTTCCCAAGTTTCGGCTAAAACAGACCGAGTAGTACCCTCACTGTCGAAGTCTTCCTTATCTGTATTCAGTTCAATCTCCGCATAAGTTACGACTCTATCTTCTTTAGGCTGAACCAAATCTTCTGCATCATTAGAACATGACGCTATCAGAAAAGCCAAAGGAGTAAATAAGACAAGTAATTTCTTCATAGTATGCTTTGTTTAGATTTATCATTATGACATTTATTAGCCACTTTATTTTCGTTATCAAATAGAATCCTACAACGGAATAACGACAGGTTGTTTCCCACGATATGCGGGTTGAGTCATACCAATGCGTGCACCTGTATAGGTGGGATCACATATCACATATTTCCTGTTATCAACCATTACATAATCCCCAGAAACCTCCTGATGGAAATTCACTGCGCTCCAAAGATGTCCTGGCGAATAGAGCAAAACTACATCCAAACCCACTAATTTACGGACCAGAAGAGATAATAATATAGACCGGTCCTCACAATCGTTATTCGGGTAATAGAAATTCTCCTCAAAAAAGAACGGTTTCTCATAACCGAACTGTTCGTTGTCGGTTGCATAGCTAAAACCATATTGGAGGAAATCCATCAGCATTGAGACTTTTTCATACTCTGTCTTTCCGTCAAGTGCCTTCCGAAGAGGTGGCATCAACTGTCTGCCGACATCTTCCGACAAGGGCTGCCGTGCATAAAATCCCCAAGGATAGCCACAGAAATAAGGTTCTGATTCATAGTAGTCCATCAGATTCTTATTGACACTAACAGAGACTTTAACTTCTGGATAACGTTGGGAATAAACCGTTCTCTTTTCACTTTCAATATTACTTAACACCATTTCAGAAGGGCACTCAAAGTCAATTGGACGTATGGCGTCTTTCATATTCAGACGATAAGTGTAGATCTGTTCGTTTTTTATGTTTGTGTCAAGAATATAATATGTCTTACCGTCAATTGTCAAGAAAGCGAAGGTGTATGCTTCCATCGTAAATGGACAAAGAATCAGCAACCGGTTGCTTGCGGATCTTGCCATACGCACATCATAACCCAACTGATTCATTAACCATGCCTGCAACAGAACCGCTTCATTTCCTTGTGTGTCTTCCACTTTCCGTGAAACGGATTCACAAAGTTTGAAAGTTGCCCATCCATTCAATTTCATATTCCGCTGCAAATTCGAACAGTCAGCAACGAACGAACCCGTATTTACAGACGCCAATTTATACAAGCAATCAGCCACGTCTTTTTCCGTGCAGGATGCAAGTCGGAATTTTAATTCATCGGTAACCGAAATACTGCAACCCGTTCCAAAAAAAATCACATTAATCTTCTTTGGTTCGCCCTTATCCCCCTTGGGAACTTCTGGAACCACTATCGGAACTGGTTTGACAGGCTTCTTATCTGGTAAAATCTCACCATGAGGAAGTGGAGAAGGTTCCACTGGAGCCACATCTTCTTTCGGAAGGACTACAGGTGGAACAACAGGTTTGGGTTCCGTGTGTTTCTTCCTGCCAGGCAAAACTTCGAATAAATCCCATTTTTGCCGAGCATAGGCTGCAAACTCCTCATTCTTTTGTTTCCGATACTGTTCAAACTTCCGATATTGTTCCGTGCGATAGTCCGAAAATTCCGCCCTCTTCTGATTCCTGAAAGCCTCAAATTCAGACTTTTTGTCAAATTGGGCCAGCACTGTCACAGATAACAGTGCACCAAATAGTGATAAAACAATTCTTAGTTTGAACATACCAACTTAGAAATTATAAGTCAATGAAAGTCCGGCATAATCAGGCCCTACGGTCGGCACCATACCGAAACGGTTCTCTCCGGCAGGTTTCACCTTTACTTGCCTTGCGCCCTTTGCCACAGCAGCATCTAAGACATTATAGACCCAGACAGCAATTCCGGCACCAATGCATACATTACGTCCCGTTTCCCAGTTAGATTTTTTATCCTCATACTGTTTTGCAAATTTGGGAGTTTCTTTAATTTTACGCTCATAAGAACTACATTTGTTTTCGCAAAACAACATTCCGGATACCGCAGCAGCCTCAGCTGCAAAAAAACAAATACCCTTCACCCGGCTACCTTTATACCACTGCCCCGCTCCAGGGACAACTGACATCAGCACAGGAGCCACTCCATAAGAAGTCGTTAGATAGGTCCGGTCGAATACGGGATGATCCTCAACTGCAACCATAAACAATGTATGCATCTTGACCAATCCTTGTTCTTGGGTAACATATTCATCAACTGGATAAGCCTGCAGTTCAAACTGTTTACCCGACACCTGCATCCTAACATCCACCTGATCACGAATGGTCTCATTCATCTGTCCGTTGACGACTGTCTGTTCTATGTTGCGAAGCTTACCACTTTCAACATTCACCTGAACGGCACGGGTCAGTTGTTCGTTTGAAGCCAGTTTTTTCTTGGCTTCTTCGCGGGCACTTGCTATATCAGTTGCATACGAAACCACTTCCACAAACTTGTAGGTGTGGTTCATTTCCTGTGGGGTATTGCCGACCCACCTGGGCTTTTGTGCCACCAATGTGGTGGACAAAAGTCCAAGTAAGACAAAACAGATATCACGGAGTTTTATCATAATCCTAACTTACCTTGTAGTTTCTTAAGCTCTTCTTTGTTCTCTTCAATGAACTTCTGCCTGTCAAAATCGGTCTGAAGAATTTCATCCTGGGTCAACCGATTATAGGCATCATCTAACAGTTTATCGGTTGTCTGGGTTAACTCGATACAAACATACGCCGTAATTGTCTTATCCGGATTATCGTATATCGACGGCTCACCTATCACTTTGTAGCTCAGCACTTGAGAAATGTAGGTTTTTACGTGATTCTGCACTTCCTGTTCCGTGAGTCCACGGTTATCAATCTGATTGGTTTTATTGTAGCGGTCGCGCACACCGATGATAGCCGACTGGATGCGACCTGCAAGTAGCGCGACAGCTGCATTTTCTGCATTCTCCAATGCCACATCTTCAAGACTCGATGTTGCAGAAGAAGCTGCCCTTAGGTTTTTACCTTCCTTTTGTGCTAACTGGTATGTCGGATCTACCGTGCGTCGAACCCTACCCGCTGTATCAACAGCAGCTTTCTTGGAACCACAAGAAACAAACACCGTGGCAGTCATCATCATTGCTGCCAATAACATTAACTTTTTCATAGAGGTTATTTTAGTTTATTGTTACTAATTAATAAGATAATAATCTCAAACCTATAGCATATGAAGCCGAAGTAAATGAAGAATTAGAACTATATGATGAACATTTGACATAATTCTGACTATCACTATAGTATCCTCCATAATAAGAAAATGAATTACCTGATGCCAAAGTCATTTCTGATACATTGCCGCTCATGTCATAAATTTCCAGTTCGTTCGGCTTCAAGGTCTTCACATCATGTCTCGAAGAATTACTATTGCCAGAATACCAAGCAACCTCAGCAACAGAATTGCTCCCAGAGTAAGTATATCCCTGGGTTAAATTTCCGCCTTGAGCGGCAAAGAACCACTCAGAAGCAGTAGGCAAACGGAAGTTTTCTCCGGTTTTGGCATTCAGTTTCGCAATGAAAGTAAGACAATCATTGTAAGATACATTGGCTACCGGTAAATTATCTCCTGAAAGATTCGTGTTCATCACCGCATTCCACAATGCCTGGGTAACCTCAGTCTCCCCAATGAAGAAACTATAATAGGAAGCGTTGCCTACCACACGAATCATTCGGAAAGACACCTTTCCTATCGAATAGTCCTTAAACTTAACAGTTGTCCACCCGCTACGTTTGTCAAGCGTCGGGATATCGAGATATCCACTTTTGCCGACTCCCAGCGCATTACTTCCGAAAGTACGTACAAACGAGACATTGTTCTCCTTATCGTTGAAAATCAACTCTCGGTTATCTTCGTCTGCAAAGAAACCGTAGATATAGTTTGAATAACCGTCTTTTTCTGTTGTTGAGATTATACTCGGGGCAGCAGATTCGAAGGTATTGCTTTCCAAATTATAGTTAGTATAGCAAGTTACACCATCCAGAAAAAACTCCTGAAGAGCAGATCCTTTCATGCGGATTCGGCCAGTCATGGGTTTCAGGTTTGCTGTCACTTTCACCGTATTATCTTCAACTGAATACGAAGAAGATTTATCGATAAAAATCGCTGTTGCGTTTGTTAAAGAAACCGATCTGTATGTTGCTTCTCCTGCATTTTCGAAATAATATGCCTCACACTGACCATCATTGGTGATCGGAAGGGAACCATAATACTCGATGGTCCAGGATGAAGAAGATTTGCTATACTCTGCCACTCCGTCAACAAGAGAATTACCCACCGAAAACTGAAGGTAAACCTTGGAGCCATCGTCCCAGGCATCAGCAGCAACTGCGCGAGTTGTCCCTTCGGAGTCGAAGCTCGGCTTGGCGCTGTTGAACTCCATCGTAGCATAATGAACTTCACGCTCTTTGGTTGGAGGTTCCAAATTATCGATATCGTCACTAGTGCACGACACCGAAATCAAAGTCATTACAACGAATGACACTAAATAATGTAATTTTTTCATAGCTTTTAAATAAGTGTTATACATTAATATTTTTAATTCCAATCTTCATCATTGTCGAATTCTTTCTTATCAATATTTCCGATACCCGTAGGATTCTCGTTCATATCTTCATCCGAACCATAGCCTTCTTTGCCCAGAGAACCTTCTGTAGATGGATTCCCGTTCAAATCTTCATCCGAACCATAGCCCTCTTTACTAAAAGTGCCTTCGGCAGATTGATTCTCGTTCAAATCTTCATCCGAACCATGTCCTTCTTTGCCGATTGTTCCCTCTGTATTAGATCCGACATTAAGATCTTCGTCTTCCCCAAAGCCTTCCTTACCGATAATACTTTCAGAAGATGATTTTCCATTTAAGTCTTCATCCTGTCCATAGCCTTCTTTATTAATCGTACCCTCAGATGAAGTCTCATTCGTTAAGCTATCATCATCTCCGTAACCATCCTTACCAATGGTTCCTTCAGAAGACGTATTTCCTGTCAAATCTTCCTCTGTGCCATATCCGTTCTTTTCGAAAGAACCCTCTCCATCCGCTGAAGGATTCAAGTCCTCATCCTCTCCATAGTGTTGAACACCGAACTCCGTTCCATCCTCTTCTTCTGACAAAGTGGTAAACTGAACGACTTCGCCATAAGAAGAGCCTCTTTCGTTAGTCGCGAAAGAACGAATGAAATAAGATGTCTTTGCTGTCAACATTGCCAACCGGGTCTCTAACATAGAAGACTTGCCACAAACCACTTTTGTTCCGTTATCAAAGGATGGCTTATTTGATACTGAATAGATAAATCCTGCTTCTGAAAGCGTTCCGTTCCCCAAATCAGACACGGATGCTATCGCCGTTGCGAAATGACTGCGAATTTTGCTGACTTCAACAGCAGAAACCGTTGGCAAGACAATTTCTTTTTGATTTTCAATATTTACAAGAGTCCAACCTTGCAATACATTGTCAGTGCTTGGAAGAGAAATAAAACCGCTCTGCCCGGCAGCAAGGACAGCATCGTCAAAACTGCGAATAAAAACGCCTTGTCCAGTTGCATCGACAACCAGTTGACGCTGAGAAACATTAGAAAAACCAACATAGAAATAATCGGTATCTCCAGACTTGTCGAATGAAGAAGATATTTTATTTTTGCTGATTTCAAAAGTATTAGTGGTAATGTTATATTCAGTATGATACTGCAATCCAGAAACACCAAATTTTGCTGATGCCTGCCCTTTGAAACGGACGCGTCCGGTACGGGGGGAAAGCAATAACTTGACAAACATTTCCGAATCCTCGGTGAATGTGAAACTACCCTCAACATCCTGATAGATGGCAGAACGTGCATTTAAAGAAACTGATTGTGATGAAGTTCCTGCATCATTTCTGAAAAAATAAGCCTCACAATCTCCATCCGTATCCGGTTCTATCTGTCGGGAAGTAGTTATGGTCCACTGTCCGTCTGTCTGACTATAGTTGGCAACACCGGGAATCCGATTGTCTCCAATCTTCAACTGCAAGTATAACCGAGCACCTTCCTCCCAAGCATAAGAAGAACGTGTCGGCTGACCGAATCCTGTTAATTCGGCTTCGAGAAATAACCGGTATGAAAAAAGGGATTCCGGCTTCGAAGCTGGTCCTGAAATCTCCGATTCCCGATAACAGGATTCTGTCAACAGTGACAATAATAGGGCTATGCTATATATGCATATTCTTTTCATAATGTCAATTTGCTGTTATAAACGTTAGTTCCAATCTTTGTCTTCACCATAATCGTCAAAATCCACGTCATTCCCAGCGGGCTCTGCTGCTGTGGTAAATGTCACTTGTTCGCCCAAGGTCGTACCTTTTTCATTAGTAGCATAAGCTCTGACGTAGTATGTTGTCTCAGGCAAAAGTGTAGATATTTTAACTGATAAGTCGCTTGTTTTTCCACAAGACACCTTATGGTTGGACATTACAGGATTAGAAGAAGTAGAATAAACGAATCCTGCATCACTGACCGACCCGTTTCCTGCAGAAATAACGGATGCAGAGAGCGAAACTGATTTGTAAGTCACTCGACCAACGCTGACATTAGTCACAGAAGGCGGCACAATTTCGAGTGTCGCAAAATCTGTCTCCTCTCCGTAACTTATACCAGCTTCATTGATCACATATGCCCGCACGTAATAAGTCGTATTATCCGACAATCCAGTCACGGTTTTCGAGAAATAGCCGGTTTGTACACCCCCACAACTGATTCTCGTTGCATTGTTCACTATCGGTTCTGGAGACTTGGAATATACGAATCCGCAATCTACTATCGTCCCATCTCCGTCACTGACAATCGAGCTACGGAAGGTGGCAGAACCGGTTCCGATACTCGATACTGCAACTTTAGCCGATTGAGGCAATTTGATTTCGTGAGTGGTTTTGAATCCGACATTGTTTCCATAAAAAGTTTCTCCGTCTTCGGTCTGAACATAAGCACGGACATAGTAATCTGTTAATTCAGACAAACCCGTAATGGTCAATAAAAATCGGTCTGTATATGCTGTCGAATACATATGATCATCGGAAATTGTCGGATAAGGAGACTTACTCCAACAAACACCCCGTTCCGCAATAGAATGTCCACCTTTGTCAGATATCGATCCTCCTGTTGTTGCCTTATCATGAATGACATCGCTAACAGCAATGGTTGTCAAACTTACAACATCGTAAGCCGTCGTAAAAGAAACATCTTCGCCATAGGCTGTTCCGACAGAATTCGTTGCATAGGCCCTGATGTGATAAGTCGTATGCGGCAGAAGGTCTGTCAACTTAGAGGTATAAGCTCCGACCACTGTTGCAGAACCCAGAGTTGTCTTATGATCCAATAACGTTGGATTAGAAGTCGTATTCCACACATGTCCATGTTGAGTAATACCAGTTTCATCACCGATTCTAAGAATGTTACCGGAAGCTGTAGCTTCTCGAGCCTGAACGCTCATAATCGCATCAGTTTCTACTAATGGAACCTTATTCTCATAAGCCGTTTCAAAAGTTACATCATTGCCGTAGTACGTTTCTCCGTCTGCGGTAAGTACGTATGCCCTCACATGATAGACCGTTTGTTCGTTTAATCCAGAAATGCGAATACTGTATCGGTCTGTCGTTTCCTGTGAGCTGAGTTTATCGTCTGACGTTGTCGGATTATTAAAGGTGCTCCAGCATATTCCCCTTTCTCGAACCACATGTCCTCCTTTATCCGAAATGATTCCTCCAGTAACGGCAGAGTTGTAGGTTATACCGGAAACTTCCAACGTTGCCAAAGTGACATCATCGTAAGCCGTAGTAAACATCACATTTTCACCATACGCTGTGCCGGTAGAATTGGTTGCGTAAGCGCGCACATAATAGGTTGTGTGAGGTTGAAGCTCTGACAGTATCGAAGTGTACGTTCCAATCGTGGAAGTGTAGCCCAACGACGTCTTGTTGTTTGCTGTTGTCGGATTGGTTGAAGTGCTCCATACATGTCCGTATTGTGAGACGCTTGTCTCGTTGCCCATTGTCACTATATTTCCTGATACCGTTGCCTGTTTAGGGCGGATATCAGCGATCGATCCTGTTTCAACAGAAGGTACCTGAGGCTGGACTTTGGTTTCAAAAACCTGTTGTTCAGAATAGTTAATTCCTTCTGCATTTTCAGCGTATGCACACACATAGTATCTTGTCCCAGGTTGCAATTGAGAAGCTGAATATTCGAAATCCTTTGCCAACTCGCTATCTCCCAAATTGCACGACTGCCCCTTACCCAGCATCGGATGTTCTTCTGTACTCCAGCAAAAGCCGTGCTTTGTTACTTTTGCACTACCTAACGACACGATTCCGCCTTTGAATTTTGCTGAAACATAACCTATACTGTCAACAGTATAGAAAGTAACCGTCGGCTTGTCTTTCGATGGCACATTCATTCGGACTGGGATGTCTATATTGTCTTCACCAACTGTAAGCTTTAAGGCACCAGAATAGTCTCCAGCATTTAATCCTGTTCGGTCAACAACAACATTTAGCGCATCATTTCCAGATGTTATTGTACCACTCGTCTTCGAAGGAATAATCCAAGTATTCGACGGCGTCAGTGCATAGCTAACAGTCTGACTACCTGTATTTGTAAGCGTAAGTGTGATAGAAGTTGTAATGGAGCCAAAATCCAGTTCCTCCGGAGAAATTTTAACCGTCAGACCTTGAACACTGATATTAACTTTTACAACTGCACTACCCCCGTTACTTGAAATAGCAATAGTTTGCGAATATGTTCCTTTGGAAAGGCCTGTCCTATCTGCATTCAGAATTACAGACGAAGATTTCCCTATGACTGTAGTCCCTGAAGTCGGAATACATTGCAACCAGGAGATATCTTCGCTAATCTGCCAATTCAAGGCTGCTGCCCCGACATTTTTTATATCTAAGGTTAACGAAGTGTTTTCGTTGCCGAAATCAAAAGTTTCCTGACTGAGAGAGAGAACCGCCGTAGCTGGAGTCAAGTGGAAATCAAGTGTGGCTGTAACTCCTGTCTTAACAGCAACGCTCTTAACGTCTTCTTGGTATCCGCTTTTGGTGGCCTGAACACGATAGGAATCGGCATCTATATCCTCAAAAGAATACATGCCATTCTGTCCTGTGGTTGTTGTTTTCCCAAGAGGAGACAAAGTCATTGCTACACCTTGGAGGGGTCTGTCCTGGGTATCATAAACCGTACCGGAAATATTACCTGTAATGTCCACCGGATCTGAACTGCCACAAGACATCACGATAAGTGCTGGAAGCACCTCTAGTACATATCTGATTATTTTTTTCTTCCGATGATTCATAAATAAAAAGTGCATTCGTAATTTGTAATAAACTCTGCTATGACGACTATTAAAGTGTTACAATAAAAATAAAAGCAGGCAAACAGTTTCTACTCAAGATGGTAAAAACTGTTGTCTGTCTTAAAGAGAAGATATGAGAAAACCCTGAAATTAAAAATCAAATGAGAAATACCCCCCCCAATTAAATTCGGGAGAAGAGAATATACTTTGATCTCAGTTATATGGGTTCTTGGTTTCATGGAGTGTTTTTATTAAGCTTCAGATAATTATCTTGCGCGGCAAAGATAAAAAAAAAATTTAGGACAAACAACTTATTTATAAAAAAAAGACCAAAATTGTGTGCATTTAATGAAAAAATATGTTATACAACACATTATTAGGACCATTCTCTTTCTGGAAAGCCCACCAATCTATACGGAAAGCCAATGCGTAACCAAGTTGTTGAGTTATATCTGGGAATGACTGAATATTTAAACTATACAAAAGTGCAAGCAATTGCCTGCACTTAATATTTATGAATCCCAATGACTCTTAATTCGTTATTTCCACGCTTGAATCGCTTAAATTATGCTATTAGATAGAATAGCAGACAACCTGATATCGCGAAATAGTGGACTTAAAAACAACTGTCCCTGATCACTTTTCATGCACAGCGCGAACTGCACAACAAAAATACAGGTCGCATATCATAAACTGTTTTTTAGAAGTATCGGTGTTAAAATTCAGATGATTGCAACCATACTCGTATCCATTAACGATATAAACCTCATCGGCATCAGGTGTACCACACCAATAATTACCTTCATAGCTGATATTGGTATTATCCGTAAACTCAAAATCCATTGAAGAAAAAGACTCGCTCAAATAGTTACTTCCCGAATTAGGCAAAAAGATAGAATTGCCATTTTTTCCTGTGACACGAAAACCATTGTGTCCATTAACAGTTTCAACATTCCATTCACATTCGTCAACCAATTCCCTCATTTCTTTACCTGCTGGCATTCTCCAACCATCTCCCATCATCACCTTAGCTATATCTTTGTCCGTTCCACTAACGTTCATACTTTCTAGCTTAGGAGATTTGACGGTTCCGGTAACATTCCCCAATGGAACTCTGACACCGACCTCCTCTGGATTCTCGGCACCTACATTGCAAACTGCCCAGTTTACACTTAAGCCCAAATCTACTCCATAGGATGCGGACTCCTGAATGGAAGCCAATTCTTGTGTATTTTCCGTTTTACTGCTTTGGGAACCGCATCCTGCAAATACAACAAATGCCAAGATGTTAGCAACAATTAAAAACTTTTTCATGATGTTAAAAATTAGTATTAATGAGATATGTTTACGGGTGCAAATATAAAGGAAAAAGCTTTTCGACAATCAAAACGCTTGCAGTTTTTTTGAAAAATCCGCTACATTTTCGCATCATGCTAAAAAAATGATAGGATTGGAATGTCCGAATTATTATATCAGGACTCATGCCATCTCAATGCTATCCTTTTTTGTCGGCCTTATCACAACGCCCCTACTTCCGTTTCCCTGCCAGAACGAAGCCTACGTTCACCTCAATGTTTTCAGCATAAAAGCCACCGTTGCCTTTCACGAAATAACCTATGTAGGGCGAAGATTTGCTGTCCGGCTTAAAATACCAGCGCATTCCGATCTGTTCGTAAAGACGTGTGCGCTTGCGGCTTTTTTCCGATTTGTAATGACTCTCGTTCGCATAGTATCCCAGACAGACATCCACACCCAGATGATTGTAGATTGATTCGTGCTTTATGGATACACCCAGATAGTTCTGTCGTCCGTCAACGGCTCCTGTAGGGTTATAGAAGTAATCGGCACCGAGACCTAAGCCGTGCCGTTCGTTCAACTTATACATCAGCGCCAGCGACGTATTGACGGATGCATGGATGGAATTGACAATGGTATCCGGATCGGCTGACTTATTACGGGCATTGATGCCACATCCGACCCTGCCATCCAGATATATGAACTGGTTATTCATCCGATTTGCCTTACGTGCAGCATGGTCACTATTCTTAGTTTCCGGTTCACCCATATAATAGTGGTATCGCAAGCTCCAGGTCAGACTGTTCAGACCATTATTCGGCAAATGTGTACCCGAATTGCTCACGTGGGTGAACTGCGGACCTGTCGAAAGGTCGTGATGCTCGTTGATGGTATAAGTGAAATGAAAACCCGCATTGAAATAGATCTGGAAATAGCCACTCTGCGTCTGACGGACATCTTTTGTGGCATGCGGATCGAACTGATAGCCGTAACCATTCTCGATGACACCCGAAATGCTGTACCACTTGTTCTGCCAATAATGATGCCGTATAGAAACGCCCAGCGACAGGTATCTGCCCAAGCCGCGATTGTTCATCAGGTGTGAATATTCGTCCTTGACCTGCGGATGCGAATAATCCTGATAGGTCAGAATGCCGCTGATATAGGAATCGTACGGATAGTTTTGACCGGCAAACTGCCGCCCAATTCCTAACTGGAATCCGTTCATATATTGTTCCTTCACCGATGCTGGTGCCGACATCAGATAGCCGGAGTTGTGCGCCAGTTCGAGAACATAGCGATGCTTGAGGTTCGTTTTATACTGAGCTGCAGCCGGAAAGAACAAAGCCACTACCAGCATCACCAATATCAGTCGTTTTGTTAGCATAGGATATTTCTTTGCCTGCAAAAATACGGAAAATCCGGAAGAATCCCTATATCGGCTGCTCAATTATTAAAAAAAATGTCATTTTTGCCTACCTATAGGACAGCAATTGATAACACAACATATAAATTCTAAAAGACAAAACAGCTCTTACGAAACCGAACAATCGGGAAGCCGTTCCCCGCGAGATTTCCCGCTTTTTCAGCATTCCGAATGTTACTTTTCCGCCAAAGAAGCGTTACATTGGGGGATGATGTTTCAAAATTGAAAGGATTTGGTATATTTCAGAAGCGGAAATAGGAATAAAATCCTCAACTTTGCGCCATAAAATATTGAAATATGAGAAAACTACTGATTTTATGCATGCTTTTGGGCGCTATGGTGCAAAGCCAGGCACAGAAAATGTCGCCCCTGCATGTGGAAGGACGATGGCTGTGCGACACCCTGGGCAACCATGTCAATCTGCACGGATTCGGACAGACCTACAGTCCGTGGTTTAACGAGCAAGGTTCGAAGTGGAACAACTACGATGTGAACGCTTGCCTGACCTACAACAAGAACCTGATCAACAACATCATGCTGAAAGGTTGGAAGATGAACTGGCTGCGTCTGCACATGGACCCCTATTGGAGCAACACCCCGGGCAAACAGACAACAGGAGAAAACGACATCTCGGCATTCAGCGTTTCGCGCTTCAAGACCTACTTAGACAAGGTCTTTATTCCCATGGCAGAATACGCCAATGCGAAAGGCCTCTATGTCGTGATGCGTCCACCGGGAGTATGCCCTAAAGAAATTGCCATCGGCGACGCCTACCACAAATACCTGCTGCAAGTGTGGGGCATCGTGGCCAGCCACGAGAAACTGAAAAACAATCCCTACATCATGTTCGAACTGGCCAACGAGCCTGTCAACATCTTAGGCACGGACGGACAATACACTTCGTGGAGCGACGGCAGCAACCGGAACATGACGAAATTCTTCCAGGCCATTGTCGATAGTATCCGCAGCTGCGGTGCCGAAAACATCCTATGGGTGCCGGGGTTGGGCTACCAGTCGCAATATGCCGGGTTCGCCAAATATCCGATTAAAGGCGAGAATATCGGCTATGCCGTGCATTGCTATCCGGGCTGGTACGGCTCAGACAGCGAGGCGGAAGGCGGTAGCGTGGAACAAGGCGTAGTTACCAAAGGAGCAGGATATGCAGAATTTCAGGCCGGATGGAACAATCAGGTAGGCCCGATTGCGAAGCTGGCTCCGATTCTGGTGACCGAAATGGACTGGGCGCCACAATCGTATAACTGCTCTTGGGGCAAGGCAACTACCGGCGTGGCTGGTGGCGTAGGCTTCGGCGCCAACTTTAAGTATATTATGGATAAGACAGGAAACGTCTCATGGATGCTCTTTACGGGGCCGGAACACTTGGCCAAATATAACGATGCCGCCAAAGACGGAAAAACATTCCTCACCGATCCGGAGGCCTGTCCACGTCCGATTTACCGCTGGTTCAAAGAGTATGCCGATCCGAATTGGACTTTCGACGATACGCTGGCATTGAAAACAATGTACTTCCCGAGCACCGAAACCGGCATGAACCCGAACATTTGGGAGACCGGAACCTTCGATGCCGGATCAGGCTGCCTCATTACCGGACAATGGGGATTCGGCGGCTGGCAGTTCGGCAGCGGCTTAGATCTGTCGGAATGGAAATATCTGGTCATCAAACTGAAAAAAGCACCGGAATCGGACAGCTGGTCGTTCCGTATGTTCGACGAGAACAACTACTGGACCTCCTGCTATCAGAACGACTTCCATAGGCAGACAACGGTCATTGTGCGCCTGCAAAGCATGTACCGCACCATCAACGGCTCCGTATCAAGCACCCGACTCGACCCCTCACATATTTATATAGCCGGCTTCTGGAGTCCGGGCAATACGCCTCTCTACATCGACAAGATGTATCTGACCAACAGAAGCGACTATGCAGAAGAAGAGGATGAAACCGGCATCGAACTGATTAACGAGGAAAGCGCCCCGAACCAGGATGTTTTCGACCTGACAGGACGCCGAATTGCCCCATCGCACTTCCGTCCGAACCAGATTTACGTGAAAGGCGGCAAAAAAATAATCATCAGATAAGGGCTCGACCTTATCTGATGATTCAGATTCAAATCAATATACTTCCAGACATTCGTCCAAGGCCTGACAGATGGCTTTCTTATCCATCTTCTGACCGATGAAGACAATCTTCTGCATGCGGTCGCCGTAGGTCTCATCCCAATCTCGTTGTAGCTGCTGGTCGAAGGCCAACTGGCGTTGCAATTCTGCCTCTGGCATCGTGGCGTACCATTTACCGGCATTGCGAAGGTTCACCTGACGTCCGGCCTGTTCGAACACGTAGCAGGTATCGCGTTCGTCGCTGAAATAGCACATACCCTTGCATCGGATTACGCTCTTCGGCCAATGACGGGCCACAAATTCGTCGAAGCGACCCAGGTTGAGCGGCTGACGGCGCTGATAGACGAAAGTACCGATGCCGTATTCCTCTGCCTCACCTTCCTCCTCATTCTCGTGATCATGATGGTGGTGGTGATGATGCTCATGATGATGTTCGTGCTCGTCTTCGTCATGATGATGGTGATGCTCGTGTTCGTCTTCATCGTCATCATCGTCCTCGTCCTCATCGTGATGTCCCTCCACTTCCTGAATCCAGGTGGCAGAAGTTGCCACTTTATCGAAATCGAACATACCGGTGTTGATAATCTTATCGAGATCCACCTCGCAGTAATCGGTTTCGATGATCTGAGCCTGAGGCTGGATGGCTTCGATAATCTTCTTGATGCGGCCCAGCTCCTGCTTACTCACTTCGCTTGCCTTGTTCAGGAGGATGATGTTGCAGAACTCAATCTGCTGAATGACAAGATTCTCCAGATCATCTTCGTCCAGATTCTGTTTCATTAGGTTGTTGCCGCAGCCGAACTCATCCTTGAGACGCAAAGCATCCACTACAGTGACAATGCAATCCAGATCGGGCACACCGCCTTCGGTCACCTTCTCGGGCACAATCTGAGGAATGGAATAGATGGTTTGTGCAATCGGACCGGGTTCGCAGATACCGCTGGCTTCAATCACAATATAATCGAACTTCTTCTGGCTGGTGATGTCAGTCAGCTGCTGCACCAGATCCATTTTCAGTGTACAGCAGATGCAACCGTTCTGCAACGCAACCAGGCTATCGTCCTGCTGTCCCACAATACCGCCCGCCTGAATCAGGCTTGCATCGATATTCACTTCGCCGATATCGTTCACAATGACTGCAAACTTGATACCGCGCTTGTTATTCAGAATCTTGTTGACTAACGTTGTCTTGCCGCTTCCTAAATAACCGGTCAGCAGCAGAACCGGAACTCTCTCGTGACTCATATTTATATAAATTAAGTATTTCTTAAATAATTGAGCACAAAGATAGACAATTATTTAAGAAAGTACAAGTGTACCTGCTTTTTTTTGATCTTTTTGTGGAAAATTACCCAAAATTGACAAATTCTCTTTGAAAAATTTGGAAAAACCTTCCAAAAAAACTATCTTTGCAGCCGAAATTGCGGAAACCAACTAACACAAGGTGAGATTTCAGATTATTTTTTCTGGTTCGATAGCTCAGTTGGATAGAGCAACAGCCTTCTAAGCTGTGGGTCTTGGGTTCGAATCCCAATCGAATCACTATAACAAACAAAAATATGCTTTCATATACCTATCTCGGGCATTTGAAAGCATATTCTGTTTTAATGATCATCCTTCAATCACCTCGACGGAAAGCATCTTAACGTCTTCGGCAGGGCGATCGCCGGCAACAGTTTTCACCTGCTGGATTTTATCTGTTACTTCGATGCCGGATTCCACTTCACCGAAAACGGTGTAATTGTTGTCGAGGAAAGGAGTTCCGCCAATGGAAGTATAGGCTTCGCGCTGTTCGTCGGTGAACTTCGGATCACCCATCTCCTTCGCTTTGGCATAGGTTTGTTTCTCCAACTCCTCCTGCAACTTCATCAAACCGGCATTGTCGCGATTCTTGCGCATATCCAGGATCTTGCTCCGGTTCTCGACCACCAGATTATTGAAGGTATTCTGCAACTGCTGCTGTGCCATCTGCTTCTCCAACTGGGTCAGCTTACCGGCACTATACACTTCGCCTGTAACAATATAGAACTGACAACCCGAAGAACGACGTTCCGGATTCACCTCATCGCCGGTACGGGCTGCAGCCAAAGCACCTTTCTTATGGAAGAACTTCGGATAAACGAACTCAGCCGGAATGGTGTAGCCCACATCGCCGGCACCCAGTTGCTTGTCCATAGGAGCATCCTTACTACCCGGATCGCCGCCCTGAATCATGAAGTTCTTAATCACGCGATGGAAAATTGTACCGTTATAGAAACCTTCGCGAGCCAATTTCAGGAAATTGTCGCGATGCTGGGGAGTCTCATCATAAAGGCGAACCGTAATATCGCCCAAAGTGGTTTTAATCAATACTTTTGCCATTGTAGTTTTGTAATGTAAAGTTATATTAGCGGCGCAAAGGTAGGCAATTTCCTCGAGATGGACAACAGTTGGCTACACATAAAATTCTTAAAATACGTTAAATTGGACGATACAGATTTGGACAAGTGAAATATTTAACGTAACTTTGCACCACTAATGACATAGTTCAGACATTCGGCGCTTTCATCTAGTGGTTAGGATACCGGCCTCTCACGCCGGGTACACGAGTTCGAGTCTCGTAGGCGCTACCAGCAGAGGAGTATCAACAAAATGTTTGATACTCTTTTTTGTTGAAAGGGAATTAAATTATGAATATTCAAGACACTATTGAACGCATCATTGATCCGAAACAAATCGATGCTGCCAGACAAATTATCAATCGTTGCAACAAGTTTGTAGTTTGCACTCACATGTCGCCTGACGGCGATGCAGTGGGTTCTTCGCTTGCCATTGCCAGCTATCTCCGGAAAAAGGGCAAGGAAGCCCGGGTGGTCTATAGCGACACGCCCGGCGACAATCTGAACTTCATTCCCGGACTCCGCGAAGAAATGGTTTTCGACAGCCAAAGTCAGACCAGCGTAAAGAATACCCGCGACGAGGCCATGCAAGCCATCCGCGAGGCAGACTGTTTCGTTATCACCGACCTGAATACGCCATCGCGTATGGGCGATATGAACAAGGAGGTAATGGCCAATCCGGCACCAAAGATTCTCATTGACCATCATCTGGACCCTGCCACCGACAGCTTCGATGTGATTATTTCCCATCCGGAAGCATCGGCTGCCTGCGAACTGATCTATACTTTCATCCTGCAAATGGGCGACGATGCACTGATTGACAAACAGATAGCCACACAAATCTATTGCGGCATGATGACCGATACCGGACAGTTCATTTTCAGTTCAAGCCGTCCGCAGGTTTATCTGATTGTGGCTCGTCTGCTACAAGAAGGTTTCGATAAAGAGAAACTGCATCGCGACCTGGCCCTCGAACCCGAACGCAGAACCCGGCTGAAGGGATACGTCCTGCTGCAAAAGATGCAGTTGGTTACACAATACAAAGCAGCCTATTTCAGCCTGAACAAGACGGAACTGAAGCGTTTCAACCACCAGAAAGGCGACAGCGAAGGCTTCGTCAACATGCCGCTCGACATCTACAGCATTCAGGTTTCCGCTTTCTTCCGCGAAGAAAAGAATTTCGTCAAAGTGTCCCTTCGCTCTAAAGGCGATTTCCCCGTCAATCTGCTTGCCCAGAAATTCTATAACGGTGGCGGACACAAGAATGCTGCAGGAGGCGAATTTTTAGGCACTTTGCAACAAGCAGAACAACTTTTTGTTAAAGCATTGCCCCTTTTTGCTAAATATCTTGAAAAATAAGTTCGGTTTTTTTCAAAATAATTGCACATTTCAGAGATTTTATGTATCTTTGCGCCCGTAATAATTATAGAGTAGAGAGTATTGTGTAATGAAAAAAATACTTTTATTGGCAAGCAGCCTATTATTTATAAGCCTATGGGTAGCATCGTGCAGCGACACGGAAACCTACGCAGAACTGGTTGACCACGAGAAAAGTTCCATCACGAAGTGGATCAACAAAAGTCCATACGTCGATTTCGGCCATATCGCTGCACGCGATGAAGACTGGGTAGATTGGACAGCCGATTCGGTGCTGACCGACAGCCTGCATCCCAGCCAGATCGGCATCCAGCTCGGACAATGGTACCGCATTTCGGAGGGCGACTTCAAACGACTTTATTTCTGCATCCGGAGTTTCGGCAATGACGGACTCGATTCATTGCGCGAGAATGGCATCGAACCTACCGCAGAACAGTATCGGGAGGCGATGCGCAACCAGAAGAAGTTCTATGCTGGAAAGAATGTACTGGTCCGCTACGACAGTCTGTTCCTTTTGTCCGATTTCGATTACAACGACCTTGACGAGAACTCGAAAGGCGACAACCTTGACCCGAACAGTTTCCTGATCTGCTACAACTGGAACAAATCGTACTACTCTTCCTCTTACTATAGCTACTACTACGGCACCGGATCTAATTACGAGTGCACATCCGGAGGCTTGGCTTTCCCTATCCGCTTTCTGTGGGAAGGAGGACAGGCATCCATCATCTGCCCGTTCTCGTTGGCAGAAAGTTCTTTTGCGAGCTATTATTACACGCTATATTACGGCTTGATTACTTATAAAAAGCCGACGTATTTGCCACAATAAACAATAAAAATTCTGATATATGTCTCTGATCAAATCTATTTCAGGCATCCGAGGAACTATCGGAGGCCAGCAGGGAGAAGGACTGAATCCTCTCGACATTGTGAAGTTTACGGCAGCATTTGCCACTGTTATTCGTGAAAATATCGGTAACAAACAGGGACGCATCGTGGTGGGTCGCGATGCCCGTCTGTCGGGTGAAATGCTCTACCAGTGCGTTTCGGGCACCCTTATCGGACTGGGCTTCGATGTAATCAATATCGGCTTGGCCACCACTCCTACCACCGAAATGGCAGTTACCGCCGAAAAGGCCGACGGTGGTCTGATTCTGACAGCATCGCACAATCCGATTCAGTGGAATGCGCTGAAACTGCTGAATAACGAGGGAGAGTTCTTCGACAAAGCCACCGGCGAACGCGTTTTGGCCATTGCCGAAAAGGGTGATTTCCAGTTCGCCGAAGTGCACGATCTGGGTCACATCGTTGAAAAAGACTATACCGACTATCACATTCAGCAGGTGCTGAACCTAAAGCTGGTTAACAAGGAAGCCATTGAAAAGGCCAACTTCACTGTGATGTGCGACTGCATCAACTCGGTGGGAGGTATCGTGATTCCGCGTCTGTTGAAGGCTTTGGGCGTGAAGCAGGTTTACGAGTTGAACTGTACGCCCAACGGACAGTTTGCCCACACGCCGGAACCAATTCCCCAGAACCTCACACAGATTTCCGGCGAGATGAAGCAGAAGAAAGCCGACATCGGGTTCGTGGTTGACCCGGATGTGGATCGTCTGGCGCTGATCTGCGAAAACGGAGAGATGTTTGGCGAGGAATATACCCTGGTCAGCGTGGCAGACTACGTGCTTCAGCATACTCCCGGCAACACGGTTTCCAATCTTTCGTCAAGCCGTGCCCTGCGCGACGTGACGCGTGCACGCGGAGGTGTTTATAATGCCGCAGCAGTAGGAGAAGTGAATGTGGTTGCCAAGATGAAGGAAACGAATGCCGTCATCGGCGGCGAAGGTAACGGAGGTGTCATCTATCCTGAAATCCATTACGGACGAGATGCTTTGGTAGGTGTAGCGCTTTTCCTTACCCAATTGGCATTGCTTCGCCAAGAGAACCCGACGCTGACAGTCAGCCAGTTGCGCGCCACCTATCCACCTTACTGCATTGCCAAACAGCGCATCGACCTCACGCCGGACATTGACATCGACCGGTTGCTGAACAACGTGAAAACGGAATACGGCAAGTTGCCCGATACAGAGATTTCGGACATTGACGGTGTGAAGATCGACTTCCCCGACCGCTGGGTGCATCTGCGCAAATCTAATACGGAACCGATCATCCGCGTCTACGCCGAAGCAGCCACAGAAGAACTGGCACAGCAGACGGCAGACAGCGTGATGCAAGAAGTTCTCAAAATGAAACAATGAAAAAGATCCTAATTCCGACCCTTATGGCAGCTCTTCTGTTTGCAGCCTGCCAACATGACACCAAGCCGGCTGACGCCGACTTGGTTGTTTTGTACACTACCGATGTGCACGGTGCCTGCTTAGGCTTCGACATCAAGCTCAATGCACCGGCCAAAACCAGTCTGGCGAATGTTTCCACCTACCTGAAACAGGTGCGGCAGGAATGTCCCGGGCAGATGCTGCTTTTCGATACGGGCGATTTCCTGCAAGGCCAGCCCTCAGTCTATTACTATAATTACATCGACACCGTTTCGACGCACGTGGTGGCAGCCACCTACAATTATTTAGGCTACGATGCCTTGGGCATGGGTAATCACGATATCGAAGCAGGAGAAGCCGTCTATCATGACCGCTTGCCCCTCCAACTGCAAATGCCATTGCTCTGTGCCAATGCCATCGACACCCGCACCATCCGAACGGAAGGCGACCTGAACACAGGTGAACCGATGTTCCAACCCTACGCCATCTTCGAGCGCAGTCACCTCAAGATTGCCGTCTTAGGCATGATTACGCCTCACATTCATGCCTGGCTTCCCAAAGCATTGTGGCCTCATCTGGAGTTTCAGGATATGGTGGAATGTGCCCAGCGCTGGGTACCATACATCCAGAAGAACGAAAAGCCGGACCTGATCATCGGCTTGTTCCATGCCGGTGGCGATTATACAGTCAACGGCAGCGATCTCGATTCCTATAAGAACGAAAACGGTTCCATACCTGCCATCACCAAGGTGCCCGGCTTCGACATCTGTCTGCTGGGACACGACCATCAGGAACGAGATCTGCGGATTGTCAGCGTTGCCGGCGACACGGTTCCTGTCATCGATGCCGTCACTCAGGCTCGCAAAGTGGGACGTATTGACGTGCATTTCTCCCGCCAAGCCGACGGTTCGTACAAGAAGCAGTTCTCCACCAGGCTGGTCGATATGCGCGACTATGCTCCCGATAGCGCCTACTTACAGACTTTTGAGCCGATTGTCGAGACGGTGAACAGCTACGTGGATGCGCCCATCTGCAAGCTCTCCTCCCCTTTGCAGGGATTGGACGGCCTGGTGGGTCCAAGTGCCTTCGTCGATCTGATTCACGACACGCAGTTGTGGGCAACGCATGCCGACATCTCGCTGGCTGCCATTCTTTCACCTTACGAAGTGGTCCCAGCCGGAACAGTCACCATGCGTCACCTGTTCACATTATATAAATATGAGAACCAGCTGTTCACCATCAGCATGACAGCCGACGAAGTGCGCCGTTATTTGGAGTACGGTTACTCGATGCAGTACAACACCATGCATTCGGCTTCCGACCATCTGCTTCTTTTCTCAGATCTTACCCCTACTCATCCGCGACTGGCAACTCCGACCTTCAACTACACCTCCGCAGCAGGTATCCGTTATGAGGTGGATGTTACCCAAGAGCCCGGGAACCGCGTGCGTCTCATTTCCATGAGCGACGGCGCTGCCATCGACCCTGACAAACTGTATCGCGTTGCCATCAACAGCTACCAGTATTCGGGTGGTGGTAATTTCATACCCGATGGCTTAGGCTGGGATTCCGAGACACTCGAATCGCGCACCCTCGACACCACTCCTATTGATGTGCGACGCTACCTTGCACGCTATCTTGCCACAATGCAAGAGGTTCAGCCCCATCTGCGCGGCGACTGGCAGGTGGTTCCGCAAACCTGGTGGAAAGCTGCAAAAGATCGTGACATCAAGTTCATGCACGCCAACCAGCGATAATCCTATTGTCCCGTGATACTGCACACATTGTCTGTTGGATACAAACGCCCGATTGTGGAGGCAATCGAGGGGACACTGAACCCCGGCGATTTTGTGTGCCTCACGGGACGCAACGGCTCTGGCAAATCCACTCTGCTGAAAACGCTTGCCGGACTCTTGCCGCCCCTTCAGGGCAGTATCGGACTCGACGACAAGCGTCTTTCCGACTTCACGCCCTCGGAACTGGCACGTAGGGTCGGACTTGTGGTGACCCGGGTGCCCGATCTCCCTAACACCACCCTGCGAGAACTCGTCGCCTACGGACGTCTGCCGTATGCCTCCTGGTTCGGGAAGTTCTCTGCCTCCGATTACGAGGCAGCCGATCGAGCTATTGCTACCTTGGGAATTTCGCACCTGGCGTCGCGTCACGTTTCTGAACTCAGTGACGGTGAACGGCAGAAAGCCATGATTGCACGGGCCTTGGCACAAGGCACTGACTATCTCCTGCTTGACGAACCTTCCGCTTTTCTCGACTATGAAAGTAAGCAGGAACTGATGCAAATGCTGAAAAATCTTGCCACAGAGCAAAAAAAAGCCATACTCCTCTCCTCCCACGATCAGGATCTTGTCCTCCGCTATGCTGACATCATCTGGAACATTACAGATGGAAAGTTAACGCTTAAAGACGTGAAATAGAATTGCACTCATCCGAAATATATTGCGAAATTTTTAGCAATGTTATACGTTTATAAAGCTTCTGCCGGATCGGGAAAGACTCATCTGCTGACCGGCTTTTATATCGAACTGCTGTTCCGCCGCGAGCTGACTCCTTCCCTGTCGGAAACCGACGGAGAGAATCGCGATATGCGCTTCAGCGAGATATTGGCTGTCACTTTCACCAACAAAGCGACGGCAGAAATGAAGCAACGTATCATCGACGAGATCTTCCTGCTTTCCACCCATCCGGCATCGTCACAATACTATCACCTTCTGACAGTTCCCGACCCAAAAGGACACGTTCCAACAGAGGAAGAGCTTCGCAAACGAGCTCAGGAGATTCTGAAAGGCATGCTAACCGATTACACGAGCGTGCATATCTCTACCATCGATTCATTCTTTCAGCAAGTGCTGCGCAGTTTCTCACACGAAATGAACCTGCAAGGCAATTACGAAGTGGAGCTGGATGCCAATGCGGTGCTGGATCATGCTGTCTCGGAGTTCCTGCTGCAACTCGACCCCAAAAGCGACAAGGAAACCTTCTCTTGGTTGCTGGAATTTGCCAACAACCGGCTGAAAGAAGGCACAGGCTGGAATGTGCATCAGGAACTGTACAAACTGTCGAAACAGCTGGTTTCGGAAGCCTACCGGAAGTATGCCGAACAAATTCAGGCGTTCACCGACGATAAGCAACAGATGCGTGAATACATGCAGATGCTGAAAGAGATCGTCAAGACGTGGAGGAACGAACTGAAGCAACTGGGCAACGAAGGTCTGCAACTCCTGGACGCCATGCAGGTGCGAGCCGATGAGTTTGCGAACGGCGGCAAGGGTGCCACAGCCTACTTTGCCAAATATGCCTCCGGGGAAAGCGAAGAACTGAAGAACACACTCGTCAAATGGAGCGAAAATCCTGAGGCCTGGTTCCGGAAAAACGACCCGCATCATTCTCTGCTCTCGCAAAGCCAGAAAGACGAACTCCTCTCGCTCATGCAACGGCTGGTGCAGCACCTCTCTCCTGCCGGTATGTGTCACTACCTGTCCGCACGGTTCATCAGCAAGAACTTCTATCAGTTAGGACTCCTAAGCAAACTGAGGGAATCGGCCGACCGCTATTGCAAGGAACAAGGCATCAAACTCTTGAGCGACACTACACAGCTGCTGAATGAGCTGGTGATGGAACAGGATTCGCCCTTCATCTATGAAAAGACTGGCAATCGCATCCTGTCGTATATGATTGATGAGTTCCAGGATACTTCGGGCGTACAGTGGAACAACTTCCAGCCGTTGCTCACCAATTCACTTGGCACTAATTGCCGGAACCTGATTGTGGGCGATGTGAAGCAAAGCATCTACAGGTGGCGAGGAAGCGACTGGGAACTGCTGGATTCCGTACTGCCTCGCTTCAAGCCGGAACTGCAAGCCAAAGACAAAAACAACAACGAACTACGCGACAACTGGCGTTCGGACAAACGCATCATCGCCTTCAATAATGCCTTCTTCACCCAAGCCAGTCGGATATTGTCGGCATTAGATCCGGAGAATCCCGCCATGCAGAAGATTGCCCGCATTTACGGTGATGTCGAACAGACCATCTCTCCCGAACGGGAAAAGAAACAGCCTGTGGAGGACGGTCTGCTGCACTACGAACAGATTATTCCCGAAGAAGAGGAAACTTATCGGACAGCCGTTCAGCGCCGGTTGCCCGAACTGGTGATTGCCTTACAGCAAAGAGGATTCCAGCCCCGACAGATTCTGATTCTCTGCCGCAAGGGCGACCAATGCAAAGCCTGTGCCGAAGCGTTGCTATCCTACAAGAAACTGCATCCCGACACTCCTTATGGTTTCGAGATTATCACCAGCGAGGCTTTGAAACTGAGTTCCCGACAGGTGATTCGTGCCTTAATCGCTTTCCTGCAATATATCCGCGAACCGAAATCGGAATATCGGAAAGCGCTGGCCGGATGCCATTATCTGGCGCTGGAAGGACGTCCCATGCAAGAGGCCATCAACGCCTGGTTCAGTGGCATTAAAACGCCCTACGATGTACTGGAAGCACAGAACTTACCGCTCTACGAAATGGTGGAGCAGCTGATTTGCCACTTGCCCGTCGATGCACGGCAGGAAGCCGGCTATTTGCAGGCCTTCCGCGACAACGTGCTGGAGTTCTGCGCCAAGCAAGGGCCGTCGTTGGATGCCTTCCTGCGCTGGTGGGACGAAAAAAGCGACCGGCTGAGCATCACCACACCTTCCGGACAGAACGCCATCCGTATCATGACCATCCACCAGTCGAAAGGACTGGGCGAAGATGCTGTCATCGTACCGTTTGCACAAGGCTCGATGGACATCGACACCTCGCATGGAGAACTGCTTTGGTGTTCGCCAAAAGTGGCGCCGTTCAATCGTCCCGGGCTGATGCTCCCCATCGCCCTCGATCCCAAACTGAGCAACACCATCTTTGCCGACGATTTTGCCGAAGAGCGGTTGCGTGCCATCATCGATAATCTGAACACGGTGTATGTGGCTTTTACCCGAGCCAAACATGCTCTCTGCATCCTCTCTCCCAAGCCAGCCGAGAAAGCAACCAAAGTGACACAAGAAGGTTTACTTGCCGATTACTTCGGTGGCGACCAGTTGGAACTTGAAACGCAGGAAGAGAAGATTCCTGACACTCAACCGGCAGCGGCAGGCACACTCGAAGCCTCCCATCCGTTGGACTTATTCTCATTCGCAGAACAGAAGCCGAACAATCATCCGAAAATCAAGGTGTCGAACGATCCGCAGACGGAGGCTATCGCTAAGGGCAACACCTTGCACGATGCCCTATCGGCCATACACGACTGTAACGATATCGACGCACCCGTACGCCGTCTGTTTGCTTCGGGTCGCGCTGAAGCGGAAGGCATGTCAGTCGATGAGATTGTGCAGCACATTCACCGGCTTCTCGAAACACCGCAGGTGACCGGCTGGTTCGCTCCCGAAAACAAAGTATTGAACGAACGGAACATCATTACCTATACTACGCATACGCAAAGACCCGACCGTATGGTATTCACACCAGCAGGTCAGGTCATCATCATTGACTATAAAACAGGAGAAGAAATCCCGAGCAAACACCAACGGCAGGTAAGCTACTACAAGCAACTGATGCTGCAAATGGGATTCAAAGACGTGTCGGCCTATTTATGGTATCTGGAAACAAACAAGATTGTTCCCGTTCATTGATTCTATTGCCTCAACAGTCCGACAGATCAGAGCAAGCCCTTCGAACTGGGCAACTCGAAATGATGGATATCGCGATTCACAGCCATCTTCAGCGAACGGGCCAAAGCTTTGAAGATTCCTTCAATCTTATGGTGCTCGTTTTCGCCCTCAGCCTTGATGTTCAAGTTGATTTTTGCCGCATCGCTGAACGACTTGAAGAAATGCAGGAACATCTCGGTCGGCATATCGCCCACTTTCTCACGATGGAACTCCGCATCCCATACCAGCCACGGACGACCGGAAAAGTCTAAGGCCACCTGACACAGACAATCATCCATAGGAAGGCAGAAGCCATAGCGGCCGATGCCTCTTTTATTGCCCAAAGCCTTGGCAATACATTCGCCTAAAGCGATACCGGTATCTTCGATGGTATGATGCTCATCCACGTTCAGATCGCCCTTTACATGAATCGTCAGGTCGATGCCGCTGTGCTTGCCTATCTGCTCCAGCATGTGGTCGAAGAACCCCAATCCGGTAGATATGTCCGTACGTCCGGAGCCGTCTAAGTCGATGGCGATATGAATGTCCGTTTCCTTGGTGATTCGCGTCACCTCCGCCTTACGTTCGCCGGCAAACAGGAAGGCTGCCACTTCATCCCAATGATCGGCAATCAGCGCACAATCATCCAACAGGTTCGTTTCCTGCAGCCACTCCCGACATTCATCCACAGAACCGTTCTGCGCCAACAGAATGCCTTTACAGCCCAAATTATGCGCCAGCTGAATATCCGTCACACGGTCACCGATCACAAAGCTATTCGCCAGGTCGTAGGTAGTTCCGTTACCCTCGATGAACTTGGTAAGCATTCCCGTTCCGGGTTTTCGGTTGGGATGGAACTCGTCCGAACGATGCGGATCAAAGAAAATGTCATCGAAATCTACCCCTTCCGAATGGAATACGCGAAGCATCAGATCGTTAATGGCATTGAAACGCTCCAACGGATACTCCTCGCTGCCCAAACCGTCCTGATTCGAAACGATAACGAAATCGTAGTCGAGCTTATGACGGATAAAAGACAGATTCTGAATCACACGCGGCAGGAAGTCAAGCTGTTCGAAACTATCGACCTGCTCCGTAATGGGCGGCTCAACAATTAGAGTCCCGTCGCGATCGATGAAAAGACATTTCTTCAAAGTATTTTCCATAGGTCAAAACTCTTTCAAAGCATTATAAATCGTAACATTCTCGACAGGCGTACCCACAGTGATGCGCAAACAGTTGAAACAAAGTTGCACCTTATGACGACTGCGGGTGATGATGCCCTGACCGGCCAGATAGTTGTAGATGGCAGGAGCATCGCTTACCTTTACGAGCAGGAAATTGGCGTCCGAAGGATAAATTTTCTCCACACAGGGAAGCGTCAGCAACAGTTCGCGGAGAATGTCCCGCTGTTCCAGAATCTCTGCCACCTGCCGATTCTTCTTCTCAACATTGCCCAAAACCTTCACGGCCTCCTGCTGTGTGAGTTCATTCACGTTGTAAGGATACTTCACATTGTTGAAATATCCGATAATTTCTTCCGAAGCCATAGCAATACCCAAACGCATGGCAGCATGACCCCAAGCCTTCGAGAATGTCTGCAACACGATGAGATTCGGATAGCGGTCTAACTTCGAAACCATCGACGGCACACTCGAAAAATCTATGTAAGCCTCATCCACCACAACAATCTGCTGGCAGAAACGAGTCAGGAAGTTTTCAATTTCTTCTTCGTTGTAGGCATTGCCGGAAGGATTGTTTGGCGAACAGAGCCAGATTACTTTCGTATAGTCATCAACCTGTGCTGCCATTGCCTCGACATCGAGCGCGAAGGTTGCGTCTTGCAGTGGCACCGCACGATACTCGACATCGTTGATTTCTGCACAAACCTGATACATGCCATACGTAGGCACCGGAGCCACCACATTGTCGATACCCGGACGACAGAACACCCGATACACCAGATCGATGGCTTCGTCCGAGCCGTTGCCCAGAAAAATCTGTTCAGGTCGGACACCTTTGATGGGTGCCAATAGTTCCTTCACCTTCCACTGACGCGGATCCGGATAGCGGTTCAATCCGTTGTTATAGGGGTTTTCGTTGGCATCAACATATACGCTTGCTTCGCCTTTGAATTCATCGCGGGCACAGCTGTAGGGAGCCAAAGCCAGTATATTGGGACGTATCAATCGGGTTAAATCCATAGTTCTTTTCGGTTAGGATATTTACAGATTCTTCAAACGGACCGTTACGGCATTCTTGTGAGCATCGAGCTGTTCGGCCTGCGCCATTTCCTCGATGACGGGTCCTAAAGAGCGAAGGCCTGCTGCTGTCAGTTCCTGGAAAGTAATCTTCCGCATATAACTGTCGAGATTCACCCCATTATATGCCTTTGCATATCCGTTTGTCGGCAAGGTATGATTGGTTCCGGAAGCATAATCGCCGGCACTTTCCGGGCTATAAGGCCCCAGGAAGACTGATCCTGCATTACGTACTTGCTCTGCCAGATTCAAGTAGTTCCGCGTATTCAGGATCAGGTGTTCAGGAGCATATTCGTTCACCAGTTCCATCACCTCATCCTGTGTGTGCAAGACGATGACTTTCGAATGCTCGAGCGATTTCCGGGTCAGTTCCTGACGATGCAGTTTTTCCAACTGTTCCGCCATCACCTGCTCGAAGCGCTTTGCCAGATCCTCGCTATCTGTAATCAGGATGGCCTGACTGTCAGCACCATGCTCCGCCTGGCTCAAGAAGTCTGATGCGACGTATGCAGGATTGGCCTCAGCATCAGCCACCACACAAACCTCCGATGGACCTGCCGGCATATCGATAGCGACATCGCGCAAAGACACAAGTTGCTTTGCCATCTGCACGAACTGGTTGCCAGGACCGAAAATCTTATAAACCTTCGGTACCGATTCCGAACCGTAGGCCATCGCACCGATAGCCTGCACCCCTCCCACTTTATACACTTTGGTGACGCCAGCCACCGTAGCGGCATAAAGGATAGCGGGATTGACCTTACCTTGCGCATTGGGCGGAGTACAGAGAACAATCTCTCCACAACCTGCAATCTTGGCAGGAATCGCCAGCATCAGCACGGTGCTGAACAAAGGCGCTGTTCCTCCAGGCACATACAGACCTACACGGTCGATGGGCACACTTTTCTGCCAGCAGACAACCCCAGGCTGCGTCTCAACCTTCACGCCCGAAAACGACTGGGCGGAATGAAAGCGGGAAATATTCCGGCTGGCATTGTCGATGGCATTGGCCAATTCGGCATCGATTTCCTTTCGAGCTTCCTCAAACTCAGCCTCCGAAACCTGCAAATCCTGCAACTCGCAATGATCGAACTTAGCTTCCAGTTCTTTCAACACCCGATCACCGCCTTCACGAATCTGTTGTAGAAGACCGCTGACTAAATCTCGCAACTGGCTATTATCAAAAGTGGGGCGTTTTACAATTTCACCCCACTCGCTTTTGTCAGGAAATAAATATGTTGTCATCGTAGTTACAGTACCATCTTTTCGATGTTCAGGGCCAGAATACCCTCAGCACCGGCTGCCTTCAACTTGCCTACCAACTCCCAGAAAGTCTTTTCCTTGATTACGGTGTGGATGGAATGCCAGCCTTGGGATGCCAAAGGAATCACCGTCGGAGCCTTGGTGGCAGGCAACAGCGCCAGAACAGCTTCAATCGAAGCATCAGGCACATTCATCATCACGTATTTCTTGTCCTCTGCAGAACGGACTGCATCAAAACGGAACAGCAGTTCCTCCAGAATCTCCTGTTTTTCTGCGGACAAACTGTTGTTGGCAATCAACACGGCTTCGCTTTCAACCACAACCTCCACTTCCTTCAAACGGTTGCTCACCAAAGTAGATCCGCTGGAAACAATATCGAAGATGGCGTCACCAAGTCCGATATTCGGAGAAATCTCCACCGATCCGGTAATCACATGGATATCAGCTTTGATGTTGTTCTTGTCCAACCATTCGCGCAAAATACCCGGATAACTGGTGGCAATCTTCTTGCCGTTGAACCACTCGATGCCAGGATATTCAATCAACTGCGGAATAGCCAGAGAAAGGCGGCATTTCGAGAAGCCCAGATTCTTCACGATTCGGGCATCTTTGTTCCGCTCCTTAAATTCGTTCAAACCGACGATACCGATATCGGCAACACCATTGGCGACGCATTCCGGAATATCGTCATCGCGCAAGTAAAGCACCTCCAAGGGGAAGTTGCTTGATGGGATAAGCAGAGTACGCTTGGCGTTACTCAATTTGACTCCGGACTCTTTCAGCAAGTCCATGCAATCGTCGAACAGACGACCTTTACTTTGAATGGCAATACGCAACATTTTAGTTGTAGCTGTTGTTTAGATATATATTCTATTTTCAATTAAAAGCCCTTAGGCATCTTCATCGGTTTCTCCATGCCCTGAATGATGAGGGTACACAGATTGAACTTTGCTTGGCTCTCTGCTTCACGAGGAGTAAATTTGAGTGCCTTATAATAGTTTTCACGTGCCACGATATAGTGATTCATTACCTCCTTGGTCTTCTTTTTCTTCGAATCCAAGTATTTTTTATAGGCAATTGCGAAGTGAGTATTGCCAATATACTTGTAACAGTAGGTCAAATTACTATTATGACGCTTTTCATCATGTTCCGTATCTTTCAGCACCATATTCAATACTCGCGTGTTGTATTCAAGAGCCTTTTCAAGGTTACCCTGCTGGTAATACACAGAAGCGATGTTGAAGTTCAGGTTTTCATAAGCCTCCAAGTTCTTGCCAGGAGCCATTGTCTCCATCTTATTAAGTCTCTCTTCAGCCTGACGGAAATATTGGTGTGCTTCCACATGATTTCCGGCAAAATAGGCTGACAATCCACGCAAACGTAAAGTGTTGAACATAAATTCCGTCTGCTGACTCTCGTTGCTTTCGAACAGCCATGCTGCCGTAGCATCCACTTCCCGATAAATGCTATCCGCCAAAAGATACTGACTCAAGTCGGCACAGAGTGGAGCCATATTGTAAAGAGAGCGGATACGCTCGGTAAAGTGCACGTTAGGCGACTGGCTTCCAAGGTACTCAAAGAGTTCGTAGCTCTTACGCAAATGAAATATTCCCTCCGGCTTTTCGGACAATTTGTACTGGATACGTCCCATCGTCAGGTGCAACCGGGCACGTTGGATGGCATCAAAATAAGGATCATTCTTGACTGTGGCTAAGCTATCATAGAGAATGACAGCACGGGTTCCCCAACGCAAAGCATCGTTCGGGCGGCTTCTGCGCAAAGCATTCGTAGCATGCAACGCCATCAGTTCAGTATAGGCACGTCTGTCCGAACCTAACCGGTCCTGGTAAGCATTCATATAGGCATCAGCCAGATTGCCCTGATGCAAATCAGATGCCAAGTTAACCAGCATGAACAAAGGACCAATACTGGTAGAATCGACCTTCACAACCTGCTGCATGATGTTCAGACCCAACGCTGTGTTCGAACGATCGCCTGAAAGTTCCAAAAGAATCACGTATCTCTCTAAGCTTCCATAAACGGGTTCTCCGTTCGAATAGCGTTTTAGCAGGTTCTGTTCCTGATATTTCTGAATAGCATTCTCAAAATTTCCTTCCTTAATCAGGTTAATCGCATTCTGCTCCCAATCAGGAACATTCTTATAATTCTGGTTGGCAAAGAAATCGACATAAGTCTGGACGGCATTCAAGCGTGCATATAACTGTTGTCCTTCCAGATTTCGGGTCTTGACATAATAAGTCTTAGTTCCTTCTGCAAAAGACGCATACTGGGAGCGTATGGTTTCAATAGAGATAACATGAGAGGTTCCTCCCACAAACTCCTGAGCCGTAAGGGTTCCGGCAGCCACTATCATGGCACTGATAATTAAAAATAATTTTTTCATTACTTGTGAATTTTATTACACTCGTACCTTAATAATTTATAATTAGCGCACAAAGATAAATATTTTCTTTTGAAAAATGCACACGATTGTGCACAAAAATCATTTTTTTTATCATTTTTTACCTAAAAACACTAAATTATTAACGAAAACATTTCAAAAAACGGCAAAAAAAGCGTACCTTTGCCTCATGAATAAAGCGAAATATACCCAACGGGCGAAACATAGCGATGAGGTTCATCTCAGCTTTACCGACAAGGTGAAAGCCAAAAAGAATCTGGGGCAGCACTTTCTTACCGACCTGTCGGTGGCAGAACGCATTGCCGACACCTTGCAGGATTTTCACGATCTGCCTTGTCTGGAAGTCGGACCCGGCATGGGGGTACTCACGCAATTCCTGATTGACAAGAAATATAACCTCAAGGTGGTGGAACTGGACGGCGAGTCGGTTTCCTATCTCCGCCTCCACTACCCTGCCACACTCGAACATCGCATTATTGAGGCAGACTTTCTAAAGCTCGACCTGAGCAGCCCGGAAGTGTTTGGCGATCAGCCTTTCTGCCTGATTGGCAATTACCCGTACAATATCTCCAGCCAGATTTTCTTCAAGGTCATCGACTATCGCGATCAGATTCCCTGTTGCAGCGGCATGATTCAGAAAGAGGTGGCGGAACGCATGGCGGCCCAACCCGGATCGAAGGCCTACGGCATCCTGTCGGTACTGGTGCAGGTCTGGTATGACATCGAGTATTGCTTCACGGTTGGCAATCATGTTTTCAACCCGCCCCCGAAGGTGCAGAGTGCTGTGATACGGATGGTGCGCAACAACACGCGCCAATTGCCTTGTCAGGAAAAAGACCTGCGCACAGTGGTGAAAAACGCCTTCGGTATGCGTCGTAAAACCTTACGTAACTGCCTGCGCCAGCTCGTTACAGAATGGTGCCCGTCGCAAGCTGCCGGGATTTTGTCCGAACCCTTCTTCGACAAGCGCGCTGAACAAGTTTCCGTACAGGAGTTCATCGATTTGACCGTCCGTCTGAAAGGATTACAAGCATGATCGACCAACTGACGATTGATAAGATCCGCGATACTGCCCAGATACTGGATGTGGTGGGTGAGTTCGTGTCGCTTCGCCGGCGCGGACAAAACTACATCGGTCTCTGCCCTTTCCATTCCGATAAGAATCCGTCGTTCTATGTCTCTCCCAGCAAGAATATCTGCAAGTGTTTTTCGTGCGGCGAAGGCGGCGATCCCGTGAACTTCCTGATGAAGCACGAACAGATGAACTATATGGAGGCCATCCGCTGGTTGGGCAAAAAGTATGGCATCGAGATTCAGGAAAAGGAACAGACCGACGAGGAACGTGCCGCACAGACCGCCCGCGAAGGCATGATGAACCTCAACGACTTTGCCATGCAGACCTTCGAGAAAGACCTTTACGAGACCGAAGAGGGCAAGACAATCGGTTTGGCATATTTTCGCGAACGCGGTTTGCAGGACGAAACCATCCGCCGTTTCCATTTGGGCTATGCACTCGAATCGAAAACCGATTTTGCTTCGCGGGCTCTCCGCGCTGGTCACAAGCGCGAATATCTGCTCGACCCTACCGAAAACCGCAAGGAAGGAGTGGGGCTATGCTATGGTGACGATCCGCAGAAGACGCCTGTCTGCCGTTTTGCCGGACGTGTCATCTTCCCTTTCCATACCCTCTCCGGCAAACCGGTCGCTTTTGGCGGACGCATTCTGCAACGTGTGGATCATGCCTTCAAGAAGTATGTCAATTCTCCCGAGTCGATGGTCTATCACAAAGGCAATCTGCTCTATGGCATCTTCCAGGCGAAGAACGAAATGGCAAAGCGCGACAAATGCTTCATCGTAGAGGGTAACATCGATGTGCTTTCCATGTCGCAGGCAGGTTTCCTGAATGTAGTGGCTTCAGCAGGAACGGCACTCACCACCAATCAGATCCATATCATCCAGCGTTTCACCAAAAACGTTACACTGATGTTCGACGGTGACGATGCCGGTATCCGTGCCTCGCTCAAGACCATCGATCTGCTGCTGCTTGAGGGCATGAACGTGAAACTGTTACTGCTGCCCGACGGCAACGATCCCGACAGTTTCTGCCGCCAGCATACCACCGAAGAACTGGAGAAGTTCTTTGCTGATAACGAACAGGATTTCATTTCCTACAAGACAGCGATGCTGCTTCAAGATGCAGCACATGACCCTTTGAAACGCTCGCAGGTGGTACAGAACATCGTACAGAGCATCGCCCTGATCGGTGATCCTATCATGTCGTCACTCTATCTGCGCGAAACCTCCCAGCATCTGCATGTTTCCGAGGAAGCTCTCATGCAGGCCATCAGAACCCAAAAGCGTTCGAACTATGCCGCAGAACTCCGACGCATGGAAATCGACCAGCGTCGTGAAGAGGCGCGCGAACAACGTGAACAGGAAGTGAACGGGAAAGAAGCACCCCTCGCTACCGAAACCACACTTCCGGAAACTTCTACCCCAGTAGATACTTCAAGTACGCCCAACCCAGTTCAGCCTGCATCTGCTGCCCGTCCATCCAACAGGGCCTCGCTACTCACCGACCGCTTCGAGCGCAACATCGTGCAGAATCTGGTGCGGCACGGAGGCGAAACTTTCACTTTCCGCTGGACGGAATCGGTGCCCGACGAGAACGGTCGCGATTTTCAGGAGGTTCAGCACGAAGAAGACTGGCGTGTGGTGGATTTCATCGGAACCGAACTCTATTCCGATCATATTGTTTTCCAGCACCCCACCTATGCCAAAATGCTGCAAATGGCGATTGACGCTTCCGCCAATCCGGAAGAAGAGTTCGACAGTGTCCGCTTTTTTACGCGTGTTCCAGACGAAGAGGTCCGGCAAGTGGCACTCGATCTGGTCGATGACCGCTATAATGCGATGGGGATTGCAGAAAATCAGGAGGATTTGAACACACTCATCCCTCGCTGTCTGCTGGAGCTGAAAGAGGCAATTATACGCATGAACATCACCAATCTGCGCCAGCAACTGCGTTCTCCCGGTGCCGACTACAATTCCATCCTCCAACAGCTCTCGGAACTGACAGAAATCAAGAAGCAACTTGACAAGGCCTTAGGTGAACGGATTATTACCTCCGGATAACTTATGTCGATTCTTAAAATAAAGAGGGCATCTCACGTTGAGATGCCCTCTTTCTGAAAACCGGTACTATCGGTACTCGTGCTTTATCGAATGCTTACATATATGATGCCAGTCACGCTCAAAACCTGCGTGATGAAACTTGCTTCTTATGCCTGGAACCGATATACCGGGAAGAAAGAACCCTCCCGGTTGAAACTGCTGTCCAGTTCCATTCGGGTCCTGACCAGCTCCTCATACATCCTTTCGTCAAAAATCTCCTTCCCGACCGAGAACCTGTAGTCCGCTTTCCGGTTGAACGAAGCCTTGAACCTGTACAGGCTGTCTTCCGCAGCTCCCAC
>JAFSKF010000004.1 GCA_017449065.1 Bacteroidales bacterium
GCAGCCTTCATAGCAGCGTTGATACCCTCTTTGGTAACGTCCTTACCCTTAACAACGGCAACCAGAATAGTGGTAGAACCGGTTGGAGTAGGAACACGCTGAGCAGAACCGATCAACTTGCCATTGAGCTCAGGAATAACCAAACCGATAGCCTTAGCAGCACCAGTTGAGTTAGGAACAATGTTCTGAGCACCTGCACGTGAACGACGGAGATCGCCCTTACGCTGAGGACCGTCAAGAATCATTTGGTCACCTGTATAAGCGTGGATGGTTGACATGATACCGCTTACGATAGGAGCATAACCGTTCAAAGCAGCTGCCATAGGAGCCAAGCAGTTGGTGGTGCAAGAAGCAGCAGAGATAACTGTATCGGCTGGAGTCAGAGTCTTGTGGTTAACGTTGTAAACGATGGTTGGCAGATCGTTACCTGCAGGAGCAGAAATAACAACCTTCTTAGCACCTGCCTGAATGTGAGCAGAAGCCTTAGCCTTAGAAGTATAGAAACCGGTGCACTCGAGAACTACGTCCACGTTGAGCTCACCCCAAGGAAGTTCAGCAGCGTTTGGCTTAGCATAGATAGTGATCTCTTTGCCGTCAACGATGATAGAACCTGGAGTAACAACGGTCTTGCCATCCTCAGCGAGAACTGCGTCCTTGTAAGCAACAGTGTGCTTGCCCTCACCGAACTTGCCAGCGAAACCACCCTGAGCAGTATCATACTTCAAAAGGTGAGCGAGCATCTTAGGGCTGGTAAGGTCGTTGATAGCAACTACCTCATAACCTGGAGCCTCAAACATCTGACGGAAAGCGAGACGGCCGATGCGACCGAAACCGTTAATAGCTACTTTAGTCATCTTAAATTAGATTTTAGTTGTTTGTAATATTTGGTTGAATAACACTTGTCATTTTGACGACGCAAAGGTACTAAAAATATGTTATATAACATCAATTTTGTACCAAATAGGTGGTAAAAAAGGGTGTTTCGAATAATGTTTGCCAAATAGACTTTTCATTTGATAAAAAGATAATTGGGAAAGCTATCCGAAACGCCTGTCGGTTATTCTTTAAACTGATAAATTTTCTCGCCTGTGTTGCCAAACCAGTCGAAAGTAATATTCCTAGAAACGAAGCCTTCCACGTTCCGATTGTTCTCAATGAAAGTGCTCACACTATCCACATGCAGGTTCTCGATCTGCACATTCCGTATGGGTGCATCGGCATCGCCATTCAGTTGCACGATTCCTTTTGCTTTCTTGCAAGTCACGTCGCGCATGTATATGTTCGAGATTGTAGTCACCGTATCCTTGATGGTCGGCACCAGATTCTTCCATTGGTAAAGCACATCGGTATCGATGGCCATCGCCCGCTCCATTTCGTTGGCTCCCACTTTTTCCATATAGATATGATCGATGAAGCCTCCCCGACGCCGATTGGTTTTCAGATAAAACAGGTTCAGCACCCGACCGGTAGCGAAACAATCGTACATATACACATTCCGGACGCCTCCGCTCAACTCTGAACCCACACCCAGCAGAACATGACCTTTCTTGATAGTGCAATGCCGGATAACGATATTCTGTGTAGGCTGGTTCAGCCGCCATGCATCGTGGTTGGAACCGGACTTCAAGACTACGGCATCGTCGCCCTGATCGAACGTACAGTTCTCAACCAGGAAATCGCGGGTCATCTCAAGGTCGATACCGTCGTTGTTATGCCCGTGGGCACTCACATCCAAACCTCGGGCCACACCATTCTCGCAACGGAACATATGGATAGTCCAGAACGGAGCCTGACGGATTTTGAAGTTTTCGAGCAGAATGTGCTTGCATTGGTTGAACTGCAGCAAATGCGGACGCAGATGACTCTCTCCTACCGCAATCTGTCGGTTCTCAAGCGGCTCGTTGTATGATGTCCAATAGTAGATCTTCTTTAAGGCATCAAGGTGCGCCTGAGGACGACTGAACCAAGTCCTCCAGACATCCATTTTCGGAGACAGACCTCCTTCGCCCGTAATTGCAATATTTTCGCATTGATAGGCATAGATCAATGGGGAATAGTTATAGCAAAGGAAGCCTTCCCAAGTAGTCTCGACTGCCGGCAAATAAGCCTCCGGATTATCAGTAAAGCACAACCAAGCATCTTTCTCCAAGTGCAGATTTACATTGCTGGCGAAATGGATGGGACCAGTTTCCCAACTTCCGGCCGGCACCACGACCCTACCGCCTCCGGCTTCATTGCAGGCCTTCATGGCTCGTTCGAAAGCCAACGTATTGGCTTTAACACAACGATCGTATGTATCACTCCCTTTTTTCTTGGCCCCGAAATCCACGATATTAAAGTCGCGATCGGGAAAAACAGGCACGAGAAGCCGGGGCATTTCAAAGGGTGCTGCCACCCAAACCGAATCGTACCTTACGGCAGGAACCTCACCATCCGATTTGGAAATATTTCCTGCCCACAAGGTCAGAGGGACACTCAAAAACAGAGTCAGAAGTCGGAAGATTTTTTTCATAAACTTAGTTGTTAGTCAAGAAACAATATGCTGGAATCGCCATACGACAGGAAACGGAAGCCATTATCGAGTGCATACCGATAAATACGATGCCAATTCTTACCCGTCAGATCGTCGCCATCCACAAAAGCAGACACCAACAAGAGCAGGGTGCTCTGCGGCATGTGGAAATTCGTTATGATGGTATTGACCAACCGGTAAGGGAAGCCGGGAGCAATCAGAATCTGCGTAGCCGTTACCAAGGTATCCTGTGAAGTAGCATCCAAATAGGCCAACACCTGCTTCAAGGCATCCAAGGTCGGCATGGTATGCTGCTGGTCGTAGGGTTCCCATTGGTGCACCACAAGATCTTCGGGATGAATCTGTGTGTAACCATCCGCTGCCGAATCCAGATGCGTTGCAATCTTTTCGCCGATATAGTAGAGACTTTCAAGGGTGCGCACGGAGGTGGTACCCGTTGCCACAAAACGCGCCTCGGGATCATGATGCTCACAAAAACCGACAATAGCTTCCACCACGCTTTTCGGAACCGATATGAATTCGGTGTGCATATCATGCCCTTCGATGGTTTCGCTCTTCACGGGCTTGAACGTGCCGGCACCTACATGCAAGGTAAGGTATTGCAGGTTCACGCCTTTTTCTTTCAAGGCATTCAGTTCCTTTTCGGTATAGTGCAAACCTGCGGTCGGAGCTGCCACACTTCCTTTGATGCGACTATAGACGGTCTGGTAGGTTTCTTTGTCTTTCTCTTCGGTGGCTCGATTCAGATACGGCGGAATAGGCAATTCGCCGATGGCATCGAGAATCTGGGCGAAACTCATGCCGCCTTCCCAATAGAAGTGAATTTTTTGCGACGGTCCCAGTTCTCCGGCACGTTCACAGAAAAGTGTGGTGGTACGCCCATCCTTCAACGCAACATCCATTGAAAGACTCCCCTCCTTCCATTTCTTGCTGTTGCCCACCAAGCAGACCCATGTACATTCGTGCTCGGCAGCAAAATTCTGCTGATAGTCTTTCGGGGCTTCGGGCTCCAGACAAAAGACTTCCACCAAACCTCCCGTAGGTTTTCGGAAATGAAGACGCGCCTGAATGACCTTTGTATTGTTGAATACAATGAGCGATCCGGCAGGAATCAGTTCCGGCAGGTCGAAGAAATGCCGCTGGCTGATGTTTCCATGCCTAAAAACCAACAAATTCGATTCATCCCGACACGCCAACGGATATTTGGCGATGCGGACATCTGGCAATTCGTAGTTGTAGTCGCTGATTTTTATATTTCTCGGATTTATCATAGTCGGTGAAAATAAAAAGTCTTGATTAAAAACGGGTGCAAAATTACAAAAAAATTCTAAAAGAATATAGTTTTTTCTACAAAAATTTTGTTATGTGGCAATTTTTCACTAAACTTGCGCTCGATTTTTCCATATCGAAAGATACAGTTATATAGCTGGCAGTTATTAGTTAATACACATATATTAATTATAGTTATGAAAAAAATCCGTGCCGCCATTGTTGGTTATGGCAACATTGGCAAGTATGCGCTGGAAGCCATTGAAGCCGCTCCAGATTTTGAGTTAGTAGGTATTGTACGTCGTAACGGAGCAGAAAACAAACCTGCCGAGTTGGAAAACATCGCTGTAGTCAAGAGCATCACAGAGCTGAAGGACGTAGATGTGGCTATTCTTGCCACCCCTACACGCAAAGTGGAAGAGTATGCCAAGCAATGTCTGGCGTTGGGCATCAACACGGTTGACAGTTTCGATATCCACACGCAGATCGTCGATCTTCGCCGCTCGCTCGATGAAGTAGCCAAGAACCACAATGCCGTCAGCATCATTTCGGCCGGTTGGGATCCCGGATCGGATTCCATTGTTCGCACCCTGATGCAGAGTCTGGCTCCCAAGGGCGTTACTTACACCAACTTCGGCCCCGGTCGTTCAATGGGACATTCGGTGGCTGTGCGTGCCATCCCGGGCGTCAAGGATGCCTTGAGCATGACTATTCCTGTAGGTACCGGCATTCATCGCCGTATGGTTTACGTCGAGTTGGAAGAAGGTGCCGACTTCAAGACGGTCGAGGCTGCCATTAAGGCCGATCCGTATTTCGTGAACGATGAAACTCACGTGCAGCAAGTACCTTGTGTTGACGATCTGAACGATGTCGGACACGGTGTGAATCTGGTTCGTAAGGGCGTGAGCGGAAAAACCCACAACCAGCTCTTCGAATTTGACATGAAGATCAATAATCCGGCCCTTACCTCACAGGTTCTGGTGAATGTTGCCCGTGCCGCCATGAAGCAGAAACCGGGTGCCTACACCATGATTGAGATTCCTGTAATCGATATGCTTTGCGGCGAACGCGAAGAATTGATCCGCCATCTGGTTTAATCAGCTAACACAAAAGTATAATAGCTATTTCTTTCTACTTTCATGGCTGGTTTTTTTGGTTCTATTTCCACTACCCCCTGTGCAGCCGATGTCTATTATGGCACCGACTATAACAGTCATCTGGGCACGCGTCGTGCCGGTATGGTCACTTACGATTCCGAACTCGGTTTCAAACGTGCCATCCACAGTATCGAAAATGCTTATTTCCGACCGAAGTTCGAAGACGAGTTTCCGAAGTTTCTCGGCAATAGCGGACTGGGTATCATCAGTGATACCGACGCGCAGCCGCAACTGTTCAATTCGCACCTTGGCCGATTTGCAATCGTAACCGTTGCCAAGATTCTGAATATCGAGGAAATTGCCCGTCAGTTGCTGAACGAAGGCATGCATCTGACGGAGTTCTCTTCGGGCAGAATCAATCCGACGGAATTGGTGGGCTGCCTTATTGTTAAAGGAAAAGATTTCGTCGATGGCATCGAAAATGTCTATCGCACCGTAAAGGGATCGTGCACAATGGTGCTACTGACCGAAGACGGCATTATTGCTGCACGCGACAGCTGGGGACGTACTCCTGTGGTTGTGGGCCGGAAAAAGAACGCGTATGCCGTTACAAGCGAAACAACGTCTTTCCCGAATCTGGGCTACGAAATCGAGAAGTTCTTAGGTCCCGGCGAGATTGTCAGACTTCAGGCCAACAGCATCGAGGTGCTTCGCAAAGCGAACCACAGGATGCAGATCTGCGCCTTCCTTTGGGTCTATTACGGCTTTCCGACCAGCGATTACGAGGGACGCAACACCGAAGAGGTACGAAATGCCACCGGCTATATGATGGGCAAGAACGACGATACGGAAGTTGACTGTGCTTGCGGCATTCCGGATTCCGGCACAGGCATGGCTGTCGGCTACGCCCACGGGCACGGCTGTCCGTTTATGCGTGCCGTCTCGAAATACACTCCTACCTGGCCGCGTTCATTTACTCCTGTCAATCAGGAAATGCGCAATCTGGTGGCTAAGATGAAACTCATTCAGAACAAATCGATTCTAAAAGACAAAAAAGTGCTTTTCTGCGACGATTCGATTGTGCGAGGTACCCAGTTGCGCGACAATACGGCTTGTCTCTTCGAGGCCGGAGCCAAGGAAGTGCACATGCGTATTGCCTGTCCGCCTTTGGTTTACGGATGTCAATTCATCAATTTCACCTCTTCGCGCTCCGACATGGAACTGATTACCCGTCGCGTCATTGCCGATATCGAAGGAGAAAATGCTGCCAACGATCCGGAACGCCTGAAGGCTTACGCTACGACCGATTCTCCGGAATACAAGCAAATGATCCAGATCATTCAGAAGCGCTTTGGCCTGAATTCTCTCAAGTTCACCAAACTGGAGGACCTGATTGCGGCTATCGGACTCGATAAGAGCAAAGTCTGCACCCATTGTTTCGACGGCAGTTCTCAATTTACGCTGGAGGAGCCAAATCTGGACAACGAATAAGGATCTGTCCCCGCAAAATGCTATTCCCAAATAAGCAAAAGTGAGTTTTTTTAGCCTCACTTTTTATTTTTCACACATTTTTGGGGGAATTGTTTGCAATTCTGAAAATTTTACGTACCTTTGCACCAGCAATCACGTGGTATAGAAAGGTTGCGGTTGTGTTAACATATATTTTTTCTGATATGGTCAGTAAAATGTGGCTAATCAGGAATCCCATCTTAACTTAACAGTTATAATGAACAAATCTGTTTTGTCCATTGCTGTATTGTTAGGCTCTTTCTATTCACTCTCCACTCCTTTGGGAGCCTCGAATGGCAATGACGCAGAAACGGCGGATGCTCTGGCTGTGCTGGGGGATCATGCTAAAGACGTCTATGACCTTGAGGAGGTTGTGGTAACCGGACAAGGTGCAGAAATCAAGAAACGCCGTCTGTCGAGCAACGTGCAGACCCTCAACAGCAAGCAGCTGGAAAACCTGCCTACCACGCGCATCGACCAGCTCCTGCAGACGGCTCTTCCCAACATGAAGGTGAATCTGTCGAGCGGACAACCTGGCGCCACTTCCCTGATGTGGGCACGAGGTCTGTCGTCAGCATTCTCCAACTCCACCCCTGTCATCTATGTGGATGGCGTCCGTGTGGATAACAACAATACAGCCTCTTCTCTCACCAACGACCTGAACGGCGGCAACCACACGGGTTCTGGCTTTGCCGGACAGACTTCAGCATCCAGTTCCATTGCCGATATCCCCTTAGAGAACATCGAGCGTATCGAGTTTGTGCCGGGAGGCGCAGCCACTACGCTCTATGGCTCGGATGCCGCCAACGGAGTTATCCAGATCTTTACGAAAAAAGGCAACACAGAGTCTTTCCGCGCCACTATAGGCACGGAAGTCGGCTCGGAAATTGCTACCTCCGACTATTATTATTTTAATCGCACCAAGGACCTGATCCATCAGACCGGCCTCTTCCAGAAATACCGGCTGAGCATGGAAAGCGGTTCGGAACGTGGCGGCTGGAGCTTGGGTGCCTCGATGTCGCATTCCGACGGTACCATTGTGGCCAATGCCCAGGAACAGAAGAAATATGACCTGCGCTTAGGTACACACTACAATATCAACCAGCAGCTGGAGTACCAGAGTTCGTGGGGTGCGGCTTTCCAGAACCAGCGCTACGCCCGCAACGGCAACGAAGGTCTGTATTCTGGCCTGTGGTCGATTGAGTGCGGCGATTTCGGTTATGCCGACAATACGTCGGGCTTGAAGACGCTTTACCCTTTGCGCGAGAAGGACGCCAACGGACAATGGCAGAAAATCTTCAACACGAGCAACGTGGATGAACTGCACAGCACCGACTTGGCCCGACTGAAACAGCTTTGCTACGACGGCGAGGATCTGGCTTCGCACACCGACGAGATCCGTCGTTTCCAGACGTCGCAGAGCCTGACCTACAAGCCTTTTGCCGGGTTCATCGCCAAAGCCACCTTGGGTCTCGACTATCGTCACAACCTGAACAAATACAGCATCACAAACGCCTGGCTCGATGCCACCGGCGAACGCGCCTATTTGGCACTCAGTTCGATGCGTAACTTCGAACGCAACTATCTGGGGCTGACTTTCGATGTGTCTGCATCCTACAACTACACCAACGAATGGCTGAGTTCGGTGACAACTACCGGCTATCAGTTCTTCTCGACCGACGATCACCAGAGCAGCACACTCGGCAAGGACATCCGCGACGGACAGCAGACCATCTCGGGTGCAGCTACGAAATCAGCGGACGAATGGATGAGCTATCTCAACAACTACGGTTGGTTCATGCAGGAGAACCTCGGTTTCCTGAACCGCTATTATCTGGATCTCGGCATCCGTGGCGACTATAATTCAGCGTTTGGCGACAATGTGGGCTGGCAATGGTATCCGAAGGTGGGCGTTTCCTATCTTCTGAGCGAGGAGTCGTTTGCCCGCTCGCTCAATTGGCTGAATCAGTTCCGTCTGTTTGCCAACTACGGTGTAGCTGGCCTCTACCCTCCTGCTTTCGCCTATCAGCGCACCGTCGATCTGACGTCGTTTCAGAACAGCCAGGCTGCCACTTTCGACCAGTATGGCAACGACAATCTCGGACCGGAGAAAAAGCATTCGTTCGAAGTGGGCTTCAGTTCTTCCTGGATTGACAACCGGCTTTCTCTTGGCGTGAACTATTATTACGCCCTTACGCGCGACGCGCTTTTCAACGTCCCGCTTCCGCCTTCTGTGGGCGAAGGCAGCAGCTTGCAGAATGCCGGCAAGATTGAGAACAAAGGCATCGAACTCTCGTTGGGCGTGCATATCGTGCAGACCCGCGACTGGGACGTTTTTCTGCAAGGTTCCTTGAACACCAACCGCAACAAAGTGCTGAGCAGCGGCGGCGCCACCACCTTTGCCATTGGCGGCTTCGGTTCGAGCACCATCCAGTCGGTGGTGACCGAAGGAGAATCGGTAGGTTATCTGCGCGGCTCGCGTGCCACTTTGAAGGACGACGGTTCGGTGCAGATTGACAAACTGCAGAATCTGGGCAACACCCTGCCCGACTGCTACGGCACTTTGGCGCTTAACGTCCGCTGGAAACAGCTGAACCTCTTTGCCAACGGCGATTACCAGATGGGCGCCAACGTACACTCCTACGATGCCCAGTTCCGCTTCCGCAACGGCCTGAAGATTGCCAATGTGCCCGACGAACTCCTGATGGCTTTAGGCATGAATGCAGACGGCAGCAACCGCTGGCTGATCCAGAAGAACAACTGGACCAACCTCACCAATTATTTTGTCTATCACTCCGATTTCCTGAAGATTCGTCAGGTGGGCATCGACTATACTTTCCGCAAACCTTTTAAGTTCGTCCAGCAGGTGAAACTCGGTTTCACGGTCAACAATCCGTTCACCATTACCGATTGTCCGTGCGATCCGGAGGCTACGGTTTCGTCCACGCAGACGCAAGGCGCGGTGGCTACGGGTGGTTTCAACTATGCCACCTATTCTGCTCCCCGCCAATATCTGGGTTCCATCAGCGTTTCATTCTAAATGTTCCGGGTTATGAAGAAATACTCATTATTATATATAATGCTTTGCGGATGGCTGTTCGGTAGCTGCGATTTGCTCTCGCCGGACGATGTGCTCAATCCGAATGTGGTGGAAAGCGATTTTGCCCATTCCACCGACGCAATGAAGACGTGGGTGAACGGCACAAATGCCAGTTTCGGAACCTGCATCTCGCGTTTTGCGGAACTCACCGGGCTGTTGTCCGACGATCTCTACAACAATTCTTCACGCAGTTCGAAGACCTTCGACGTACTCGACATCCACTATTCGGACAGCGAGATTTCGAGTCTCACGACGCATATTGGCAAGATGATCGAGATGGCAGACTTCGGACTCGAAACCGTAGCTGCTGCAGATGCTTCGACCACCGACGCCATGCGGTTCAACCTCTACTACGTCAAGGCGATTGCCTACCTGCTGGCTTCCGAGAACTTTGTGGCGCTCCCCAAGGAGGCTCAGGGCAAAGTCCTCACCTCGTCCGAACTGGCTGCTGAAGCCCTGTCGGTTTTGGAGGAGGCCGCCGCTGTGGCATCATCCTCCCGCGACAAGGCGTTAGTGGCGCTCCTGAAAGCGCGTGCCTACCGCCTCTTGGGCGATGCTGCTCAGGCGCAGACGCAGGCTCAGACGGCGATTCTCACGGACAGTCTCTTATTGGTGCAGGCGGAGTTCGACGACATCAACGGTTTCTCTAATTCGGTGCAGGAATATGTTTCCGAGCAGCTGTTCTCTGTGTTGCCCCGCTTGGCAGCGCAAGCGGTGAAGTGTCCGCAGTCGGGCCTCTACAACCAACCGATTGCCGTTGCAAAGATCGAAGAGGCGCACCTGATTCTGGCAGAAATCTGTGTTGCCGGCAACGATCTGAGTGCTGCAAAAGGTCATCTTGCCGACTTGCTCAGCACGGTGCAGACGCGTGCCGATTCGACAGTATCGACGCTTTCTGTTTCAGCAACCGACATCGCTGCTGCCAATACTCAGGACGAACTCTACGAACTGGTATATCTGCTCCGTCAGGAAACGTTCTTTGCCGAAGGACGCCGTTCTGCAGACATGGGCATCCGACTGCCAATGTCGGAGGTGGAGTTTGTCACGCAAGGCAACCTGCCTGAATCCTATGCTAAGACACTTATCCCTGCCTATCTCGACAGCATCCGCACCGCCATCGATGCACGCAGCGACATGAATCGGCTGATGACAGCCGCTAAATTCAACCTCTTCCCTTTTGAATAAATCTCTTTTTTTTGTCATATTCATCCTATTATTATTCGTTTCTATTTTATTTCTCTCCCTTATTTAATATTGAAAAACACACTCCGTCCGGTGGCAGAACTTCGGTTTTGTTGCCGGATTTTCATTGAATATGTCTCTCCCCTCCAATGCATGGGCAAATATATTGATTTGTAAAGCAACCAATATAACATTCAGTAGTAACAATAAAAGAGGCTGTAACTCGCAAAAGTTACAGCCTCTTTTATTGTTAAGATGCCTGTCTCACGAATATGCGTGATGAAACTTGCTTCTTATGCCTGAAACCGATATACCGGGAAGAAAGAACCCTCCCGGTTGAAACCGCTGTCCAGTTCCATTCGGGTCCTGACCAGCTCCTCATACATCCTTTCGTCAAAAATCTCCTTCCCGACCGAGAACCTGTAGTCCGCTTTCCGGTTGAACGAAGCCTTGAACCTGTACAGGCTGTCTTCCGCAGCTCCCAC
>JAFSKF010000005.1 GCA_017449065.1 Bacteroidales bacterium
AAAAAACTTCTGCAGTTTCTCAAACTGCTTCTTCAGATTATTGTGGCTGCTTTGGCCGGTTATGGAGGATCTGTTAGTGGCGCTGATCGCTCCGCTGCTACGGACGATACTCAGGCATCTGTGGTTATGGTTGCTCATCGCTGTGACGTGCACGCTGCTGATGCAAAGCTCAAAACCCGCTGCTGATGCTGATTACGAATCACCAATTACTGATTACTGCCCCTCCCTCACCCATTCCCGCGACACCTTCGAGCGACTCAGGAAGCTGATTCAGGAAGCTGCTGACAAGGGTGAAGAAATCTGGATAGAAATCGGGTGACCGGCGCGAGATAAAATCGAACCATAGGTTCATTGTTGACAGGTAGTTTTTGACATCATAATAAACCCCGAAAGTTTTTTTGTCTAACTTTCGGGGTTCACTTCAAAATTGGTACACCCTATTTATTGCTATACTCCGAAAGATATTTACTGAATTCGGAGGCATTGTCGGGAGCAATTGTTAATTATGATGAACAAAATGTTTTTTCTATTTCTTTTGTTCTTTGTAATCAACAAAATTATGTAACTTTGCAGCAAATTCATAGTTTAGCGTGCAACATAAAGTTTAGAGCACGTGGAACAAATACAAGCATGACCCAAAATGAAAGATTTTGCAGCAATAGATTTCGAAACAGCCAACAACGAGCGCAGCAGCGTATGCAGCGTTGGTATCGTCATCGTTCGGAACGGTGAGATAGTCGATTCTTTCTACTCCCTCATCCAGCCGGAACCAAACTACTATAACTACCGGTGCAGTCAGGTGCATGGGCTGTGCTGTGACGATACCGACGCAGCCCCTGTTTTCCCAGAGGTCTGGAAGCAGATAGAACCTTTGATTGATGGCCTTCCCTTGGTGGCACACAACAAGCCCTTCGATGAGGGCTGCCTGAAAGCCGTGTTCCGTGTCTATCAGATGGATTATCCCGACTATGAGTTCTACGACACACTTTGTGCCTCACGGCGCAAGTTCCGCAACTTGCCGAACCATCAGCTTCACACCGTTGCAGCCGTCTGCGGCTACCGGCTGGAGAACCACCACCATGCCCTGGCCGATGCTGAAGCCTGTGCGTGGATTGCAAGAGAAATTCTTTGAATCAAAAGAAACATTAATAATGTTTTAAAATAAGGTGTGCTGAAAAGAGACCTTCACTCGTCATGGTACTATTGAAGGGAGAATCAAAACAATTAGAAACCATGAATAATTTATCATACAAACTAAAAGAGATTGCATCCTGGACTTCAGAGCAATCAGATGTTCAGATACCAGCACTACAGCGTGGCCTTGTTTGGAAACCTCGTCAGGTGGAACTTCTATGGGACTCCATTCTCCGTGGTTTCCCAATAGGTTCTTTCATGCTGTCAGATATTGTCCAAAAAGATGGCTTTGGGAAATATTACCTTATGGACGGACAGCAACGATATAATGCTATCAGTATCGGGTTTAATACAGTTAAAGACGCAAGAGCCGTACTGTGGATTGATTTGTTACCGCCCTCCTCAAAAAATTCTACTCGCACATTCTGGATTAAAGCGACTACAACACCTCACCCTTGGGGATTTAAGAATGACGACGAGGCCAATCGCTTAAACACTTCAGAAAAGAGGAAAGCCTTAGACGAGTTTAATCTTAAAGGGAATATATATAACAACCATTTTTCTTTGAAAGAGACATGGCCTGTAGAAGCAAACCTTCCCATTCCGTTGTTTTGTCTGCTTGAAGCATCAGAAAAAACTACTGACGCGGAATCTTTTGTCAATGAGGTCCTTACGATTTTTAATGCTACAGAATTCTCTTACCGTTTGATTTTTAATGATAAAATCAAACATTCCAATGACGCTTTGACTTATCTTCGTAAAATATTGTTTCCTGCATTCAACGCATTGAAAGATTATATGATAACCTGTAACCATCTACCCAAAGAGGTAATGGAAACAGAAACTACAGAGGATGCAACGTCACAGACTACCTTGGAAATCCTATTCACCCGTCTGAACACGGGTGGTACGGCAATTTCAAGAGATGATTTGAACTATTCTGCAATCAAAGCATACTGGCCATCCATAAAGGATGAAAACGATCGTTTGGCAGAAAAATATATGAGCCCTTCTAAGCTCGTAATGTTAGCATTCCGCCTTGCCTTGACAACAGATGATGACAAGAACTTTAAGAGCGATATGACCATCAAACAAATCCGAAGTGCAGCAAAGAAGATGGAAGAAAGAGAAAAAATCGAAAACCTGTATGATGAGAATCATTTAGGATACATTCTGGAAAAGGTTGACGAGTGGTTGGGCACAAAAGATGATGGCGATTTGCGCACACCAAATATCCTGCGTACCATTATTGCCCAAAATTCCCCAGACATATATTTACTTTTAATGTTTTTGGCACGAAAGGACATGCAGTCGCCCATTAATCTGTCAAACTACGAGATAAGGGCTCTTGCTTTTCTTCTCCATTGGTTTGGTAATGACAAAAAACTTTGTGTCCAGGAAATGTTCCATCGATGCAAGAATGGTATTAATTTGTCAAATGTCTTAAAGGGCATTTCAAGGCTGATGCATGATTGTCACTTACTGCATGTCTATACACCTGAAGAAGTCAAGACTTTGTTCTATATAGGGGATTCCAAAGGTTGGAGAGTATGGAACAGTCTGCCAGCTCCGGCAATGCATTTCTTCAATCGGACTTTCTGGTATGGAACAGCAGAAGCCAAACAGATGCTGCTATATGCAGAGAGACAATATTTAAACACGCACTTCCGCAATTATGATCCGGCAAGGGCAGATATGTGGGCAGAAGAAAACAGACCGTGGGATTTTGACCATATTCTCCCACAGGAATGGATTAGCAACAAGCGGGGGGATTATCGAGACTATGACAAGGACTGGCTTTGGAGTATCGGTAATATGGCTGCAATCTCCTTCGAGGCGAATCGCAGCAAAAGCAATGCAAGCCAATATACTGAATATCAGAATAACAAAGAGACGCTTTGTTATTTACCAGAAATAGAATCGCTCAACCCCGACATAACAAAAAATAAAGAACCCAGCGTTCAATTTGCAAAACTTACATACGCACGATATTGTATGATTTATGCAGCGACGTATAGTGTAATCCATCCTGTAGTGGATCAATGCGTATTGTCTGATACCTTGCAGAAGAGAAAGAATCTTATTTTGTCTATCATGGAGTCTTTGCCGGATGCGAAACCTCACTTTGCGGCTGACGATGGAAATGACCATTGGATAGAGCGGGAACAGGACTGGGCAAGAGAATGGATAGGTGTCGGCATAGTTATGGGAGAATTCATGGTGTGTTACGAATGGCATGGGACAATAGATAATGGACTCGTAAGATATGCGGAAATAGGTATTCGCAAAGCACCTGGAACTCATGTTACACGTGAGAACCAAAAACTCTTCAGTGGCGAAAATGCAGATTATATGGAGCTAAACGACTGGTGGTACGAGTGGAAGTTCGACTACCAAAGTCTCGAAGCTAACATCATTATAGAGGAAATGAAACATTATATGAATACCCTCAACAGTAAGCTAAGTTGTAAAACAATCACATAGTTTTTATAGCACTAACATATTAGGATTAGGTTTCCCGTTAAGCCAGGTAAAGAAATTTGCAGAAATAAATATCGCGCAATTGTTTTATAGGCATCGCACAAATTTTTCATAGGCATACGTTATTGTGCGATAAAAAGCCCAGGGAATTACCGCTCTATACGGATCTTGGAGCCGTCGGAACGGAAGTAGATGCCTCCGCGCTGAAGACCGGATGCGGACACGCGGCGACCCAGAATATCGTAATACGTTTCAGAGACGTTGCTTGGAGCATCGGAAGAGATTGTCACCTCATTGATGCCATCGGCAACATCGGCCTGGTTGATCGTAATACCTCCCACCAAAGCCATACAGCTGCCGTTAACGGCATTATCGGCATAATAGGTAACACGGAAATTCAACTCGTAGTTGCCGGCATCAGCAATGGTGAAATCGAGTGTATCGGCAACCGCATCGAAATTATCGCGACCTGAGCCCCAAGTGCTGTTCACATTGGCCGTAGCAGCCACACCACTATGACTGGCAATCGAAGCGGTGCTTCCTGCCTTGGTGATGAAAGTATAGAGTTTCTGCGGCCCATTGTAGCCGATAGCATGCCAGATCATCCGATAGTTGCCCGGCTCCAGACGGAGGCGATAGTTGTTCTGACTGCCATAGTTGGCCTGGCCCACCTTTCCTGAAGAACCATGCAGCAGGATACCGGCCGGAATCGGACTTTCCGGAGAATAAGGCATCAGACGGGTTTGCGAACTGTTCCAGAAACTGTTACCGCTGTTGGCTGTACGCACATTTCCATTGACAGTAACCTTCCAGCCGTTGGGATGCACACACTGTCCGTTGTAGTTCTGCAAACTGTCGGCCCATAGGGGTTGAGGAACTGCCTCTTGCGCCTCCGTGCGTTCTCCGCTCTTCACCAAGAGGTAGGTGCAGACACTCTTAGGCGGACAGGCAATCATAGGCTCGCTACTTTCGGTGAACGAAACAGCGGTCTGCACCAGATTGCCGCTGGAATAGGTTCGGATGCGTCGTCCGCCTTTGCTCAAGAACGGCAACGAATAATTGACATCGATGCTCGAAGAGGTAGGATTCAGCACCATCACCACACAGGTGTCGCCACTTTCCGACAAATAGGCTGAAGCCGTCAGGCCCGAATAGGCAGGGTCGGTCAGCACCGTATGCAAACGAGTGGTACCGGTCACATATTTGGCAAAATGAGCCATCACGTAACCGCGCTTGGTAATAGCATCGTTGGTAGTGCCGTTGGTTCCGTCGCCAATCAGGCCATACGAAGACTTCAAAGCATAATGAACCCATGCATTGAAGTTCGCCAGCATGGAAGTATTGATGACACGTCCGAAGTAGATAGCATCGTCCCAATTGTAAATATGAGTGCTCTCGTAGCCCATATCCTCAGCATTGATCAGATACTCGGTCATCCATTTTTCCTTACCCTTTTCTCGGATCAGCGGATAATCGAAGTTGCCGCTGCCGTAGATGTGTCCGGCCACAATCGCCAAGCCCTGCATAGCAGAAGCACTATTGAGGATAGAATCGGTACGATCGCGCTGGAAGCCCAGATATTCGGGACCGATGAGCGGACGGTTGACCTTCGAAGCATAATTACTATAGAACTTGATGAAAGAGGTAGCCGGCCAGACGCAGCCTTCATAATCGGGCTCCCAGTCGGGTTCGTTCTGCAAGGAGATGTAATCGACATCTGTGCCGTTCCGCTCACATCGGCCGATGAAGCAGTTCAGATAGTCGGCATAGTCGGCGAAACACGACTCCAGTATATGACCCTTGGTGTTCTGTCCGTTGGAAGTGAACTTTCCCGGAGGAGTCCAGGCAGACGCAAAACTCAGATGCTTGCGTCCGCTGGCTTCCGTAGCATTGCGCGCCACTTTCATGCGATTGACGGTAGGCGCCCAGTTATCTGCTCCCCACGAAGCGACACTATCGGGAGAAATACGGGCACGCAGGATGGTCAGACCCAGCGTCTTGTTGGTATTGTCGCAACCGAACAACGCTTTGGTATCGTCGTCGGTCAGATTATCGCCCCAAGTGGCAGCGAACGCAAAACCGCCGAAACCGGTTACTGTCTGATGCTTCCAGGTTCCATCGATGTGAAGACTGACCGCAGAAGAGGCGGCCCAAACCGGTGCGGCAGACATAGCAGCCAATACGGTCGCCGTGAGAAACAGATTCTTTTTCATATATAATGCTATTCTTTAATGGCACACAATCCGACAACGCTTCCGGTAAATCCGCCGGAATAGTTGGTGGTAAGGATATCGGCATTCTGCACTTCGCCCAACGTCTGGAAAGTATGGGCACCGTCGAACGAATAGCTGAATGTTACCGTATGCTGGTCAACTTCTGCACGAAGATCCAAAGGCTTGTAGTTGTCGGAAGAAGAGATAGTCTGGGCAGCAACCATCACATCGGCTGCCTCTTTGTCGGTACGGATCAGCACAACTTCCACCAGACCCTCAGCATTCATGCGCTTACCTATCCTATAATGAGCGCGCTCGCTCTGGAACAAAGTCATACCGCCAAAGACGCCTGTCTCCTGCGGAGTGAAGCGCATACGGGCCTGTGCGGTATAGGTGCTGTGCTTCACCCATCGGCAAAGCAGAGAAGGCTGACCCTGCTCGCTCAGTTTCTCCGACTGAGGATCCAATTGCAGGCTGCCGTCAACCAGATTGCACCACTTGGCCAAACCGCCCTCCACCTGCTGGTCAGGATGCGGAGTGCGCAGCGTGAACCAAAGCGGATACAGTTCATTACCCTCGAAGGAGTCGGTATAGGAACCATTGCCGGTCAGGAGATTGCGTGAGTCTGATTTGCTGCCGATACGATTGGCAGCATTTGCAGTATCTTTCTCGCCGGCGCGCATCTGCCATTTGCTCTTCTGGCACACGGTAGGAATGATGGAATCGGGATGCAGGATGAGCGGCTGAATGCCGTTGTTGACACGATCGCGAATCCAAGTGGTTGGCAACAGGAAGGTGCTGCGTCCGGTGTTATACAACTGGTCGCCATCATAGGTGGTGCAAGCCAGGAAGACGCTCCACCATTCGTTATCCTCGATGGCAGGTTCGTCGCTCACATTGACCAGATCGGCATGTCCGGCACAAGTGATCGGATTCGGACGATCGTGCGGCTGGGTGCGCTGTGTCAGGATCGGATTCTGCTGGCTGGGCGTGAACTTGCCCAAAGCCTTGTTGCCTGCCAGAACAACCTCCGAATGCCAATCGCCGGTTCCGCCCTCAGCATCCATCAGATAATACTGATTATAGTTACGTCCGAAGAAAGTCTGGTTGAAATGATAAAGATGCGGGCCTTCAATCCAGATCGGTTTCTCGGCTGGACGGATGCCCTTATCGATCAGCACGACAGGATCGCCGCACACCTTTTCGGTCTTCAGGTCGAACTCTCGTCCCCAAATGGCACGATGTCCGCTGTACTCTGCCGGATAGGCCGGCTCGTCGTTGTTGACAATATAGCACTTGCCGTCTGAATCGAACAGCATCGAGGGATCGATACCACGAACTTCGGGCACACGAATCGGATCGCTCCAGCCCTCATAAGGATTCTGCGACTTGAAAATCACGTTGCCGCCTCCAGTCACGATAGTGACAATCAGATAGAACGTGTTGTTCGCCTCACAATATTTCATATCGGGCGCGAAGACACCGCCGGAAATACGGTCGCCGGTCTTAAACAACGCCTGCGACGGACGCGTAATGACATATCCGCAGAAATCCCAGTCAACGAGATCCTTGCTGTGCCAAACCGGAATACCCGGCCAATAGACAAACGAGCTGTTAGCCATATAGAAATCATCGCCCTTGCGGCAGATAGTCGGATCGGGATTGGTACCTGAAATGATCGGGTTCAGGTATTGGGTTTCCGCATCGAAAGGCTGATTATACCTGGCATCATTGCCGGAATAGGAGAATGACTCAAACTGTGGCTTGGGATATTCTACTTTCTCACCGCCGCAAGCAGTAAGCATAGAAGCCACAGCAACCATAACTGTAAGGTAATTGAAATGTTTCATAACGTTGTTTGTGTTTACTGTATCATTTTTCCGCCGCAAAGATAAAAATAATAATGTACGTGCGCAATGTTTTGTTACAGATTCGATACATCTTGTTACAAAATTAAAAATATATTCTCATTTTTATCTTCCGAACCTCTAAAAAGCCGCTTGCAGAGCCAGATAGCGGCGAAAGACAAATTTTATAACATTTTAGCACCATCCTCGTTGTATTTGGTCTTATGTTTCAAAAATGAAACGAATTGTTTCTTTTTTTAAGGTATAATATAATTTAAACGCGTAACTTTGCGGCAGATTTTCAAACGAGTACTGAAAACAAAATTCAAAATACCAACAAATGAAAACAAACCTGAACCACAAATCGACGACAAGCAAGTCTGTCCGCCACCTCGGACTGGCTGCTGCTTTTCTGCTCTCGCTGGCCGGTTTGGCTTCCGGTTGTAAGGACACTTACGATCTGGACGAAAAACTGCCATCGAATTTCGGTTCGAACCTGATGACTTACCTCGAAAAGAACAATTTCGAGAACTACAGCCAGCTGGTGAAGGATCTGGGTTATGAGGAAGCACTCTCCGGTGTTTCGCTCAAGACACTGTTTGCCGCCGATGATGACGCTTTCGAGCGCTTCTACGCCAACAACAACTGGGGCGTACATGAGTATGACGATCTGACACCAGCACAGAAGAAGATGCTGCTCTACAGTTCGATGCTCGACAATTCCTTACAAATCATGAACCTTTCGAGCACCACCGGAAACACCGGCGTCACCGAAGGCAACTGTATGCGCCGACAGACTTCGGCTTCGGTCTATGACACCGTGTCCATTATCAGCCCCGAAGAGATGCCTGACAATGCCGACGCCTGGAAATACTACCGTGAAAACGGCAAATCGCTGGTCTGCATGAAGGATATGAGTGCTGTGCCCATGATGATTTTCGTAGAGAAATTCCTCACCAACAACAAAATCACCAACGAGGATCTGAACTTCATCTTCAATTATAAGATCGACCGCCAGTCGGGCGATGCCCACATCAACGGAATCCCGGTCAAAAACGGCAACATCCGTTCTGCCAACGGTTTCATTCACGAAATGGAAGAAGTGGTTACTCCGTTGGAGAACATGGCTGAAATTCTGAGAAAAGAACCGAAAGCCAAGCTCTTCAGCCGGATGCTTGACCGCTTTAGCGTGCCTTATTATACCGGACGCGACGTGACCGATGCCTACAATCTGGAATACGGCACCTCAGTCGATTCCGTCTTCCAATGGCGCTACCTCAGCAAGCGCAGCCAAGGCGGCGCGTTCAAGACCCTGTTGGACAACACCACCTTCAACGAAGACGAGATCCTGAAGTTCGATCCGGGCTGGAACGCATTCTACAGCGACGATCCGAATGCTCTTTCGAACACCGTAGCCTTGCAGGAGAATATGGGCGTGATGCTGGTTCCAAGCGATGAGGCCCTGGATGAATACTTCAAAAAAGGAAGCGGAAAGGTGCTGAAAGACTATTACGGAGAGTGGGACAATGTGCCTAACAACGTCATTGCCGAACTCATTAATAATAATATGCTCAATTCGTGGATCAATTCCGTGCCTTCGAAGTTCGATGGCATCGTCAATTCGAACCAGGACCGTATGGGTATCAAGCCTTCCGATGTGGATAGCGTGATGCTGGGCTGCAACGGAGCCATCTACCTGACCAATAAAGTCTTTTCTCCTACCTCTTATGTAAGCGTCAGCTTCCCGGCATTGATCGACGAAACCATGAATGTGATGCGCTGGGCGATCAGCCAGTTGGAATACCGCTCCTACCTGAACTCGCTCGACAGCTACTACAGCCTGTTCATTCCTACCAACAACGCGCTGTTATCGTACATCGATCCGGTATCGTATGGCGAGACGCAGACTCAGATCTGGCGATTCCATTACGACTATCAGGCAGCCGATGAAAGCGAGCGCGTATGGGCTTCCGTCTGGAGCTACGACCTGACCACCGGCATCGTAGGCGACTCTTTGGACAAAGTAACCAATGCGTCCGTGCTGCTCGACCGGCTGGAAGACGTGCTGGACAACCACATCGTGGTGGGCAACAAAGAGACAGCAGGCATCGAGAACGGACACGAGTTCTACCACACCAAGAACGGCGGTATCGTACGCGTTAAGAAAGAAGGCGACAACATCTTCGTGCAGGGCACCTTGCAGCGCGATCAGGACAAGTGGATTCCTGTTACCAGAATCTACGACGAAAGCGAGGAAGGAAACGGTAAGACCTATATTCTTGAAGAACAACCTTTGCTGACCACCAACCGTTCGGTGTTCGACATTCTGGAGAACACACCTGAATTCAGCGAATTCTACAAGCTCCTCTCCGGTTCGGAGTTGCTCGAATCTTCCAGAAACGGCGCTGCAGCCGGTTCTTTGGCAGGCAACGTAGCTTCGTTCAACAACTATCATTACACCGTCTATGTGCCAACCAACGAAAGCTTGCAGGATTCCATCAGAGCCGGCAAGCTCGACACTTGGGAAAACTTAGAGAACCTGTACAATATGGAACTGCTGAGCGATTCGGCCTACGATGCACGCAAGGCAGCCCTAAACGCTTTCCTGCGCTACCATATTCAGGATAACAGCCTGATGATCGGTCTGGATTACTCGAACGAAGGCGGATCGGACACTTTCGAGCGCACCTACGAAACCGCAACCGGTTACTTCACCGACGAGGAGAAGAAGAATTATAAGTTCCACTCCATAGATGTCAAGGTAACTCCAACTTCGATTAGCGTAACCGACGGACAAGGTCACGAACGTCACGTGTTGACCGACAACAAGGCTCTGTACAACCAGACCGCCCGTGAATATCAGTTGCAATACAATAACATCTCGTCGTCATCGTTCGCAATAGTGCATGCCATCGATGCTCCGCTCTATTTCGAGAAAAAAGGATACTGAATACAAAACATAAAATAAGACAGACATTATGAACAAGCAATATATTTTATCTTTTGTATTGGCTGGCGCCACTTGCATGGGCGCATGGGCACAGCAGGCCGGCGACGTCATCTCGGGCACCGTTTCCGACGAGTTCGACGTATTGGCAGGAGTGCACGTGGTGGAAATCAACAAAGACGACCGTGTGATGGCTTCGGGTATCACCGACATCAACGGTAACTTCTCGTTCGCCATCCGTAATCCCCAAGACCGTATTAAGATTACCTACATCGGCATGAAGACCAAAATCATTCCGATCAAGGGTCTGACCTATAAGATCCTGCTGGAGCAGGACAACCACGAACTGCAGGAAGTGGTGGTTTCGCAAAAGCGCCGCACACAGACTTCCGGTCTCGACATCCCGCAGACGGAGGTTTCGCAGGCTTCGCAGACCATTTCCGCACAGGAGTTCGAAGGTATGCCTATCACCACCATCGATGAAGCCTTGCAGGGCCGTATCGCCGGCTTGGACATTGTGCTTGCAAGCGGTAACTTAGGTGCCGGCACGTCGATGCGTTTGCGTGGCGTAAGCTCCATTAACGGCAACACCGAACCGCTGGTGGTTGTGGACGGAAACGTGTTCGAATCGGACTACAACAAAGACTTCGACTTCGCCAATGCCACCGAGGATAAGTTTGCAGAACTTTTGCAAGTTAACCCGGAGGATATCGAGAGTATCACCGTCCTGAAGGATGCCGCTGCTACCGCTATCTGGGGTTCGCAGGGTGCCAACGGTGTTATCGAAATCAAGACCAAGCGCGGTTCGCGAGGAGCTACGAAGGTAACCTATACCTATCGCGCCAACGTCACCTACCAGCCGACCGGCACCAAGATGATGAACGGCGGACAATACACCATGTATCTGAAGGAAGCCTACTTCAACCCGAAGCTTTCGGACGATGCCGCTAACATCAAGGAAATCTCCTACCTGCACTCGGACGCCGAATTCAGCGAGTGGCGTATGTACGACAACAACACCGACTGGATTGATGCCGTTACGCAGGTCGGTCTGGAGCAGAAACACTTCCTGAGTCTGACCGGCGGTGGCGAAAAGGCGAACTTCCGCGTATCGGCAGGCTATGATCACCAGACAGGTTCGGTCATCGAACAGGTATTGGATCGTTTCACATCGCGCACCGCCCTGGACTACTTTATTTCCAACCGGATCAAAGTAACCTCCAACTTCAACTTCACCTATACGAACAACAACAAGAACATGGAGCCGACCATCAACGGCGGTCGCTACGGTTTGCTGTCGCTGGCCTATGTGAAGATGCCGAACCTGGCTATCTATGAAGAGGACGAAAACGGTTCGACCGGCGAATTCTACCACGTGAAGAACAGCGCTTCATCCCAGTTCGACAACGACCAGAAGCTCTATCCGAACCCAGTCGCTTTGGGCAAAGAGGCCAAGAACAACGAGAAGACCTTCAACATCCAGCCGGAGTTTATCATCCAGTACGATCTGTTGGGCACCGACTATGACGAACAGCGCTTGAAGTACGACGGAAAGATCAACTTCTCGATCTTCAACAAATACAACCACACGTTCTATCCTTCGAGTCTAGTCAATGATGACTGGTCGAACACGAACAACAACCTTTCATACGATAACTCGTACAAATCGTTCGCCCTCACCACTACCCATACCCTCACCTACACTCCGGTCTTCTCGAACCCCGACCACTCGCTGATGGCCATGGGACGCTTCCAGCTGACAGCGGGCGAATCGCGCAGCCAGACCGAAAGTGTCTATGGCTTGCCTACCGGCACTATCCAGTCGTCGACAGCCGACGGTGTAATCGGCAAAGACTTCAATACTTCCGCTTCGGAATGGAGAAGCCTTTACCTGACCGCCTCGCTGCACTATGCCTACAAAGGCCGCTATATCGTGGACCTCACCTACCGCCGCGACGGTTCAACCAAGTTCGGCAAAGACAGCCGCTGGGGTAACTTCCCGGGTGTTTCGTTCCGCTGGAACATCAGCGACGAAAAGTTCATGAACTGGTCGGACGAGTGGCTCTCGATGCTTTCCATCCGTCCGGGTTGGGGTATCGTAGGTAACCAGCCTTCTGCTGAAAACCTTTTCTATGCAAAATATGCATCCACCAGTGCTTATATGGGCCATGCGGCCATCTACCCGTCGAACATTGCACTGAACAGCCTGAAGTGGGAAGAGAAGGAATCGTATAACATCGGTATCGACTTAGGTTTCCTGAACGACAAGATTACCGCCGATGTGAACGTTTATAAGCAGATGACCCGCGACCTGCTGATGCTGAACTATCAGATTCCAGGTTCTTCCGGCTTCGGTTCGCTTTCGTTCAAGAATGCCGGCGATATGAAGAATGTCGGTTGGGAGTTCAATGTGAATACAAACCGCCTTATCAAATGGGGCAAAGACCGGAAATGGGGACTTGACCTAAACATCACGTTCGCCAACAACAAGAACGAACTGGTGAAGATGGACGAGACCATTCTGGAAAGCCTGAACGGCGACTTCAACTACAACAACGGCAGTTACCTGACACGTGTACAGCTGAACAATGCCTTCGGTTCCATCTATGGTTTCCGCTACAAAGGCGTTTACCAGTATTCGGCCTATTCGGCTGAAGAAGTGCCCGGCGTGAGCGGTCCGAATGCACCGGTAGTACGTAACGAAAACGGCAATGTGGTGCTCGATGAAAACGGTGCCACCAAGCCTGTCTATTTCGCCTATGGAACCACTTCGGAATACAAGTTCATGGGTGGTGATGCCATCTATGAAGACATCAACCACGACGGTAACATCAACGAACTCGACATCGTTTATTTAGGTTCGTCGTTACCGAAACTGACCGGCGGTTTCGGCTTCAAACTCACTTGGGGCCGTTTGAGCTGGAACAACCAGTTCAACTTCCGCTACGGCAATAAGATCATCAACAAGGCCCGTATGCAGGCAGAATCGATGTACGACAACAACAACCAGTCGAAGGCTGTCAACTGGCGCTGGCGTGTGGAAGGCGATATCACCGAAATCCCACGTGCCACCTACCAATACGGCTACAACTGGTTAGGTTCCGACCGATTCGTGGAAGACGGTTCTTTCCTCCGTCTGAACTATTCGAGCCTGAACTATTCCATCGATCCGAAGGTGGTGAAGAGATACGGCCTCAGTCAGGTTAGTTTCTTCATCTCGGGTTCGAACCTCTTCTGCATCACCAAGTATTCGGGAGCCGATCCTGAAGTCAGCTACGGCAGTTACGGTGTGGTATATGATACCGCCAAAACTCCTCGTGCCCGCAGTTTCTCGGTCGGAGCCACCGTGCAATTCTAAGTTGAAAGATAAAAGCTGAAAGTTATGAAGAAAACATTGTTATATATTTCATTGTTAGCTGGTCTTTCACTCGGAACCAGCTGCGACGATTTCTTAGACATTGAACCGCTCAACGAAATCGTTTCCGACAACTACTGGACAGAAAAATCCGACGTTCAGAGCGTCATCTATTCCTGCTATTCTGGCATGGAGGCAACGGATGTGCTCCAGCGCCTGTTTGTCTGGGGCGAAATGCGATCGGACAACATCACGACCTCCAATTCGGCTCCTTGGGCTGTGCAGCAGATTATTGCTGAAAACATCCTGGAGACAAATACCTGGGTCAGATGGCAAAGCCTCTATCAGGTCATCAACCGCTGCAACACGGTGATTTACTTCGCTCCTTCGGTGGTGGAAAAAGATCCTAACTACACAGAGAGTGAAATGAAGGCCAATATCGCCGAGGCCACTTGGCTCCGTACCTTCTGCTACTTCACTTTAATGCGTGCATTCCGCGATGTTCCTTACACCACGAAACCTTCGCTCAACGACAACGACATCGAAGGGGACTACCGTTTGGCACCTACTCCTTTCGACGTGATGCTCGACACTTTGATTGCCGACATGGAAAGTGTGAAGGACGATGCGCTGAAACTCTACCCGGAAGAATCCGGTACGGGCCTGGCCGCTAATACCAGCCGTGTGACCACTTGCGCCATGTATGCGCTGTTGGCCGATCTGTATCTGTGGAAGCAGGATTATCAGAAGTGTATCGAATACTGCGATCTGGTGCTCGAATACAAGATGGAGCGCTACGAAGAACTGAAGGTGGAAGAACCCGAAGAGGCTGCCGACATCGACCTGTACTTCAACAAGTATCCGTTGCTGATGGAGCAACCGGGAGGCAATACCGTCGGTTCGGCCTACAACGCCATCTTCGGAATAGGCAATTCGTTCGAATCGATTATGGAACTGTATTTCCAAAACAACCAGTCGCTCACCAATCAGTTGGTCAGCAGTTTCTACGGAACATCGAGCAACATCGGTTCCTGCTGCGCTTACGCCGAACTGATGACCGGTGTGTATGAAGGTAACGGTTCGACATTTAAGCCCACGGACTATCGCGCAGCCGAGAATATTCAGGACATGGGCTCACAATATGCCATCCGCAAATATTTGCGCCAGACGGTAGCAATCACCCCCAGCCGCCAATCGGGTACAGCACCCACAACGTCGGCTTCCCTGCGTTCGACCAACTATGCCAATTGGATTCTGTATCGTCTGACCGACGTGATGCTGATGAAAGCAGAAGCTGAAATCGAGTTAGGCAGCACCGAGCAGATGGACGATGCTTTCGAATTGATTTCGGCCGTCTATAACCGTGCGAACAATCTGAGCGAAACGAGCACCGACTGTCTGAAGAAAGACGATTATCTGGGTCGCGCCATGATGCGCCAGCTGGTGCTGGACGAACGTCACCGCGAACTGATGTTTGAAGGCAAGCGCTGGTTCGATCTGGTCCGCTACTGCCTGCGCGTCGGCAACAACACAGCGCTGATCGAGGCCGTTATCGGCAAGCAGCGCGAAAAGCAAAGTGCCACCCGCGTGAAACTGTCATCGACGGATGCTCTGTTCTGGCCTTACGCAGAAAGTGAATTGGACGCCAATCCACATCTCACCCAGAATCCGGCTTATATTACATCTGAAACCAGTGAAAAGTAAAGAACTGCTATGAAAAAGTTATTCTATATTCTGTTATCCCTGTCGATGACGCTGTCGTTCACCAACTGCGTGGACGATGATCCGGAGGGCGATTCCTACTACACCTTTACCGGTGAGATGGTAACCGACTATTTGCAGAACCGCAATGAGACCTTCTCGGATTTCATTGGGATCCTGGAACGAGCCGAATTGTGGGATCTGCTTTCGACGTATGGCACATTCACCTGCTTCGCTCCTACCAACGAAGCCATCGAAACGTACTTGCAGCAGCACGGTCTGAAAACCATCGACGACCTGAACGATGCTGAATGCGACACCTTGGCTTGGACGCATTTGCTGAAGTCTGCATACTTTACCACCGATCTCGGCGAAGGTTCCCTACCTTCGACAAACATGAACGAACGTTACCTGACCCTGACCTGTGATACCTCAAGCAATTCCGGCAATGTGGTCTATCGCATCAATGGTGCCGAAATGGTTGTACGTGACGACTCGGTGGAGAATGGTGTGGTTCATGTGGTCAACGAAGTGCTCAGTTCTTCGTCTATCCTGATCGGTGAACTGGTTTGCAACGATCCGAACCTCACGCTGTTCGGCCAGGCGCTGGCTATTACAGGATTGGCAGACTCGCTGGTTGCCTACATCGACGAGAAATACACCATCTCGCCCGACTCTTCGTCCGTCAATTCTTCTTCGCAGCACCGTCGTACTTTCGGTAACAATACAGTTTACTGGAGATATCCTTCCCAACATATCCGCAAGTTTACCGTCTTTGCCGAAACGGATGATGTTTTCGCAGAGAAAGAAATCACGAACCTGGAACAGCTGACCGCCTATGCCAAGGAAGTCTATGACCGCACCTATCCGAAAGATGCCAACAAATACGATGACGATCCTACCAACCGTCGCAATCCGCTGAACCGTTTTGTGGCTTATCACATTCTGGACCGTTATGCCTCATACAGCGAAATGACCGTCAGCGAGGCTGTCTTCAACTGCCGTCAGTACTTCCTGACCAACTTGCAGGACATTCAGGAATTCTACGAGACGCTGTGTCCATATACTATCATGAAGATCAGCGATGCCGTCGGCAACAAGTACATCAACCGCCGCGGCGTGGGCATGCGCTACAATGTGATCGGCTCCAAGATCCTCACTCCTTCCGAATCGAAGGCATTGAATAAGGATTACAGCGACTCGCCTAACGGCATCTACTATTATATCGACCGTATTCTGACCTACAATCAGGAAGAAACCATCGACAAGGTGCTTAATATCCGTATGCGTATCGATGCTACCACCTTGAGTCCGGACTTCATGAACGCCGGAGCCAGAAACATCAATCCAAGTTCCTTCGGTGACGGTATCAGCCACCTGATGACCGGATTCAAACCCGGATTCACCAAGAACTTCATTTTCTCGGAAGACACCTTCTTCGGTGTTCACAACCGATTCTGGTGCAACTCCTGGGAAGCCGATATGTGTGCCTGTCTGGATAATTTCGACATCAAGTTCCGCATTCCTCCGGTACCAGCCGGACAAACCTACGAAATCCGCTTGGGTTACGTTTCGGGCGTGAACCGAACTGTTGTTCAGGTCTATCTGGATGATAATCTGACCGGCGATATTCCTTGCGGTATTCCTGTCGATCTGCGTAAGTATGCCACCAGCTACGGCTGGCAGTCGGACGCTGAACTGGGAACCGAAGAAGCCATCGAAGCCAACGACAAAGCGCTTAGGAACAACGGCTACATGAAGGCCTACGACTCGTTCACCTTCCCAAGCGGCGATGTTCCGCGTGATGCCGTACAGTGTATGCGTCGCATTCTGACCACCAAGTATCTGGAGGAGGAACACGACTACTACATCCGTCTGCGTCAGGTATTGGACAACAATGCCGAGATGAGCTTGGATTACATCGAGCTCGTACCAAAGAGTGTTTACGAAGGCACAGTGGCCGAAGACAAGCATTAAACATTTAAGATTATCAAGCAATAAAGATATAGTTTTCCACTATGAAAAAAATTAGCTATCTAATATTCGGTTTGGCATTGGTGGCCTGTCAGGATGATTGGAACGATCATTACGGACAAACCGCCGACACACAATACGGCAACGCCAGCCTCTACGAAGTGATAGGCGCCCAATCGGAACTGAGCGATTTCTGCCAGGTTCTCGATTCGGTACGTGTATTCGCCAACAATCGCATTACCTCGATTCATTACAGCGAGATGCTGAACGAGGGTCAGTTCTTCACGGTATGGGCTCCGAAGAACGGTTCGTTCAACAAGGATTCCCTGCTCCGACTCTGTCAGACTTCGGAAGGAGACTCTCTGGTGGAACTTCACTTCCTGAAGAATCACATCGCCCGTTATACCCACTCGGTGAACGGTAAGGAAGAAGACGTCAGAATGCTGAACGCCAAGCAGCTCACCTTGGGTGCCGGTACGTTCGGCAACATGAGAGTTGCAACCAGCAACATTGCAACCAGCAATGGTGTGCTGCACATTCTCGACAACCCGGTCTCTTACTATTATAATATTTATGAGGCCCTGGTTTCTCTGCCGGAATATCAGCATCTCGGCAGTTTCCTCCGTTCCTATCAAATCGATGAGTTCGACGAAACTCAGTCGTTGGCGATGGGCATCGTGGATGGTAAGACTGTGTATGTCGATTCGGTGTTCTATGCCAAGAACGAACTGCTGGACAAGTACGGTTACATCAATTCCGAGGATTCCACCTACTGGATGATTGTTCCTTCGCAGACGCTTTGGGATTCCCTCTATGCAGAGGCAGAGACCTACTACAACTACGGAAGTCTTAACAAGGCAGACTCTATTCACAACTATTGGAGCCATTACGCCCTGATGCAGGATTTGGTATTCAATCCGAATCCGGATGTCCAGAAATCCATTCTCGATTCCATTTGCAGTACCACCTGGAACAAACGCGATGCCGGTAAGTACCACGTGTATTACAACGCCTTCAACGCCGGCGGTCTGTTCACTCAGTTCTCCGATTCGATGGTTTGCGCCAACGGCTCCATCTACGAGGTTTCCAGCTGGCCTTTCGTCAAAGAGAAGTCGTACTTTATTCCGATTAAGACCGAAGCTGAAGGACGCTACTATGAAGCTGCGGAAACTGCCACAAAGACGTTAGGCATCGATATGCGCAGAGCCTCTGCCGACAGCATTTCGGGCGGTTATATCGTACTGACTCCGCAAACCGGTACTGATGCGTACTATATCACCTACGAGATTCCAGACGTTCTTTCGGGCTCCTACGACGTGAAAGTGGTCATGCTGCCGAAGTCGGTTTACTATTCTAACATCGACCCGAACACCGTAGAAGGCAAGCGTCTGATCCGTCCGGTGAAGTTTTTGGCTGAAATCACTTTCGCAGGCGCCGACGGACAAGAGTATAAAGTGGATTCCAGACATCGTTATTCGTTCGACGAATCGACACCGGGTTACTACACCCAGCAAGCCAATTCGGCTACCGACTATCCGTTCCTTTTCGACTGCAACCTGAATCCGAATGCTGCAGCAACCCGTGCTTTCACCAACAATCCGTTTCTGGTGGATACCATCCAGCTGTGCACGATGACTTTCCCGACTTGCAACTATGCTCAGAACAAGGTTACCACGCGACTGAAAATAACAAACAATATCGGATCGAAAGAAACGAATACATATAATAATTCTATGTTCATCGACTGTATTATCTTCCAACCGCATACGGAATCCGGAAGCAATAACTGAGCCGAAGAGTGAAAAGTAATAATAAAAGATTGAAACTATGAAAAATCTGTTAAAGCATACCCTTTTCACTCTGGCCGCAGCCATGCCTTTGGCTGCACTGGCAGAAGTGACGGCACAGGGAACCATTCGCGACGCACATACCCAATTGCCTCTGGCCGGTGCGTATGTGCAGGCTTTCAACGACGAAAAAATCTCGACACTGACCGACTCGGCAGGTAATTTCACCCTGTCGGTACCGGACCATGTGACTTCCTTACGTGTAATTCGTTCCGGATATAATCCGATGCAGATTGCCCTCAACGGACGCACAGAAAACATCGATGCAAATCTGTATCCAGACGCTTTCTCGAACAGGGTCGGACTGGAGCGCACTTCGCGCCAGAGCCTGTCGGCTGACATTTCGGGCAATACTGCCGATGTTTCGGTCGATGGACAGATCAGTGCCGCGTTGGGCGGACAGATCCGTTCAATCAGTCGTGGCGGAGTGCCCGGTATGGGTGCCTACATGTTGTTGGGCGGCATCAACTCATTGAACGCAAACGCTCAGCCCCTGATTGTACTGGACGGTGTGATTCTCGATATGCAATATAACCGAAGCACCATGCACGATGGCTTCTATAACAATCTGCTGGCTAATATTTCGGTGGAAGATATCGCTTCGGTAACCGTATTGCGTAACGGAACCGCCATTTATGGTTCCAAAGGAGCCAATGGCGTGATTCTTATTAACACGAAGCGCAATACTTCCTACAGCACACACATCGATGTTTCGATAGCAGGCAAGATGGAGCAGATGCCGAACCTGCCAGAGATGATGAATGCTTCGCAGTATCGCGGCTACGTCTCCGAACTGTTGGGCACAACAGGTACGAAGCTGAACGAATTCAAGTTTCTGCGCAATGAGCCTGACTACTATTATTATCGCGTCTATCATAACGATACCGATTGGAGCAAGCAGGTATATGATGAAGCCTTCTCGCAAACCTATTCGATCAATGTGCAGGGCGGTGACGACATTGCCAACTACAATATTTCTTTAGGCTACTCCAATGCCGAAGCCACTCTGAAGAAGAACGATTTCACCCGTTTCAACCTCCGTCTGAACTCGGACGTGAAACTCAGCAAAAGCATCAAAGTCCGTCTGGACTTCAGCTATAGTGACGTGAACCGCGATTTGCGCGATGACGGTGTTGCCGAAAACGTGGATGACAATACCATCACGGCTCCCGGCTTCCTGTCGCTGATCAAGAGCCCGTTCCTTTCGCCCTACGCCTACGACACCCAAGGCCGAGTTTCTTCCTTCCTGGCCGAAGCCGACGATTATCTGGATGAAGTGATTGGTACCGACGCATCGCTGGCCAACCCGTCAGCTATCCTGAAATACGGTGATGCCAAGAACAAGAATAACTTCGGCAACCGAATGGTTACCTTGGGCATCTCTCCTAACTTCGAGCTCGGACACGGCTTGAACCTCACGGAATCGTTCAGTTTCGTCATGTTCAACACCGACGAAGACTATTTCATTCCGGTCGAAGCCTTACCAACTTATAAAGTGGAAGGTGTCGGTTATGTCAGCAACAAGAGAACGTCTAATTCTGCTCATCAATATCTGACGACCAGCGACCTGCGTCTTACCTGGGACTGGCAGAAGGACGGACACCAGCTTCACTTGATGGGCGGTTGGCGCTATAATCTTTCGCGCTACCAGATGAATGCGATGCGCGGCTACAACTCGGGTAGCAGAAAGAGTCCGAACATGAGTTCTTCACTTGCCTATAAAGGCACAAGCGGTGCAAACGAGAAAGTGACCACTCTGACGTATTACCTTCAGAACGACTACAACTGGGCCGGAAAATATTATGTCGATCTCGGCGTAAGCATGGAGGCCAACAGCCGCTTCGGAAAAGATGCAGATGCCCCCATTAAACTGGGCGGCGTTATCTGGGGGCTCTTCCCGTCTGCCAGCGCTTCCTGGGTTGCCAGCAACGAAGAATGGTTCCCCAGCAACCGATGGATCAACTATCTGCGCCTGAATTTGGGTTGGGATATGTCGGGCAACGACGATTTGGATCTCAATGCCTCGAAGACCTATTTCAAGGCCGTCAATATGCTTTCAACCATCGATGGCACTGTAGTCGGAAACATCGGCAACACCTCATTGAAGTGGGAAACCACCAAACGTCTGACCTGGGGTGCTGACCTAAATCTATTGGACAATCGTCTGGCTCTTTCTACCCATTTCTTCAAAAGCCAGACAGAAGATCTGCTCTCGCTGCAACACCTCTCCTATCTGACGGGTATCGACAATAACTGGACCAACGGCGGGGAGCTGGAGAATACCGGATTCGACATAAATGCCCAGGTCAAGCTGGTTAACACCCGCAACTGGCAATGGGAACTTGGTTTGAGTGTAGGTCATTACAAGAACAAGGTAACCAAGCTGGCTTCCGGCACACTTGAAACCAATCTCTACGGTGCAGATGTCCTGACAAAGGTAGGCGAGTCGGTAGGTGTCTTCTACGGCTACAAGACCGACGGCGTATTTGCCACTACGGCTGAAGCCGATGCTGCCGCTCTCTATCTGAGTGACAAGACAGGTGCTCACAAGTATTTTGCTGCCGGCGACATGAAGTTTGTTGATCAGGATGGCAATCACGAGATCAACAAAGACGATCGTGTGATCATCGGCAATCCGAATCCGGACATCTACGGCAACATCTCCACACATTTGCAATACAAGAGATTGGCCTTGAATATGGCATTCACCTATTCTTTGGGCAATGATGTATATAACTACCAGCGCTCCATTCTGGAAAGCGGCAGCCGGTTCTACAACCAGACCAAGGCTTTGCGTGGCCGCTGGAGCACCGAAGGACAGGTTACAGATATTCCGCGTATCTCCTACGAGGATGCGATGGACAACAACCGCTTCTCCGACCGATGGATTGAAGACGGCAGTTACCTCCGTCTCAAGAACGTGACCCTCAGCTATAAGTGGGACTTCGATTACCGCTTCCTGCAAGGTATCACCATCTGGGGATCTGCCGACAATCTGTTCACACTTACCAAATATTTGGGTAGCGATCCGGAGTTCTCTGCTTCGAACAATGTTCTTTGTCAGGGCATCGATCGCGGACTTCTGACCGCCAGCCGTTCATTCAGTGTAGGATTAAAGATTAATTTGTAAACGCTATGAAAAAGATATTTTATTGTGCCGCTGTTGGAACTTTGCTGTTAGCAACCACCAGTTGCGAAGACATGCTCAGTCCGGAATCGGATCTGGTAATGTATGAGGAAGACAACCAGCTCAATTCGGTGAACGATACTTTGTTCAGCGTGATAGGCGTGGTGAACCTGATGCAGAAGGTTGCCGACAAGACTAATCTGCTGGGCGAAGTTCGAGGTGACCTTGTGACTGTGACAGCCGATGCTACCACCGACTTGCAGGCTTTGGCGAATTTTACCGCCGATGTGAACAATGCCTACAACCAGCCGCAGGATTACTATGCTATCATCAACAATTGCAACTACTTCATCGAAACCGCCGATACCACCTATACGAAACGCGGCAAGAAGGTCTTCGAGCGCGAAATGGCTGTCATGCACACCTTCCGTGCCTGGGCTTACCTCCAGTTGGCCATCAACTACGGACAGGTTCCTTTCTACACACAGTTCTTAGGTACTGAGAACGATGCACAAGAGGTGATGAAACAGCCATACAAGGGCATTACCGAAATCTGCAACTGGCTGATTGATGATCTCTCTCCGTGGGCTACAGTGCTTCCACTCAGCTACGGTACCCCGGGCGGTCTTCCGTCCGAGAAGTTCTTCATTCCGACCCGACTCATGCTCGGAGAGTTATGCTTGTGGAGCGGTCGTTATCAGGAAGCCGCTCAATGGTATCATGACTTCCTGACCAACACCGACGATCCTCGTCCGATTACTACTTCAAATGCTGCTTACTGGTCAACTGCAACAAATCCTTCGACCATGATTTTCAGTTCGCATAGTAATGCCTTCAGCCAAAGTTCAAGCGAATGGCTGACATTCATTCCGATGGAAAGCAATGTCTTCGACGGTACCGTCAGCTACTTGCAGGATCTCTACAATTCCACCTCCGAGAATTATTACTTCTACGAACTGACCTATTCTCAGGCGTTGGTAGATCTGTCGGCAAGTCAGTCCTATTATTACATATATGAAGAGAACCATGTGCGCGATACCGTCTGCATGACTTCCGACTCGATTGTTAATAATCTCATCACCGATGATAAACAAGTAGGAGATCTCCGTCTGTTTGCCATTGCTTCGGCACAAAGCCTGAACAATAGCGGAACATCGAAATACAATGATACATATCAGAACATCCGCAAGTTCCAAAGTGATCATGTCTGCCTGTACCGTCTGCCGATCATCTATCTGCACTATGCCGAAGCCCTGAACCGTGCAGGCTTCCCGACTGCCGCCTTTGCCGTGCTGAAATATGGTCTCTCGAACGAAACCCTGAACCGTACAACGGGCAACCCGATCAATGCGGATGAACTTGCCAATATCGGCAACCTGATCACCTTCAGCTCATACATCTTTACCGCCAGCAACACCTGGGGTATTCATGCTCGTGGCTGCGGTGATGTCGAAGCCAATCCGGAATATGAAATCCCGGTTCTGACGTCCGCTTCCGATACGACACAATGGGTGGAAGACCGTATCATCGAGGAACTTGCTCTGGAAGGATGCTTCGAAGGACAGCGCTACTACGACCTGCTGCGTGTTGCATTACGCCGCAACGATGCGAACTATCTGGCCAGCAGAATAGGACGCCGCAATGGTTCCAGCCGAGTGGATGCAACACTGACAACCAAACTCCGGCAGCCTTCAAACTGGTATTTGCCATTACGCGAATAAAAAATCAAAAATATTGGTTACAATTTTTATTTACGATGTTTCAAAATTGATAGGATGTGTTACAAATTTTTTAAAATATTTGGATAATACATCCTATCTTTGCACCGTCAAATCGACAAAACTTTAACTAATCCATAACATTATTCACCAAATCTCAAAAGTCATGAAAAAAGTTCTACTTTCTCTTGCAGCAGCGGTCGCAGCTTTTTCGGCCAACGCTCAGGTATTAGACTTCGGATTCGAAACGGAATTTGCAAACGGTGACGTTACCAACTGGGAGCAATATCCGGAATCACAATTCAATTGGCAGGCTGAGGGCGGTCGCACCGGTAATTACTCACTGGGCGTTTCGACTGTCGGTACCGCTAATCGCTGGGAGCGTGTTGTCGCTTTCAAGGGTCTCCAGATGGAGAGTAACAAATCTTATCGCGTCAGCCTTTGGGTAAAGGGAACAGGCGCTTTGAACGTAGCTCTCATGCAGGGCGACTGGAACGCTGATATGCCTCTTTTGGCTGGCAACGGCGAGACCTATGTTCAGCAGGTTTATGACGCTACTATTAATGATGCAGCCGCTTACAAGCGCGTATCATTCGTATTCTGGCATCCAACAGAGGAAATCCAGAATCAGTTCTATGCAAAGTTCCACACCGACAACGAAAAAGCTGCCGGCGAATTTCTTCGTCTCTCCTTCACCGGTGAAGGTCAGTACAATGTCGATGATGTGCTGATTGAAGAATCAACTGTTCAGAGCATCGTTTGCAACGGCGACGCCATCCGCGTTACTTTCGGCTATGCTACCAACGCTGCCAACTTGGCAGAAGCTGCCGGCGGCACACTGGTTCTCGACAAATCAGCCGTAACCGTTAAGGTCGATGGCGAAGTTGCTACCGTAGAATCTGTGGAAATCAAGAACGACGGAAACCTCTACATTTTCTTGGATAGCGAGAACTACGCGCTGACCGAAGAAAACGTTGTTTCCGTAAGCTTCACCAACCCTGGTGATCTGGTTTACACCACTACTACAGCTCCTGAGTGCTGGGAGAATCCTAACTGCGCCGTTTATAGTTTCACCGATGAAGCCGGTTTGTTCGACGAGGACTTCCAGGCAGAATCTGTTGCATACGAGGAAGCAGAACTGGTAAGTTCAACTCCTGCCGACAACTCTTTCGAGTGGGATTACGACATCAATACTTTCTCTTTCACATTCAACAAACCAGTTTGGGCAAACGCTCCTGAGAACGGCAAACCAACCGCAGTTCTTTCTAACGGCCAAGATTTGGATGAAAACCTTGAGGTCGTTGAATTCGAAGGCTGCCAGACAACTTTGACCTTCAAGCGTCCTGCCGGTGCCGCTGCATTGAGCAAGGGTACATATTCTATTTCTGTTGACAACGTAGCCAACGAAAAGGACGTAGCAACAACCACACCTATCGTAATTACCTTCGAAGTAGGCAAGGTTCAGGTAAGCAAGACCACCTATACTTTGTTGGCAGACGGTCAGGTCGGCAGCGAAATTGCTCCTCTCGGCGGCTGGCAAATCAACAACGAGGGTGAAATGCGCTATGCTGACGCTTCTTACGGTTCAGGTCCTCGTTTGTTCGAATTCACCAACTCAACCGTTGCAAAAGCAATTTATTTCCGTACCGGATTCGCCGGTGGTGAAGGTGCCGGTTATGTAACTTACGGCGATTCTGCAGACTTCGAAATGACCTTACCTGCTGGTGAGATTGAATTCCGTGCTATTGTTGCAGCTTGGAAGAATTCCGGATATGCTCTTAAGGTCGAAATTCTCGATCCGAATGGTAATGCTGTTGCTGAGTCTTCATTCTCTGTTACAGCTAACGCAGGCGGCAATAGAGATGCTATCGAATTCCAGAAAGTTCCTATTCGCTTCAATTGCCCAGGTGGCAAGTTCACCTATAAGGTTTCTATCGAAGATCAGGCCGGACAGCATGAGGCTCTCTGCGGTGGCTACGAAGTTTACAGCTACGAAGAGACCGAAGGCGAGAAGACCGAGAAGGAAGTACTTGTTGACGGCACCTTTGCTGACGTAAACGACAACTGTATTCCTGCTGCAGGTAGCGGCTGGCGCATTCACCGTGGAGATGCCATCCGTACTCCTGGTGCCAATGGTGGCTGGGGTGGTAACTGCGTAACCGGCGGTGGCGGACCTCGTGTATTTGCTTTGTCTTACAAGGGCCTGGCTGGCAAGGGCGTTTATCTCGATGGCGGTACTAACAATATCCTGACCTATGGTGAGTTCCTGACCTATAATGCAGACGGCGAAGAAGTTGAAGAAAAGACGCTCACTCTTCCTGCTTCGAAGGTTCAAATTACCTTCTACTCTGCCCTTTGGAAGGCAGAAGGTGTGAAGTATTTCTTTGAGATTATTCCTCAGGAGGAAGGCTTCAGCGGAACTCCTATCTTCACGAAGAGCGAAGTTATTGAATCTGCATCTCCATCGGGCGACAAGACGCTGGCCAGCGTTGAGGCTATGAAGACTCAGTTCTTCTACACTGCTCCTGCAGAAGGCAAATATCTGCTCCGCTTCTATACAAATGGTGAAGGCTTTATCGGCAACATCTCTGTTGAAACCGTAGCTTCTCTGGCTGTTCAGTACAAGCAGCTCCTGGAAGAAGCTCTGGATCCTGCCAAGGAAGAGTTGGAAACTGCAATGGCTAACGACCTCTATGCCGGCGAGACCCGCGATGCATTGGATGCAGCCATCAAGAAATGCACTAATCCGGACTTCCACACAGCACAGGAATACATCGACGCTATCGCCGAATTGGAGCAGCTCGTTAAGGCTATGGCAACTCGCCGCGTAAACATTAATAACTACGCAAGCAAGTTGGAGGCTCTGCAGGCTTCTGTTGACGGAACGACCGAAAAGTATCAGGCTCTTGAGGCTTACAAGCAGGCAGTAGATCTCCTGGCTGAGTTCGCCGAGGTTGCTCCTGAGACTCTGGATGACGAGAAGTTGGCTAAGGCTATTGGCGATATTGATTTCATCGCACAATATCTGAAGAATATGGCAGGCGCCTGCACCAACTTCCTGATTGCTCAGATTACCGAATTGGCAACTGCTATCGTAGAACTTGATAGCGAAACCGCAGAAGGCGAGATTATCGTTGCTGCCAATAACGCACTGACCGATGATCAGGAACTTGTAACTTCGATGAAGTATCTCTATGCCGGCAAGCTCTACAAGCAGATTGCAGATGGTCACGATTTCTTCAACACCTTCGACGAAGAGTATCAGACAAACTATCCTGACAGCCTCAATGTCAGCTTCCTGCTCCAGAACCGCGGCTTCTACACCAATGCTCAGAAGCAGACGACCGGTGCTCTCGCTAACGAGAACAGCTTCCCTGGCTGGGACATCAACATCGTTAAGAACTCAATCTTGGCCGACTGGGGCTGGGGTGGTCCTTACAACTGTACAGAAGTCCGTCCAATCTCCGACGCTGCTGTCTGCACCGCTTGGGGTACCTCTGAAATCTATGTTTCTCAGAAGGCTGCCTTGTTGCCAGCAGGTATCTACACCGCATCTATCAAGGTAGGCGATGGTACCAGCACCAGCGAAGAGAACCTCTCTTACGCATTCGTGAACACCGAGGCCACTAACGATACAATCATCGTTGAAAACGACGGTGGCTCACGTAACGCACAGCCTAAGCAGTTCACCGGCATCGTTGCCGACGTGGATGCTGAGACCGCTACTGCAAGCCTGACCATCGGTGCTGCTCTGTGCAGCCGCGGCGACTTCTCGAAGTGCGATGATGCAGTTCTCTATATGACTGCTAAGGCTGAAGGCTTCGACTATGCAACAGCCGCCGACAAGTTGCTCCAATTGGCAGCTGACGGCATCCAGTTGCAGACTCGCGATGATGCTCCTGCTCAGGTTAGCTTCTTCAACCTGAAGGGTCAGCGCATCAATGCTGCCGAAGGCGTATGCATCAAGATCGAGCGCTATGCTGACGGTTACACGGTAGTGAAGAAGGTTGTGGTTAAATAACCGACTTCCACAAACTGAAACAACTACACTCCCCTTCGGGAGATCCTAAACATAACGATGATCCGGCCAGAAAGGCTGGCCGGATCATTTCTTTTTTACTTTCACTATTTCCAAAGCAACAAAACATGACACGTATTTTTGCCACACTATTGATTATTGTAGGATGTCTGACCCACCTGCAGGCTGCCGATTCATTCGTCTCTTTCCAGAAACAGGATGCAAGTGTTCCGGTGAAAGAAGGCGGTATTATTGCCGATGAATCAGAATATCCGGGTGTGAAACGTGCCATCGGAAATCTGCGCAAGGATATGCAGTCGGTATGCGGCAAGGAGTTTGCCGTAACTGTCGGCTCTATCCAGCAAAGCCAAACCATCCGGCAACTGATCAAGGACAAAAAGCTCGATGGAAAATCCCTGAAAGGGAAAACGGAAAAATATCTGATTGTTGTCGGCGAAGACAACGACCACAACGCCAGCATCATCATTGCCGGCAGCGATAAGCGCGGCACCATTTACGGCATCTACGAACTGAGCCGTCAGTTGGGCGTATCTCCCTGGTCCTGGTGGGCCGATATGCCTGTTCTCAAACATGAGAATATCTTTGTAAAACCAGGCATCTACACCGACGGCGAACCGGTTGTTCGCTATCGCGGTATCTTCCTGAACGATGAGGCTCCTTGCCTGTCGGGATGGGTAAACGAGAAATTTCCGGACAGCCAATGTGCCTCTGCCGATCCGAAACTGGCGCATGGCTTCAATCATAACTTCTACGAAAAAGTCTTCGAACTCCTGCAACGCCTGAAAGCCAATTACCTCTGGCCTGCTATGTGGAGCAACGCTTTCTATGCCGACGATCCGATGAACTCGGTATTGGCCGACGAAATGGGTATCATGATGGGTACGTCCCACCACGAACCTATGGCACGCAATCATCAGGAGTGGGCTCGTCATCGCAAAGAAAACGGCGATTGGGACTATGTCACCAATCAGGCGGTTATCGACAACTTCTTCCGCGAGGGCGTCCGCAGAGCCAAGAACAACGAAGACATTATTACCATCGGAATGCGTGGCGACGGCGATGCGGCTATGGGCGGCAAAGAAGGGCACGATGACGAGTTTGTCACCCGCGACGACTATTACCTCCGTCTCTACGAAAAGATTTTCAAGAACCAGCGTCAGATTATCAAGCAGGAAACCGGCAAAGCGCCTGAAAAGCGCACGCAGATCTGGGCGCTCTATAAAGAGGTGCAACGTTACTATGATTTAGGTCTGACGGTTCCGGAGGATGTGATCATCCTGCTCTGCGACGATAACTGGGGCAATATCCGCCGCGTTCCTACCGTTGCACATAAAGGCGGCTACGGTATGTACTATCATGTGGATTATGTGGGTGCTCCCCGCAACACCAAATGGGCGAATGTCACTCCTGCCGCCCACCTGTGGGAACAGATGCAACTCTGCTATCAGTACGGCATCGAAAAACTCTGGATTCTGAATGTGGGCGATCTCAAACCGATGGAATACCCGATTCAGCTGTTCCTCGATATGGCTTGGAACCCCGAACAATTCGCACACCCTTCCAGCATCCAGCAGCATACCGACCGGTTCTGCGAAGGTATCATCGGAGCCGATGAAGGCAAGCAGAGTGTGGCCTTCGGAAAGGAAATGGGACGTCTGCTCACTCAATACACTACCTACAACGGACGTGTTACGCCCGAAATGCTGAATGCTTCGACCTACAACCTGCAAACAGGCGAATGGGCTCAGGTTACGAGTCAATATAAGTCATTGGAAGCTGATGCCATGAATCTGTACAACCAACTTCCGCAGGCTTCGAAGGACAGCTACGCCCAGTTGCTGCTCTATCCTATCCAATCGATGGCGAACCTGTACGAAATGTATTTTGCCCAAGCCCGAGGCGATCAGGAGAAAGTGAATACCTGCTTCCAGCGGGATCAGGATCTGACGGATTTCTATCACCACATCAATGGCGGCAAATGGAATCACCTGATGGATCAGACGCACATCGGATACACCTCCTGGAACAATCCTCCGAAAAACGTATTGCCGAAAGTGGCGGCCGATGATGCAGCCAAACAACCGGCTTCTTCGGGGTTTGTCTTCCAAGCTCCACAAGGCGGTTACCTCAGCATCGAAGCCGAGCACTATCAGCAGGCGAAAGGGAACGCCGATGCCCAATGGCTCACGATTCCGAACTATGGCCGTACGCTGAGCGGTGTGGCTCTCTGGCCTTACACGGCGGCTACCGACGGTGCGGAAATCTCCTACAGTTTCCAGTTGCCCGAAAACGTCAACGAAGTGAAGGTGCATGTGATCACCAACTCCACCTTACCTTTCCTGCGTCGTGAGGGACATCGCTATACGGTGCAGCTCGACGGCGGCGAAGCCGTTGAAGTGAACTACAACAGCGATCTGACCGAAGACAACCAATGGCACATGTACGACATTGTAGCCACACGCGTGATAGAAAAAACGGTCACGCTGAAGCCTAATCGGAACAACAAGACGCACCAACTGACCCTCCATCCTATGGAACCGGGATTGGTTCTCGAAAAGATTGTTGTCGATTACGGCGGCTATCAGCCACAACATCTATTTGGGACTGAAAGCCAGTTTAATACGAAGTAATAATTACTAATTACTAATTACAAATTACTTTCCCCACTTTCGACCAGCTGGCACTCTCTCCCTTTAAGGGAGGGTTGGGGAGGGTCCAATCACAAATTACTTTCCCCACTCTCGACCTCTGGCACTCTCTCCCTTTAAGGGAGGGTTGGGGAGGGTCCAATAACTTTTAACTAATAACTTTTAATTAATTATAATTAAAATATGGCCGCTTCTCTCGAGGAATCAAAAGGATTCTACAAACTCTCCTGGCTACAGCGCATCGGATTCGGTTCCGGCGACTTGGCGCAGAACCTGATTTTCCAGACGGTAGCATGCTACTTGACGATTTACCTTACGACGGTATTAAAAATCAATCCTGCTTTTGTCAGTGGACTTATTCTTACAGTTCGACTCATCGATTGCTTCTGGAGTCCTGTAGTAGGTCGTTATATCGACAACCACAATCCCAAATTAGGCAAGTATCGCGCTTACCTCCTTTACGGCGGTATTCCTCTGGCCATAGCCGCCTGCTTATTGATGCTTCCCCAAGTGGCAACCTGGTCGGTGACCATGAAGATGGTCTATGCCACCGTCAGCTATACTGTGCTGAGCATGATCTATTCTGTGGTCAACATACCTTATGGCTCTATCATGGCGAGCATGACCCGCGATAATGATGAAGTGCTCATCCTTACTTCCACCCGAATGGTGTGTGCCAATATCGGCCAGATTATTGTTCAAGCGGGTTTCCCTATCGGACTTGCCATTTGTGTCCATGCTGCAATCGACTGGAATCAGGCCACATTTATGGCAATAGGAACCATTCCTGCCTTCATCATTCTGCCTTCTATGCCCATACTGAAGAAATGGTTAGGTAAAAAAGGCCTTTATTATACGCTTCTTTCGATCGGTCTCATCGGATTTGCCATTTTGTTCTGCATCGGCAAATTCTTTGATGTCGCAAAACTCAACACACTTGTTCAGATTGCGAAGGTGATGACGGGTGTGGGCCTGCTGGTGGGTTCTTTGATGTGGGCACTTGTGCCAGAAGTCATCACGGAGGCTGAATATCGAACCGGAAACCGGCCTGCGGCTACTGTCAACGCTCTTGCCGGCGTAGCTTTCAAGGCAGGATTTTCAATCGCCGGTTGGATTACGCCATTAGTGATGGGTATGATAGGCTTTAACTTCGCCAGCGAAGAATCGGCTTTGCCTACAGCGCCCAATGCCTGGTTTATTGTCACCTCTGTGTTTGCCCTCGTCGGATTTGTTCTCCTGATGCTTTGCTTTACGGGCAGCAAGGAGAATATCACCACCACTCCTGAAAAGCCCGTTTCATTTGGTGAGATGTGGCAGGAATTTAAGGCCAACAAGTGCCTGCAGCTGGTGCTGAGCATCTTTGTGGTTGTATTTCTGGCATCTTTTATCAGCGCACCTGTAAATGCCTATTATCCGAAGTTGGCCAATTATTCAGCAATTGCCCAGAATGCGATTCTTTGGTTTACTTGTATCATCCCTGCTATTCTTCTTGTTATTGTCGGCTACCTCATTTATAAGTATCCTCTGACCGACGAGAAACTGGACGAAATTAACCGCGAAATTGAAAGACGTAATGCGTAAACTGAATTTTTATTACAGCCTGATGCTGCTGGCTGTCGGAGTGATGGCTGCATCGTGCAGCGCTCCCCAAGAGAAAGAAAAGACGCTCAAGGAGGCTTTCGACGGAAAGTTCCTGATGGGCTGTGCCATCAACGTTGAGCAGAGTTCCGGTCGGGATGTGGTTGGCGACAGCCTGATTGCTCTCCATTTCAACAGTATCGTTGCCGAAAACTGCATGAAGTGCGAAAAAATCCATCCGGAAGAGAACGTCTATTTCTGGGACGATGCCGACCGGTTTGTCCAATTCGGCGAAGCGCACAATATGTTCATCGTCGGACACTGCCTGATCTGGCACAGCCAGTGCGCCCCTTGGTTCTTTGTGGACGAGAAAGGTGGATTGGTTTCTGCCGAGGTGCTGAAACAGCGCATGAAGGATCATATCTCGACAATCGTCGGACGCTATAAAGGCCGCATCAAAGGCTGGGACGTGGTGAATGAAGCGATCATGGACGATGGCTCATACCGCGATACCTATTTCTATCAGATATTGGGCGAAGAGTTCATTCCTTTTGCTTTCCAATGCGCTCATGAAGCCGATCCGGATGCCGAACTCTACCTGAACGACTACAGCATGGCGAAACCGGGCAAACGGGAGGCGTATGTCAAACTCATCGGACAACTCAAGGAAAAAGGCATCCGTCTGGATGCAATCGGTATTCAGGCACATGCCGGTATGGATTATCCGGATCTTCAGGAGATGGAACAAAGCATTCAGGCGTTCATCGCAACAGGCACCGATGTGATGTTCACGGAACTTGACATCAATGCGCTGCCGAATGTCTTTGAGGATGGTCACGAAAATGCCGCTGTCGAGGAGCGCTTCGAATACGAGCAGAGAATGAACCCTTACGTGGAGGGTATGACCGAAGAGGCGCAACGGCTTTGGGACAGCCGCGTGGATGGTATGCTCGGATTGGCGCTGAAGTATCACGAACACTTCCGCCGCGTATGCGTCTGGGGTCTCTGCGACCAGCAGTCCTGGCTCAACGACTGGCCGATGCCCGGTCGCACCAACTATCCGCTGCTCTTCGACCGCAACTATCAGCTGAAGCCTGTGATGAAGAAATACGTAAAATAATTTAATTACTGATTACAAATTACGAATTACTATGGCAACCAAACGATACCTCTGGCCTAACGATTATATGGCCGATCCTTCCGTACATATCTTTAACGGTAAGATTTATATCTATCCCAGTCACGACTGGGAGGCACACGCCGAGGAAGATGATGACGGCGGACACTTTCAGATGAAAGATTACCACGCTCTGTCTATCGACAGCGACCCGATGACTGGCACGGTTAACGATCATGGCGTCATCTTCGACGTGAACGATGTGCCTTGGGCTGAAAAACAATTGTGGGACAGCGATGTGGTTGAGAAGGACGGCAAATACTACTATGTTTTCTCCGCAAAGGGCTACGACGGCGTTTTCCGTCTCGGCGTAGCTGTTGCCGACAATCCCGAAGGACCCTTCGTTCCGCAGCCTCAGCCCATCCGAGGTTCGTTCTCTATCGACCCCTGCGTGTTCAAGGACGACGACGGCAGCATCTACACCTATTTTGGCGGACTTTGGGGCGGACAACTCCAATGGTGGCAGCCTTTCGCTCCGGGTTTTGCCCCAATTCACGGCAAGCACGGCGACGATAACGGCCTTGTTGATATGGGATCTGCGCCGACACGTAGCGGCGAACTTTTTGCCCAACCCGATATGCCCGCGCTCCCGAGTTTCGTAGTTAAGATGAGCGACGACGTACTGCAGTTTGCCGAAGCTCCGCGTCGCGTTGTTATTCTCGGTGAGGACGGCAACCCGCTCAAAGCGAGCGACCCGCACCGTTTCTTCGAGGCTTCGTGGATGCACAAGTACAACGGCAAGTATTATTTCTCGTACTCCACCGGCGACAGCCATTTCCTCTGCTACGCCACCGGCGACAATCCCTACGGCCCGTTCACTTATCAGGGCGTGATACTCACCCCCGTTGTTGGCTGGACCACTCATCACGCCATCGCCGAGTATAAGGGCAAGTGGTATCTCTTTCATCACGACTGCGTGCCTTCGGAGGGCAAAACGTGGCTCCGGTCGCTCAAGGTATGCGAACTGAAATACGACGAAAATGGCAAGATCATTCCTATCGATGGTATGGCTGAGTAGCCTGCTCCTGCTTATCACCGCCTGCACTTCTCCTGCCGGGAAGCCGCAGGCGGCTGCGTCTTTGCGCCTCTTGAACCACTGGGACAACCTGGATGGCACCGTTGAACGCGGCTATTCGGGTCGGAGCATCTTTTGGGGCAAAGGGTTCATCGACACGCTTTCTGTCCGGCAGTACGGAGCCAGCAACGAGGCTATCGGCATCAACGGTTCGGTGTTGAACAATGTGAATGCGTCGCCAAAAATGCTCACGGCAGCCTATTTGGACACAACGGCCATCTATGCCGATTTGCTGCGCCCTTACGGCATCAAGGTCTATCTTTCCATCAACTTCGCCTCTCCGATGGCGCTGCACGAAACTGAGACGGCCGATCCGCTGGATCCTGCGGTTGCCCAATGGTGGGCAGACAAAGCGAAACAGATCTACGATCGCATCCCAGATTTCGGCGGTTTTCTGGTGAAAGCGAACAGCGAAGGACAACCCGGTCCCTGCGACTACAATCGCTCTCATGCAGAAGGCGCTAACATGCTGGCCAAAGCGTTGGAACCCTATCACGGTCTTGTCATCTGGCGCTCGTTTGTCTATAGCCCGAGCGACCCCGATCGCGCCAAGCAGGCTTATCTGGAGTTTGCCAAACTGGACGGACAGTTTGCCGATAACGTACTGATCCAGATCAAGAACGGACCTATCGATTTCCAGCCGCGCGAGCCTATTTCTCCGCTCTTCTTTGCGATGCCTCACACCCGGCTGCTGGCCGAACTGCAAATCACGCAGGAGTACTTGGGACATTCCAACCATATCGCTTTCTTAGCTCCCATGTGGACGGAGTTCATCCGCGATTGCCAAGTGCCCAACCTGGACGGTTTTGCGGGTGTCAGCAACTGGGGGACGCAGCGCGCTGGCAACCTGCTGGCAGAAGCCAACGGATATGCTTTCGGACGTCTGGCTGCCGATCCTTCGCTCTCGGACGCCCAGATTGCCGAAGACTGGGTGAATGCCGAATTTCCATCTTTAGACGCCGACGGCAAACAGAATATCATCCAGCTGCTTCTGACCAGTCGAGAGGCTGTGGTGGATTACATGATGCCGCTGGGCTTGCACCACCTGTTTGCCTGGGGTCACCACTACGGCCCAGAACCCTGGTGCCAAGTGCCCGGTGCTCGTCCCGACTGGCTACCCTCCTATTATCACCGAGCCGACAGCGAGGGCATCGGCTTCGACCGAACGGCAGCTTCGGGTAGCGCTGCCACGCTGCAATATCCCGATTCTATGCAGACGCTTTACGAGCACATCGACACTTGCCCCGAACAGTACCTGCTTTGGTTCCATCACGCCCCTTGGAACTACCAGCGCCATTGGCAATGCTGCGATACCACCGAAACCCTTTGGCTGCATCTGGGTCGTCACTATCAGCGCGGCGTCGATCAGGTGGAAGCGATGCAGCAGCTTTGGCAACCTTTGGAAGGAAGTATTCCAGACAGCGTGTTTGCCGACATCCGCCTCCGTCTGGATTGCCAGCACAAGGATGCTATCTGGTGGCGCGATGCCTGTCTGCTTTACTTCCAGACTTTCAGCCAACTCCCATGGCCTTCCACCGCCGATGCTCCCGTCCACCGTCTCTCGGATCTCCAGAACATCCGCCTCGGCATCTCCAACTTCGAGTGTCCGCCCATTGATTTGCTCGATTCGGTGAGATGAGAATAGCAGAAGCTATTAGTTAGAAGTTAGAAGTTAGAAGTTATTAGTTAGAAATTCAACATTTTTTTGCTCTCCCGTGAGCCCGTAATTTTTTTCTCGTGGGAGCGCAAATTTCGTCTCTCAATTAGATGGTGCAAAGATAGGACATTCTCATTGCGGTTCTCGAATGTTTGGGCAAAAAATTTCAAAAAAAATGCTCAGGTTCCAGACAGTGGTCAAAAGTGGTCAAAGTGGTCATGGTCAAAATGGTCATTTTCATTTTCGGATTCGGTCATTTGCTCACTATAAATATAAATTTATTTATATTATATAGTGGCGGATTTTGACAACACCGAAACGATTTTGACCAAATGACAAATGACCAAATGACCGCCCAGTGTTCAGGCTCGCGCAATTTTTCCGCAACTGCGGCACAAAACCATGATTCTGAATCACCTCGGCTGCCTCTCTTTCCACATTTTCCTCCGTTTTATTTGGAAAACACAAGAAAAAAACGTACATTTGCGGCGTGAAACCCGAAGAAAAAGCAAGAGCCAGAATCGACCAGATGTTTGAAGACGCCGGTTGGAAAGTGGCAGCATTGAAGAAACTTCTAAACGACATCAAAGAATAGTTATGAACGAAGTTAATATAGAATTAAGGGATGCCGTCAAGGCAATAAAAAACGCCATTCTGCGGAGTCAGTACAAGGCTGCGAAAGTTGTAAACCACGAACAGCTTTCGTTATATTTCGGGATTGGCAGATATGTCTCTGAGAACTCACGTAGCGGGTATTGGGGAACTGGTGCAATAGAGCATATCAGCGAACAATTACAGAAAGAACTGCCTGGCTTGAGAGGATTTGGTGCAGCTTCAATTAAGAATATGCGCCAATTCTATGAAGAATGGGAGCCTTATTTCGTTTCTGTTGATTTATCAACAAATTCTGATCAGAGGAATGATGCTAATTTTAATTCGCTAACCGCGGTTAGCGAATTAAAACGTAGTAATGATATGATTGATACAAACCTGCCCATTCTGCAAAATCGCTACCCGACGGTTAGCGATTTTGAAGGGTTCGCAGACATTGGGTTCACGCATCACATGATTATATTACGTCATGCAAAACCGATAGAAGAACGCTTGTTCTATATTCGTCAGGCATATATCAACCAATGGAACAAGTATAAACTGACAGATATGCTAAAAGCCGACCTATATCATCACCAGGCAACCTTGCCTAACAACTTTGGCAAGGCAATCTCCGACCCTCAAACTACTCGGAAAGCCTTGGAAATGTTCAAAGATGAGTATCTGCTCGATTTCATCAACGTAGAGGAAATTGGCGAGCGCGACAAGGCCGATATTGACGAGCGCGAGGTGGAGAACGCAATTGTTCACAACGTGAAGAATTTCATCATGACCTTCGGGCGTGACTTTACATTCGTGGGCAACCAATACCATTTAGAAAAATTTGGCGTTGAACAATTTCCAGATCTGTTATTCTACAACCGAGAGTTGGCGGCACTTGTAGTGGTGGAATTGAAACGTGGTGAATTTAAGCCGGCATATTTAGGACAACTGTCGGCATACTTGCGTATTCTCGACAGCGAAGTTAAGAAGCCGTTTGAGAACCCCAGCATTGGCATTATTCTCTGCAAAGAGGCAAATAAATCTTTTGTTGAGTTTCTTATTCAAGGGTATGACAATCCTATGGGTGTGGCAACATATAAAACCGCAGATGACGTGAAGAAAGTATTGCCATCGGAGGAAGACTTTATACGTGTGATGGATGAAGAAATCTAAATTTTATTCTAAAGGCACAACAGTTGATACAATAACGATTGAGAAGCCAATGCTTACATTATTCCATTTCCTCCAATCAAAGAGCAACTCCGTATTATTGCAAAAATCGAAGAACTATTGCCGTTCTTGATAAAATAGAGGCCACGATTGCGGAATAGAAAGCATTGACAGCTATATTGAGGGCTGCTTGGCTGATGGCGTAGAGCCTGCAAAGCCATATAGTGGCAATATCAGCCCTATGGCAGCAAACATGGCGCGATAGGCTGCGACTTTCTTGTCGAACGCTAAGGGATAGGCACGGGAAGAGGAGGGCAAGCGAAAGAGGCGGACCTCGTGACCATTACGATTCTGTATGCCTGCAATAGTGATGGAAGATCCAACCTTGGGAACGTTATCGATGCCGAAATACCGGCAGAGCGTATCCGTCGCTTTCTGACCGGTAGTGACGATGGCCTCACAATGCGGCAACTGCGCTAAGAGTCCTCGGATATCTGTCGGCTCCACCACCTCTAAATACTCATCTGAGGCATTGTCTTTCAGCCTTCGTACAGCAGAAGCAGTATCATAGAACGCTATGCCTTTCTCCCGGCAAAATGCCACAATGGCCTCTCGGTCGAAGGCTCGCCCGTCGGCCGCTACAAAATGGTTCCGGTCGCCAAAGAACACCTCCCCTTCAATCCGCCAGTGGTCGTTGATGAAGTTAGGATAATAGAACTCCATACACCACCGCTTTCTTTGCGGCGGAAAACTGCCCAAAAACAGCACTTTTGCGTCCGCTGGCAGGAACGGCTCCAACGGATGCCGTTCTATCGGCAATAATATTTCCATCTCCTTGTCTTTCATACTTATCGCACCATCCACACATTAAGCACGATACCTTCGAAATCCTGCACAGAAGCCGGACGACAGATGAAAAGTGCATTATTGAGCCAAGCATAAGGACTATCGGCCGGAGCTTCAAATTGGGGAGCGGTCATAAAGTAAGAAGAAGGATGCCCTTGTCTGTCCTGACCGTTAGAGATCATTCCCCGATTACGGACATGAATATACGTGCCGTCGTGCGTCTGAATGCTGTAAATAGCTTCCAGTTCCGTCCGACTTCCATCGAGACTTACTAACTGATAGTCGGCACCTCCATTGAGAATTGTTCCCTGCAAATCCGGACCTTCAAAAGTACCCCCAGTGATAGGAATAACGACGCGTCGCCCGTGAGCCGTTTCACCTACGGCGTAAGTTTTCCCCAAAGTGACCCGTAACTGCATGACATACTCCAGTTGCGGCGAATCACTTTTTTCCGTTGGCTTCCGAATATCGCGGGGATTATATCCGTATGCTTCACCTGCAAAAAGCAGGCAGACACACAAACTTGAAAATAGCAGCAAGAAAAAACGGCTCATATCGATATCAATTTTCGGTGCAAATATAATCATTTTTTTCTGTTCATACAATAAGTAAGTTAATAAATGTTGACATTGAGCAGAAATAATGATTTAAATTTGAGGAATTGAATAAAAAGAAGTATCTTTGCACCTACGCAAATTAAGTATGATAGAAAAAGTTATATTATTAGAACAGGCAGATCCTGTCATCTTTTATGGAGTGAACAACAGTAATATACTGCTGTTGAAGACCCTGTATCCGAAACTCAGATTCGCTGCTCGCGGCAGAGCTATCAAGGTTTATGGCGATGAGGCCGATATCGATATGTTCGAAGCGTTTGTGAACAAGCTGCTGACATATTGCAATGAGTACAACAAACTGAACGAAGAAGTGATTCTCGACTTCTGGAATGGCGAAGGCCCCGTGGTGAAAAAGCAGGACAGCCTGATTATCTATGGCGTGAACGGCAAACCCATCACGGCACGAACAGAAAACCAGCGAAAACTGGTGGATGCCTTCCATCAGAATGACCTGGTGTTTGCTTTGGGTCCGGCCGGATCGGGCAAAACCTATGTAGCTATTGCTTTAGCCGTGCGAGCCTTGAAAAATAAGGAAATCCGCAAGATTATTTTGAGCCGACCGGCTGTGGAAGCCGGCGAGAAACTGGGTTTCCTGCCCGGAGAGATGAAAGACAAGCTCGATCCGTATCTGCAACCGTTGTACGATGCTCTCGAAGACATGATTCCATCGGCAAAACTCAAGGAACTGATGGAAACCAATGTCATTCAGATTGCTCCATTGGCTTATATGCGTGGCCGAACCCTGAGCGATGCGATTATCATTCTCGATGAGGCACAAAACACGACGGCTCCGCAGATTAAGATGTTCCTGACCCGTTTAGGCTTGGGTGCCCGCATGATTGTTACCGGCGACATGAGCCAAATTGACCTGCCCCGCAATGTCACATCGGGATTGGTGCAGGCACAGCGCATCCTCCGGAACATTCCCGGCATTGCCACCATCGAATTCGACAAACACGACATTGTGCGCCACCGCCTGGTGCAGAAGATCGTGGACGCCTACGACCGCTTCGAAGAGCAGCGTCGGAAAATGGAAGAAGAGAAAAAGAAAATGCATATTATCAACTACAACGATTCGGAAGAATGAAAAAAATAATTGCAACGCTGTTTTTATTCGTATTGTTTTCGCTGTCGTTTGCCCAGATTGTCGATGCCGTCAGTTGGAACGTTTCCACGAAACAGGACGGCAATGTGCTGACCGTTACCTACGAGGCTCAGATATCCGACGGATTCCATATCTATGCGATGCAAGTGCCGGCAGACGGACCTCAACCTACCACTTTTGTTTATGAAGAAAAGGCAGGATTGCAACCCAAGGGTGAGCCCATTGAGCAGCAGGGCAAACTGATAAGACACTACGATGCCGGATTCGATATGGAATTGTCATACTACGAAAAACAGGTCGCCTTTTCGCAGCAGTTCGACATTCAAACCGAAGACTGGAAACTGTCCGGCTATGTTCTTTATATGGCTTGTGACAACCAGATGTGCCTGCCTCCTACCCGTTATGAGTTTACACTGGGCAAGGCCGATGTTGCACCGGCAGCCGTATCTCCATCGGTTTCGTCGGAGAACAGTCACGGACAACTGTGGACACCTGTCATCAGCGAACTGAACGCCTACGGGAATAATGAAGGTGACCTGTCGGGCAAAATCCATTCGTGGTGGTATATCTTTCTGGCCGGATTTATTGGCGGACTCATCGCGTTGGTCACACCTTGCGTCTGGCCAATGATTCCCATGACGGTCAGTTTTTTCTTGAAACGCACCAAAGACCGTAGCCAATCCATTCGCGATGCCTATATCTACGGCTTATCCATCGTTTTCATTTACGTCTTCCTGGGATTGGCTGTAACGGTTCTTTTCGGAGCATCGGCACTGAACAGTTTGGCTACCAACGCCGTTTTCAATGTGCTCTTTTTCCTCCTGCTGGTGGTATTTGCAGTTTCGTTTATGGGAGCCTTCGAACTGGCGCTGCCAGCCTCCTGGACCTCCAAACTCGATGCAAAGGCCGATGCTACTACAGGATTTGTCAGCATTTTCTTCATGGCCTTCACATTGTGTCTGGTATCGTTCAGTTGTACAGGTCCCATTGTGGGCACCTTGCTGGTCGAAGCCGCCACATCGGGGTCGATGCTCTATCCTGCCATCGGGATGTTAGGCTTCGCTTTGGCACTCAGTCTGCCGTTCACATTGTTTGCCTTGTTCCCTGAAATGCTGAAATCGATGCCCAAGTCAGGCGGCTGGATGAATCAGATCAAGGTGGTGTTGGGGTTCTGCGAACTCGCATTGTCGCTCAAGTTCCTGAGTGTAGCCGATCTGGCCTACGGCTGGGGATTGCTCGACCGGGAAACATTCCTTTCTCTGTGGATTGTGATTTTCTTCCTGCTGGGGCTTTACCTGTTGGGCTTTATCCGATTGCCGCATGATGACGATCCGCAGCCGTCCGACCGGGTGAGCGTGCTGCGTCTGATGTTAGCCTTGGTTTCGCTCTCGTTTGCCATCTATATGGTGCCGGGCTTGTGGGGCGCTCCCTGCAAAGCGGTATCGGCATTTGCGCCTCCGATATCCACCCAGGACTTCCGCTTAGGCGAAGAAACCGTCACTACCTACCATGATTACGAAGAAGGAATGGCGGCTGCCCGTCGTGCAGGCAAGCCGGTATTGGTCGATTTTTCCGGTTACGGATGTGTGAACTGCCGCAAGATGGAAGCTGCCGTATGGACCGACAGCGAGGTGAAGAATATTATCGAGAACGATTATGTCCTTATCGAACTCATGGTGGATGACAAGACCGCTTTGCCTGAAATCGAAGTAGTGGAAGAGAATGGCAAACCCGTGAAGCTTCGCACCATTGGTGACAAATGGAGCTACTTGCAACGCTATAAGTTCGGCGCCAATGCGCAGCCTTTCTATGTGCTGCTCGACCACGATGGTCATCCCCTGAATTCGTCGTACAGCTACAACGAAGATATTCCGTCGTACGTGAATTTCTTAGAGACAGGCAAGAAGAATTTTGGAAAATAGTAACTAAAACATAAATTTCATGAAGCGAATCATTCTGTTTTTATCGGCTGCTCTGCTGATGACTGGTGTTTGGGCACAATCGGCCATGATGCAACCTCTGCCGATGAACCCGCAAGTCCGCTACGGACATCTGGATAATGGCCTGACCTATTACATCCAGCACAACGATCTGCCAGAGCATCATGCGGAGTTTTATATTGCACAACGTGTAGGATCGATTCTGGAAGAAGAGAGCCAGCGCGGATTGGCGCATTTCCTGGAACACATGGCGTTCAACGGCTCAAAGAACTTTCCCGGCAAAGGGATGCTCGATTATCTGCAGCGCAATGGCGTGAAGTTCGGCACTAATGTGAATGCCTATACGTCCATCGACGAAACCGTATATAATATCTCAGATGTCCCCACCGACGAAACTCATCCCGGCATCATCGACAGCTGCTTGCTCATTTTGCACGACTGGTCGGGCTGCCTTTTGCTCGAAGACAAGGAAATAGACGATGAGCGCGGCGTGATTCATGAGGAATGGCGCACCCGCAACAGTCCGATTCTCCGTATGTATGAAAACACCATTCTTCCCAAACTCCTGCCGGGCAACCGGTACGCCGAGCGTATGCCTATCGGCTTGATGAGTGTGGTGGATAGCTGTACCTACGAAGAACTGCGGAACTATTACCACAAATGGTATCGTCCGGATTTGCAGGCGTTGCTGATAGTGGGCGATGTAGATGTGGATGAAGTTGAACAGAAGATACGTACACTCTGGCAGGATATTCAGACACCAGCCAATGCTGCCGAGCGCTATTATGTGCAGGTGGAGGATAACAAGGAGCCACTGGTGGCCGTCGCCTCCGACCCTGAGATGTCGGGCAATCAGATTACCATCAGCTTCAAGCGTCCAAGCATGCCACAGCAATACCGCCTTTCGATGATGGGATACATGAGCAGTATGGCAGAACATATTATTGCCAACTGTATCAATTTACGCATGCAGGAAATCGCTCTGAAAGCCGATGCTCCATTCCAGGGAGCCAGCGTCGGATTCGGCAAGTTCCTGGTGACCGATACGAAAGATGCCTTCTCAATCAACATCAACGTGAAACCCGGTCAATGGGACGGTGCTATTCATGCCGCTGTGGCTGTTGTGAAAAGTGTGCAGGAATATGGTCTGACCTATAGTGAAGTGGAGCGTGTGAAAGCCGAAATCAAATCGGGTTACGAGAATTCCTACAACGAACGGGACAAGCAGAAGAACCGTCCGATTGTGAACGAAATGAAGCGTCACTTCCTTGACGACGAACCGATGCCAGGCATCGAGTACGAATGGCAGATACTTCCGGAAGTGTTTGAAGCCCTTAACCTGCAAGCTTTGAACCACTTCTGCAAAGGCCTGATAACCGAACAGAATCTGGTGATCAGCATGATGGCCACCCAGAAGGAAGACAATCCGCTCCCTACCGAAGCACAGTTGCTGACATCGTACCAAGAGGCTGCCGCACAATCGGTAGAAGCCTATCAGGACGAAGCCATAGCCGCACAGTTAGTGGACCGTCTGCCTAAACCCGGCAAGATCAAGAAGGTGAAGAAAGGCCCGTTCGGATCGACAGAATGGATACTTTCTAATGGCGTGCACGTCGTATGGAAAGCTACCGACTTCAAGAAAGATCAGGTTTCGATGTATGCCTACTCGAAAGGAGGCACCCGTTTGTATGCCGACCAACCTACCGGTTTGCGCAACATTATCGGAACCGTTTACGATATGGGAGGCGTAGGCGAGTTTAGCCCGATTGCCTTGGGGAAGGCATTGTCCGGCAAACAGGTCGATGTTTCTTCGTCCGTCTCTCTTTCCAGCGAGTCGTTGCAAGGATCTTCGACGCCTAAAGATCTGCGCACGATGTTCGAGCTTACCTACCTTACCTTTACGGCTCCCCGACAGAATCCGGAAGTCTATGAAGCCTTCCGTTCCCGCTTTGAACAGGGGATGAAAAACCGGCAGGGAACTCCGCAGAAAACCATCTCTGACTCCACCACGATGACATTCTACAAAGGACAACCGTTGCTTTATCCGATGCAGCTCTCCGACCTTCAGGATATGGATTACGACAAAGCGTTCCAGTTAGGCAAGAAGCGTTTTGCCAATGCTGCCGATTTCACTTTCTTCCTGATCGGCAACATCGACGAGGATTCGTTGCGCGTTTTCGCTACTCAGTATTTGGCCACATTGCCCGCCAGCAAGAAGGGCTTGGAGAAACGTCAGGCACCCATCACCATTACACCTGGAACACGTCAGAACCGTTTCGATGTCCCCATGGAACAGCCCAAGACTTCGGTCACCAACGTATTCCTGCTGCAGAACCAACCTTGGACCTTGAAAGACGATATTACGGCAGGAATGTTGGGTCAGATTCTAAATATTGTTTTCACCAATACGATTCGCGAACAGGAGGGCGGCGTTTATTCACCTCATGCTACAGCCCGGTTCTCGCACGTCAGCCAAGTGCTTCAGTTGGAATATTCGTTCGATACAGGTGCTGAAAAGTGTGCTCATATCGAGGAAGTGGCTTACAAGGAGACCGAAAAACTGGCACAACCGGGCGGCGTTCCGGCCGATGCCTTCCAGAAAACCCACGACTATCTGGCTAAAGTTTATCAGGAACGTCAGAAAGAGAACAGTTACTGGATGGGACAGATACAGACAGCTGTGCTCTATGGTATCGATAAGAACACAGAATTCATGAAAGTCCTCGACAGCGTTACTCCTGCCGATGTGGAACAGATGCTGGCCCGTCTGTTGCAAAAAGGCGACCGCATACAATTTGTTTCGAATGGTGTGGAGAAGAAATAACCTCCTACACATTATTATATTATATATGGCAGTTTCGGCTTTTCAGTCGGAACTGCCATTGGTTTGAGGGGGTTATTTTATTCTTTTTAGGGGTGAAATTCGTTCAAAGTGGCATTTGCCCGATTATTTTGAACAAAATTATTATGCTTTTTCTGTAAGAAACCGTATCTTTGCACCATAAAAACTAACAAATAACAACCCGATGAAAAAACTTTTACTATTTGCCCTTTGTTTAGGTCCTGTGTCTGTACTTCCGGCACAGAATATCGACTTCGACCTGCCTGGAAAGACCACTCCTGGGAAAGACACCGAAATTAACTACATTTCGTGGGCTGTGCCTCGCGCAACAAGCGACACCAAGACCTTCGAGAACGGTGTAACCATCACCATTAGTGCCGGTGGAGCGGCATCGGCTGTCGGTAGCAACTGGAACAAGACCGACGTAGAGACCAATGGCTTACGTGTCATTGCCGACGAAGTTCTTGCCACCAATTTGGAAGACGGCAATCTGACCTACATTACAGATGCCAGCACCTCGCTCATCCTAACCGTCACAGGCCTAAGCGCCGGACAACATAGCCTAAAAGCCTATCACAACAACTCGGATGCCAACCAGACACAGCCAGACATTGAAGTCAAGGTTGACGGTAACGTTGTGGCTTCGGGAATAAAGTTCTCCTCTGCCGCCAAGAGCACCATCGAGGCAGGCAGTTCGTTTATCACGTTCAACGCCACAGAAGGACAACCGGTCGTGATTACTTACTCCACCGTTCTTGAAGCAGGAAAGACTTACACCAATACTCGTGCGATGCTGAACGGATTGGAGTTTGACGTTGCTGCGATGGTGGCTACCGATCCCATTCCAGAGAACCACGATTTTCATGCAGGAAGTGAGGATGGAACCATCAGTTTCTCATGGGTTGCAGCACCTGATGCCGTCAGCCACAAACTGGTGCTGGGTACCGATTCTTTGAAAGTCGCCAATGCCACTACCTACGAATATCAGGGGAACGATACTTCCTACGTTAAGAGCGGATTGTCATCGAAAATCCAGTATTGGTGGCGCGTCGATGAAGTTGACAGCGAAGGTAACGTGCATCAAGGCAAAACCTGGACCTGCCAGCCTTGCCACTTGGCATTCCCGGAGGCAGAAGGTTACGGACGCTATGCGCGTGGCGGACGTGGAGGCATTGTTTATCACGTTACGAATCTGAGCGGCGACAAGGACGTGGAAGGGTCGCTGCTCTACGGATTGGTGAACATCGATGAGCCTCGCTACATCGTGTTCGACGTGAGCGGTATTATCGAACTGGATTTCAGCTCCAATTTCGTGAAGCCATACGCCTATATTGCCGGACAGACGGCTCCAGGAAAGGGCATCTGTATCAAAGCATCGAACATCAACATCGGCTCAGACATCATCTGCCGCCATGTCCGCTTCAAACGCGGATTGGGCGTGTATGGCGAAAATACCGGCAACGCTATGGGCATGAGCGGTGCCAATCACTCCATTGTCGATCATTGTACTGCCGCTTGGGGAACCGACGAGACAGTCAGCGGTCGCGGGGCGCTCAATATTTCTTTCCAGTATTCCGGCATTTTCGAGGCGCTCGGCATAGCCGGTCACAAGAATTATGCTGACGGAACAAATCATGGCTATGCAGCTACCATTGACGGACGAATCGGTTCATGGCACCACAACCTGCTGCTGAACTGCGAAGGCCGAAACTGGAGTATGGGTGGAGGCATGGATGGACAGAACCGTCCGATTGGCGGCCTTGATTTGTTTAATAATGTATGCTACAACTGGTACGGACGAACCACCGACGGCAATTGCCACGCGGTCAATTTCGTGAATAACTACTACAAAATGGGTACAGACACCAAGAAGACCATCCTCTTTACGCAGGACTTCGAAGGTGCCATCAATCCGGAAGGTACGAACCAGGCTTTCGTAGCCGGCAATATTCGCGAAAACAAAAACCATACACTCACGATTCAGCAATCTCCTTTGGACAAGAAAAATGACATCTTCAATGCAGTAGCCAGCAAAGACGGTGCTATCCCAACCACCTACGATTATCAGGTTAGCGAGCCTCTCTTCCCAAGCTATGCCGACATCCATACGGCACAGGATGCCATGAAGATTGTCACCAGCTATGCCGGTGCAACGATGCCAATGCGCGATGAGCAGCATCTGCGTGTAGTGAAGGAAACGATCGACGGCACTTGGACATATAAGGGTTCAAAGTCAGGCATCAAGGGAGAAATCGACAACGAGGCAGATCTTACCGGCGTTGACAACCAGGGCTGGGAAATTTGGCCCGAGCAAGCACGTGAAGCCGATTTCGATACAGATGGCGACGGTATGCCTGACTGGTGGGAGGAAGCCGTAAACAGCGATCCGAAAACTGCCAATCAGAACGATGACCCCGATGACGACGGCTGGACACTCTTGGAAGACTATCTGGACTTTATGGCACATCCGTATCTGACGATTGCTCCTAACGGCAGCGGCACGCTCGACCTCAAAGAATATTTCGCAGGTTTCTTCGGACAAAACGGAAAGAGTGTGACTCCAGTATTCTCTTTGGATGAAAAGACAGCAGAAGGCCTGCACACCGAAAGCATCGAGGGTACTACCCTTACAGTTCGTGCCGCACAATCTAACACGAAAGGCGTCGGTTCGTTCTACGTATGTGTCAACGATGGCGAAACGACCTGGAAACAACGTTTCGGCGTTGCCATTACAGGCACTCCGTCAGCCATACATAACGTTTGGAGTGAAGACGAGCTTGAGGTTGCTAAGCGTGAGTTCTTCACCCTCGACGGCAAACCGGTTCGCACTTTACAGTCAGGCGAAATCTATCTGATGCGCATTACCGAAAAGACTGGCAAACAGCAAACCGTCAAAGTTTGGGCAAATTAAGAAGGCACACCCTTCCGATACGGAATGCTATTCATAACACACATTTTGAGTTAAAATAGCAGAAATAATCGGAGAAAAGCAAAAAAATGCCCCGAAAAACTTGTTCATAACTTGGAAAGTTACTAACTTTGCACCCGCTTTTCGAAGCCTATGGCAAGGAACGCTACTTGTGGATGCTTCGAAAACATGATACATTATTAATATTAACAACATTAAAACAGTCACACAAATGGCAGATTTGATGAAGATCGCTGAAGAGGCATTTGCTACCGGCAAAGAACTCCCAGCATTCAACAGCGGCGATACCGTAACTGTTTCCTACAAGATCAAGGAAGGAAACAAGGAGCGTATCCAGCAGTACCGAGGCGTAGTTATCCGTATTTCGGGTCATGGTACAAAAAAGCGTTTTACCGTACGTAAGATTTCTGACGGCGTAGGTGTAGAGCGTATTTTCCCAATGGAATCACCTTTCATTGAGAGTGTAGTAGTTAACAAGGAGGGTCGCGTTCGTCGCGCTCGTTTGTATTACCTCCGCAACCTCACTGGCAAAGCTGCCCGTATCCGCGAAAAGCAGCGCGTTGCCCCTAAGGCTCAGTAATTTTGACTACAAGCAAACAAAAACCTTTGGCAGCACTTCCCTTTTGGCGACGTGCTGCCAAAATAGTCTATCGGGCTTTTTACTGGACTTTCACCAGTTTTGCATTTGCCCTGACATTGTTGGTTGCTCTTTTGCTGTCGGCTTCTTCCTACAGCGATCTGATCAGCCCGACGGTGTGGATTGTTATGTCCTACCTCGGACTTATTTTCCCAGTATTGCTCATTATCGCCATCCTCTGGTGGCTTTTGCTGTTAGTCACCCGCCGATGGAAGATTTCGCTGATTCTTGTTGCCACTTTTCTGATATGCGGTCCTCGCATTTGGCGGTACTGCCCGTTACACTTCGCCCCGCAGGAACCCGTCACCAGTATCACTAAGAAAAACGGAAAAACAGAAAAGATTCCTGTTGACATCTTCAAGGTAATGACGTTCAACACCCGAAGTTTGGGCGATGCACACGTCAAAGACATCAAGGAAGATCTGCCCGTCATGAATCTGGTGCGCGATTGCGGCGCCGACGTCGTACTGCTTCAGGAATATTCGTTCTCGACCACAACCGGACACACTCAGGAACAGCTTCATAACAGCGTGAAGGATATCTATCCCTATCATCATCTACTGCTCAACTACGGTCGCAAAGACCTGTCGATTGCTATCTATAGCAAATGGCCGATTCTAAAGGAAGAAAAGATTGACAGCGCCGAGAAAAAATATACTTGGACCAACTATTACGAGTTGAACGTGCGCGGACGCCGCATTGCTGTCGTTAACTGCCACTTGGCACACAATGCCATTTCGAGGTCGAACCGCAAACTGTATCGCGAACAAATGGCGCACTTCGAATCGGACAGTTTGAGGCAGATGGAAGAAGGCTTGCGCGAAATCGGTCCTTCCTTCCGTGCCCGTGCCGAACAGACCGGCATCATCAACCGTTATCTGCACGAAAGGGAAAATGCCAAGAACCTGCCGCTCCTGATATGTGGCGACATGAACGATACCCCCACCTCTTTCACCTACCGTTCGATGCGCGGCAACTTGGGCGATGCGTGGGAAGATGCCGGTTTAGGTCCCGGTATCTCATTCAAAGATGCTCCGTTCTGGTTCCGTATTGACCACGTATTCCATTCCGAACACTTCCGTACGCTGGATGCGAAAGTAGTGAAAACGGAAACCAAATCTGACCACTACCCGATTCTGGTCACTTTCCAGCTGCTGCCCGAAAAGAAATAAGCACCCTATCGGCAATCACCCCATAAAACCTCCTTACCATGCTTTCATTCATTCCCTACCTCACACTGCTCATCCTCCTGTTTCTGGTTGGCAACATCCTGAGCTGGATGCCGAAAGGTACGATGCGCGAACAATGGAATAGTATGCGAGACACTCGCAATTCCCGTTCTTTCAACAACGACGAGGGTGCCCTGACGCCAAGTAGCGCCTTGCTGCTATGCCAATGGTTTTTATTCTTCGGTATCATCCTCTATACTTATCTCGATACGGAATTCTTCCGCCATTTGTCCGACCCCGACATGAACGTAGCTGGAAAGATTGCGAAATGTGTGCTGATTCCCATCGCCTGGTATTTCTTCCAATGGGTGATGTTCCATTGGTGGGGATTCTTGCTGCATCAAGGCGATCGCATACAGATTCTGAGCCGTATTTACCGGTCAGTACATCTTCTCGCCGGTTCCATTGCCTTGATACTTTTTCTGCTGCAAATGATTGGTTGGATAGAGCCGGAAAGCAGTCTTTTTTTGCTTTTGCTGATTTTCATTATTGCTCAAATCATCTTCATTTTTAGCGGAATTAAGATTTTTTGGAATGGTTTTGGTACGTTGTATTATATTTTTTTGTACCTTTGCGCGTTCAAAATCGCACCTTTGCTGATAATTTGGACAAAAATCTGACATTTGAATAAGATATTGCATTCATTCATGAAAGTAACGAACATCCTCATCTCGCAGCCACAAGCCCCCGAGAAGTCGCCTTATTATGATCTGGAAAAAAAGTATGGCGTAAAACTCACGTTTAAGCCATTGATTCATATAGAAGAACTCAGCGCCAAGGAATTTCGGGAACAAAAAATATTTGTTCCCGACTATAAGTCTATCGTCTTCACATCACGAATTGCTGTCGATCATTTCTTCAGCCTTTGTCAAAATCTTCGGGCTCCGATCAGCGATGATTTGCAATATTTCTGTCTGAGTGAGCTGATTGCTAATTATCTGCAGAAGTTCATCAACTTCCGCAAGCGCAAAGTTCACTTTTCTAAAGAAGGGAAGTTGACCGATTTGGCAATTGTGATGAAAAAGCATAACAACGGCACTTTCCTGATGCCGGTGGCTGATGTTCACAAAGAGGATCTGGCCATTTTTACCAAAGCCAAAGTGCAGGTAACCACTTGTGTGATGTATCGCACCGTCAGCTCGAAAATCGACGCCGATGAACTGAAGTCGTACGATATGCTTTGCCTGTTCACTCCAGCCGGCGTGCAGTCGCTATTCGATAACTGTAACGGAAACTACGAACAGGGTGACCAGTATCTGGCTCTGTTCGGACCTAACACGCAGGCAGCTGCCGAAGCTCGCAATCTTCGCATCGACATCAAGGCTCCCAGCATGGAAACTCCTTCCATGCCTGCCGCATTGAATGCGTTCCTGCAGAACAATAAGTAACAACCGGCTCTCACGCCGACGGAAATTTTCATGAAACAGTTCACCCTATCCAAGACTGAGCGCCTGTATTTGCGCAACGCCGTTAGCGAACTCTTTGCTAAGGGGAGCAGTTTCATGGTTTTTCCTTATCGGATTGTCTATCGGTTGCTTCCGGAAGATGACTCCCAGGAGGCTCGCGTCGCCATCATGACAATCGCCCCCAAGAAACGGTTTAAGCATGCTGTCGATCGTAATCGCGTCAAACGATTGAGCCGGGAGGCTTATCGGTTGGCAAAACTGCCGCTGGTGGAACTCTGCACCGAGAAGCATTGCAAACTGGCTTTCGCTATGCTCTATAGCGACAACAAGTTCCTGACCTTTGCCGAAACGCAATCCAGAATGGCAAAAATCATTCGGAACCTGAGCCAGAAAATTAGGGAGAAAGACGTATGAAAACCATTTGCATCTGGCTTATCCGCTGGTATCAGACCAGTATTTCTCCGCTCACACCTCCCTCTTGCCGCTATACGCCCACCTGTTCGCAATATGCCTTGGAAGCCATACAGAAATACGGCGTGCTGAAAGGCGGTTGGCTGGCCTTGAAGCGCATCTCCCGCTGTCATCCGTGGGGCGGTTCCGGCTACGATCCGGTTCCATAAGGGACTTAGAAATATTTTACTCCCCTTTTACTCCCCTTTTACACCCCTTCTTAACCCTTATATATTATGGTTAGTGTTGACGGCCTCACGGTGGAATTTGGAGGCACCACTCTTTTCAAAGACATTTCTTTTGTCATCAACGAGAAAGACCGCATCGCCCTGATGGGGAAGAACGGTGCGGGCAAATCGACGCTTCTGAAAATCCTGGCCGGCACTCGTACCGCCACACGCGGCAGCGTGAACGTTCCCAAAGACTGCACCATCTGCTACCTGCCCCAGCATCTGATGACCGAAGACGGACGCACCGTCTTTGAGGAAGCCAGTCAGGCATTCAGCCACCTGCACGAAATGGAAGCCGAAATCGAGGAACTCAACAACCAGTTGGCTACCCGAACCGATTACGAAAGCGAGGAATACATGCAGCTTATCGAAAAGGTTTCGTCCATGAGCGAGAAGTTCTATGCCATCGACATGACCCATTTCGAGGAGGATGTGGAAAAAGCTTTGTTAGGTTTGGGCTTCAAACGCTCCGACTTTAACCGACAGACGTCTGAGTTCAGCGGCGGATGGCGTATGCGTATCGAGCTGGCAAAGCTCCTGCTGCAAAATCCTGAAGTCCTGCTTCTCGATGAGCCTACCAATCATCTTGACATCGAATCGATCGGCTGGCTCGAGGAGTTTATCATCAACAGTCCGATGGCTGTGGTGCTGATCAGCCACGACCGCAAGTTTGTCGATACCATCACCACCCGAACCATCGAGGTTACTTTGGGCAGAATCTACGACTATAAGGCAAAGTATTCACAATATCTGGAGCTTCGCAAGGAACGTCGTGCGCAGCAGCAGAAGCAGTACGACGACCAGCAGAAGCAAATTGCCGAAGCCAAGGAGTTCATCGAACGCTTCAAGGGCACCTACAGCAAGACATTCCAGGTGCAGAGCAAAGTGAAGTGGCTCGAAAAACTCGAATTGGTGGAAGTGGACGAGGAAGATACGTCGGCTTTGCGTCTGAAATTCCCGCCGGCACCCCGTTCGGGCAGCTATCCCGTCATTGCCGAAGAAGTGGGGGCAGGCTATGTGAAGCCACTGACCGATGCCGACTGTATTTTCCGCAACGCTACGTTTATGATCGAACGCGGACAGAAAATCGCCTTTGTAGGCAAGAACGGCGAGGGTAAATCAACCATGGTGAAAGCCATTATGGGCGAGATTCCGCACCTTGGCCAACTCACCATCGGACACAATGTCAAGATCGGTTATTTTGCCCAGAATTCAGCTTCATTGCTCGATGAGGAGAAGACCGTTTATCAAACTATCGACGATATTGCGGTTGGCGAGATCCGCAAAAAGATCTCCGACCTGTTGGGAGCTTTTATGTTCGGCGGCGACGATACGCTGAAGAAAGTGAAGGTGCTGTCGGGCGGCGAACGCGTGCGCCTCTGCATGGTGAAACTCCTCTTGGAACCTTATAACCTATTGATTCTCGATGAGCCCACCAATCACTTGGACATGAAAACGAAAGACATCCTGAAGCAAGCGCTCAAAGCCTACGACGGCACCCTGATTGTTGTGTCGCACGATCGCGATTTTCTGGATGGCCTCGCCGAGAAAGTGTTCGAGTTCAGCGATGGCAAAGTGCGCGAACACCTGTGCGGTGTTTACGAGTTCCTTGAAAAGAAAAAGCTCGAAAACCTGCAGGAACTGGAAAGAAGCAGAAAGTAAATAACCGAAACTGAGAGACATTGGAAGGTCTTGCTGCTATCAGCGCAGCAAGATCTTCTTTCCGTTTCTGATCACCAAGCCGCGATAGTGGGTGCCGACGCGCTGGCCTTGCAGGTTGTAGGTAGCGGGGTCGGCCGATGAGGAGGCAAAGCTGTCGGAAGACACCTCTTCCAAACCGAGCACCTCGCCCACTTTGAGTTCATACGGACCTAAGTCGCGCGACCGACCGTAATCCTGTTGCACCAGGAAAGGGAAATCGGCCAACAGATCGGCCGGCATACCATATTGCACAGAGCCGGCATCCACCAGTTTGCTGTCGCTCATGAGGCGTCCGAAGCGACGCGGCAACGATCCGTCGATGGACCGTGGTTTCAGGGCATCTTCTTCGTCCAACGAAACGTAATCGTCCTTCGAGACACCCGTCACCAGATGGTTGCTCCATCCGTTCTTGCTCATCGGCGAAGTGATGGCATTATAGTCATCGCGACCCACGCAGATTTCCTGCCGGCCTAAGCACACATTATTATAAAAAGCCGTTTCCGTGTCCGAACCGCCCGACTCGAACATGAAGTCGTAGCCGTTATCGAACGCCAGACAGCCCACCAGCACGTGTCCGCCTTTGTGGCTGTTGCAATCGAAGCCTTTCACCGATCCAGACTTATCGCAACCGAAAGCGATGCAGTTGTAGGCATAGTGTACGCCCTTCGACGAACCGCCCGTTCCGTTGCCGCCTAACTTGATACCGTTACCATTACCCGAGAACGAGGCACTACCGTCAAAATATTCCTTCACCCAAGTGTGGTCTTCGGCATTACCGCTCTCCCATGCCCAGCATTCTGCCAGCAGCACGCTATAGTCGGTCTCGTAGAGATCCCAGGCATCGTCGCTGTTACGCCAGGCACGACAGCGGATGAACCGGTTACCCTTGCCGTTATGCATCTTGCAGGCAAATCCGTCGGCATCCGAACCGTAGTTACTGTCGAAGTCGCAGTTGTGGTGGCTGTCGCAGTCGATGATATCGTTATAGGCGCAATAGGTGCCATCGTTCGAGCTGACACCGAAGCCGGCATCCGAGAAGTTGTGACCGAAGCCCAGCTGCAAGCCCGTATCGAGATTATAGCTGAACTCGCAACGTTCGATGCGGTTATACGATCCCTCCAGCTTGATGCCGTTATCGGCAGCATGCATGATGTGCAAGCCGAACAGCCACCAGTAGTTACCCGTAATCTGAATACCACGGTCGCCCACCTTCGACGGACTCCGGTCGCAATCCAGCAACTGCTGCTCGAAGTCGAAAACGGGCTTCTCGTCCTCATAGCTGCGAATCACGATAGGCGCATCGGCGGTGCCCGAAGTCTTCAGGCGCACCGTCAGCTTGCCCGACGAATCGCGTTGCGTGAACTTATAGGTTCCGCCGCGACAGACGATGTGGTCGCCCGGCACCGTCTTATTGACGGCATACTGCAAGTTGAACCAAGGTTTCTCCTTCGATCCGTCGCCGGTGGCATCGTTGCCGTCGGGTGCGATATAGTATTCGTGCAAGGCCTGAGGGAAGGCTTTGGTCGGCACCGGAACGCCCACCGTCACGTATGTCGGATCGTCCGGATCGGTCACTACCTCCGAACCTGCCTTATAGAACGAAGCCGTAAAATCGTCGATATACACATTGCTGGCCGCGCAGAATACCTTGAACCGGACATTCAGCGTGCTGTCCAAGCCCGGTTTCTTGTTCCAGGCGGCAAACGAAGAGCTGCTGCTCTGAATGGTAAACGTCTCGATTTCCGTCCACGATGCACCGTTGTCGGTCGAATAGCTGACCGTTACCGGTTTGTTCGAACCTCCGGCGCGATAGGTGAAGCCCACGCGCTGGACACTGTCCATGGCAGGAGTAATCACGTAAGCATCGGAGGTATTGAACTTCAGCGAAGTGACGTTGCTCGAATTGTTGACGACAATTCCCTTCATTGTCCACGTGCCCGACGGCAGTTTTACTTCCGTTGCACTACTGTAGCTGGTGTTCTTGGCCAGCGAGTTGAAGTCTTCTGAGAAATCGGAGGCTGCCATAAGTGCCTGCATAGCTATTGCCGACACCCAGCACAGAGCAAAAAGTTTCTTCATCGGATTAAGATTAAAAATTAGCGATTGATATTTTTGTCAAAGTGAGAATTTCGCCGCAAAGGTAATACATTTTTTACATATATCGCAGAAATCGGGAGAAAATCGCTTAATTTCTCTTGTTTTGTCTCCAAAATAATCTATTTGTGGCGAAAAAACAATCGTTGAGTTGCCGCAAATGACAAAAAGAACCCATTTTCGGACAAAAACCTTTGGATATTTGAAATAATTATCGTATTTTTGCGCCAAACTCCCGAACCTTTTCATTAAGCCAGATGAACAGAGCCAAGCTTGCTTGAGCTATGTCATGGCGAGAAAAGGAGGAATGAAATTCAACGAAAACGCGCCAAACTCCCGAACGGGGTAAAAACAGATTAATTTAATGCAATAATATCTTTTGCAGCAAAATTAAATAATATGAATATAAATTATTCACAATTGGCACAATTAGAGTTACTGAATGCTTTGAACAACATCAATTCGGAGTCCGACTTAAATGAATTCAAAGATTTGGTTGCTCATTACTTTGCCCAGAAGGCGCAAAAATCTATAGACGAACTATGGGATCAGGGTATAATTAATGAAGATACCATAGAACAATGGGGAAAAGAACACATGAGAACGCCTTACAATTATGCGAAGAATCGTTCTTGATACCAATTGTCTTTTGCAGGCTCTTCCTTCCAAAAGCCCTTATCACAAGATATGGACAGAAATCATTAACTGTCATATTAGTCTATGTGTAAACACAGAGATTTTAAAAATTCTTGCAGAGAAAACAACTCGCGAGATAGCACACAATGTAGTTGAAACTATTGCCCGATTACACACAACAATCTATCAGGAAGCTTAGTGCGATGCCCGGGAGGGTGCGCGTGTTGGCTCCCGGAGTCTGCAAATGCAAACTCGGGGAGCCCGCTTTTCTAAAGAATTTCGCAATTACCGATGAAATAAACTAAGGAAGAACGGCACCTTTCTTTTTCCCGTTCAAAATATACATTCCTTTTTGCGGAGCTTTCTGCAGACGGCGGCCTTGCAAGTCGTAGATCACACCGGCATC
>JAFSKF010000006.1 GCA_017449065.1 Bacteroidales bacterium
CATATCACTCACGGACAAGACACCGCTCAGAGAACTGTTCGATAAGACTTATTCCAATGATGTCAAAGAACAATTTGATCCCCTTATTCCGGGGTTATTTGATTAATTTATAATCGTCCCAATTTTAACGGGACACTAATGGATGAAAGTTTAGAATATTGAATATTTTAGTTAAATATGCCGATGGAAATACCCAGGGTATTTGCTTCCAAACTGTTTTGTGCCCGCCAGGTCTGATAATAGCCCTTCACATAGCCCATGAAGCGATAGCCTTTGAATGTGAACGGATGCTGATACAGCACACTCATTCCGGCTGTAAAATAATTTGACTCATAGTAAGTCTGATCGGCCCAAAGCACACTTTGTGCATAGGCTGTGTTAGTATCGGCTAACCGAAGGTAGGCCTGACTGGAAAGCATATAACCGGCATTGACGGAAAGCCAACAGCAACGGGAACGGAAGAACGACTGTCCGTATTCCGCCTGAAGTTTCAGGGTGCGCCAATCGAATGTGGATGTCGGCAACAGATGTTTCTGGCTGATGTCAGTGAACGTTCCATGCAACTGTGCATAGCGGGTTATAGCGGCACCCTGTGTGAAGTTGAGACGATAGGAGAGGTTCGACGTGAGACGTTCCAGCTGATAGCGTTTCTTGTAGGTGAAAAGATTGTCGTAGCGATACGAACTGTAGCCGGTATTGGCGTCCAAGGTTACAACGAGTTGCGGACGATACTCGTCTGCATAAGCCTGCTCAAAATCGAGATTGAAATCGAACTGGTGAATGCGTCCGTCTTTGTGTATGCGATGCCGGCTCTGTACCTTATATATATAGGTATAATAGTGTCCGGCTTCGCGTTCATATTGTTCGAACATATCTTCGGAGCCGCGTGCCAGACTGACGGCATTTAGAGTCGTGTAGCCTTCGCTCTGAAATGCATATTGCAGTTCGCCGCCAAATTCGTGGTTCACGTATTCGCGACTGTAGCCGTTGTAGCCGCCGATGGTTCCCGTTGCAGTCTCGAGGCCGGACATCAGATAGTAGTAGAGGTTCGGATTGTTCTGTACGGTGACAATGCCGGGAATCTTTTCCTTGTAGCGGTGATACCATGCGGACAAGCCGATGCTGTGTTTGCCGAATGACTTATTGACCGATGGCGTAAGCTGATAATCGAGCAGACGGGAGCGGGTACGCGGGTCGCGCAAACGACTCAGATCGCCCACCTTGTAATCGAGCTTCATGCCATAGCGCCAGCCGTTGAAATCTATAGACCCCACACCTGCCACGAAATCGAAGTTCTGGAAGTCGTAGGAACCGAACACCGAAGAGCCGGAAATAAACGGATTGCTGTTGTAGGTGCGCATCACATCGCTCCACGCACGACCTTTGGTGCGTCCGTTGTCGAAGTGGAACGAACCGAAGCCGTACAGGTATTTACCGATATGCATGTATTGCTCCGAATAGAAGTTCAACGTATTGGTCTGCTTGCCTTCCTGTACCCGATGATAGTCGCCGGAGTGGTGGTTATAGTCGAAGGCAGAATAGCCTCTATTGCGTGCAGAATCGAGCGTCAGACCTGCCGCATTCTCCGTATGACGCCACAGCTGCATGACATCGTCGAAGAGATATTCGCTCTGTCCGGGCAGTTCGTCCTGCGCCGTTGCTCCGGCAGCACAAAGCATCAGCCAAACAGCAATGAAACACTTATTCTTCATAGTCGTCATATTCTCGGGGTTTAATGGTCGATGATGCCTGGAAGTCGTTGCTGCTGTTGTTGGTATCAACCAGCACTTTGTGCCCGTTCTGCAGGGCTTTGGTCTTGCGATACACCACTTCTCCGTTCCAGCCGGATGTCGCATTAATATAGGTGTAACCGGCATCGATGTTGTCGTGCAAACGTTTCGTGGTGACGTCGATACCTGTGGTCTTGTTGGTCAGCGATTCCATGCCGTCCTGAATGATGTTGGTCGGACAAACCACAAACTGCAGCAAACCGGTTGATTTGCCGAACTTATAGACTTTCTGCCAATCTGACACATTCTGTTCGGTACGGAAAATCACGACACCAGCCAAACCGCTTTGCACCAGATTCATCACGCTGGTTCCCGTATAGACCTGATAAATCATTTCCATAGCCGGAACAGCCGGATTATTCTGATAATTACCGCTCACATCCTTGACTTCGAAGTCTGCATCGCTCAGATCGTTTTCGTTGTCGTTGCCGTCGGTATGATCGGTGGCGCTGTTGCAAATCAGCACCGTTCCGCCCGGTTCCACCCAATAAGGTTGGTCGGCAGGAATGCGATAAATCTGTTTCAGGAGGATTGCCTGCTGATAGCCGAACGTATCGTTCAGGTTCTGAAGCGTCCACGCTTGCGTGCTTTCGCTTTCCGTCATTCCGATGTACAAACCGCTCACATCTACGCTATCGTCGCTTTGGTTGAACAGTTCGATGTATTTGCCAGCCATATACGAGCGGTTATTGTTGTCTTTCGAACCTGCAAAATAAACTTTGCCGATAATGATGTCGCGATCGGGAGCTGCCTGTAGTTGCAGATTCAGCACCTCGCTGCCTTTGATCATCTGCGACTTCAGCGAACCCGACAAAGTCATTGCGACTGCCTCGTCACCACCGGCAGCCAGGTATTCGGCAGCGGAAAGTGACCAAGAAGTGGAAATGTCATAGACATCGGGGATGATGTTACGGAACTCAGCTTTTCCTTCGGCATCGGAGGTAACGATGGTGGATTGTCCGCCTATCAGCATTGTGACGGGATGTCCGCCCAGATCGACAGAAATTCCTTCAGGCGAGAGCAGTTGAACTGTGACCGAAGAGGCTTGTGTGGCATCGTCGAAATCGACGCACGCCGAGAATAATAGGAGGCAGGCTGCCAGCAGTATGTTATGTTTGAGTTTCATTGTTGTATGATGCTTCTTACAAATTAAAGTAAATTTCGCAGCCGAACTGGAAACTGCTCGTGTTCCGTTGTGTGCGGGTCGATGTCTTGTTGCTGCTCTTGAACGGTTCGTAGAACAGACAGTTGTTCACAAAGCAGGAAAAACCGCCGAACTTACCTAACTCTTTCGTGAGTCGGGCTTGCATATTCCAGGTGACAGGATTCTTGGTCGGCTCTTTGTCGGTATAGGTCAGGTCGAGATCGCTGATCTTAATTCCGGTGTTGTCGGTATCGGAATAAGCGCCGGCATAAGAGATATAGCCGTTACGCATATCGGACGAAATAGCGTGATAAACCGTATTTCCGCTGCCTGTACCATCGTCGGTAATCCAACCGATGGCTTGCTTGTCGGCAGTATAGCTGTGATTCCAATCGAACCAAACCGCCTGAGCCGTAAGGGAGGCCACCATCTTCAGCGCCGGAATGTGAGTAACGGTTCGTAGGGTGTTCATGAACCGGCGGTATTTGCTGTAATCCAAACCGGAAGGATAAACCACCTTAAACGGGGTAAGTCCGTAGGAGGTGTAGTCGGTGGTCAGGAGCGCTGTGCGAACATTGGCCGTTTCCAGATCTTTGTTCCATGTTTTGGTTTCCGAGTAGGCACCGCTCACATAGAAACTGGTGTGGAGAGCCTTGATTTCGCCCAAGTCGAAGTCCATCTCGATGCCTTGGTTCTTCGTCGAACTGGTATTCCCCACTTTGCCTGTTGTCATGAAATAGGTGTGGGTGAGGGTCGGGTTGACCGGCGAAGCCACTGGAATCGAAACATTGGAATTAGCGGCGCTGTTACCGGCAGCTATCAGCGCATCGATCTGATCCTGTGCATAGAGGCTGTTGGTATAGGTCACGTAGTCGGTAAGTGTTCCGAACCCTTTCGGCGTTTTGTCGATGTACCCCAACAGGCTAAGTTTGCCGCTCCAAGGCAGTTTGATATCTACGCCGGCTTCTATCTTGGTGGTTGTGGCATTCTTCAGGTGTTTGTTCCGGTTCACCTCATACATCTGTGTCTGATAAATTAGAATCTGTTCTGATCCGTCTTGTGGCATATAGTTGGCAGCCACGATGTCTGCGTATTTTTTGTCAGGATACAGATAGTTCATGCCGGGCGTCTTGCTGTTCAAGCCGTAGCCGCCGCGTATTTCGAGCCATTTGGTAGCTGCAAATGAGGCATTCAGGCGAGGAGAGAGGGCGAACGTCGATTCGTCCTTCAGCATCTGCTGGCCCGAGAAACGGACACCTGCCTGAAGTTTCAGGATATTCACTTTGTTCAGTTCCCAGCGGAAATTATCTTCGGCGTAGGCGGAAAGCTGATGCAGGCTTGGAATGTCGCTGAATGCACGGGGACGTCCGCTTGAATTGGGACGGTACGGGTGTCGGTCATCGTCGTTGTAATATCCCTTGCCTTCGTTCCAGTCGAACTTATATTCCACACCCATTTTGAAGTTCTGTTTGGTGGGACCCGCTTTGATGAAGAAACTGTTCGAAACCTTAAAGAAAAGGTTGCCAGGTTTGCTTTCTGTACGTCCGGTTGCCAGATAGGAGGTCGTTTCCCACGGAACGCTGTAATAGCCGCTCTCGCGGGCAGTCAGAATGGGCAGCAAGCCCGAAGAATTGCTGACATACGATGTGTTGCGACTGGTGGATTCGGTAAAACTCAATCCGAAAGTGTATCGCAACGCCCTTGCAAACTTCTTGTTCAAGTGGATATTGCCGTTGTGGTTGAGGGAGATCACCCGATTGTCGTTTCTGGAGGAAGTGCCGTCATCGATGGCGTCGGGGTCGTTGCCGCTCCAGTCTTTGCCTAAGCTGAAACGCACTTTGGTGGTCATATCCCATTTCCGGGTAATGTCTTTGCTCCATCCGATGGACCCTGTATAGCGGTCGAAAGAGCGGGTCTTTTGTCGCGGGTCACCCCAGGCTTTGGCATAGTCGAAATTGAAGTTCAGCGTGCCGTATTTGTCAAGCTTCAGACCTTTGCCGACCGAATAGTTCTGTGTGCCCGGATTGATTTTGGCTTTCAGCTGCCAAGGGGTGACACCCACTTTCGTTTTCACTACCATCATGCCGCTGGTCAGGTCTCCGTATTCGGCCGAAGGGATGCCGCGCACCACTTCCACCTCCTGAATGTCGTCGGCGCTGATCTGTCGCAGGTCGGTGCCTACAAATGCTGTACTGCTGAAGCCGCCTTGCGTGGGCGAACCGTTGTTCGACATAGGCACACCGTCCATCACGACACTCGAACCGAAAGCGCTGGTGTTGTTGTTGACTAACGTTCGGAGCTGGAGATTGCTCTGCGATGTGAGGTCGCTGTTGGTCATGAGCTGACCCGGAATAAGTTGCATGATGTCGGCCAACGAATTGGCCTGCAGGTGATCGATGGCCTGACGTCCGATGATGGAAGAGGTGGCTTCGCCGGTGGTGTTCTGCCGTGCAACAACCTCCACATCCTGCAAGGCAAGATTCTGCTGTTGCATTTCGACTTTCAGCTGTGTGTCGCCCTGTACATTCACCGTTTTCTTAACGGATTCATAGCCGACATAACTGATCTCAAGCTGCCATTCTCCTTCGGGAATGTTCTCGAAGACTGCACGACCTTCCATATTGGTGGCTGCATAAGCTCCGATGGGGAGCAACTGGCAGTTGGCCATGATGAGCGGCTCCTGATAGGTTTTATCGATAAGGGTAAGGGTGAGGGTCTTGCCTCCTTTGCGACGCGTCTCGCGTTTCACTTCATTACGCGAAGTTGCATTCTGTGCCGATAAAGGGACATTACAAAGAGATATAAGTACCAGAAACGGAAGAATCCATTTGGCTGGCATAGGGAATCTTTTCTCCATACAAGATTCTGCGATTGGCTAATACAATCAATTAGTGTTTCTTTAACAAGAAATAAAACGAGTTAAAATGACATACTCGGCTGCAAATATAACATTTTTTTTCGAAATATCAGTGCAAATCAAGTCATTTTTTTAATTTTTTTTGTAAATATTGATGCAGTTTAAAGAAAACTGCCTATCTTTGCCACGAAGTTTTGACAAAACAGACAAACTTACTTTTCATTTTTACCTTAGTAAAACAGACATTTCAGATGAAGCGGATTTTTCTTCCAACATTGGCTGCAGGAATGCTTTTTGCTGGGTGCGTTTCTAACACAGACGGACCTAACGACTGGCTGCGCCTTGGCTTGAAGGGAAACGTTGCATCGATTACCGATACTTTTTACGAAGCGGAACTTGCCGACAACGGTAACGTTGTTTTGGGCAATCTGATTCAAGGTGAAAAGGAAAACCGGCAAGTGCTGCCCATCCGAAAGATTGATTTCAACGAGGACGGGTTCTGGACAAATGTCGCAAACATCGATAGTTCGGGTGTGGAACAGAAACGGTTCGAATATACTTACGACGGTACGAAGTTGATCGAAGAAAAAGGATTCCAGAACGGTGCAATGTTCTTTCATAACACCTATAGGTTCGAGGAAGACAGAAAAATCTATGCCGAATACGATAACATTGAGTTCGGCAAACGTTGGGCATACGAGGATCAGTATGTGGGAGAGAAGCGGACCTATCGATATCGCACCAATCCGGATGGCAATATGGACAAACTTTCTTTCGTTTATTTAGAGGATGGTACCTATAAGATCGTACCGGAGAATGAAGCGGCTTCTAAAGAACCTATTTTCTACTACGATAGCGAAGATAAGGTTGTAAGGATTGAGTTCCCGAAAGAGACACGCACTTACTTTTACGACACGAAAGGCCGTTTGCTAAAGTCTTACAAAAACGATGAACTGGAAATGGAATACATCTACGATACCGACGATCAATTGGTTCAACTGTATGGATTCCATCTGTATCCTTACATGAAAATCAGTCATCGCACGTACCATTATACTTATTCTGATTTCGACAAACAGGGAAACTGGCGTAAGTGCTACGAATATTTCAACGACGAAAGAACTCCCCGGATGATCCAGATTCGGGAGATCTCCTATTATTAAATAACAAACCCCTCCGATTTGTACTTTCGTACCCATCGGAGGGGTTGTTTTTGGGGAATACGTAGAATATATTTCTCTAAAAGAGTTTTATAATTTTACCTGACAGAAACCGTAAGCGGAGCAGACAGAGCCTGTGCCGTCTGACGGGTGGCTTCAATCCATTCGGCGTCGGTCTTGTAGTCGCGCTTGCTCCAGCCGCCGCCGAAGTAATAGGTGAAGGTGTCTCCGATCTTATAGTTCTTCACACACGTCTTCGTAATGCCGATCTGTGGAGCCTCTTCGGCATCGGCCATCAGAACAGCCACATAGTTACGACCGAAATCGAGCGTAGAAGCATCGATGCCTTGACTTTCGTGAATCTTATAGATGCCTTTGTCGCTGGTAGCATTTTCACAGTAAGCCAAATAGCAGATTCCGGCTTCCTTGCCTTCCACCAGATTGTCGATCTCATCGTGCAGGAAGATTGCACCTCCCACTTGCATGCCTGGCACTTCGGCTCCTGTGAAAGTAACCTCAGCTTTATTGACCTGCGAACCGGCATTAACGGTAATGGTGATTACTTCGCCAAGCACTTGGTCTGCCACCTGAACGCTATCGTACGTAAGACGGAAAATGGTCTGCAAAGGACCTTCCTGCAAGATTTCGTAAGTCTTGAAAGGACCACCTGGCCAGATCTCATTGTTGGCAATGATGGCAACACCACCGCAACCGGCTGCGTGACCCACTTTGTAGCTGTCGATACCCAAACCATAGTCGATGTGATAAGGTTTGCCGCCTTCTTCTTGCTTGTACATGGCGTCAGCTGTGAGCGAGGCTGAGTGCTTCAGCCACAAATCCACACCGCTGGAAGGATTCTCTGGCAGTAGGGCAGGACCATACATACGATAGCCGGCCTTATCGTTCTCCCACGCAAAATCGTCTTTGCGACGGTCACCCAAGAAGAAAGCTGTTGTGAGCGGTTCAACTGGAGATGCAGGTTCGTCGGGGAAAAGCTGATAGGTAGCTGTAGCATTGGCCTCTACATCAGCCTGAAAGAGAATGCGTCCGTCTGAAATGAGCTGATAAGGTACCTCAGCACCGTTGGCATCGACAATCTTACCCAAACGGGCGATGTCATTTGGAATCTTCACCTCAACCAGTTCTCCGTGACGGGCGAAGTCGCAGGGATTCTGCACTTCGATTGTCACATTCTTGGGCGAACAAGCTGCGAGACTTAGTCCCGCAGCCAGATAAAAGAGATATTTTTTCATTCCCGAAAGTATGATAGGAGTGAATAGACCTGAAGAACTTACTTAGGCTGTTTGCCGATATAGGCCAAAATACCGCCATCGACGTACAGAACGTGACCGTTAACAGCGTCCGAAGCATGAGAAGCCAAGAATACGGCAGGTCCGCCGAGTTCTTCTGGCTCCAACCAACGTCCGGCAGGAGTCTTGGCGCAAATGAAGCTGTCGAATGGGTGACGACTGCCATCGGCCTGACGCTCACGCAAAGGAGCGGTCTGTGGGGTAGCAATGTAACCAGGACCGATACCGTTGCACTGAATGTTGTATTCGCCATACTCAGAGCAGATGTTACGGGTCAGCATCTTCAAACCACCCTTGGCTGCTGCATAGGCACTGACGGTTTCACGACCCAGCTCAGACATCATAGAGCAGATGTTGATAATCTTGCCTTCGCGACGCTCCATCATTTCAGGCAGAACGGCTGCGCTGACAATGTAAGGAGCAACCAAGTCAACGTCAATGACCTGCTGGAACTCTGCACGCTTCATCTCGTGCATTGGAATACGCTTGATGATACCTGCGTTGTTCACCAGAATATCAATCTGGCCTACTTCCTGATGAATCTTCTCAACCAAAGCCTTTACAGCATTCTCATCGGTTACATCGCAAACATAACCCTTCACGTTAGAAATGCCGTTTTCTTTGTAGTTGTTCAATCCACGCTCGAGAGCAGCTTCGTTGATGTCGTTGAAAATAATAGTCTTAATGCCGGCAGCAACGAAAGCTTTAGCAATGTTGAATCCGATACCGTAAGAGGCACCTGTAATCCAGGCGTTCTTACCCTCCAATGAAAAATCTTTCAAAGATGTCATAATAATATAAATAATGGGATTTGTTACGAATAATTACTTTTTGCCCATGATCAAATAAACTATCAGAGCAATCCAACTGAAAAGAACACCCCAAATAATTGCGAGAGTAGTGTTACGGCCATTCTTCTGTGCAACGCTGTAGCAACCGTAGATACAAGCTACCCAGATGATAATACCAATGATAGTAGTCATAGTTCAAAATGTTTAGAAGTTAGTAAATATAGTTTTTTATTTCAAATCTGTTTCTTTATACCAATCCTGATCGCTGTAATCGAGGTTTTCTCCACCCATACCCCAGATGAAGGTATAATTGTGCGTAGCGGCAGCGCTGTGGATGGACCATTCTGGAGAAAGAACGGCCTGATCTTTCTTCATCCAAATCACGCGGGTTTCGGTTGGTTCGCCCATGAAGTGGCATACAGCCTGATCTTCCGGAATATCGAAATAGAAGTAAGCTTCCATACGGCGGCTGTGGGTGTGCGCAGGCATCGTATTCCAAACCGAACCTGGCTTCAGTTCCGTCATACCCATCTGCAACTGGCAGGTTGGGAGCACCTGATTGACCAGCATACGGTTGATGACGCGGTCGTTCGACCCTTCCAGCGAACCCAATTTGAGGATGGCTCCACATTGTTCAGCCTCAGCCTTAGTCACCTTCTTGGTAGGATAGGAGGTATGTGCTGTAGCAGAGTTGAAGTAGAACTTGGCTGGTTTGCTTGCATCCTTGCTCTTGAAAGTAACGTTGCGGTCACCACGTCCGATGTAAAGAGCCTCCTTGAAGTTCAGTTCGATATCGCCTTCGCCCTCAATGCTAACGATGCCGGCGCCTTCGCCAACATTGAAGATGCCGATTTCACGACGGGTGAGGAAATACGGAGCTTTGAGCGGATCGATAGCCTCCAGAGGGAGAGCTTCGTTCACAGGCATAGCGCCACCCACCACCATACGGTCGTACATCGAATAAACCATGTTAACCTCATCGGCAGAGAAAATCTTTTCAATCAGAAATTCCTTGCGGTTACGGGCTGTGTCATAATGCTTGGCATCTTCCGGATGTGATGCGTAGCGGAGTTCGTAATTTGTCTTCATTTTCTTTTAATTCAGTTTTATGTTGCTAATGTAGTTACGATTGAAATTCCTTTTTCCCTTAAAAGAACGATCATTTTCGGACTTAGATGCACGATTCGCGCAATATCAGATCGTGCTTAACAATCATATGAGTTGGGAATTCATATTCCGGATTGTCGTCATCGTCCTTGATGCGAGATAGGAGAATATTGGCTGTAATTTCGCCCATGCGCTGCTGGTTCAGTTCCACCGACGAAAGCGGCGTATTCAGATAGGCGTCGAAAGGCTCGTTGGCCACACCGATAATCGCGATGTCTCCAGGAATGTTCAGACCCTTCTTGTGGAACGTATCCATCGCCGTGATAGCGGGGAAATCGCCGGCAGAGAAGATTCCGTCCGGACGCTCCTGCATCTGCAGGATTTTCTGTGCGGCATCGTAGCCTGTCTCGATGGTAATGCCAGGAATCACCCATTCCTGCCGATATTCCAGATGCAAATCCTCAAGCGCCTTCCGATAGCCGCGATAACGGTCGATGTAGGAACGCTGCGCCATCGGTCCGGCAAAGTGTCCGATCTTCTGGCATCCGCGACGATGCAACTGAACCACAGCATCGTAGCCGATCTGGAAATTATCGTTCGAAACCGTATCGTAATCCTGACTGTCAATCGGAAGACGGTCGAAGAAGACCAATGGAATCTTATGCTGAGCACATAGTTCAGTATATTCCTTGGAGTTCTGGGTGTTGACCGACAAAGAAATGGCTACACCATCCACTTTTTTCTGAATCAAGGCTCGCAGAGCCGCACGCTCTTCTTCGGCATTCTCGTTGCTGGCAGCGATAATGATCTGAAAATTCGCCTTTTGCGCAACAGTTTGGAATGAACTGATGATAGAAGCGAAGAAGTTACGGTCGATACGGGGTACAATAATACCCAATACGTTACCTCTGCCGGTACGCAAGTGATGTGCAACAGGATCGGGAATATAGTTCAACTCGCGTGCCATTTGCTTAACGGCCTCACGTGTTTTTGCACTAATACGGGGATTGTCTTGCAAGGCTCGGGATACGGTAGAGGCCGTTGTTCCCAACTTCTGCGCTAAGTCGTAGATGGTGACTTTGGTTTTGTCTCCCATTTCAGTTTTGTTTTTTTGAGGTTAGCGAATTCGATTTCGCTGCAAAGGTACGTTTTATTTATGAACATTCCAAATTTTTGTGCAACTTTTTTCAAAAAATTGCGCTTACACTTCAAAAAACTTCGAAAATGCCTTAATACAATAAATATGATCGTTGCAGTTTCCGGTTTCGCGCACAGAATGCATCGCCCAGATCGGATTACCCATATCAACGCCTCTTAGCGGAATGTTGCTGGTAAGGATATTGCCTAAGGTGCTTCCGCCGGCAATGTCGCTGTGGTTCACGAACTTCTGACAGGGAACTCCCGCCAAACGGCAGATCTCTTCGAATACGGCCGCGGAATCGGCATCGCTGGCGTACTTTTGCGCCGCATTGAACTTGATGACGGGTCCGCCGCCCATCACGGGATGATTGGTCGGATCGTATTTCTCGCTGTAGTTCGGATGCCATGCGTGAGCGTTGTCGGCACTCACCATAAACGATTGCTCGACGCAACGGTAATAGTCGTCGGCGTTGCCTCCTTGAGCCATAACCATTCGTTCGAGGAGACTTCTCAGGAATGGGCTTGCTGCACCCTGTTTCGTACCGCTTCCGGTTTCCTCATTGTCGAAGATGGCGAGCACCTGTGTGTGCCGGTTGTTCCGACAGGCGTTCTCGCTCAAAAGCGCTTCCAAACCGGCATGAACCATCGAAAGATCGTCCAAGCGTCCGCTCTGCACAAACTCGTTGTTCAAGCCAAGCGTCTGAGCCGGCGTAGTGTCGTACAGATAGAGGTCGAAGTCGAGAATCTTTTCCACCTCCACTTCGAGTTCCTGCGCAATCAGGTTAACTAACCAGTTTTTGTGCTCCAACTGGGCCGCAATAATTCCCAAGATGGGGAGCACATCTTTCTGTTTGCCGATAGCGACGCCGTCGTTCACCTGCCGGTTGAAATGGATAGCCAGATTCGGAATGGTGAGAATCGGACGATTGATGCGCAGCAGACGTGTTTCCGGATGAATCGGATCGGAGGTGCGCAGCATCACGCGTCCGGCCAAAGACAACGGACGGTCGAACCACGTGGAAAGAATCGCTCCGCCATACACTTCCGTGTTCAGCCGCACGATGCGTCCGTCGCCCAGCATTTCCGGGTTGGGCTTCACGCGGAACGTAGGACTGTCGCAATGGGCACAGATCATGCGTATGCCTCCATCAGTCAGGGGTTGCTGGCCGATGCGGAAAGCGTAGAGCGACGAATCGTTCTTGGTGAAATATACCTGGTCGCCGGCGTGCAGTTCGGGCATGGGCGCAGCAGCATCCAGCTTGTGGAAACCGGCAGCAGAAAGACGTTCTTCAAGGGTTGCAACGGCAAAATAATTGACCGGCGATGCGTCGAGAAAGGAGAGGAGCGATTGTATCATAAGAGGTAATTAGTAATTCGTAATTTGTAATTGGTAATTATTTATCTATTTCTGGTGAACATCGAGCTGGTTGAATGGGAACATAAAACCGGACTCACGAAGTTCCTGATAAACAGTATAGTTCATATAATTACTTACGGCAAAATAGTCGGTGCTCAGGCACCAGCTGCGCGTGGTGATGGTGACGCCGCTTTCGCCCAGATTGGTGAGTCCTTGCCAGGGGACATCCACCAAAGGATCTTCGGCTACAGGTTCCTTGATGATCTGCGGGCAACGGTCCTGAATATCGGCGATGGCTTTGCGAACCACTTCGTAGTCGGTTCCATAAGCGAAATCGAACGTGAGATCCACGCGGCGATATTTCTGTGTGGTGACGTTCTCCAGCGAACTCGTAGAGAGACCTCCGTTGGGGATGATGATGGTGCGATTGTCGCGCGTGGTAACTACGGTATTGAAAATCTGAATCTCGCGGACCTTACCTTCGTAGCCTTGTGCCTTGATATAGTCGCCCACTTTGAAGGGTTTGAACATCAGGATAATGACGCCTCCGGCAAAATTCCCTAACATACCGCTTATCGCCATACCGATGGCCATACCGGCACCCGTAAATAAAGCGACAAACGAAGAGGTTTCGATGCCCATCACCGAAATGATGGCGATGGTCAGCATGAGCCACAAACCGACGCGAACCACACTCGACAGGAAACTCTTGAGCGAGGCTTCGGCCTTCCGCTTCTCAAGCAGACGTTCCACCAATGTCACCACTTTCTGAATGAGCCATTTGCCTACAAAATAAATAACGATGGCGGCAATAATGTTTTTGCAAAATCCGACAGCATAGCCGGTCAGAGTTTGCACGGCACTTTCGCCAAACCAAGATTGAAATTGTTCCATATATTAATTCTTTATTTTCCTGATTCCTATTCCTGGATGTGAGTTCAGCCGGATGTAGCCATCCACGATCTGCATGCCTTCGAAAGGATCGTTGCTGATGAGAAGATTGCCGTCCAGATCGGCAAAATCGGCTTGCGACGCCAACTGTGCGACGGCGCTGACGGCACAACTGGTTTCGGTCATGCATCCCAGCATGATTTTGAGTCCCAGACGCTTGGCCTCCTGAATCATCTGACGTGCTTCGTGAAGACCCGTGCATTTCATCAGCTTGATGTTGATGCCGCTGAAGCAGTCCGCAATGCGTTGCACATCCGCCAGCCTTTGTGCGGATTCGTCGGCAACGATGGGCAATGGAGACCTTGCTGTGAGCCACGCGTGCTCTCTCAGCTGCTGTTTGGGCAACGGTTGTTCGACCATGATACAGCCCTGCGAAGCGAGCCATTCTATTTCGTCGAGCGCCTTCTTGGGGTCTGTCCACCCCTGATTGGCATCCACCGTGAGCGGCAGATCGGTTACGGTTCGGATGGCTTGCACGAGTTCGTGATCACCCGGGACACCCACTTTGATTTTCAGCCGACGGAAACGTCCTTCCACCTCGCGCACTTTCTGTTTCACCACTTCGGCGGTATCGATGCCGATGGTGTAGGTGGTTGGAAGCTGGAAGTCGGCAGAGAGCTCCCAGAGATCGTACAAGGGACGACCGAGCAGTTTGCCTTGCAAGTCGTGCAACGCAATATCGACAGCCGCTTTCGCTGCACAGTTACCCGATGCCAGATGATCTATATACGACAGGATTTCTTCTGTCTGCATGGGATCGGCAAAAGGCGTCAGATCTACTTGCTGCAGAAAGGTACAGACACTCTCGATGCTTTCGCCCAGATACGGCGGCATCGACGCTTCTCCATATCCGACAACTCCGTCGTGTTCGAGTTCCACAAGAACGTCAGGTGTGCTGCTTCGCGAACAAATAGATACCGTGAATGTGTGGCGTAACTGTAGGGGATATGGACGGAAAGATAGTTTCATTTTTGGGCTTTTATTCGCCGCAAATATAGTGATTCTTGCTTAAAATCACAAAAAAATGGAAAAAAATTTGCATTGTCGAAATAAAAAATGTACTTTTGCACACGAATACCCAAGCGTGATGACCCAATTTTTACAAACTGTAGTTCACCACTATTTCGATCCGCTGCCTCGAATGGAGGATGGAAGGATTGACTATCTCAGGATAGCCGACTATATGTTTGTATTTCCTAACCGAAGGTCCGGCTTGTTCTTTTTTCAGGCCTTGAACAAGCTGAACAACCAACAGCCGATGCTGGCGCCGCAAATGGTAACTATCGGCGATCTGTTCGGGTTGTTTTCGGACGTGAGGATTGCCGACCGCACCGAATTGCTGTTCCGCCTGTTTAATATATATAAAGAGGTGAAGCGGAGTAAGGCTTCGGGAGGTAACTTTCCAGAGGAATCGTTTGAGGAGTTCATCTTTTGGGGCGAAATGTTGCTGCGCGATTTCGATGATGTCGATAAGTATCTGGCGGACGCGAAGGATGTGTTCCTGAATGTGCGCGACATCAAGGAGATCGACGAACAGTTCCGGGGCTTCGATGAAGCTTTCGTGAAGGCTTTGCGAACTTTCTGGAGCAACGTCCGCCCTTGGGAAACGGAACACAAGCCCATGAAGGAGGCTTTCGTGCAGACCTGGGAGATTCTCTATGAGGTCTATACAAAGTTTCGTCAGGAACTCAGCCGGGAGTGTTTGGCCTACGAGGGTATGCAGCAGCGAGAGGTGGTCGAACAGTTGCGTCTGGGCGGCTTGCAGGAGCATCTGGAAGCGTTGCCCGACAGAATCGTTCTGGTGGGTATTACGGCGATCAATGTGGCCGAACGCGAGCTCCTGAAGATGCTGCAAAAGATGGGGAAGGTGGAGTTCTGCTGGGACTATGGCGACCCGCGTGTGAAGGAACTTCCTTTTGTGCGTGCCAACTTGAAGGACTTCAAAAACGCCCTTTCTCCCGAGGAGGAATGTGCCGGTTTTGTGCCATTCAGCCAGAAGAAACTTACTCAGATTGCTGTTCCGTCGGCGGTGGGACAGGCTACGGAGGCTTCCTGCCTGTTGCAACAATGGATTTCTTCGCCCGCTTGGAATCAGGAACAGGCGCTGCAAACGGCTGTGGTGCTTCCTGACGAAAAGCTGCTGAATGCGATGCTTTATGCCATTCCGGCCGATATGGGGGCATATAATGTGACGATGGGCTACGGCCAGCGATCCACATCTGCTTCGGCTTTGCTGGATGCAATCATTTTCTTGCAGAATAATTATCTGCCGGGAAAAAATAATCAAGGATCTTTCTATTATCGGGCTGTATTGCCAATCTTGTCGCATGCGTATCTGCTTCATATTGAGCCGGATGCCTGCACTTCCCTGCATAACCTGATTACGCGTCAGGGGCTCTATCAGGTGCCTGTCTCGCTGTTTCAGGACGCTCCGATGCTGAGCCGGATCTTTCAGCCGATCGAGACGGTTGGAGAAACGGTTTCTTATCTGGAGAATTTGTTGAAGAAACTTTATTTCTCGCTGAAGCAGGAGGAGAATCCGGATGCGTTTGCGCTCGACAGGGAATGTATCAACACCTACTTGAAGCTGCTGAAAACCTTACAGCAGGAGGTGGCGGTTGCCGGCATTCAGGATTTGCGCCGGAACACGTTCCTGCATCTGTTGCAGAAACTGGCGGGCGGACAGAGCGTAAGCTTCAGCGGCGAACCGCTGTCGGGCTTGCAGGTGATGGGTGTGCTCGAAACGCGTGCCCTCGACTTCGAACGTATCGTGATGCTTTCGATGAACGAAGGAACCGTTCCTGCCAAACCTTCGCAGAACTCGTTTATTCCGAATTCGTTGCGCGAAGCCTTCCAGCTGCCGACGCAGACCTATCGCGATGATGTGTCTTCCTATCATTTCTATCGCCTGATGGCCAGAGCCAAGGAGGTGACTTTCCTCTACGATTGCCGCACGGACGGTTTGCAGTCGGGCGAACCCAGTCGTTATCTGTTGCAGATGCACTATCTGTGGGGAGCGAAAATCGAGAATCGTGCTCCTGTTGTGCCGATTTCTACGGAAGACCCCTACGCGATTACGGTACGCAAGGATGCCGCTGTGATGCAGAAGCTGAGCCGCTTCCATGCGGGTGGCAGCAAGTCGGTTTCGGCATCTAATCTGAAGACGTATCTGTCGTGTCCGCTCCAGTTCTACTTCTCGTTTGTGGAGGATTTGAGCGTGACGGACGAGCTGGAGGATGAAATGGATGATTCGCGGTTCGGAACGATTCTGCACGCAGCGCTCCAGCATTTCTACGACCGCTTCGAGGGCCAATGGGTGATGGATGATGTCCTGAAATCGGCTTTGGACGACGATAAGGAGCTGCGACGTGATATTGCCGACCTTTATGGTACGGATGCCGGCGGAATGCGGATGGGCTACCAGCAGCTGATTTGCGAGCTGGTTTTGAATAATGCCCGCAGCGTATTGTCGCACGACAGGAAGCTGACGCCGTTCAAGTACCTGAAGTCGGAAAGCAAGTTCAGCGTGGCTTACGCTGTGAACAATCATTTGCAAATTAACCTGAAAGCGGTTTACGACCGCCTTGATGTGGTGAAGAACCGGCAGGGGCTTGATTGTCTGCGCGTAGTGGACTATAAGACGGGCAATCCGAAAATGAATGCGACTTCGAAACTGCAGGTGAACGGTATCAGCAGCGCCTTTGTCGATAAGGGCGGTTGTTCGAAGGAGGCCTTTCAGGTCCTGTTCTATTGCCTGATGCTGGGCAAGCTGGACAGCGGGCAGTTGTCGGAACTGCATCTGACGCCGGAGGAGATACGGAACCGCCGGATGCTCATACAGCCGCATCTCTATTTCACGCGCGAGTTCGTGCAGGAAAAAGATCAGTCGCCCACCTGTCTGCATTACAGGCTGTCGGCACGCAAAAGCGGAGAGGTGGAGGAGCCTTACGAGGAACAGGATATCACGGACTTCGAGGTTTTTCTCGCCGATTTCGAAAAAGGCCTGAACAAACTGCTGGAAGAAATTTTCGATCCGGAAGTGCCTTTCCGACAAACCGATAACGAAAACAATTGTACCTATTGCAAATTCCGCAGCATCTGCGCTAAAACAAAAATAAAACAAAATGAGTGAACTGAAAGAGGAAGAACAGCTGGTTCAGGATCTGAAGAATCCGGACACGAGACGGAGTGCCTTCTCGCGCCTGGTATCGATGTATCAGGAACAGCTGTACTGGCAGATACGTAAGCTGCTCATCAACCACGATGATACAGCGGATGTGCTGCAAAATACCTTCATCAAGATCTGGGAGAATCTGGACAATTTCAGGGGCGATGCGAAACTGACCACCTGGATGTACAAGATTGCCCACAACGAGGCTATCACGTTCCTGACCAAGATGCAGGCTGAACGCGATCTGACGCTCGACGATCCAGAAGGATATGTGCAGAACCAGATTGAGGGAGATAAGTATTTCGACGGCGAAGAGACGCAAAAACATCTGCTCGAAGCCATCGCAACGCTTCCTGCCCGGCAGCGACAGGTTTTCAATATGCGCTATTACGATGAAATGCCTTACGAAAGCATCGCTGAAATTCTCGGCACATCGGTAGGCGCTCTGAAGGCCTCCTACCATTTTGCCGTCGATAGAATCACAAACTATTTCAAGAAGTTCGAGGATTAGATATTTTAACTCCACTACATAACTCGAACAAAAATAAAAGTGAAAAAATATTAAAAATCTTTTTAAACCTTTCGAATTTTTTGTTATCATAAAGGTGTAAAAAACATTTGAAGGTATGAAAAAAGTAGAAGAAATAAAGTTTCGGGAAGGAGAGCGCAGTCACGCAGGTATGACTGTCCCTGAGGGCTTCTTCCAGCAGTTCCAGGAAAAACTGGAACAAGAGATTGACCGTCGTGAATCCAGTGTATCCAAACCGGCGCCGATGATCGGCAGACGTCCGGCAATCCAAGGTTGGTCGATTGCCGCCGCAGTGGTCTTGCTGCTCGGCTTAGGTATTTTCGCCTACAACTCCATCGGCACAGAGTCCGTATTGGGTCAGGGTGAACCTCAATTGGCCGCCAATACGGAAGAACAGGAGGTGAGTGCGACGGAGGCCGAAGATCTTCTGATCGGGTCGGTGAACGATTACGATCTCTACGATCTGTATTGCGATATTTACTAATAATAAGATAGAGGAGATATAATATGAAAAAGTCGATACTGACACTTTGCTTCGTGCTGATGGCCGCCATGAGTGGCTTGGTGATGGCTCAGGAGAAACTGCAGAAACCCAACGGAAAGCCGGGCGACCGTCCTTCGTTCGAACAGTTCCTGGCTCAAAAGACCCGCTTCCTGATGGAGGAAATGAAACTACCCGCCGAAGACTCAGCCAGGTTTATGCCTGTCTATCTGGATTTACAGAAGGCAAAAGGCGAACTGATGCGCCGATACCGCAAGGGCCGCGAGGTGGGACGCCGCATCCGCAAGGGTGAAAATGTGCCCGACAGCCTCTATTCTCAAGCCGTATTTTCGGATGCCACCCTGCAGATTGAGGACGCTAAGCTCGATTACGAGTATCTGCAGAAGTTCTCGAAGGTGCTGACACCCAAGCAGCTCTACAGCTTTCAGGAGGCCGAAAAGAAGTTCCGCAACAACTTGGCCCGGCAGCCAAGAGGAGAAAAGAAAAAATAAAACACCCAAAGATATTTTTTTAACCAACTAATTTTTATTTATTATGATTCTCGATTCACTTCAGAACAGTGCAAAGTACGAATCTTTGCACCCAGCCTTCAAACAGGCTTTCGACTTTGTTAAGAATACCGACTTCTCTAAACTGGAGCCGGGCAAAATTATGTTGAACGGTAAGGATCTTTTCGTGAACTACCAGCTGGCTACTGGTAAGACCGAGGATGTGGCCAAGATGGAGACCCACAAGGATTACATCGACATCCAGATTGCTATCGAGAAGACCGAAACGATGGGCTATACGCCAACCATCGACCTCAAGGAGCCGCGCGAGCCATACAACGCCGAGAAGGATATCACATTCTATTTCGATAAGGCCCAGAACTTTATCAAGGTTTATCCGGGCCAGTTCGCCATTTTCTTTCCCGAGGACGGACACCAGCCTTGTATCGCCGAAGGTCAGTTCCACAAGGTGATTGTTAAGGTTAAGATTTAATTACTTTTTTTCCGATAATTCCAATGAAAACACCTAAAACAAAGACATTTGCGCCTTTCCCGGTGAACGCCAACGCTGTGCTGGCCACCAAGGATGAAGGACAGATTATGCGTTGGATGCAGAAACTCAACCCTTATTCGATGCGCATCATCCGCGAGGATCCATATCTGGAGCCTTACAGCGACGCCATCTTGGGCCGATACAAATATCAGTTATGGAAGGAGCACGAGCTGACCAAGGAATCGGGCAGCCTGAGCGCTATGGCTTCCGGCTACGAGTATTTCGGTTTGCATCATAGCCGCGACGGAAAATGGTATTTCCGCGAGTGGGCTCCTAATGCCACCCGTATCGTCATGATCGGAACGTTCAGCGACTGGCAGGAAAAGCAGGAGTATGAACTGACTCGTCTGGGCGATAACGGCATCTGGGAACTGGTGCTTCCCAACGAGAAGCTGCACCACTTGGACCTCTACAAACTGAAAGTGTATTGGAACGGTGGGGAAGGAGAACGTATTCCGGCTTGGGCCGACCGCACGGTGCAGGACGAGCAGACGAAGATTTTCTCGGCTCAGGTTTGGGCTCCCGAACGTCCTTACAAGTTCCGCTATTCGCGCTTCCAGCCGCAGGTGAACCCGCTCATGATCTATGAGTGCCATATCGGTATGGCTACCAGCGAAGAGAAGGTGGGCACCTACGAGGAGTTCCGCCTGAATGTGCTGCCGCGTGTGCACCGCCTGGGCTATACGGCCATTCAGATTATGGCCATTCAGGAGCACCCTTACTACGGTTCGTTCGGCTATCATGTTTCGAACTTCTTTGCCGCATCCAGCCGCTTCGGCACGCCCGACGAACTGAAGCACCTCATCGACGATGCTCACCGAATGGGCATTGCCGTGATTATGGATATTGTTCACAGCCATGCGGTTAAGAACGAAATCGAAGGTCTCGGAAACTTCTGCGGTCAGCCGGATCAGTATTTCTATGCCGGCGATCGTCGTGAGCATCCGGCTTGGGACAGCCTCTGTTTCAACTATGCATCGAACGAGGTGCTGCACTTCCTGCTCTCCAACTGCAAGTACTGGCTCGATGTCTATCAGTTCGACGGATTCCGCTTCGACGGTGTCACCTCGATGCTCTATCTGAGTCACGGCCTGGGTCAGGATTTCAACGGCTATGGCGACTACTTCAACGGCTGCGAGGATGGCGATGCTATCTGCTACCTCACTTTGGCCAACAAGATGATCCACGAGTTCAAACCGACAGCCATCACCATTGCCGAAGAGATGTCGGGTATGCCTGGTTTGGCTTCGAAGGTCGAGGATGGCGGTATGGGCTTCGATTATCGTCTGGCGATGGGTATTCCTGACTATTGGATCAAGCTCCTGAAGGAGAAGCGCGACGAAGACTGGAACACCACCGATATCTTCTGGACGCTGACCAACCGCCGCAAGGAGGAGAAAACTATCTCTTACGTCGAGAGTCACGATCAGGCGCTGGTGGGCGATAAGACCGTCATTTTCCGCCTGATTGACAGCGATATGTACTGGCACTTCAAGATCGGCGACGAGAACCTGAACGTGCATCGCGGCATCGCTCTCCACAAGATGATCCGTCTCATCACGATGGCTACCATGAACGGCGGCTACCTCAACTTCATGGGCAACGAGTTCGGCCATCCGGAATGGATCGATTTCCCGCGCGAGGGTAACGGATGGAGTTACAAGTATGCTCGCCGCCAGTGGGATCTGGTCGATCGCGAAGACCTGAATTTCAAGTATCTGAACAACTTCGACCGCGATGCTGTGCATCTCATCGAGAGTGTGCTGAAGTTCAACGAGGCTCCGATCATTCCGATCTGGGACAATCGCGGCGATCATGTGATTGCTTTCGAGCGTCGTCGTCTGCTGTTCGTCTTCAACTTCGACGGAGAGCGTTCGTTCACCGACTACGGCTTCCTCTGCAAGGAGGGCGATTATGCCCTTGTCCTGAATAGCGACGATCCGAAGTACGGCGGTTTCGGCAATGTGAAGGCCGATGCTCCATATCATACGCAATACGATCCGATGTATGCCGGCGATGGCAAGGGTTGGCTCAAACTCTACATTCCTGCCCGCAGCGTTCTGGTCTTCAAGCGTAATCTCTGATATTTTTTGATGCTACGTAAAGTAGGCGAGTCGAAAGCTTTCGGACTTGAATCTATCTTGTTCGTCGGCATGCTGTTCAGGCAGTGTGTCGGCGAAATCTTAAACAATCTGTCAAAGAACGTAAATCTTCATCCATCAACTGCGGGTTGAAAGGGGAGGCTTATTATGCCCGTGCACTGGCAAAAATTTGTTCCCCAGTAGGCCCGCATTTTTTTTTCTCACTAAAGCGCAATTTTTTCTCGTGGAGCCGCAAAAGCGCCTTGTCTTTTCTTTAATTGTTTCATTAAATTCAGGTAACTATTCAGCGATTCGTCCATAGCCGCTATCCACGCTTAGAACAAAGCATGGATGGCAGCATAAGGCGACTGGTTGTGTTTTTTGGTTGTCTCGACAATGGATAGGATGTCAAGAAAAGCATCAGCACCGGCATCAGAACGGAAAGTGCCGGAGTTTTTCATTTTGATTTTCACTTTCCTGATACCTCTTTCACTTGCATTGTTGTCTGGCGGTATCGCCGGATTTTCAAGGAAG